>OKRB01000093.1 GCA_900290245.1 Candidatus Sulfuritelmatomonas gaucii | reverse complement strand
TTGTTCCGCTTTATGTGGCAGGACAATCTGCGCAGTCTGCGCAATCTGCGCCGGCAGGGCCGGAGAAACCGGAGACCACGCTGCACGCCAATGCCGACCTGGTGCTGGTTGAGTTGTCGCGCAGCCAGGTCGCAGTGTATCCCATCGACGCGCGGGGCCTGATGGTGGCGCCGATGCTGAGTGCAACGCAGAGCGGCTCCACGATGAACAGGAAACCGAATGGGTTCGCCAATGCATACTCAAAATGGCTCACAAATACAGGTAGCGAGCAAGGCACGATGCAGCAGATGGCGGAGGCGACGGGCGGCAAGGCGTACCTGAACACAAACGATCTGAAGCAAGCGATTGAAAAGGCAATCGAAACCGGCTCCAATTACTACACCGTGGCGTATACGCCCGACAACCGCAACTGGAACGGCGCATTCCGCAAGATCCAGGTTAAGGTGGACCGGCCAAGCTTGAACCTGGCTTACAGGCGGGGCTACTATGCCGACGATCCGCTGGGGCCGGAGCATCGCAATGCGGCGCAGACTGCCAAGGCCGATGCAACGGACTACAGCGCGCTTCGGACCGCGATGTTGCGGGGAGGGCCGGATCCGACCGAGCTGATTTTTGTGGCGAGCGTGCGGCGCAGCTCGGCTGACGCGGAGCCTGCGATCGTGGAGAGCAACCAGGCAAGCAAAAAGATTTCGGGCCCCTATCGCCGATATTCGGTGATCTTCGTGACCAATCCGCGAGAAGTGAATTGGACACCGACGCCCGATGGTGTGCATCATTGCACGCTCGAGTTTCTGACCTTCGTTTACGGCGTGGATGGGAAGCTTGTGAACATGCAGACGAACAGCGTGAGCGCGAACATCGGCGCAGACAAATTTGCCGCGTTGCTGAAGCAGAATCTCCAATACCAGCAGCAGATCAGCGTGCCGGTGAAGGGCGAATACTATTTGCGGCTTGGCATGCGCGATGCCGGCACCGATCGCGTGGGCGCACTGGAACTGCCGGTAGAGGCCGTTGCGAAGTTGCCGCCGCTGGCCGCGGAAGGAACAGCGCCCGCCGCGACGAAGTGAATCCGGTTCGAGCGCCCGAGGCGACGCGCACAACAAAAACGATCCCGCTGCCGGCCGTCGGGCACGGATTGCGCTTGATGCGTGCGCCTGCGCCGGAATGCACTGGGGCCGGCTTCAATTCTTGAAAGAATCATCCGGCGTGTGTCTGCTTGTGACATGAGTCACCCCTCGTGTCCCGGAGTGGCTGCTAGGCTTGAAGCAGAACGCAAATTCCCCTTTTGCGAGGTGCGCCATGATCGAAGCCGCGACAAGCGAGAGAGCTATCCAGGGTCCCCTGAGCCCTGAAGTATTAACCAAAATGGACGCCTACTGGCGGGCAGCGAACTATCTCTCCGTCGGCCAGATTTATCTCAAAGACAATCCGCTGCTGGAGCGGCCGCTTACGCTGGACGACATAAAGCCGCGGCTGCTGGGTCATTGGGGCACGACGCCGGGGTTGAATTTTCTTTATCTGCACTTGAACCGGCTGATCCGCGAACGCGGGTTGAACATGATTTACATTACGGGCCCGGGGCACGGCGGACCGGGGCTGGTGGCGAACACCTATCTCGAAGGATCGTATTCGGAGATTTATCCCTACATTGGACAGGACAAGGACGGCATTAAGCGGCTGTTCCGGCAATTCAGCTGGCCTTACGGGATTCCGAGCCACGTGGCGCCGGAGACTCCGGGATCGATTCATGAAGGCGGCGAACTGGGTTATTCGCTGGTGCATGCTTACGGCGCGGCTTTCGACAATCCGAGCCTGGTTGTGGCGTGCGTTGTGGGAGACGGCGAGAGTGAGACGGGGCCGCTGGCCACAAGCTGGCACTCGAACAAGTTTTTGAATCCGGCAACCGACGGCGCGGTGCTGCCCATTCTGCACCTGAACGGATACAAGATTGCGAATCCGACAGTGCTGGCGCGGATTCCGCATGCGGAGTTGGAAGACCTGATGCGCGGCTACGGCTACGAGCCCTACACGCTGGAAGGCGATGAGCCGATGGTCATGCACCAGCAGGCCGCGGCGATGTTCGACACCATCTTCGATCGTATTGCGGCAATCCAGAAGGCGGCGAGAGAGAGCGCCAAGCCGGAGCGGCCGGCGTGGCCGATGTTGATTCTGCGCACGCCGAAAGGATGGACGGGGCCGAAGTTTGTGGACGGCAAGCCGGTGGAGAACACGTGGCGCGCACACCAGGTGCCGCTGAGCGAACTGCGCGAGAAGCCGGAGCACCTGCAGCAACTGGAAGACTGGATGCGCAGCTACAAGCCCGAAGAGCTGTTCGACGCGAAGGGGCGGCTGCGCGCGGATCTGGCGGAGATACCGCCGAAGGGCCGTTTGCGCATGGGCATGAACGCGCACGCTAACGGCGGCTTGCTGCTGCAGCCGCTGAATCTGCCGAATTTTCGCGACTTCGCGGTGAAGATCGGAGTGCGCGGCGCGGAGGATGTGGAGTCAACGCGCGTGCTTGGCCGGTACTTGCACGACGTGATGCAAGGCAACCTGGACCAGAAGAACTTCCGCGTCTTCGGCCCGGACGAAACCGCCTCAAATCGTCTTCAGGACGTGATTACCGGAACGGGCAAGAGATGGATGGCGGCGACGCTGCCGGTGGACGAGCAGCTATCGCCTACGGGACGCGTGATGGAGGTGCTAAGCGAGCATCTTTGCGAGGGCTGGCTTGAGGGATATCTGCTGACCGGGCGGCATGGGTTCTTCAACTGCTATGAGGCGTTCATTCATATTGTGGATTCGATGGTGAACCAGCACGCCAAGTGGCTGAAGACGACGCACGAAATTCCGTGGCGCAAGCCGATCGCTTCGCTGAATTATTTGCTCAGCTCGCTGGTGTGGCGGCAGGATCACAATGGCTTCTCGCACCAGGATCCGGGGTTCATCGATCACCTGGTAAACAAGAAGGCCGACGTGGTGCGGATTTACCTGCCGCCTGACGCCAACACGCTGTTGTCAGTGGCCGACCACTGCCTGCGCAGCCGCAACTACATCAACCTGATTGTAGCGGGCAAGCAGCCGGCACCGCAGTGGCTCTCGATGGACGAGGCGATTGAACACTGCACCACGGGGATGGGCGTGTGGCCGTGGGCGTCGAACGATGCGGGCAAACCCGAGGTGGTGATGGCCTGCTGCGGCGATGTGCCGACGATGGAGGCCCTGGCCGCGGTGTGCCTGCTGCGCGAGCGGGTTCCCGATCTGCGCATCCGCATGGTGAACGTGGTGGATCTGATGGCGCTGCAGCCGCAGTCGGAGCATCCGCATGGGCTGTCGGATGAAGACTATGATCGGATTTTTCCGCCAGCCGTGCCGACGATCTTTGCATTTCACGGCTATCCGTGGGGGATTCACCGGCTGACGTACCGCCGGCACAACCACGATCAATTGCACGTGCGCGGATACAAAGAGGAAGGCACGACGACGACTCCTTTTGACATGTGCGTGCTGAACAACATCGACCGTTTCCAGTTGACGCTTGACGCGATCCGGCGCGTGCCGCGGCTGGCTGCACAAGTGGATGCGACGCAGCAGTGGTACTCCGAGGCGATTCAGCGCCACAAGCTCTATGTATCAGAGAACGGCGACGATATGCCGGAGATAAAGGATTGGCGCTGGCCGGGGAAAGCTAGCCAGTAGCTTGTAGCCCGTAGCCAGTAGCTCTTGGCCTTTAGCTACCGGCTGCAGGCTAGTGGTTACGAGCGTCCAGCTACTGCTCAAACTTTCGAAAGGTATTTTCATTCATGTCTTCATTGCCGGTTTTGGTATTGAATAGTGGTTCTTCTTCAATCAAATTCTCGTTGTATGAAGCCGGCAACGGCGAACGGACAAGGCTGTTTGAGGGTGCGGTCGATGGGATCGGCACCGACCAGGGAAAGTTCTGGATCAAGAACGCGAGCGGAACGAAGCTTGTGGACCAGACACCCGAGGTCCCAAGCCGCTCCGTGGCGTTCAAGCTGGTCGTCGATGCGCTGAACTCAGGCCAGTTCCCTGCCCCGGCGGCGATTGGGCACCGCACGGTGTGCGGCGGGCCGACGGTGCGGGAAAACCAGCGCATCACGCCGCAATTGATCGACGAGATTGAAAGCTATGCCGACCTTGCACCGCTGCACACGCCGATCGCGGTGTATATCATGCGCGAGGCGCTGCGGCTGTTTCCGGCGACCCCGAACTTTGCCATTCTCGATACTTACTTTCATCGCACGCTGCCGGAGGTGGCCACGCGCATGCCGATTCCCACGGAGTACGTGGCCATCGGTGTGCGGAAGTACGGCTATCACGGGATCTCGTACGAATCGATCGTGTATCAACTGCAGCCCAATGTGCCGGAAAAGCTGGTTGTGGCGCACCTGGGCAACGGCGCGTCGATCTCCGCAATTCGCAAGGGCGAGTGCCTCGATACGTCGATGGCGCTGACGCCGACGAGCGGCCTCATCAGCGGCTCGCGCACCGGCGATATCGATCCGGGGATCATGATCTTCATCCTGAAAAAGATCGCCGCGACGACGCCGAACACTCTCGACGCTGCCGAAAAGCTTGAGACCGTGGTCAGCAAGAAGTCGGGACTGCTGGGCGTAAGCGAACTGTCGAACGACATGCGCGACCTGCGCGAGGCGATTGACGCGGGGAATACGAAGGCGCGGCTGGCGGTGGACAAGTTTTGCTGGACGATTGCGCGGTGGATCGGCAGTTATGTGGCAGAGCTGAACGGCCTGGACATGCTGGTTTTCACCGGCGGCATCGGCGAGAACGACATTGCCTCGCGCGCGGAGATCTGCGCGGAGCTGGGCGGGCTGGGAATCAAGCTTGATCCGGCTCGCAACAACGTGCGCGGCGCTGCGGTGATTTCCGCCGAAGACTCGCCGGTCACGGTGCGGGTGATTCCGCCGCTCGAGGACCTGATGATCGTGAACCACGTGGTGCGGCTGCTGGGTGAGTGACTGCATGAAGTTTCCGTCTCGCGCTCGGTGCCGGTGCGGCTGAACTAAACTATTGAGTTGGTCCTTGGCCTGATCCTATGCCTGCTTCAGTCGCTCCTGTGCAAGTCCACCGTCTTCGCCACTGGATCGGGCGCGGGCTGCGGTGACCATTGGCCGCTGTGCAATGGCACGGTGATGCAGCACTCGCCGCGAATCGACACGATGATCGAGTTTACGCATCGCATCACCAGCGGGCTCTCATTCTTTGCGGTTGTTGCATTGGCCTGGTGGACCTTTGCGCGAACTGCAAAAGGCCACCTGGCGCGTACGACGGCTGTAGCCGCAGTTGTCTTCACCTTGATTGAAGCAGCGCTCGGAGCCTTCCTGGTGAAGCTCGGGCTGACGGCGGAGAGCCAATCCCCCTTGCGCGCACCCTATCTTGCTTTGCACCTGACCAATACCTTGCTGCTGCTTGCCGCGCTGACCCTGACGGCGCACCTGCTAAGCCGTCACAACGGTTTTATGCGAGGGAAGGTTCGCGTAGTCGCGCCGGCTGGGGCCATCGCGGCCGTCGTTGTGCTGCTGCTGGTGGGCGTGACCGGTTCGCTTGCAGCGCTGGGCGACACGCTCTTTCCGGCGAGCTCGCTGGGCGCGGCGCTCAGGCAGGATTTTGCCTCGACCAGCGGATGGCTGATTCGCTGGCGCTGGACGCATCCAATGGTTGCGTTGGCGGCTTGCGTCTTTCTCATCTGGCTGGTGGTCCGCGCAGCGAAGCGCCAGACACACTGGGACAATCGCGGATTGTGCGCGCTGGTGCTGATTCTTCTCGCGGTGCAATACGGGCTTGGTATTCTCGATGTGGTTCTGCTGGCGCCGGTATGGCTGCAGATTGTGCATCTGCTGGGTGCGGACGTGCTGTGGTCGGCGCTGGTGGTGCTGGCGGCGCGGGTGACGCTGGAGCCGGGGGAGCGGTGTTAGCGGAGTTGGCGGGGTTAGCGGAGTTAGAGAAAAGGCCCCTTTGCGGGGCTTTTTCCAGTTTGAAGTTTCGGGAGAACCCTGAAATCAGTCCTCGAGCGCGGGATGATAGTGGCTCTCCCAGCCGAGGTAGCGCGCGGCTTCGTGGATTGATTTCGACACTTCGCTGAAGTTTGCTGCGACGTGATGCTCGAAGCCCTCGCGGCAAATGTACTTGAGCAGCTTTTGCAGTTGCGGGATCTCGGCAACGCCGGCGCCGCCAAAGGTCTCGAGCGGATCGTCGGTGAAGCGGCCCGCGCCGGTGTAACCGCGCACGATACCGCGCCGATCGTCGGTGGAGTAGCGCGCGAAGCACATCGTGCCGGCCTTGACGCGGCCGACGCAGGTGCCGAATGTATTCTCTTTGCCCACGGTACCGGCGATGATCTCCTGGTAGTCCATGCGCACATCCTTGAAGAAGTGCTTGGGCAGATTTGAGCAGTGGAAGCAGACGCACTTGTTGGGATC
Source organism: Candidatus Sulfuritelmatomonas gaucii (assembly GCA_900290245.1). Taxonomy (GTDB): domain Bacteria; phylum Acidobacteriota; class Terriglobia; order Terriglobales; family Acidobacteriaceae; genus Telmatobacter; species Telmatobacter gaucii. The sequence goes on along the minus strand of OKRB01000093.1, from coordinate 43,238 downwards.
GGCGCCGTAGTTATTGTTCCAGTCGAGCAGCGCAGACGGCGTGCCGCTCGCCAGCGCGAGCATGTACATGCTGAGCGTGCCGGGAACGTCGACTTCGCAGGCGGAAGGGATGAGCTCGTTCGACATCATGCTCATGATGGTGCAGGGCACGACGCCGAAAAACTCTTCCATCGAGGTCCAGCACTGCACGGCGCTGATCGTGACGTGAGCCTGCTTCATCCAGCCGTCGACAACCGCGCCGAGCTTGGCCATCTTGATGAGTGCATCATCAGAGATGCCGGCGGTGGTGACGTACTTTTTGATGGCGGCGAGCTTGGCCTGCGCCGCGTCGTCGTTATCTTTCATGCGGTTGATGCGGCCGAAGATTTCAGATAGGTCGATGGTCTCGATGGTGATGCCGCTAGTTTCGAAGATGCGCTCGGAGTAGCGGACAGTGTTGAATGCCGTGGGGCGCGCGCCGATGGCTCCGATGCGAAGATTCTTGAGACCCTTGACGATGCGGCAAACCTGCGAGAACCATTCGAGGTCGGCTTTGAACTCGGGCGACGTTACAGCCTCAGTGTGCAGCGTGGTGAGCGAATAGGCGATCCCGTACTGCATCATATTGTTGCAGCAGCTCATCTTGCCGCAGAAGCTGTCGCGGCGCATGGCGATGGTCATATTGTCTGCGCGATCGGGCGTGGCCTGGACGAGGACGGGAACTTTGAGGCCGGAGAGGCGGATGGCGTCGACGATGCCGCGCTCTTCGCCGAAGTTGGGCAGGGTGACAATGATGCCGTCGATTTCGTCGGAGTGCTTCTTGAAGAGCTCCGCGCAGCGCTGCGCTTCGGCGTAAGTTTCGACGGCGCCGAAGTGCGACTCCTCCGGACTGAGGACTATGGGCGTTGCGCCCGCCGCCTCCAGAACCGAGATGATTTCATCACGGCCGGTCTTGGCCAGGTGGTGAGGGAAAAAGCCGCGATTACCAACTACGATTCCAAAGGTCATTTTGCGCTGCGCTGCCATGTTCTTGCTCCTTATATCGTTCGGATTTCAAAATTTCTATTTGCTTCGGGTCGCGTCTATTTGCGGGCCCGGCCGGGACGAAACTTGATGACGTAAAGAAGACCTAGAAGTGAGAGCAGAACACCCCACCAGACCGGCGTATGCAAATTGGTGAGCTGCACGCCGAGCGGATAGATTGCCGTGGACCATTCGTACACACCGTAGCCGAAAATCATGACGCCGTAGAAAATCAGCAGGACGCCAATGAAAAACCAGATCGGTATGCCGGAACCATGCATGGCGTTTTGTTCTCCTCTTCTCTTCTCTTCTCCAGTGCGCGAGTGCCGCGGCCGATGTGTGCGGCGCGTTCCTACCAAAAGATGATGTTAAGTGCGACAAAGATCACGAACACGACGGTGGCCCACGCCCATTCGTTTTTGTAGAACGGAACAGGTTCTTCTTTGGGCAATATTGTTGCGCCGTAGACGAGGCCGTCGAGCTCTGCTAGCGGACGCGGTTTGGTGACCAGGGTGACGAGAATCAAAACAATCGACGCGAACAGGAATGCCCACAAAGCGCGGAATACATTCTCGGCCATCGGCTTGGCGTCGGGCGAGAGCGCAACCGTGGCCAGCGCCGCAGGATTGAACTTGACCCAGATGAACAAGCCGGCAGAAAACACGATTCCAAGAAACAGGCCGAGAAAGCCGGCCATACGCGTCGCGCGCTTCCAGAACATGCCGAAAAGAATGACTGCCAGCAGCGGCGCAACGAAGATGCTGAAGAGCGCCTGCACATAATCCATGATGCCGTGGAACTGCTGGACGAGATACGCTGCGCCGATGGAGATGGCGACACCGATCAGGATGGAGAGGCGGCCGACGAGAACATAGTGGCTGTCGGAGCCAGTCTTGTGGATGAGCGGCCGGTAAATGTCGTAGGTCCACACGGTGGAGAATGCGCTGACGTTGCCTGCCATACCGCTCATGAAGCCGGCGATGAGTGCAGTGATGCCGAGGCCGAGCAAGCCGGGTCCCATGTAGCGAACCATCATCAGCGGCAGTGCCTGGTTGTAAGTGTGCAATTCCGCGTTGGGAGCGCCGCTCAGAACTTTCTGCTGATAGTCGGCGGGAAGCGTGGTCTTGGCCATCGCCGCCGAGCAGCCTGACGGATCCTGAACTCCGCCTGCTCCAGACGAACAGGCCGCGACCACGTCTTCTCCGACGAGCACGCGACGGCTGCCGTCGGGATTCTGCAGAAGCACCAGACCGAGCAATCCGGGCAGAATGACGATGAAGGGCACGGCCATCTTGAAGAATGAAGCGATGATGGGCGCCATGCGCGCAGCGCGGAGATTGTGTGCGGCCAGAACGCGCTGCACGACAAGAAAGTCCGTGGTCCAGTAGCCGAAGCTGATGACGAAACCGAGGCCAAAGACGATTCCGGTCCAGTGGACTCCCATGGGATTGGCGGCAAAGCTGCCGGTGTCGCGCCAGATGTGGAAGTAAGAGTCAGAGCCGAGATTGGTGAGGATTTTCGCTTTGAGGCCTGTCCATCCGCCTGCCTGCACCAGGCCAAGGATCGGCACCAGCAGCGCGCCGCCCCAGATGAGCACAAATTGCATCACCTCGTTGAAGATGGCGGAGCGCAGGCCGCCGAGTCCTACGTACGCAGCGACGGCCAACGACGAGACAATGATGGAAAAGTTCAGGTCCCACCCGAGCACGACTTTCATGACCACGGCCATGGCGAACATGTTCACGCCGCTCATGAGGATCATCTCCATGGCGAAGGCGACTGCGGCGACACTGCGAGCCTCGCCGCCGTAGCGAAGGTCGAGATAACCGGGGACGGAATGGGTTTTGCAGACGTAGTAGAACGGCATCATCATCAGGCCGAGGAAGAGCATAGCGGGGATGGCGCCGATCCAATACCAATTCACGGCGAGGATGCCGTATTGATAAGCCGAGCCTGCCCACCCCATGAGCTCGAGCGAGCCGAGGTTGGCGGAAACGAAGCTGAGGCCGGCGATCCACGCGGTCATTTCGCGGCCGGCCATGAAGAAATCTTCGCCGGTGTTGGAACGGCCCTTGAGATAGAAACCGATCCAGAGGACCATGGCGAAATAGAGGGCGATGACGACGATGTCGAGGGACCGCAGATGGGCGAGCGGCTCCGCGCGGAGGGCAAGCAGGGCCGGCAGCGAGGCTGGTATGCCGGAAGCGAATGTGGCTGGCAGGAATCCGAACATGCACATTCCCTTGGAGGGCGAGAGTTCGTCCGCGAAGGCTTATGACAGTCGCCCTCAAGTAAATTGCTTTACTCGATGATTTGTCAAGCGGCAACGTACACCGATTGAAGAATCTCTTGCGGATGCAGGCGTGGTGAAGCGCAAGCAAGCGAATTTCCTGAGTCCTCAATCGGGTAAACGTTTGCTCGATGAAGTGTAGCATATTGCTCGGGGAGCGTACTTCGCTCTTTTCGGGTGCATTGATCGTGCTCAGGGGCCGACGACCAGCACCTGAAAGCTGCCGGGCACCTGGACCATCTTGAGCGTCCCGATTCCGCCGGGCTTGCTGACGTCGGCGCCCTGGAAGTCGGTGACGAGATAGACGTCGCCCGAGGAAGGATCGACGGCGAGGGTTCGGGCGCGCTCCTGTGTGGGCAGGTTCTGGACGACCGCGTAGGAGTCGGTCGTCTGATCCTCGCGGATGATGGTGAGGCTTCCGTATCCAGCGCCGTTGGCGACAAAGATCAGCCCGCGTTCGGCGTCGTAGCCGATGACATCGTCACCGGGACCGGTGACGAGCGAGGCAATGAGATTGCCGCTGGTCGCATTGACGACAACGAATTGCTGGTCCTCGCAGGCGATGAAGAGACGCTGATTCTTGCCGTTGACAGCCAGGCCCTGCGGATTTTGACAGGCAGAGGAGAGGCGCAGGAAGCGGATGAGGGAGGCGCGGTTGGCCTCCTGACTCCAATCGATTTGAAGAGGCTGAGCGGGCGAGGTTTGGGTGGGTTGCTTCTCGAGAGCGCGTTGCGCTGCCGCGGCGATCGCCGATGCGTCGAGCCTGGCGATGCGCGGCGGAAAGGAATCGTCGACTGGTGTGCGATCCACGAGGCGAGTCTGCGTGACGGAGCCGACCGTGACCCAGACGTGGCCTGCGCCATCGGAGGCAGCGGAGCGAAAGTCGCCGGCAATGTCAATGTCAGCGAGAACATTCTCGTTGGTGGCGTCGATCGCCACGATGTGCGAAGTGCCGGAAAGATTTATCTGAGCTGGATTCGGCGGGGGGTGCGAGGCATGCGTGGCGGTGGCCTGCGTTTGCGCGGGCGATGGCTGAGCGGCCGCGCCACCGGCGCCGCAAATGGCGAAGACGAGCTTGTTGCGGGGCTCAAAAGCGATGGAGCGGGGAGAGCAGTAGATGGGAACGATGGATTTGATCTTGAAGGTATGGCGATCAAAAACAACGACGTCGCCCGCGGGACCATCGCTGACGTAGCCGTAATCACCCGTGTCGTCGAGGACGATGGCACGGGCTTCGCGGAAGTCGGGAATCTCCGCGACCACGGAGCCGGACTTTATGTCGACGACCTGTACGATTTGCGCGTGCGCGATGTAGAGCAATTGGGCGGACGCATCGAGGGTGAGGGAATCCCAATTTCCAGGGCCGCCGATGTACCAGGTTTTCTTGATGAAAAAGGGCGAGCCAGGAAGGTCGGTAGCCGTGGGAATGGGAGCGACCTGCGCTGAAAGCGGGAGGCAGACGAGCAGGCAGAAGGGCAGGACTCTCCGCATCGCAGACAGCTCCTTGAATGATTTGACGCAGGGAAGCGGCATCCGTTCGCGCGACGAACGCCCGTGGCACGATCGCGTCCCAAGAGTAGTCTAGTCGTTGCCGGCCATTACTTCGTGCAGCCAGTTGGGGGCTTTGAGCAGATCGCGGGGGCGCGGGCCGTCGGCGGCGCCGACCAGGCCGTCGCGCTCCATCAGGTCGATGAGGTGCGCGGCGCGGCCGTAACCAATGCGCAGACGCCGCTGCAAAAGCGACGTGGAGGCTTTGCCAAACTCGAAGACAAGGCGGACGGCATCGTCGAACATGGGATCTTCTTCGTTTGCGTTTTCACTCTCGCCTTCCATTGCTGAGCGCTCGTCCTTGGGCGAGTCGAGGAAGCCTTCAACGTACTCGGCTGTGCCTTGCGCTTTCCAGAAGTCAACCACTGCTGCTGTCTCCTTCTCGCTGACATAGGGAGCGTGCAGGCGCACGAGGCGGCTGGTTCCAGGCGGAAGAAAAAGCATGTCGCCGCGACCCAAAAGAGCCTCTGCCCCGTTGGTGTCGAGGATGGTGCGTGAGTCCACTTTGGTGGCCAGGCGGAAGCTGATGCGCGTGGGAATGTTGGCCTTGATGAGGCCGGTGATGACATCGACGCTGGGCCGCTGCGTGGCCAGAACCAGATGAATGCCGACGGCGCGCGCCATCTGCGCGAGGCGCGTCACGGATTCTTCAACGTTGGCGCGGTCGAGCATCATCAGGTCGGCGAGTTCGTCGATGATGATGATGATGTAGGGCAGCGGTTCCTCGTGCTCGCCCTCGTCGAAGAGCGAGGCCATGGAGCCCTCGAAGAGCTTGTTGTACTGGTCGATGTTGCGGACGCTGCGGCTGGCCAGCAGCTTGAGGCGGCGCTCCATTTCGCGGACTGCGTTGCGCAGCGCGTTGGCGGCGGCTTTGGGATCGGTGATGATGGGCGTAAAGAGGTGTGGGATGCCTTCATACATGCCGAGTTCCACGCGTTTGGGATCAACCAGGATGAGCCGAACCTGGCTGGGCGTGGTGCGGTAGAGCAGGCTCATGATCATGCCGTTGATGGCCACCGATTTCCCCGAGCCGGTTGAGCCGGCGATAAGCAAGTGCGGCATCGAGGACAGATCGGCAGTCACAATGCGGCCGTTGATGTCTTTGCCCATGGAGAGCGTGAGCCGCGAGCGGGCGCGCGCAAAAGTTTCGCTCTCGATGATGTCGCGCAGGTGAATGGTTTCGCGCTCGTGGTTGGGTACCTGGATGCCGACCGTGCTTTTGCCGGGCATGCGCTCGATGAGGATGCTTTCGGCGCGCATGGCGAGGCAAAGATCGTCGGCCAGCCCGGTGACGCGCGAGTATTTCACGCCGGCTTCGGGCTTGAACTCAAATGTCGTGACCATGGGCCCGGGGTTGATTTGCACAACCTGGCCGCGGACATCGAACTCTGCGCATTTTTCAACCAGGACCTGGGCTTCCTCGCGCAGCACGTCTTCGCGCACCGATTGCGGGCCTTCTCCCTCGCTGAGCAGCGCGCTCGAAGGAAGCTTGTAACCGCTGACGTTTTTCGGGGTGACGGTGACGGTGCGAATTTCAGCGTCGGCGCGACCGTGAATGGCGATTTCGTCCGCGGGATGCTGCGCGGCAGGAACCGGTTCGGGCCTGGCAGGCGGCTGCGGAGCCAAGGCGCGGGCGATCGCGGAGTCGGGACGCAGGGGCTGGTATTGCGCGGGCGGCGCGACGGGCGCAGCTACGGGCGTGGCGGGAGCTTGTGGAGCTTCGCTCCGCTCCCAGATGCTTTGCCTGCGCGTCTGCGTTACTGGAATCGCTTCTTCAACCGGTAGTGAGCGTTCCCGTTGAAACGCAGGAATCTCGTCGAGCGGATCCCGCTGCGGCGCGCGCTTGCGGAAGAAGAAAGCCAGAAAACGGTTTGGCCGGCGCGCTGGCGGTTCCTCTTCGTCGGATTCGCCGGGTTTTGCCGCAAATTGTGAAAACGGGATTGGCTGCTTCCCTTCCTCACGCTGCGCCTTGCGCTCCGCCCGAATCTCGGCGCGCGCCTCACGCCGTTCGCGCCAGCGCTCAAGCCAGGCGACGAAGGTGTTCCAATGCTCGGTGAGGCCTTCGCGGACGACGGAGAAGCTGATGGCCGATGCAAAGTAGAGCCCGCAGGCGGCAAGTGCCGCCGCCACGAGCCAGGCTCCCTGAATATTCAGGTAGACCACCAGCAGGCCGGCCATGAGGCGGCCCACGACGCCTTCCACCGGAACCGCATGCAGCCAGTGCCAATGCCACGGCAAAAGCCCGAAAACCGCGGGCAGGAAGGCCAACGTGAACAGAGTTCCGATCCAGCGCAGAAAGGGTGAGCCGCCGGGACGCGAGCGCATCCAGGTCCAGCCCACGGCGCCCATCCAAACCGGCAGCAGAAAGGCGGTCAAGCCGAGCGCCTGGAGAAGGAGGTCGGCGAAGTAGGCGCCGAAGAGGCCAACCCAGTTGCGCGGCGCGGTTATGTAGCTGGATGTGTTGAGAGAGGGGTCTGCGGCGTGGTAGCTGGCGAGGGCGAGGAAAAGAAGCAGCGAAACCAGCAGGAGCAACATCCCGAGAAACACGTTCACGGGACGGCTGCGCGTGGGCGATAACACAATCCGGATGGGCTTCATGATGAGGGCGCTTCGCTTCCCGTTCCGGCATGAAAAGATTTATTGACCCGGCAGCGGGAACAGGCAAATCGTCCCAGAGCAACTCTATTATCGGCGGCGGGAGGGGCAGAACCGGGCAAATGGAAGATGAGGGGAACCACCGGCATTACCGGTCAACTTCTGCCCCCGGGCAGTGCTATGGCATTACGGTGAAGGCATGGCGGCGCCGCGGACCAAAGGGCCGTTATTCGAAACTCTTTGCTCGGACGCAACTCATCGCCAATGGGCCTCCGGTTTGCCGTCGATCCAGGCGTCGTTCAAAACGGGCGGTGTAAGCCCTCTAGTTTCTCATGCTGCTGATCCTTGAGGCGCCTATTGTGATCGCATTCTGAAGCTCTCTCGTCGTATCGACTCATACCTGATCTCACCGTTAAAAATTGCCCCATCTCTCAAATCTTCTGCGACAATGACTGCTATAGATTTGTCCGGCTGCCCCAATATCATCGACCGGCGTTTTTGCGCTGGCTCGGCATAAACCCAGGTAGGTTTGATGTGTCGCCATATGGAGAGTTCGTCACAGGAGGAAAAATGAAGCGATTTTTGCTCCCTCTGATATTGATTTCCCTTCCGTACTTGGCCTGGTCCGCCCCTAAACCTCAAGCATCCGTAGCGCCCTCTGCGAATGGCGCAGACAGTACTTCCAGTTCCACGAGCAATGATTTAAGGGCGGCTTCGACCGAGATGCTGAGTGTGATCCAGTCACTTTCAGGGCGATGGGCTGTGGAAGTGATCTTCGAGCCGAGTCCCGATGCGCCCAACGGTGCACAGGGAAAAGGTGAAGAGTTTTGGCACGCAGGTGCCCAAGGCTTGACGTTGATCGACGAGGAAAATATTCGTGTTGCGCCGCTGGATGTACATCTTCTCGGACTGTTGTGGTGGGACAGTGCGACGAAACAATTTCACGGCATGGAGTGTGTGAATCAGAATCCTCATGCCTGCGACCCGAAAGCCGCGCTGAATGACGTCACCATCACATGGGACGGGAAACAATTGACAATCGACCAAATCCAAACTTCGCCTACCGGCAAAAAGTCCCAGTGGCACGAAACTTACTCCAACATCACTCCCACGTCGTTTCTGCAAGTCGGCGAATCCGGCGAGATCGGGGGCCCCTTCAAGAAAGTTGTGACTCTTCGCGGAACTCGGATTGATCGCTAGCCTTCGTTCTCACCGGCAACACAGGATTGTTCGGTGCAACGGTCGAGATCGGCCTCGCGACGATGGCGAATAACCTGAAGCGCATCACAAACGTGCTCGGCGCGGTCAAACTGACGGAAGCGCTTCATTGCGCGTGATAGAAAGCGGCCACGAAACGGTGTGGTCCTGTCGAGATCGGATCTAGGTCGCCGCTTTCTCGGGTCGCGGCGACTTGAATGTTTGCTTTCGATCTACAGAATTTCCGAAAATGCTTCAGCCACCGATGTACTTTGCGCCCCAGAACAGCAGCCAGCCGCCGAGCAGGATGCGATAGATGGCGAACGGCACGAAGCCGTGCTTGCGGACCCAGTGAAGGAACCACTCCACCACGCCGAGAGCCACGATGAATGACACGACGGTACCGATGATGAGCACGATCCATCGCTCCTGGTTCATGACGACTTGTGCGGAGGCCAAACCGGCTGCGCCCGCGGCCTTGCTGACATGAATCTCCTTCAAGAGATCCCACCCCGTGGCAGCGATCATGGTGGGAATGGAAAGGAGAAAGCTGAATTCAAGGGCGGAGGGCCGGTCGAGACCGGCAATCTGGCCGGCAGCAATGGTGGACATGGAGCGCGAGGTGCCGGGAAAGATGGCGGAGAGCGTTTGGCAGATCCCGATCCACACGGCTTGCGGTAACGACATTTCTTCTACGTGGGTGGTGCTGGGTTCATAGCGCGTGCTCCACACATCGACGATCCACATTATGACGCCGCCCAAAACCAGCGCCAGCGCCATCGCATTGAGACTGCCAAGGTTTTTCTCGCTCCATTTACGCAGCAGGAGCGCCGGCGCCGAGGTGCAGGCAAAGGCGATAAGGGTGAGCGAGATGGGGTGGGTTAACCAGTTGCGATCGCCGCGTTCACCGGCGGGGAATGTGCGCATGAAGTTAAGAATCCGCTCCAGGAACAACAGGCACAGTGCGAAGATGGCGCCCACCTGAATGACGATGGTGTACATCATCCAATAGGGGTCGTCGAGCGGGATCTTCATGAATGCTTCAGCAATGCGGAGGTGAGCCGTGGAACTGACGGGCAAGAATTCAGTCAAACCTTCCACAATTCCCAAAAGGATGGACAAGATATAAGGGCTCAAGAAGCCTCCCGGTTTCAGTCAATCTTTAAAATGTGGCGAAGAATCAGGATACCAACAAAGGAGGGCACGGACGGCTCACTCCATGTCGACGCCAAAAACAGGAACGCCCTGATCCAATTTGTACGCCAGCGCTCCTGCGCGCAAGGAGTAGTCGGAGTCGGCAAAGTGGGCTTTCAACTGGGCCAAAATGGAATGCGCCTGGTTGAGAGCGTCGCTGGTCTTGCGGTCGTTGCCATCGGCTGCATACATGTCCTTGAGCACCGCAAAGCGATAGACGGCTTCGTAAAGGGCACGCGCGGTGCGCGGACCGTCGGGGTATTCGTTGGCATATTTCAGATAAAGATCAGCTTCTTTCTCAGGGCATTGTGCGGAGCCCTGCCAATCGCCGCAGAGTTTGTTGTCGATGAGGTCAAAGGCCGCCAGCGCCGCCCAGCGCGTGCGCGGATAGTACTTGATGACTTTTCTCAGTTCGTCTTCGTCCATGCCCTGGCGAAAAACAGCGCTCTTCTCGTGGGCTGAAGGCAGGGTTGACGCATCCGTTTTCTGAATCTGCCACTGAATGTCGGCGGCGCGCCATGCAGCTTCAGGCGCGAGCGGGGAGTTGGGGAACATTTCGACTACGCGGCGGTAGAGCATGCGCGCGCTCTGGGCTGCGTTCGCCGGGCCACGCGGATTGGAGGCCAGCGTTTCCTCGTTGACTGCCGCGCCCATGATGATCTTGTCGGCGTCGGGTGTGGACTCCTCCACGACCCCATTGGCCTGCATCCATCCGGAGATGGGAGGCGGCACCTCATCGCCGCCGACCATCGGGGCGTCCCTGTCGTTTTCCTGTTGCTCCTGGACATCGGTATTGGCGTAGACCCGCACCCAGGGGCCGCTTTTTTCGGCAACTACCATCTCGCGGCCGACCTGCACCCTGTCAACCCTTTGCGAGCCGGTGTCAGGCGAGATGTAAAGCGGCGTGATGCGCAGGACCGTGGCACGCGGGCCGGCCATGGGCTTGACCAGCTCCGGCTGCTTTTTTTGCCCAGCAACAGGAAGCGCGGCGCAGGCAAGCGCGGCTCCGAAGGCGAGAGCGCGGCAGGCGGAAATGCGCGGTGTCATCACAGTGTCGATCATAGTTGAACGACGCTACGACGCGCTTTCGGTGAGCACTTGGGCCAGGAGCACCGGGTCGACGTTGCCGCCGCTCACCAAGGCCACGGCCTTGCGATAGGGCGGCAGTTCGTGCGCATGAAAGAGGAGCGCGGCCGTGGCAACGGCACCGCTGGGCTCCGGCACCAGCCGCGTTGCGGCGACGATGGCGCGCATGGCGGCGCGAATCTCCGCCTCGGTGACGGTGACAATGCCGTCAACGTAGGCTTGAATATGAGCGAAGTTGCGCACGCCGACGCTTTGCGTGCGCAGGCCGTCGGCCAGTGTGCGGCTGGTCTGTTCCGCAGTCCAGGTGGCGATTTTCCCGGTGCGAAAACTCTCTGCGGTGTCGGCAGCCAGCTCCGGCTCGATGCCAAAAACCTTAGTTTGAGGACGGATCTGCTTGACGGCCGCAGCAATGCCGCTCAGCAGGCCTCCACCGGAAACCGGCGATACGACTAAATCCACGTCGGTGAGCTCTTGCACAATCTCGAGGCCGCAGGTTCCCTGCCCGGCGATGATCTGCTCGTCGTCGTAGGGAGGGATGACAACGTAGCCGTGCTCGCGAACGAGTTCCTCTGCCTTGGCCAGCCGTTCGCTTGAGGCCGGGCCGACATCGACGATTTCGGCACCCAGCGCCAGTGTTGCGGCGCGCTTGATGGCCGGGGCGTTCGAGGGCATGACGATGACCGCCTTGGCGCCAACTTCGCGCGCTGCATAGGCGACACCCTGTGCGTGGTTGCCGCTCGAATAGGTGATGACGCCGCGCGCGATTTCGGCGGGCGTGAGCTGAAGAATTTTGTTGGAGGCCCCGCGAATCTTGAAGGCTCCGATGGGCTGCAGGCTCTCGGCTTTGAGCCAGATTTCCCTGCCGGTGCCATGGCCTGAGATGCCCGGAAAAGCCGCGCGAACCAGCGGCGTTTTCATGGCGATGGCGGCGATGCGCTGCGCTGCGGCGCGGATGGCGTCGAGGGATACGAGAGTCCGGGTTTCCACTTGCATGATGGCCTCGGCGGCTCCCCGGTACGTATGACAGATTTGGGAGTCCACTTTCAAGTATCGCTGATCAGTACGGGTATTTAGCCAGCGGCGTGGACACCGGCCATGGGGCCGGCGCTACCTGGCAGCACACAAAAAGGGCGGCAGCCGAAGCTGCCGCCCTGTTGTGTTACGCTCTTGCCCGGGTTTAGAAGAACAACTTGCCCGAGACCTGCAGTTGCCGCGAGCCATACAGCGTGCTGCTGCTGGTGCTTGACGTCACGTCGAAGGTCGAGAGCAGAGTGCCCGTATAGGGCACAAAGCATCCGGTTTCTCGCGATCCCGTCGGCGGCGTAACCGTCGCGCAGGTGTACGTCGCCGATCCGGCGGTTGCCTTTGCTCCGGGCCCCAGGAATGTTGTGTAGGTGCCGTTTACGCCGGTGACGATTTTGTGGTTGAGCAAGTTGAAGGCTTCAGCGTTGAGCTGCAGCGAGATATTCTCGTGGATTTTGATATTGCGCGTCAGGCGCATATCAAAGTCGTTGAACCCCGGCATGGGAATGCTGTTGCGCCCGACCTGAGGAGGACGACCGTTGGTGGCGCTGCCCGTGCTCGAACTCATGGCCCCGCCAAAGATGCCGCTCTCATCTGCGTAGCTTGAACCAACGGTATTCCCCGAATAGATGGTGCCGCTGACGCCGAGGAAGATCGGCTCGCCGTTCGAAGCAATCTCAGCGCCTGAGAATTGCCAACCGTTTGCAAGTTGATTCGCCAACATATTGCTGACCTTGAAGGTCGGCTGATAAACAAATGTGATCGATCCACGGTTGCGGATATCAATGTCCGACGGTCCATTGTCGAACCGGATGTTATTTGGGTCGGTCGGGACGTCGCCGCCGTAGAAGGTACCGTTGGCGCCCTGTACCTGGCCGTCATCTGAGGCATGCGCCCAGGTGTAATTGCCCAACACTTCAATTCCGTTCGCGAAGGGACGGCGGACGGTGACGGCCATCGCGTTGTACCAGGTGTTGGCGATACTGTAGCCGGTGTTGAAGCTCGATAGCTGCTGACCGGCGCTATTGAGTGCCGGCCGCCGATCGGTCGGCAGGTAGACCGGCGCGGTGATGGTTTTGGTGATATTGTTGCTCGCGTCTTGCACGAGGTAGGTTGCCAAACCGTGGGGCTGCTGGCCCACCAGTTCTGCATCCAGAAAGACCGGCAGCCGCATTCCGCGAGTACCGACATATCCCACCTGGAGTGAGAGCTTGCCGGGCAGCGCCTGTTCCAGGCTCAGGTTCATCTCGTGGGCGAAAGGCGGCACGAAGTTCGGATCGAGCCCGTGGAAGCTGTAGCTGGGTGCGGCAGTTATCGGAGTCACACCGGGCGCCGCGCCGCCCGTCGGGAATTGCGCGCTCGACAGCGACGGACCGGATGGCTGGACCGGCAGATTCGGATACCGCAGTTTCGCAGCGGTGGTACCTGTCCCCGGAACTGACGGGCAGGGAGTGTTGGGAGGCTGGTTCGGGGCCGTACTCGAAAAGCATCCTGTGTAGGTGTAGTTCAACTGCACCACGCCATTTTCCACGCGCATTGCATAGTAGGTGCTGCCCTGGTTGAGCGCGGAGAATAAGCCATACCCGCCGCGGACCACAGTGCCGTTATATGGCGTCCACGAGAAGGCTACGCGAGGCTGAATCCTGTCCGTCACGTTCTTGATGGAGCTGGTGTACTCCGACGAGATGGGATCAAACAGGTGGTTTACCAGGCCGGGATTGGGTGTGAGCTGGATGTCGTACCGTATGCCCGCCGTCACCGTAAACTTCTGTCCGATCTTCCAGGCGTCCTCGGCATAGCCGTCGTACATCTTCATCCAGAAGTCGTCCTTGCCTTGTGTCCCGGGAGTTGTGTTCACCTGGTCGACGGTCTGAACCAGCGTGGAGTAATGGTAGCCGGCATAAGGATCGGTGTCGCCTGCCTGACCCGCAAAGGCGTCCTGAATCCAGGACTGGAATTTGAGCAGGTTGGTTGAATCGCCATAGCTGTAAATGCCCCCGCCCTGGAAGAGGTTGATCATGACTTCGTGGATGATATTGGCATCGCCGCCGAATTTCCAAGTGTGGCGGCCGTGGGTGGTCGAGAAGACGTCGCTGATCTGGATGCGGTGCTCGTCAGGCTCCGCTTTGCGCGGCAGAGCATTTGGCATGCCGAATGTGTCTACGCCCATGCCGACTGATGGACCGGAAGCATTGGCCCCCGCCGTTTCCAGATCCCTGCCGTACTGTCCGTGAACCTCGTTCACGCTGGCGCTGCCGATCTGGGTTGTCCATCCGGCCACCAGGAAGCGCTCGTGGTAGTAGGTGGGAGCGTTGGTTGATGGCGAGCTGTTGCTGAAGGTTACCGCCGAGCTATATCCGTAGGCGGAATAAAAGTCAACCCAGTTGTAGTTCACAAACGCATCGTTCTTGCTGTTGATGTGAAAGTCCAAACGCGGGAAGAAGACATCTTCCTTGGAAAAGCGCGTCGGCGCAGCCGTTGACTCGTTGATCAGGAATTGGATGCCGTTGGTGCACTGCGTTGCAGTAATCGTCGCTGGGCACGCACCCGCATAGATGGTATTGCTGCCGGGGCTCACTCCGGCGGGCAGCGTCGACGATGTCGAGAGGTAGTTATTGTCGGTATACAGAGCCTTGCCGACCTTGCGGAAGCCGTCATAGGTGAGGAAGTAGAAAAGCCGGTCCTTGATGAACGGACCGCCAACCGAGCCGCCGAACTGTTGTTGCTGGTGCGTCGGCTGCGTGAGCAGGAACGCTGCGGCAGCGGGAGCGACGCCGCTGATGCTGGGGTTCAGCGCCTGGTACTTCGTGTACGGATCCAAGGCATTCAGCGAGGGATATCGCAGGAAGTAGAACAGGTCGCCGTGCAGGTTATTGGTGCCGCTCTTGGTGATCGCGTTCACCTGGCCGCCGGCAGCCTGGCCGAATTCGACGGAGTAATTTGAAGCGTTCGCCTGAAACTCCTTGATGGAATCGACCGAGTACACGTAAGGAGCGCCGCTGGCTCGACCGCGGGCTTCAGAGAAGAGCATCTGGTTGTTGTTGGCGCCGTCTACATAATTCTGGTTGTAAAGGCCGCTGATGCCGTGGAAGCTGACCAAGCCGCTGCTGCCGTCCTGCGTGACGTTGGGAGTGAGCAGCACAAAGTCGCTCCAATTGCGCGCGTTCACGGGCAGGTTTGCGACCAGGTTCGTATCAACGACCTGGGAAACCTCAGTCTTTTCCACGTCGAGGATCAGGTTTGAGGCGGAAACCTCAACGGTGGTGGTGGCCGCGCTGATTTTCAGCGTGAGATTGATGGTGACCGTCTGGCCAACCAGAAGCGTGACGCCCTTTTCTTCCACCTTGCCGAAGTTGGGGGCCGAGGCGTCGACCTCATAGTGGCCGGGGATGAGAAATGGCGCGGAATAGTAGCCTGCCGAGTCGGTCGAATAGAGATGGGTCACGCCGGTATCGACGTTAATTACGGTCACAGTGGCGGTGGGGATGACTGCCTGATTGACGTCGGTCACGGCTCCGTTGATGCTGCCTGCGCCGGTGGTTTGCGACCAGGCGGATACGCCGGCGGGGGCCACGAAAAACGCCGTCAATGCGAACGCGGCGAGAATTCGGGGAAAGAAACTGCAAATCTTGGTCATGGGCTCTCCTTGTAGGGTGGTTTGGCTGCTCTAGCACCTTCGGAAGAAATGAAAGCAGCGCCGCTCGGTGGGGGCGATACGGCGAAAAGAGCTGAGCCTCCCGGCGGATCATTGATCAGCACCGGGGAGACGGGTGACGCGCTCTGCAAGGACCCAGTAGCTATAGCTTCCAAAGATGCCGTTGATCCTGACCAGCCTAGCACACGGCAGGGTGGAAAACGCGTCAAAATCAGTTAAAGAAATGATTTATCGGGCAAAGAAGGCCCGCGCTATTCGTACGCAAGGGCATCGATGGGGTCCTTGCGGGCAGCCATCCAGGCCGGATAGAGCGCGCCGCAGAGCGAACCGATAAAGGCGATGGCAGCGGCGTAACCGATCCACAGGGGGGTGATCTCGAAGGTCTGCGTGGGAAAGAAGTGAAGTATCGCAAGGCGCACTCCGTAGGCTGCCGCGATACCCACCACGTCGCCTGCGAGTGCAAGCAGGGCACACTCACGCAGCACGACCCCAACAATCGTCGTCTTCGACGCACCCATGGATTTGAGAATGCCGATTTCGCGCGTGCGTTCAAGCACTGCGGTATACATGGACTGGAAGATCACCAGAAAGCCGATCACGACGGCGATGCCCGTGACGATTTTGAGGGCGAGATTGAAGCCGGGGACTTTGGACGGTGTCATCTGGTCGAGCCAGCTATCGACAGTGGTGAGTGTGTTGTCCTGAAAGCCGCGCGTGGAGCGAATCTTCTGCATGACCAGGTCGTCATTTGTCGGGCTGTCGCATTTGATATAGAAGAGCGAGGCCATGCCCTGGGCGCCGATGAGCTGTTGCATAGTGTCGAGGGGAATCAGCTTGCGCCCTCCCTTGCCCTGATCGACGATGCCCGAGATGCGGAATTTGTGGCCCATAATCATGACCGTGTCGCCGACCGCGAAGATTTTGCCGGTCGCTGGATTCTTTGTCCCGGCAAATACATCGTCGATGATGGTGTCGTACGGTCCCTGGAACCTGCCGCCGGCGAGAAATCGGAACGGCTTGAGTGCGTCGAAGCTTTCATAGTCAATGCCGTAAAGGATCTCGACGTTGCCGCTTGTGGAGATCTTTTGAATCGCCGGCGAAACCACGGCCACGTGCGGCAGCCGGGCCAGGGCGATGCCATCCTTGACAGGGATGGAAGCACCGCCTATGCCATTGAAAAAGCTAGCGTTAGACGGCAGCAGCATGAGATCTGCGCCAATACCGTTGGTGCGTTCCTTCTGGGAGTCGAGCATGCCCATGAAGATGCCCACGATCGACAGGATCATGACGACTTCAATGGCCACGGCGAGGACGCTGATGACCGAGCGCAGGGGGCGGCGCAGCAAGTTGGCGAAGATCAACTTATTCATTTTGTAGCGCGAATCCGGAATCCGGGGCCCAAAAGCCCTGCCCTCAGGGTAACAGCCGGGCGCGGGAGTGTGCCTGGAACCCGGAATTGCATGGTGTGGCAGAGGTTACATAAGTGAGTCCGCAGGCGGCAAAGAAGCCAAAACGTGCTTTGCCCGGGGATAGAACCGGGATTATCGTGAAGATACAATTTTAATGGGCCTATTGCACCGCCTGGATCGCCGATGAGTTTTGGAGACGATTTGCGCAACGAACGCGTTTCGCGGGGCGTTGCTCTGGAAGACATTGCGGCGGTTACCAAGATCAGCCAGCGCCATCTGCTTGCGCTGGAGCAGGAGAGGTTTCGCCTGCTGCCTGGCGGCATCCTGAGCAAGGGCATTGTGCGCGGCTATGCCGGAGCGCTGGGGCTGGACCAGCATGACTGGACAGAGCGCTTTCTGAGCGCCTATACCGCGTCGGGCCAGATGATCGACGACGATCGCAACTGGACGGCCTTTGCCTCCAACGTCGGCAAGGCGAGGATTCTGCGCCGTGAGGCGACCCAGATGCGCCTGCGCTGGATTGGCGCCATGGTCCTTCTGCTGTCGGTCGCGGTGGCCGCATACTTCATGGTTCGCTATCTTGGGGTGCGCCAGGGGTGGTGGCACTCGGTGGTGCCGGGGCACAAGGTTTCCATGGCGCTTGGCGTTCTGCGGACTTCTTTCCGATCCCTGGCGGCACGGGTATCCTCCCGATTCTGATCTCCTGCGGTTCGGGATGAAGGCCCGGCTCAGGGCCTCCAATCCACCATTGAACGCCGATTGCTTGCCATACGCTGCAGCCCTTTGCCGCCAACCCACCAATCCCATTACCATGGAAAGGAAGCATCAAAAGGCTTGAACCTGCTTGTGCAGGCCTGCCCGTCTGATTTAGCCGTAAATCC
The DNA here is from genome assembly GCA_900290245.1 of Candidatus Sulfuritelmatomonas gaucii. Lineage (GTDB taxonomy): Bacteria > Acidobacteriota > Terriglobia > Terriglobales > Acidobacteriaceae > Telmatobacter > Telmatobacter gaucii. Next base: position 25,358 of record OKRB01000093.1, on the reverse strand, counting down.
GGATTTTGGGCCATGCGGTCTTTTGCCGCTTGTTGAGCTCAGGATGGCGGGCGAGCCCCTCACTGCCGCGAGCACTAAATTGACCCCATACCCGGGGAAGGAGTTTGAAGGTGAGCGACCGTTTCTTGTTTACATCTGAGTCAGTGACCGAAGGCCATCCCGACAAGATTGCCGATCAGGTCTCCGATGCCATTCTCGATGCTTGTCTGGACCAGGATCCCTATAGCCGCGTGGCGGCGGAAACACTAACAGCCACGGGGCTGGTGGTGATTGCAGGCGAGATTACGACCAAAGCCTACGTGGACTTCCAGAGCCTGGTGCGCGGAGTGGTGGCCTCAATTGGCTATGACAACGCGCTTTACGGATTCGATTCGAACACCTGCGCGGTGATTTCGAGCATCAACAAGCAGTCGGGCGACATCGCCCAGGGCGTTGACACCGGCGGCGCCGGCGACCAGGGCATGATGTTCGGCTATGCCTCAAACGAGACACCTGAGCTGATGCCCGCTCCCATCTCGCTGGCACACAAGCTCTGCCGCCAACTGAGCCACGTGCGCAAGAGCGGCAAACTGCCCTACCTGCGGCCCGACGGCAAGAGCCAGGTCACGGTGGAATACGGCGAGGATGGAAAACCGGCGCGCATCGATGCGGTTGTAATCAGCAGCCAGCACTCTGAGGCGGTGAGCATCGAGGATCTGCATGCCGACGTATTGAAGCATGTGATCCAGGCGGTGCTTCCGGCTGCATGGCTCGACGAGCACACCAAGTATCACATCAACCCGACGGGACGATTTGTGATCGGCGGGCCGATGGGTGATACCGGGCTTACAGGGCGGAAGATCATCGTGGACACCTACGGCGGTATGGGGCGGCACGGCGGCGGCGCATTTTCAGGCAAGGATCCGACCAAGGTGGACCGTTCGGCTGCCTACATGGCGCGCCACATCGCCAAAAATATTGTTGCTGCAGGTTTGGCTGAAAAGGCCGAGGTTCAGCTTGCGTACGCGATTGGCGTGGCTGAACCGGTAAGCGTGCTGGTGGAGACGTTCGGAACCGGGAAGCTGAGCGAGGCGAAGCTCACCGAGCTGATCCGCAAGAATTTTTCGCTCACGCCGAAGAGCATCATCGAGTACCTGAACCTGCGCCGGCCGATCTTCCAGAAGACGGCGGCCTACGGGCACTTTGGCCGCAATGAGCCGGAGTTTACCTGGGAGTCGACGGACAAAGCCGCAAAGCTGGCAGAGCAGGCCGGCGTATCCGTGGCGGTGAAGGCGCGGTAAGAAATTTCGGACAGGTTGCCGGTGAAGAGACAAATGGGATCCGCTTCGGCGGGTCCCATTTTTTGGCTTTGGCCGGCAATGGCTTAGAATTCTCCGGGGCGGAATCGCCCGATTTGTAACGGAGAAATTTATGCGCCTGACTTTTCTTTCTGCGTTTCTGCTCGGCTTCGTGTCGATCTGCACGGCACAAAGCGGGGCCAATTGGAATTACGAGGGCCACACTGGACCGCTGGTCTGGGGCAAGCTCGACCGTGCTTACGAGGCCTGCTCGAAAGGGCACGAGCAATCGCCTCTCGATATAGGCGGAGCGCACCTGAACAAGGCGCTCCAGCCGCTCGAGTTCCACTACATTGCGGGGCCGTTGACGGTGGAGAATACCGGGCGCGGGATCGTTGCGCACGTCAATGCCGGCAGCAGCATGGTGGCGAACGGCGTTCGGTACAACCTGGTCGAACTCGACTTTCACCACCCCAGCGAGCACTCGGTGAAGGGCAAGCTGAGCGACATGGAAGTGGACCTGGTACATCGCAGCGATGACGGCAAGCTGGCGATTCTGGCCGTGCGCCTGAACCAGGACCGAGGCTTTCCCAATGCGCTGCTTGCTTCGCTCTTTGACCACCTGCCGTCCGCGGGCAAAACCGCAAAGATCACCGATATGGTGAGCGCCGGCGCCGTGCTGCCGGCTGACCGCGGTTACTGGACCTATGTGGGCTCTGAAGTGACGCCGCCATGCACGGAGGGCGTCGAGTGGTACGTGTTCGAAAACGACGTGAGCATGAGCCGCACGCAGTTGCAGTCGTTCACGAACTTATTCAGGATGAACACGCGGCCGATCCAGGATGCGCACGGCCGGCGGATTGAGGCGAGCGAGTAAGAGCATCTTTTAGCTTTTAGCTTTTAGCTTTTAGCTCTTGGCTGGGCGAGTGGAGTGAGTTGCAGGACGAGGCCAGCGGCGACTGTCTGGGCACTGACGCCGGTGAGGTCGCGGACGATGTAGTGAGCCGCTACGAGCGACTCTGCGCGATGCGCTCGGTGGCGCTGGTGACCACTGCCCAGCGTTCGAGAGGCAGCGCGGCGAGGAGTTCGCGCACGCCGGGCAGAACGGTGAGGCCTTCATTGTCCTCGACTTCGATGTCTTCGATGCTCTTGAGCTCGGCTTCGGGGTCGAGATCGGGGCGGAGCAGGGCGATGGTTTCGACCGCGCGGCGCCCATGAGCGGTTTTGCGCGTCAACACCGGATCGACGCCGCGGAGCTCTGCCCATTTTGTCCAGCTCCGTTCGACTGAGCCGATGGAGGAGATGAGAATGCCATCCATGTCAAAGAGGATGGCTTTGCAATGAACGAGAACGGAGGAGGGCACAAGTCGATTTTAGCGAGTGAGTGAGAGTAGCGCCGGCCTCCGGGCCGGCTGTACTGGCGGCGTTCACGCCGCCAGAAAGAATCGGGCCGTTGAACTCAGAACAACAGCCGAACAGTAAAGCGACCCGACGATGAGACTACTGGCCTAGTGTTTTTGAGCGCGAGCTTCTTTGGGTGCGGGGAAGGCGAGCGTCGGCGGGTCGCCGAAGGTGATGATGGCTTGGACCGATCGCTTGCGCGCGCCGAATGTGACCTGATCCTGGCTGATCGTGATCGCGCCGTTGGCGATGGTGGCGTCGGCTGTGAAGCCGCTGAAGCGAGTGAGTGCGGCAGGGAACGCGGCAGCTTTGGGTGCGTCGCCGGCGCTCACGGCATCGACGGGGCTCGCGGCATCGAGGGCTGACGGCGGTTTGAGCGCAGCGATCATTCCCTGCCGAGTTTCGAAATGAAGCATGCCCTTGGCCGAGGACGCAAGGTCCTTGTCGGTGTAACCGGTGAGTTCGACTTTGCCATTGCCGTCGAGAGAGTCGCCGGTCCAGCGCAGCCCCACGAGGCTACCCACATCCGCGGCGTTGAGCTTCTGGAAATCGCCCTCGAATGTGTAGTCGGGCTTGTCCTGATCGGTGGCGGGTTTTTGGAGCGACCCCGTAGCGTGCACAGTTCCACCGAGAAGTCCGGCATCGAAGCTGGTGATCTCGGCCGAGGCAGGAAGGATGCGCAAGATCGCCGCAACCTGCTGGAGCGTAACCGGCCCGAGAACGAGCGAATCCGCGGCCACCGTGCCCTCAAGCTGCGGCCAGGGCGGCGCTGTCGCGGGATGGAAACGCTCAATGAGATCGGAGAGCAGCGTGCCTTTTTCGCGGGCGCCGAGCAGCGCAGTTTCCAGAGCCGCAACATCAAGATCGTCGAAGTGTATCTGGAACTGCGCGGGGCAAGGCCGTGCAGGCTGCTGGTCTGAAGGGCAGCTCAGCGGCACGATCATGCTCGCAGTTCCATTCAGAGGGCCGTAAGAGAACGCCACGGGGTCCCAGCGAAGATCGACGCTATCAAGGCGCAGCGTGGCTTCAGAGATTTCGAGGTGGTTGGCGAGATAATCGGCCTTCCAGTTGGCGTTATGCACAATGACGGTCCCGGCAAGCGTGTCGAAGGCCGGAGTGATAGATGCGGCGATGGCGGGCGCTTCAGTGGATTGCGGCGGCAGAGGTGGTATTGGCTGGGGTTCAGGCGAGACGCCGTTGGTCGAGGAAAACTGTTCAGGCGGCAGCCATGGGCCCGCCGCAGAGAGATCGACGGCAATGGGATCGCCGGCGAGAGAGGCAATGGCGTCGGTGCCAGGGATGCCAGCGGCCTGGGCCATCTCTCTGGCTCGCGCAAAGCTGGTTTGGCCGTGCACGCCGACGCGGTAGCCGGTGAGCGAAAGCCGCACATTGAATGCGAGCGGAACAGCGCCGCCGGCGGGAATGGCCACGGTTCCAGCCAAGGCTTGTGGGGAGCCTTGCGCGGCCACGACCGGTTCAAGGGTGATCTTCGGCGCCGCGAGAGGCCGGGTGAGGCCGCCGCCGCTGAGGGTAAAGTTCGAGACGGTGAGGGTGCCGGTAAGCGGGCCGGTTTCCTGAGGCACGGGCTTTGCCGGATGCTTGCCAGGCGGCTTGGCGGGCTGTTCGGGTTGCGTGCTTTTGACTGCAGCGCCCGCATAGACGATTTTTCCGCTGACGGTCCCTTTGGCGTCCAGGTCAGATGCGAGGCCGCTGCGAAGAGTGCGCAGCGCGTCGAGCCCGGCAGTCACGGGAATGCGGTCGAGTGCAACAGAGAACTGCGGCGGGGCGCCCAGCCCAGGCATTTCTCCCGTAAGGTGCACGCTGCCATCGCCGAGTGGCGAGGCGCAAGCGAGATTCTGCAGGCTGCGCTGCGCGTAGTCGTAAACAAACGCGCAGTTGGCGTCGAAGTCGAGAGGCGAGGCGGGCGTGAATTCGGCACGATGCACGCCCGCGGCGCGCAGCCTCATGGTGACTTTCGCCGCGTCGGCAGTGCCGTTCAGGTGGAGCTCACCGGTAAGTGCGCCGCGCCAGCCGGGATCGGAGCCGGTGATGATGCGGGCAAGCTGGCCAAACTGCGCCTCACGCCAATCGAGATCGAGTTGCAGGGGCATTTGGCTCAGCGTCGGCGCGCGGCGAACGCTGGCCTCCATGCGAACGATGCCGGTTTCTTCCTGGTGCAGGCTCACATCGGTGCGGGCGGGCTGCGCACGCAGCCGGATGCGCCATTCGCCGGAGCTCTCTTGCCAGAACGAGAGATCGGCGTTGACGAGAGAGAACGGGAGCTTCTCCGCTCCATTCTTGAAATCGATGCGCGAGTCGGTTGCCTCAAGGTATGGCCAGCTCGGTACGCGGCGCGCGCCGGAAGAGGACCCGGCTTTTTCCGCGGCGGTGCGGAAGAGCGGGTCGAGATTCCATTGGCCGGGGCGGACGCGGACGAGGTTGAGGCTGGCATCCTCCACACTGATTTTGCCGATCTCAACATGGCCGCGCACCAGCGCGAGCAGGCGGATGGAAGCGACGACTTTGCCGGCGTGGAGAACCGGTTCGGCGCCGTAGGCCGGATCCTCGGCAACACTCAAATCGGAGATCTCGAATCCTGGCCAGGGCAAGAGCCGCACCTGGACCGACGACATGTGGACCGGACGAGCCAGTGTCTGGGAGATGAGCTGGGTGATGCGGGCCTTGAAATGGTTGACATTGATCAACGGAGGCACAACCAGCAGAAGTACGAGGATAGCGAGGGCCGCGAGGGCCATCCGCAGCCGCCCACGCACTCGTTCTTTGCCTTCAGCGTCGTTGGTCATTGTCTGTTTGAATTCTAGCTTCTAGCTCTTCGCTTTTAGCCATTAGTCGTTCCGTGAGAAAGCGCAGAACTCTGTCCACGTCATCGAACTTGCGTTATGTATGGCATGATGGACGGTTCTTCCACAACCGTGCTTAGAGCTAAAAGCTAATGGCTAACGGCTGCTTTTTCACCGCGTGCGGTGAAAGGTGCGGCTCCAGCGTGTATCTGTGAAGAAGTGCAGCGCGACGTGGCCCATCCAGGCGATATGCGCGCCGAGGCCGGGCTGCTCTAGATCGGATTCAGAGGATTTAAACGACCAGTAGTTGAACAAAGGCCGGCCCATGATATTGGCTCGTGGCACGAGGCCCCAATAGCGCGAGTCGTAGCTGCCATGACGATTGTCGCCCATCATGAAGTACATGCCGGGCGGCACAACGAGATCGCCGTCTTGAACCAGGCTGGGAAGCTGGATGACCCAGGTATCGACGGCGCCGCGGTCGTTGGCCAGCGTGGGCAGAAGGGATGGGAAGTTGTCGACGTATGCCGGATCGCTGCTCATGGAGATTCGACCCTCGCGCGGCGCGGCCTGGGCGACGCCGTTCACGTAGAGAACGCCATTGGTGAGGTGAATGCGGTCGCCGGGAACGCCGATGAGGCGCTTCACGAGCGTGAGGTATTGCGGATTGCCGGCAGCGTCCGGTTCGGGTTCGGGCGCGGGCCGGATAAAAATCACGATGTCGCCGCGCTTCGGCTCGCGATAGTGAACCAGCGGCATCCATTTTGCGGGCGGAGCAAAAGTGATGCGATCCGCTGCGAGGTGGTCACCGACCAGAAGTGTGTTCTCCATGGAACCCGACGGGATGACGTAGTTCTGCGCCAGCAATGTGAGGATGAAGAGCGCGACTACGAGAACCGAACAGATGCTTGCGAGGGCCTCAAACGGCGTCTCGCTTGGCGGACCTTCTGCCGCGCGGGGAGGATTCGATGCAACTGCGGAGGTTCGAGCCATGTTTAGCGCGTCAGGTGGAAGGTGCGGCTCCAGCGAGTGCCGCCGAAGAAGTGGAGGACCACGTGGCCCATCCATGCGATGCGCGCCGCCACGCCGGTTTGTTCGTAGACCGATTCCGGCGTGTCGTACGACCAGTAGTTGAAGAGCGGGCGGCCGACGATGTTTTGCCGGGGAACGAAGCCCCAGAAGCGCGAGTCGAGGCTGTTGTGCCGGTTATCGCCCATCATGAAATACATGCTGGGCGGCACGACGAGGTCGCCGTTGACAACATGGTTGGGAAAATCGACGGCCCAACCCTCGGTAGCGCCGCCAGTTTGCGGGTAAGGCGGGACAGATGGAAATTCGTCAAGAAACTCCTGGTAGTTGTCGGACGTGGTGGGCTGGGCGTGAGGTTGGGCTTGCGCCACGCCATTGAGAATAACGATGCCATCGCGGAGATGGATGTGATCACCGGGAACTCCGATGAGCCGCTTGACCAGGAAAAAGTATTGCGGCTTGCCCTCGGCGTCCGGCTCGGGCTCGGCAACGGGCTTGATGAAGACCACGATGTCGTTGTGCCTGGGCTCGCGGTAGTGCACCAGCGGCATCCACTTTGCGGGAGGCGCGAGCGTGATGCGATCGACGACGAGGTGATCGCCGACCAGCAGCGTCTTCTCCATTGAGCCGGAAGGAATGACGAAATTCTGCGCAATAAAGGTGAGGATGAACAGTCCCACTACCAGCACCGAGCAGATGCTGGCTACGGCCTCAAACGGGGTCTCCTCCGCCCTTGCGGGAGAGAGTTCAGGCTGTATTTTTGAGGGTTCTCTGGGTGCTCGCGAGTTCTTCTTTGACATTCTTTTGCTCTTCAAGAAATGATTCAAGGTCGAATCAACTTCCAAAGTCGAATCAACAAAAACTTCAGTGGACCACGCGGAAGATGCGGCCCCACCGCACAAATCCCGTGAGACGTTCGGCGAGTTCCCGTTCGTGTCCGAGTCTATCATCCGAGGCTTGCGGGGCATCCAGTTGCGCGTCGGTGGAAGAGTGGCGCACCAGGGAAAAGTAGATGACCAGCGGACGCGCGACGATGGCTCTTCGCGGAACGAACCCCCAGTAGCGCGAGTCGAGGCTGTGATTGCGATTGTCGCCGAGGACAAAGTACTCGCCGGCGGGCACCACCAGTTCTCCATCGCGGGTAAGGCTTTCCATCTGGCGCCACCACTCGGGATCGACTTCGGGGTCGGTATAAATGTTCGCGGGAAAGTTTTCGCGGGCGGGATCGGGCGGGGCGGGCTCGAAGACGGCGTACGGCTGACGAAGCGCGACCCCGTTCACGAACACCTGGCCGTTGACGATGCGGAGATGGTCACCGGGAATGCCCACCACTCTCTTGATCAGCATGGGGGGCTGCGGGTGATGGAAAACGATGATGTCGCCGCGCGCGACTGAACGATAAGGCAGAAGCCATTTTGCCAGCCGATCGGCGGGCGCGAACACCTGCTTGTTGAAGAGAAGAAAATCTCCAACCAGGAGCGTGCGCTCCATGCTTTCAGAGGGAATGAGAAGGGGTTGCAGCAGAAACGTAAGCACGAACAGCGCGACCACCACGGTTTGCAGCAAAGAGACAAACGCGTGTGGCAATGAGGGCAGGTGCATGCGCAGATGCGCCCACCGGTTCAGGTGTGGCTGCGGCGCGGCCGCCGGAGTACTCATTGCGCGGACGGCTCCTCTTCATTCGCTCGAATCACCGAGCCTGCATCGGCGGCAGCGACGCGACCGGGATTCGCCAGCCTTTCCAGTGCGCGACGCGCGGCATCCTGTTCTGCCAGTTTTTTGGTGCGCCCCATGCCTCGAGCCAGGGGCTTGCCCTGTGCTCCGGCTTCGCCTTTGAGCCGTACCTCCACAAGAAAGCGCTTGTGGTGGTCGGGACCGCTTTCACTTTTGACGCGATAGACCGGCGTGCCCGCGCGCGCTGCCTGCAAACGTTCCTGGAGCGCGGATTTATAGTTGCCGAGAGCAGCGCCGGAACTCAGTTCGAGCGCGAGCCGGTTTGCGGCCTCGCCCATCACCTGGCTGCGCACGAAGGCCCGCACCGGCTCAAGCCCGCCATCAAGGAACAGCGCGCCCATCACAGCTTCCATGGTATTGGAAAGCACGGTGCTTCTGTTGCGCAGCCCGCTGCGCTCTTCGCCACGGCTCAGGCGCAGATGCCTGCCGAGGCCAACCGCCTCAGCAACCTGCGCCATGTGCTGCCGGCTGACCAGGCCGGAACGCACTCGCGTCAACTCTCCCTCCTGCCATTCAGGATGTAATGCAAAGAGCGCTTCGGCGACCACGAGGTTGAGCACAGCGTCTCCGAGAAACTCAAGGCGCTCATTGTCGCCCACCGAAGCATGATTTGCCTCAGCTTGCGCAAGCTCGTGAGCCAATGAGCGGTGGGTGAGCGCGCACACCAGCAGCTCAGGGTTTGCGAATTCATGCCCCATCGCAGCTTCAAGCGGTTTGAGATCGGCTTCCACGTGCTTCGTCAGATTTCGACCTTCCCTTTATGCGTTTTTGAATCTTCATCCCGCGCATTTGCAACGCCCAATGACTGGAAACCGTTCCGCTTACGCGGTGCTCCTCTCGCGGCCGGCTCACGTCAAATGATGAGATGCGCTGTATCCATTCTGACCGATTGCGATCCCCCATCGACTGATGGGGAACCTTCTCCATCACATGCATTGGACGCATTCGGTTGTTTCAAAGCAGCAGATTTGGGGATTATTGCGGTTTTGACGCGCCTTGCTGAGTTTGCTGGCCCGATGGGGGCGCGGGCGGACCGGCCGAGTTGTCACCAGTCTCGTCGTCGCAATCGTGTTCGTGACCGGGGGCGACGTAGGCCGCCTTGACGCCGCGCTCTGCGGCGATCCTGGTATCGAGTTGGCCATCGCGCACAGTAAGAGCGTCGTTGTACTCGGTCAGCGCCTGATCACGCTTGCACTCCAGGTCGAGCATGCGGCCGAGATAGATATGCGACCAGGCGAGAAGGCGAAGCTCCTTGCTGGTGGCGATGGTTTTCTGAAAGTCGTCGACCGCCTCATCGGGATGGCCGGTCATGAGATCGACGCGCGCCAGGATGAAATGCGCCCGTGCCGCGTCGGCTGTGGATGCGATGGTGTCTGACTGGTTGGCGATCGCTTTTTTCGCCATCGCTGCCGCGGAATTCACGTCGCCCGAGGCCAGCTTCGCCTCAGCCAGATCCAATCCCGTCAACTGGCGCGGCTTGCTGCGCTGCAATACGTCTTCGTCGGCCTCCTTGTCGAACTCGATCTGGCGTGCCCGGTGCACCTGCTGATCCACATCCATGCTGTAGACCATCTCGCCCATCGCGTCCTTCAAGCTGGAAGGATCTTTTTCGAACTGAATCATCTGCTCATAAAAGTATTGCGTGAGCACATATCCCTGCGTCATATCGTGCTGCACTTTGGCCCACTTCGCGGCATCCACCTTCTGCTGATTAAGCTCGCGTTGATGCTCGTAGATCGGCAGCTGCGAGCGATCGACGCCGGCCGGAATTTTATATTCGGGGATGCCTGTATCCATGGTCCGCGCTTCGATGGCCTTGATTAGGCACTCGATGGTCAGAGCTACGGTATCGGAGCGAAAACGAAAGTCGAGCGGCGCATCATGAATCTCCTTGAGGAGCGGCTGCCCGCGATCGAGAGCGTTGGTGCGCGCATAGAGCATGGGGTCGATGATGTAGTGCAGGTATGTGTGCCGCACATCGGCCATGGGAATCTTGCCGTTGACCGGCGAGACGACTACCACGTAATCCGTGCCGTAGATACGGGCATTCACCATGCTGGGCGAAAGCTGCGGCTCAATGACCACGATGAATCTGCGCCCGTCGTAAGTCGGGGGCGGCATCTTGAGGTAGACGTTGGTGGAGAGCATCATCTGCGTCAGCGGATTGTGCAGTTGGTCGATTTCCTCGTCATAACTGTGGTGCGCTGTAAGCCAGATGCCGTGAAGGTCGACCGCGGCTGAAAACTCGCGCAGAAGGGGCAGGATCTCGGCCACCTGCGTGGAGTCCGGCGGCATTTCCGTCACGTCCGCCGTGAGATCCAACTCAGGAGGCGCCGTAAGGTAAAGAGCAAGCGAGATGTACTGCGAGACGTCGTGCTCGGTGCCGGTCATGCGGTGCTGGGCGATATACAGGCAGAGAGCGTCACGCTTGGCGCGGGCCGTTTCGCTTTGCGCGAAGGCCTGGTTCATCTCATCACGGATGTGCTTGCGGATGGGAGAGCTGTCGTCGAGGCCTTCGTCGTAGCCGCAGGCGTTGAGCGCGGCCGCCATCACGAAGACCGGCTCAGAGGGGATGAGCGAGATGGTGGGGCCGGCCGCCTCAACCAGCGTTGGCGTCTTTTCCTGCGCGTACATCTGCGAGGAGGACGAGCTCTGGCTGGAGGAGCTCTGTCTGGACGAGGAGCTGCCGGAGGACTGGGCCACGCCGTCGGCTGAGGTAAGGCCAGCGAATAGAAAGAAAAGGGCGGCAACGAAAAGTGCCGAAGACTGCAATGGACGCGGCGTCATGAAAGAGACCCTGTCTGCAAGTCTATTTAGACGCAGAGGTGGGGTCAAACGACAGCTGGGATAGGAGACAGGGGCCGGGAAAAGTGCACCCCCTCACGTATACCCACTTGGTTATTAACGGAAGAGTAATTTACGAGTGACCGGACACTCGGGAGTATGCGGGAAAACTGAAATGTTCTCTACTTGCCAGCCTTCCTCCGGGATTAAATGAGGAGTCAGTTTGCGGGAGACACCTTGTAATAGAGGACCGAATCGTGCTCTCGCCGCGCATAAATTGAAACGGTGTCAGAATCGGCAACTGCTTGGTAGGTCCACGATGCCTATGAACTGAGTCCGGTCAAAGAAAGTGAGTATCCAGAGAGAACTCAGTTCCTTCTCGTCATCGTGGTCAAATGTCTTGTACCAATACCGAAAGATGTCAGACCCGCGTCTGTGAAATGTGCCAGTACTCCACAAATCATCTGGAACAGCGTACCTGAGAACATCTACCCGTATTCTGGCATCGTCAATTCCATCTTCAACCCGATGGTGATAAGAGAGGCCGCGAACGATCTTCTTAATAATCCGAATTACCCGTTGGTCCTGTCCGGGGTAGATCATTTGTCGCTCCTGACCATCCACGGTCACGGGCACAAATTGTCTCATTAAGTCAACGGTGCGTCGAAGACCATCTTTCTCATACAAGCTAGGCTTAATCTTCGTTTCCCAAAGTTCTTTGACCGGCGCATTTGATTCCCCAGAGAGTAAAAGAACGCCGCGAAAGTATGTCTCATCGTCCGACCATGCCTGATTACACATGTGGCACTCTGGAACTGTGATGAGTTGAAGGTCTGGAGTTCTTCGAGAATCTGGGTAAAAACCCCTGGGAACAACATGGCCGCGCGTGAGCGGAATGCCTACCGCACCGCAATTCGTACATTTTCCTTTTGGCTTTCTCACGAGTCATTTCCCGCGCTTCGTAAACCAGACACACCGCTCCTCTATACCTGAACAAATACGCTCTTCCTTGCGGGCACAGATGGATACTCAATCCCATTTGTTTCTAAATCCCCTATGAATTCACGCAGCGTACTGTGCCCCTTCAAGTACATTGTTATGTGGCGCTCAGCTTCCGCGCGCGCCTCTGCGGTTTGCAAAATCGGCAGAATAACATTCAGTGCGTCGGCCTCAATAATTTCGGCTAAGCCATCAGAGCCAGTTGCAAACCCCCGCATCTGTGTCTTGTATGCCTCGGAACACAGTCCTGCAATGACGTCCGGGATTCGCACTTCTTCACCCGGCTTGACTTCCAATCGGTAAAACCCGTTGGTTACAACCAGATCATCAACCTTGCCTCCCGCCATAAACCATTTGTTGACCGAATTCCAAATCTTTCCTATGAAAATGTTCCCCTCAGTAGCAGTATGTCGGGCTCGCGAGGGAAGCTGCCAGCCTCGAAGCATTGTACCCGTATAGCCACCGTCCCACACATCTCCGATTTCAACATAGCGATATGATTCACTCGGCTCGAAAGATTCTGTATTTTCCGGAACAATATCCATAACATCCCCGAGCCGGAAATGAGGCCTTGATTCTATTGTTGAGCGTACCTCTACAAACTTCCTGTTGAGCCTCTTCGGATCGAGCACTAAATCTGGATTTGCTAGGATTTCGGAGATGGGTACTGACCAGCCACCAGGTCCAGCCGGAGCAACGCGGTTCTCAAGTAACCATTTAAACGACGCTGTCGCATCTGAACGAAGCAAATCGGCTATGACGTCCTTAAAGTCGGCGTCCGTAATCGGTTCATTGTTATCGTCATGCAATAGAGCGCCAGTGTCGGGGTCCTTCGCGTAAATTCGAGTGGGGTACTTTACAATCGACCACCCGACGGACGTCACTAAGCCGACATGGAATCTGTATTTTTCAGATGCTACAAGCTTCTTGAGACCCTTTTTCCGCTTTTCCAAAAACAGCAGCGATGCGCTAACATCAGCCCCTGACTTTTTGAATGTAAATCTGGGTAGGCTGATGATCGAAACAACTCTAACATTCAGCAGCAACCATTTCCGAAAAGCTGCGTAGCGAGGGCTGCGATTCCCAAGATATCCATTGGGCACCACAATGCCAATACGGCCTCCATGAATCGCTTGTCGCACACATAGTTCTGTAAAAAGAATTCCGGTCTCTTGACCGTCAAGAACATCGCTTGTCTTTTCCCATCCGGAAGCTCCCTTAATCCATTCGTGCCCGAGATCGAACTTTCGCAGGATCTCAGGTCTTTCTTCCTTGATGCGTGTTCCAAAAGGTGGATTGCAGAGCATAATATCAAACTCGTTTACATGTTTATCGACTCTTTGTAATGAGTCCTCGGTCGCGATGTTGCTCTTTCCATCTCCATGAAGCACCATATTAAGGACACTAACCTGCGCAGCTTGGCTACTATTGTCCGCTCCGAAGATTGAATCAGATGCATCCCAGTCGCGGTCAACAGCCCAGCGCAGTGTACTGATCAAAAAGTCAGCACTACCGCAAGCGGGGTCCTTGACCTGTTCCCCCGGCTGTGGGTTGATTACTTCAACGACACAATCAACCACTTCGGTCGGAGTAAAGTACTGGGCCAATTCCCACTTGTATAGGCCTTTTGCAAAATACATGTAGAAATCTTGAATTACATCACGTCGCGACCCTAAGATTCTTATCGGCGCTAATAACTTGCACACGCGTCGCAACAGGGAACCATCAACGGAGAATGTGTTGGGAACTTTCTCAGGCAGATATTTACGGTAATAGCGAACCGCTTTCTCAAGAATCTTATCCATCTCACGTCGCACGCTTGCATCTTTCAGTTTCGAGATGGAGAAGTCCTGAATGTTTAGCGCATTCGTTGACTGCTCATGCGTGTGCTCATCGTAAATCTTGGCGAGAAGGAGTTGGAGGAGAATATTAAATCGCTTACTTTTATCAACAACCTGGGAATGTAGCACATCCTCTAATTGTCTGAATGTCTTCAGGAGATTCTTTGCAGGTTGGAGATCGGGATAGGTTAGGAGTGTGGATTCAAGATGTCCGCCCCACTCGGGAATCTTGTTGATCGGAACCTCTTCTATCGTTCTCTTCTTACCAGCTTCAACAAAATAGAACAGCCTTTGCTCCACATCGTCCCAGTACACGCCCAGTGCAGATGCATCGGGAATAAAGGCCATCGCAGGTTTTACCTGCATCGCTTTGGCTTCGACCGCGTCAATGTTGTCTCGTTTGATCTCCGCAATGAGAACGATGTGCTCTTTTTCTTCATCAATTGATAAGCCTTCTACTTCCTTCGCGGGACAATCGAATACCACAAAATCAGTGCGAAACGAATTGCGCCCCTTATTACCGAAACGCAATAGGGTTGTCTCTACCTTGAAATTGTCCTTGGGATAATTCTTTTTGAGCAAGAAACGAATGCAATCGATCCGCAACTTCTCTTCTGTTGGGGTTAGCTGGTCCTTCGCCTTTGCGGCCACTTTGAGTTGCCCGCGAATCGGACAATATAATTTGCTGCCGACGGTGTCAGCCTTCTTCTTTTTTGATTTTTCGTCGGCTTGTCCTGGCTGTTCAGCCTCAGTCTCCAACGTCACGCCTTCGGTTTGCTCTTCGATTGCGATATCGTCTTCTGTTTCATCGGTCACGGCTATACCCTCGGCCCAATGTGGCAAAAAGCCCAGAGCCTGTTATTAACCCTGAAGTAATGCATGTAGAATCAGCGATATGCAGCGATTCTCCCAACTTTTGACTCCGCCTTCGCTTCCGAATCAGCAACTTGCAGGAAAGTCGCTGGTTCTAGATGGATACAAAAAAGAACTGCTAGCTGCTCCTCACATTTAAGGACGGTCCCGCGCAGGCAGTCAAGGAAAGATTCTGGAACTTGGTTCTTCCCAACCGACATCGTGACGTGCGCTCCGCGCAAAGCAACGCAGACGTGGAAGCAACTTGAATTCGACATTGCTTGATGTTTTTCGGAACAGGTATTTAAAAGCACTGTCCAAAATCATTGGACAAGTTCGACGCCAGCTAATGCTTCAGCGGAGTCTTTACGCTTAACGGTGACTGACCCATTAGCCGCAAGGAATCCACCAACAGTCTTTGATTGTTCGGATGTGGCCGGGACTTTCCCGTTCGCCAGTTGATTAGCGCCCGGCGCGAAAACCCCGTCTCCTCGCACAATTTCGACAGGGAAATCTGTTTCAATACTGGCCTGATCTTGCGTTCCCATTCATCACGGCTGGGGTCAACGAACTCCGTGTACGCATCGGCTGCGGAGTGAATCAAGCCAGCATCGATTTCCTCAAGCTCATTCGATTCCTTTCCGATGAATAAGATTCGGTCGATAGCGACGTGTCGGCGCTGGAGCAATCCACGTGTGTCTTTTTCGCAAATATTTCCTTCCGAATCGGTGCATTTGGGTTCTGCATGAAATTCATACTCGGAAATCACATCTCCAAACGTTTTGACGCTCGCTGTTTGTCTGCTCGAAAAATGCTGCGAGGCGGAAATTCGAAACGATTTCCCTGAATACTGATCGATCCATTTCATTTGAGACCACTTTGTAGGGTTTGTTTCATAGGGCGCGATCAGATGGAAGTGTGTTGGATCAGTACCGACAGGATGGCCCATCGGTCCCACGTGGCAACTCAGCAAGAAATTGAAGGGCTTGATTTGCTGCGAGTAGACCTTTTTTGAATTCAAAGTTTCCAGCGCACGAAGAGTAGCCGGATTGCTCACAGTGATGCGCCCTACGGCTGGAGTGTTTTGAAATGGAATTGGGGGCGTTCGCTTGGCGGTCGCCGGATTTAATATTCCCTGCCACACATGCGCAATCCACTCTCTGTCTTCGCGCTCCGGATCGATGGGATTCAGTAGATGACCGAGCCCGTGTTCAGACCAGTGATTTTCGCTGCTGTTCTTTCCTTTCCTAAGTAGTTCCGATGCACCGCGATTGTTGCGGAGAAAAAGCGCATAGCGCTTTGCTGAAATTGCGTAGCACCAAAGTTGCCGCTGATCTCCAGTCTCAGGGCTAAAGTTGTCCTCTTCAATCTTGAGAATTGACCCCGGCACAGCAGATTTGTCATACGGGTTTAGTAATTTGAACCGATTGGCAATTCCCGCAACTTGTATCCAGGAAAGAGCCTTGACAGCTTTCGTTCCATCTCTCTTGCGGCGGTATCCTCCCGGACAATCGACAAGCCCACCGCGTTCGGTGGCAACAATCGCCATTGAGTCGGTATCCTCCATCGCATATGTGCCGCCGAGATCGGTGACACATTTTTCGAGTAGTGCGAGCATCAGCCGTGCCGCGCCAGTGATCAGAGAGGCAAAGGGCGAAAAGCAGAATTCTCCGGGAATCTCTGGATTTTGCACTCGACACGAAAACGGTTCAGCATCCAAACCGTGACAATGAACCAACACTCTGTCACTTGAGTCCTGGCGATTCATTTCGGCATAAATGCCATAGCTCGCCGAATTCGCCAGCACCTTCAGAGCTTTATCAAGCCGTTCCCTTTCTATGCTTGAAAGGTCCGTTCTGAGAGAGAGTCGTTTCCGTTCTTCAATTACAACTCTAAAGAAATCTTGTGCTCGCGGATCAACTTCGATCTTCCCGCGTAGTTTGGTTGGTCGCAAATTCGGTACTATCCCGTGAGGCTCAAGAATGAACGAATCAGCAATTTGCGGAATGCGCCCGGTCAGGATGACCGATGCAACAACATCCGGCAGGGAAAACCAGAGAGCATCTTTTGAATCGTTGGCATAAAGGTGATTGATGCCGACTTGCCAATCGTTTGTTGCAGGGTTGTATTTGCAGCGTGACGGCAGAATATCCCCCTGTGGCACGACACGAACAAAGGCTGTCAATCGCTCCCAAGTGCTTTGCTTGAATAAGCCATCGACTGTTATCCGTTTCAGAAGCGATTCAATTTCGTTGTTGCAGCCTGTTCGTATTTTGATTTCATTTGAAATTACGAATTGCCAGAGATTCAAGAGGCTGTTGACCGTGGAATACATCGATAGAAAGTCTGTATAAACGACAGGCACAGCGAGCTTTCTGATATGAGCGCTTGTCCTACCGCCGAAAAATGCCGTTTGCGCATAGCCGATAAATGGCTGCAAATTGTGCTGCCTGTCCAGCACCGGAGCAATGCCCATTGCGCGCAAATATGCTTTGCCGTTTGAAGCGGGTGAAAACGCGCTCGTTGCCCGGAGTTGAATGGGATGCCGATCAAATTCCTCCAGCAATTTTTCCGCAAGTTCAGCAGTTGCCTCAACGTCTCTCCGGCAATAGTCAATGTATTTGCCGGTGATCTTGCCGTGCTCCGATGCTTCTACCTTTCCGTGGGTCACGCCGAATGCATCGCAAGCAGATTTGAGGGAGTGGCTTCTGTCCAAGGCAAATGCGAGCGTCCGCAGATCGAGGAAGTTTCCCCGAAATGTTCTCGCTTTTCCAGTGCTTTTGTCGGTATCCAGATCATAGCTGTCTGGGCTCTTTCTGGCCGTGAATCCGATCAGGGCGCGTTTGCTGTCAATATGCCTGATCCCGATTCGAGGCCGGAATGCATTTCTCTTTCTGCGTCCCTTCTTGTCAACGTATGACCAGAGCCCAATCGAGAATCCTCCCAAGAATTCTCCTCTGGATGGTACGACATCGAAACCAATGCGTGACAGATCAAAAGGAAGGTTAAAGCCAACGACCAAACACCTGGCCTTGTATGCGGCACGAAAAAGATCATCAAGAAATTCGTCTAGCGACAACACGTCAAGTGTGCATCGGCCATGCTGCGCAACATTTGCTGAATGATTTGCTGCATACTTTTTCAGCGCGGTGATCTCAGCCTTGGATAAATCGCGCGCATGAAAAAGAGCTTCGCGGACACACTGTCCCTCAACAATGAACCGGAAGCATCCAAACAGCAGACTTTGCGTCGCATCTGTGCGCGTCTCAGTGTCAAAGACGAGCATTGCACTGGGGCGATGCCACGGCGGATGCACTCTCGGTTTGCGTGTCCCACCAGCAAGTTCAGGGTAAGCACGAATTGCGAGGTCAAGAGGGGTGGGCTCGCTCACTAAAAAAGCTCTATCGCTGTCGCGTTGTGCACTTGATTTTCAAAACCTGCCAGTAGTTCTCTCCGAACTCGCAAACCAATACCTCGTGCAGTGCTTCCAGGAGTTCTGCTACCCAATAAATGAGCTTGTCGATTAGGTAGATGACCGTATCGCAGAAGCCACGAATGCACGCGGCGGCAGCGAGCAATGGAGAGCCCGTTGGATTCTCACGTGTTTTCTTCGGCCAGTCATACATGGCGGGGGTCAAGATGGAGCGATGATCGTTTGCAGGCAATGGGACCGTTAGATCGTGATTTGCTTGCCCTGCAACGTGATGACGATCCATGACAGACAACCCTTTCTCCTTGCGTTGACATTCCGCGCAAATCATGGAATCTGAACCTGCGATGAGTGCTTCGGGCTTTGGTTCTCCACACGCACACTTGCTGCCGAGCCCGACGCGGCGTTGCGCACGATTTCGGCGGAGTTCCTTTCCTATTGGGTCACGTGTAGGGATTCTGTTTTGCATTAGGCTGCGCTCCTGTATAGAGATTCAAATGACAGGACTCCGGCTGATCCAAGCTTCTGTAGTACCGCTAGGTCCGTTACTAGCTTGATCCGATTGCCTTTTTCGTCCAGAAGTTTCATGCGACGGAATTTCTTGAGCTTGGAAGAATCTCCCGTCCGAAGAAATTTCTGGACAGCATCGCTGTACTCAGCGATCTTGCTGGCGATGTCTGAGCCGCGCACGGCAACTTCTGTCAGACCTTCCGGGCTCGGAATGACAAGCACCCGGAGTAATTTGTCGCTGGGCTTTGCGACGTATCGTCCACTCTTTGTTTTCCGCAGTGATGATCCTGCGCGTGCCCGAACTGCGCGGGGATCAAGGCCAAACTCGTGCGAAGCCTTTGTGAGCGATATACCTTCAGATCGCATCTTTGCAATCACGTGGACGACTCTGTTCCAAGTCTCCTGTTGGTTATCAGGAAGGGCAAAGAATTGCTTTGACGTTCTAGGGCGCTGGACTTTCTTTTTAGTGGCAGTTGGTGATTTCTGAGCCGATTTTGTGCTTTTACCTTTCGTCGCCTTTTTGCTAGTGCTTTTCTTCGGGGCGGCTGTTCGTGGGCTCGGTTGCTTAGGAATTGTCAGTTTACGCTTTGTTGTCTTTTTGTTCGTGGTCACATGACCTGACGGCTTCGTGGATTTGCGCTTCAAGCTTTTCTTTTTTGCCATTATTGGTTTCCTTTCAGACTTGAGCTTTTTGAACCACGCTTGGAATTGTTAATCACCATTTGGGACTCAACAAGTGGCCCCCGTATTGATTTCGGCGGTGCAGATTGGGCGGGGTGTTTTGACCAGCACAAGTCAAAACGGTTCGAGGGGTTTTGACCCCGGCACGCCGGAAGGCGAGAGTGGCTTTGGTATTCTTGAGCGCGCAGCATACGGGAGGTATCTCAATTGAATCCGGAGACCCGAAAAAGAATTCTCAACACGGTTTCACGAGTGTTTAGCGAGGTGGGAAAAGCTCTGGGGAGCGAGTCTGTCGATTACGAAGAAGGCATTCGCGTCATCCAGAACCACGGCGGCAGAACTGTCCTTGAATTGATATATGAAATCTTGGAAAGGACCGCCCCGGAGATTAGCCGGGAACAGAGACTAGCTCCCGAGATGCTCCCCGCGTTCCTTGACGCCATGGATACGCGTGAAAAGGCTGAAGCAGTGCTGTCCGGATTCCCAGAACCGGATTCGCAGAAGCTAGAAACAATCCTCACCGAGGTTTCATTGTTCCTTCCGAGTGTTCGAAGATTCTTGTTGCCGTTTGCAAAGAAACTTCGCCCACCTCCAGGTGGTGCTCCTAGAAAAATACCGGAGTCAGAAGAACCAAATGTTCGTGCAGAAGTTGCCCAGTTGTTTAACGATGGTTATGAATTACGAGACGCCAAGGCCATTGTGGCGCGTCGCAGAAAGGTAAGTCTGTCAACTATTCAGAGAGTCTGTCGGAAGAGAACGATCCAAATTAAGAGCGCTGAAAGCGATCGAAAGAGACTAAAATAGAAAAAGAGCGGGCTCATTACCTGTTGTGAGCAGGCAACAAGCCCTAACCACCAAAGGAGAGTGCACTCCAATGGCAGCTACTCAAACCGTAGCGCAGCTACCCGAGTTGCGCAAAGTGAATACAGTTAGCCTTCCTGAATGTTTCCATCTGAAATCTTCAACCCTAAGACCCAGTCACGGAGTAATCACTCTATCCGGCTACGGCATCGGCGTTCGCGTGGATCGTGGACACCTGATTCTCGAAGATGGGATTGGCACTGAACGAAGTCACTGCCGATTGCCGCGAGTGGATCACGGTCTCAGGCGGCTCGTCGTGATTGGTGCCGATGGCATGGTCTCATTAGGTGCCCTGCGATGGCTCGCTGATCAAAACGCTTCGTTTATGATGCTGGACCGCGACGGGTCAGTGCTAATAACAACCGGGCCTGTGCGTTCCTCCGATGCAAAGCTCCGACGGGCTCAGGCGATGGCTCTCGAAAATGGGACCGCATTGCGGATCAGCCGCGATCTGATCGACCGGAAACTTGCGGGCCAAGAGAGGGTAGCAAGTGACGGGCTCGGCAATGAGCCCGCAGCTTCTGCGATACGCCGACTCCGTTCCGATCTGGCCGGTGCCCAGTCAATCGATACAGTTCGGCTCATCGAATCACAAGCCGCTAGAGTTTATTGGTCCGCATGGCGCACACTGCCGATCATGTTCCCGAAGTCTGATCTGCGACGTGTACCTGACCATTGGCGCGCATTCGGATCGCGTGTCTCGCCGCTTACGGGATCGCCGCGCCTTGCGACAAATCCAGCGAATGCAATCTTGAACTACCTCTATGCAGTGCTGGAAGCAGAAACGCGACTCGCCGCTGCGACGTTGGGGCTTGATCCTGGGATCGGTGTTCTGCACGTCGATACACATTATCGGGACAGTTTGGCATGTGACTTGATGGAACCGATCCGACCCGATGTTGATGCATTCGTCCTGAATTGGCTGAGACGTGAACCCTTGCCGCGTAGCAACTTCTTTGAGCAACGCGACGGGAATTGCCGTTTGATGGCGGCCTTTGCGTCAAATCTTTCTCAGACTGCTCCGACGTGGGCACGGTTGGTTGCGCCTATTGTTGAGCGGTTCGCGCGAGAGATTAACACTTCGAACGGCAAGCGTCAGTACAATGTTCCGGCACGACTCACGCAACGTAACAAGCGAGAAGTGAGGGGCGGCAATCCGCTGCCCGCAGCAAACTCGCCGTTCAGGCCGAAGAGACTCTGCCGCGATTGCGGGAGAGAGATTGCTTATCGTGCCTCCCATTGCAAATCATGTGTGAAGGGAATTCTCTCCGCTCACATCACGGAGGCTGCGCACGCAGGAAGAATTGCGGCTCAGTCTACCACTGCTCAGATCAGGCGAGCGGCTACGCAGAAGACGAACGCACGGGCGCGATATGATTGGAAACCTTCGGATCAGCCGGATTGGCTCACGAGCGAGTTCTACGTCAAGAACGTTCAGCCTAACCTTGTCTCTATTTCAGGTTCATCGATAGCGAAACAACTGAATGTGTCGTACAGCTACGCCGATGACATTCGTAAAGGCCGGATACCCCATCCAAGGCATTGGAAAACATTGGCCGAACTTGCAAACCTGAAAGGAAACCGAACAGAATAATCTCGGATACTCCAGCAGTGCGAAGCAGGCTGCAATCGCAACGGATCAAAAGCAAATCATCGCGACCCGTGCACGTTGCTTTATGCTTTCGGAGATTTGGGAGCCTTGAGCAACGCTTCCATCCGTAGCAGAATCTCAGAGGGACGCACCTTCAAAACGCTAGCTAACTTCACCAGGGTACGAACCGTAGGGTTACGAATCCCCCTTTCCAAAAGACTGATGTACGTCCGATCAAATCCACTCTCAAAGGCCAACTCTTCCTGCGATATCTCGCGTTTGATTCGAATTTCGCGAATGGCTTCGCCGATGGCCCTCTCAGGGCCAAGCTTGGGTTGGATTTGCTTTCGTGGGCGTTGTCTCACTTAAGCAATGCTGCTATTCTCGAAGACGATAATCCCACGGACTATGGTCTACATTTCCCTTTAGCAGCAAACAGGAGATGTCGAGATGCAGTTCTGGAAGAAACCGGCGACTGTCCCATCATTGCGCGGCGCTGGTTTCTTCGGACTCACGGCGCTGATCTTGATTACCGGCTGTCATCGAGACATCTCAGGGTCCTACCTCGCGACTGATCAGAACTCAGTTGCTTGGCTCCAGTTGGTACGCACTCCAGATAATCATTTGACCGGCCAACTGGCGGCATCTATCGTGAAACCGGACGGCACAATCGAACATAGCAACGTATCCGTTAGCGGGGCTGTAGACGGTGAGAATGTGACGCTTTCCGGGTCAGGTTTCCTCGGCTTGCAGTCATTCATTCTGGCAGGAACACTGAAGGGTGACACGTTGACGCTCACGGGAGCACAACCCATCCCGGTTACGCTCAAACGCGCCACACTCACTGTGTATCAGCAGCAGATCGCGACGCTGAACACACGCTCCCAAGCAATCTTGAAGGAAGGAGCCGCTGCTGAAGCTGCTGAGGCTCAACAGAGAGCGACTGAAGCACAGGAGAGAGTACAAGCTGAAACTCAACAGATAGCCGAAAGGATCGCCGCTCAAGCTGAGCAGAGAACATTTGAGCTACAGGAGAAATTCGTTTCAGATATAGTTTCCATAACCGGCAGAATGGCGCGATTCGATTCAGAAGCGGACTCAAACCTAGATAAGTTTCCGAACGTCGAAAAGAGTTATGAGGGAATCACTGCGAAGATGCAGGAGTACGTTGAAAGGGAGCGGCAACTCACCGGAAACCCGAATGCATCAGCCATGCGCGGGCAGCTTTCGGTTGCAGTATCCCAAGGCCCGCTTAGAACGGAAGAGATTCACAACCCGGCGGTATCTTTGAAATCTGCTCTTGATGGAAACATCAAGTCTTTGGCGGACCAAGCGACATACTTTGAGCAGCAATGCCGCGCCGGTCCCAACAGTAGCAAGTTCACCCCAGCAGAAATTCAAAACATCATCGCTGCTTGCCAGCGGCTTGATAGCGCAGTGATTCCCTTCCGGCAAAAAGTCAATCAATTGTCGGCGGGGCTGTCCCATCTGGAAGATATCTATCGGCGTGAACGCGACTCACAACAGAGGCTCATCCAGGAGTCACAGGGATTGGAGTAGACGAAGTTAGCTTCGCTCTAGTCCGATTGGGTTTCAAGGAGAAGTACCGTAGTCAACGCTGACAGATGTAGATGATCCATTGCTGCCTATCTGAAATGCCACTGAAACCGGATTAGTATGGTCAGGAAGAGAGGTCCGACCGACACCAAATCCATCCATCCAAAACTGGTAGCCCGCAGGAGTGGGCTGTATCAGAGTAAGCAAGCTCACACCATTAATTATTCCCAAAAACTCATAATTTCCGTTCTTTGATTTGTGAAAACTGCCCGCTGGGATCGTGACAGCAAACGCACCGAGACCCAAGCTTGTGTCTTGAGTGGTTGGGTCGAAGTTACTGACCGTACTACCTAGCGTGAAGAAGCCTGATACCTCAAAGGCATTAAGCGAGGTGTTAGGAAACAGGAGTTCAAAAATCGTCGTTTTAGGACTAAAGCTAGAGAACGGGAACACGAACGAAGCTTCCAGCTGCTGGATCGTTGAAGTGGGAACGGCAAGACTCGCGAGGTAGTCCCCACTGATTGTGCTTGGGTCCAATGAGGACCAGGCGGTACCAAGCGAACCCAGTCCGTTAGAATCGATTCCCAAAGCCAACAATTCCTGTTGGAAGCTGGGATCGAGGCCGTTGATAGCGATCTCCTGCTCAAACTGCGTTGCTTGATCAATACTGACTGAAAAATCAGGAAATCCGCTTTGAGAATAGGCCTGCTTCAGTTGACTAATCTGGGGAATGAGTAGCTGCAAATCAAAAGCTTCCAAATCCGCATAACGTTGAAAGGCGGCGACCTGTTGTTGTACCCAATACGCGTCCCCTGCGTTCAGCGCCCCTTCTGCACGGTTAACGCAAGTAATCTCAGCCTGTGTTAAACCAATGATTTGTTCCGAATTTTGGATATACGCTTTATATGCGTCGTATGCTGCGAGTTGAGGGGCTGTCCACGAAGCATCAGTTGGTGGCAATGGAATCGTTGGTGTCACAGGCTGAGCTATTGATGTGTAATCTGGGTCGGGGGGATCAGCTGCTTTGTTGTTGTACCACATGCCCAACGCCGCTGTAGCACCTGCATAATCCAGGAGGAGCTTGCAATTTACGATGCCCTGGTCGTGCCCGCCCAACTCCACTTGCGAACAACCTTGAAAAAGTTGGTAAGAGTAAGCTGACTTTTGGAGCCAAAATTCAGCAAGTTGTCCATAATCAGCTTTTTGCACTTGGGAATAGCCGTGGACTGTCTGAACAATTGGCCAAGTCCCCGAGGCGCTCCCCGATCCGGTTTCATTAATGGAGATCACGTCGCCGCTAGCATCACAACAGTAGTTGGCTGACGAACTGTCCTCTTCAGTCAGACTGAAAGCACCAGTCTTAATCGAGTACACGATTGTATATGCATACTCGGCGGAATAAGCTGTATATGTGTTCCCGTCATTTGGTGGTTGCGTCCTGTTTCCGCTCGCAACTATATTGAGTGTTCCGTTAGCAACCTGCGCGCTGACGTTGTTTGTATAGAAGTTATTTTGAGCGCTCGGGCCAACTGTGCCGCTGCCGGAACCTGAAAAGAGCGGCTGCCCGGAACAAGCTGTGAAGGCCGCATCCTGGTTAGCATTCAGAACGTAAGCATAGCTATACGGGCTGACAACCGAATATGTAAATGGGTGCGTGACGGAAAACGGCGTCACGGTTCCATTAGGCGCGGTCGATGTGCCACTAATTACCTGCGTTCCGGGGTAGGAATATGGAAAGGCAGTTGCAGCAGGGAGATAGTACGTGCACTGTGCCAGTGAGATTCCGCTGCCAAGAAGAAACGAAGTCATCACAGCTAGCTTCATCGCTCTTCGTGCAACAGTTGTGACCTGCTTGGAAGTCCAGAACTGTTGCTGGATGCAGAGACAACCCGTCAGGGATGCTTTGAAGCCCATGGTGCCTCCTTGTTTCGGGGAAGGGGACTTCACGCTAGAGCATGTTTCATAAATAGGTTCGGCCTCAAGCTAAATACTTATGCGTGAGGCGGGTCG
>OKRB01000089.1 GCA_900290245.1 Candidatus Sulfuritelmatomonas gaucii | reverse complement strand
GAGCGCGATCGGGAATCTCGTGCTTTTCTCTTGACAAAGACTTTCATGGATGCCGGTCATCCGACCACGACGCGAAATCCCGGTGACGGAAATGGAGAATCCTATAAATCTTCAGTTCTTCATTCGAACTGGTTCAGATCAGTGTCTGGCGCCGGACGACCCAGCTCGCGGCACATGGCAACGATCTGCCCCTTGTGATGGAACGCATGGGTCAGAACATGATGGAGGACGAGCGCAGGAGTGCGAACGGCGTGGTCTCCATCGGGGAAATGAAGTTCAGTATTGGTATTGAGCTGTTGATTCGCTAAGCTCGACAAATACGCACGGGTCTGCCGGTTGACTTGCTGCTGCAAGAGCCTGGCATCAGCAACATCGGGACATTCGGTAGGGTCGCGATCAACGTACTGGAGTCCCTGCAGCGTGCGAATCCAAAATCCTTCGCAGTTGAAGATGTGAATCACTTGTTTCTGCGGCGTTGAGAACCCGAAGCTGGGCAACTCTTTCACATAATCACTTGTGGGGAGTGTGGACAGGTGATCGAGCAAGAGATTGAGGCTGGCGTGGGTCCAGCTATGGAATTTCTGAACGCCATCGAGTGTGAACACGAATTTCTCCTTGCAAATTATGATGAGGCTGATTCAGGTGAAACGTCGCCAATGCCAACCGCCCGGAGGTGGAGCTTGCGGGGGCCAATCTCCCATTTGCCGGTAATACGACCGAAAGGCGAAGATGCTGCGCTTCAGACCTCTTCCCGTCCTCCTGGTTCAACCTTCGCCGCATTCGCGAGGTGATTCTGTATGAAGGTTTGAAGTTCCCGCAGAACAGGAACGCGAATTTCAGAGTAGAGGCCATCCACGTCAACTTCAATCTGATGGAATGCTGCGTGAGGATCGGGAGCGCCACTGACGTTCGATTCGATCTTCTCGGAGAAGGCACTGAAAGATGGAAGGGCGGATCGGCTTAAGGCGAAAAGGCTGTTCCAATGCAATACCGGTCGATTTAGGAAGTATTGACCAACACCACCGTTTTGCTGCTCCATGTCGAAAATCCAGAACTCCCATAGCAAGCGTTCCGCATGGCTGAGCCCATCGAGGCTGCGCAGAGTGTGGATCTTCCTCTCCACGCTCTCACCGGAAGTGAGAAGCCAATCCGTAAGTGCAAAACCAAGCAGTTGTTCCTGATTCCAGCCCATTCTGCAATGGTAGTTCGTGGTGCGAAACATCGCGGTGCAAATGCCTGATTTCTCGCCCGGCCTGTGTGGTCGCAACACGGCAGTAGTCAAAATTTGGTTGGACGGCGGCGCGAAAGGCAACCGCAGATCCTTCACTGCGCTACGCTCCGTTCAGGATGACAAGCGTGTGGAAGAGATGGCAGCGCAACTCATCCGAGACGATTGGTGGATGGTCGGCAATACGGAACTTTGACGAATATTCGGTCTGAAAGGTGAAACCCGAAGATAGCCGGTGAGCGTGCGCCGTGACGGCCTACTCCGTGTCGGGATTCGGCAGGATGATGTCGCGGACGATGGCGTTCATTTCTGCAACAGCGGCGATGAACTGGCGCAAGGTGCGACGCGTGGAGCCGAAGGCGTCGAATTCCTCAGGCGTGAGGCCGTTCTCGTTGTAGGCGCGCTTGAAGTCTGGGAACTTGGCGAGAAGCGTTTCCACGATGCGCGGCTCGACGGGCGTGTCGATGCGCGAGATGACTTCGATATCGGATTCGTTATAGCGCTTTTGCCATGCGCACGGGGGTGAGATGACGACGTCGCCGCCGATGAATTCGCTCCAGTGCATGTGATTGCGAAATGCGGCAGAAAGCAGGCGTGCGCGGTAGCCGCGCTCGCGAAAGATTTTGTACGCCTTCTTGAAGACGGCTACGCCTGCCCACTCGAGATAGCCGGGATCGACCGAGAGGTTTTGCTTGTCGTGGAGAACCTTGAGCCAGTCGTCGAGACGGCCGACCATGAGGGTGCAGATGGGGCCCATGGACGAAATATCGGCGCCTTCAGATTCGCGCCGCTTGAGGCCGCGCTCAACGGCCTCAGCGACGGCGATGGCCTGGGGGAGGGTAAAGCTGACGGTGGCGTTGATGCTGATGCCGCGGTAAGTGGCTTCTTCAATCGCGGGGATTCCTGCGCGCGTGGCGGCGATTTTGACGATCATGTTGGGCGCGAGCCGGCTGAAATGGATGGCCTGCGCCAGCATGGCGTCAGTATTGCGGTAGTTGCGGGGATCGGTTTGAATCGACAGGCGGCCGTTACGGCCTTTTTCGCGCTCGAAGATGGGCAGCAGAAGCCTGGCGGCGTTGACGGAGATTTCTTCGACGATGCGCCAGGAGAGATCGTCTTCGTTGAGCTCGGGGTGGGCGGCGGCGAGCTCGAGGATGCGTGGCTTCCAGACAGCCATCTCTTTCTTGAGCACGGAAACGGCGATGGAGGGATTGCATGTGGCTCCGACGGCGCCGTGCTCGATGGAATAAGTGAGGTCTTCGATGGAGGCCGAATCGTTCCACAGGCAGGTTGGCGTGGTCTGCGTCATTTTGTGGAGCGGGCTTTTGAACTGGAGCGCGGCAGCAATGGGAGCCATGGAGCCTCCGGGGCGATGCAAACGTGTGCAGAAAAACCCTAACACCCCTGCAAGTTGCAGGTCAAGACGGGCAGCGAATCGGGGCGAACGCATGTCCGAAATCACCGCGGATTTGTTGGCGATGTCCTGAGCGCGGAACACTGAAGCGGGAGGAAGGTCGCTGTTTTCGATTCGTCTTTTCTTCTCTTTCGAGGACCGAAAAAATAATGTTCCAGAGACCGCTTTCCCATTGACAGAAAGATTCATATCGGAGATTATTTAGAAGGTGATGCACACGTGTGCATCGGGCCCTGTTTTACTTCTTGTCCGGACCCAATCCAGGCCGGAACTTTCATGACGCCTTTCCTACTTAAGGCGTCTCCAGAAGAGGTCGATCGATGAGTCAATTGCTAATCCGCCCCGAAGCCTTCCGCAACCGGATCGACGACTTCGGATATGAGTTTTTATCTTTTGAGACGCGCAAGCTGGATCGCGGCCAAACGTACTACGGTGAAACCTCTCGCACCGAGCTTGCGATTGTTGTACTAGGAGGAATTTGTTCGGTCACGAGCTCACGTGGCGAATGGCTGAAGTTTGGAAAGAGGGCCACGGTTTTTGACGGGTTGCCTTACACGCTGTATCTACCTATCTTCACATCTTTCTCCGTAACGACAGAGAATGGGTGCGATTTGGCTTTCTGCTATTGCAAGGCGGAAGAAGAATATCCGGCGCGATTGATTACGCCGGACAAGGTGGGAATCGAGATTCGCGGGGGAGGCAACGCGACGCGACAGATCAACTCCATGTTGCCGCCGTCGTTTCTGGCGCAGAGGCTGATCGTAGTGGAGGTGTTTACACCAGCCGGCAACTGGTCGAGCTATCCACCACACAAGCATGATGTGCACAATCCTCCAGACGAAGTCGATCTCGAAGAGATTTACTACTACCGGATCCAGGGGCCGGAGGGATTCGCGATCCAGAAGGTCTACACCGCAGACGGGCGGATCGACGAAACGATGACCGTGCGCGACGGTGAGCTGGTGCTGGTGCCGGAAGGCTATCATCCTGTGGTGGCCGGGCATGGCTACAACGTGTATTATCTGAACGCGCTTGCGGGGTCGGCTCGATCGCTCGCGTGCTCAGATGACCCGAATCATGCGTGGGTGAGAACTGAGTGGAAAGAAAAGGACCCGAGGTTGCCGATGATGAGAAGGTAGGGACCACGGGAACAAGGGAACGAGAAGCCAGGGAATACCGGCTGCGGGAGAAATCAGCATGAAGATGCGGCGCATGACGATGGCGCAGGCTTTGATCCAGTTCCTGAAGCAGCAATACGTGGAGCGGGACGGCCGCGAGCACGCATTCTTCGCAGGTATGGTTGGAATCTTCGGGCACGGCAACGTGGCCGGGATTGGGCAGGCGCTTCAGCAGAATCCCGATTTTCCTTACATCCTGGTGCGCAACGAGCAGGCAGGCGTGCATATGGCGACCGGATTCGCCAAAGCCTCGAACCGCCTGCGGACCTTTGCGTGCACATCGTCGATCGGGCCGGGCGCGACCAACATGATTACGGGTGCGGCGCTGGCGACTATCAACCGATTGCCGGTGCTGCTGCTGCCCGGCGACATTTTCGCGCGGCGCAACGTGGCGCCGGTGCTGCAGCAGCTGGAGTCGCCGGCCACGCAAGACATCGGAGTGAACGATTGCTTCAAGCCGGTTTCGCGCTATTGGGACCGCATCTACAGGCCCGAACAGCTCATCACGTCGTTGCCCGAGGCGATGCGGGTGCTGACCTCGCCTTCCGATTGCGGGGCGGTGACGCTGGCGCTGCCGCAGGATGTGCAGGCCGAAGCGTATGACTATCCCGAAGAGCTTTTCGCAAAACGGATTTGGCTGATCCGGCGCGGTGAGGCGGACCGGGTTTCACTGGAGCGGGCGGTTTCGGCGGTTCGCGCGGCGAAGCGGCCATTGATCGTGGCAGGCGGCGGCGTGCTGATGAGCGAAGCTTCGCCGGCGCTAGCGGAATTCGTAAAAGCAACTGGGATTCCTGTCGCGGAAACGCAGGCCGGCAAAGGCGCGCTGGCGTGGGACTATCCGCTTGTGGTGGGCGCGATCGGCGCAACGGGATCGCTCGCGGCCAATCGGCTGGCGAATGCTGCTGATCTTGTGATCGGGATCGGGACACGCTACTCCGATTTCACATCAGCGTCGATGACGGCGTTCCAGAATCCCCAAGTAAAATTTGTGAACATCAACACCGCGGAGTTCGATGCGTACAAGGTGGGCGCGATTCCAGTGGTGGCGGACGCGCGCGTTGCTTTGGACCAACTCGGCGCGGCGCTCGCGGGATACAAGGTGAGCACAGCGTATGCGGCGGAAGTCGCGGATTTGAAGGCGAAGTGGGACGCGGAGGTCGAGCGGCTGTTCCACTTGAAGCGGGAGGATTTGGGTCAGGCGGGCAAGCCGGCGCAAAGCGAGGTTATTGGTGCGATGTGCGAAGCATCGGGGCCGTGCGATGTGCTGGTTTCGGCGGCCGGCAGCCATCCCGGCGACCTGCACAAACTGTGGCGCACGCGCACTCCCAATGGCTATCACATGGAGTACGGCTATTCCTGCATGGGGTATGAGATTCCCGGGGCGATGGGCGCCAAGATGGCCGATCCGAGCCGCGAGGTGTTTGTTTTTCTCGGTGACGGCACATACCTGATGATGCCGGCGGAGATTGCGACCTCGGTGCAGGAAGGCGTGAAGATCATCATCGTGCTCGTGGACAATCACGGGTTTGCGAGCATCGGGAGCCTGAGCCGCTCGCTGGGCCAGGAGGGATTCGGAACGCGCTATCGCAAGCGCGATGCGAAGAGCGGGCAGTTGGATGGCGAGCCGGTTGCGGTGGATTTTGCGGCCAATGCGCGCAGCCTGGGTGCGCATACCATCAAGGCGGCAAATCTGAGCGAGTTGAAGAAAGCGCTCGAGGAAGCCAAGGCGATGGATCGAACCACAGTGATCGTGGTGGAGACGGATACATCGGTTGGCGTGCCGGGGTATGAGTCGTGGTGGGATGTTGCGGTGGCGGAAGTGTCGGAGATGAAGAGCGTGCGCGAGGCGCGCGCCCAATATGAAGAGGCGCGCAAGCGCGAGCGCCAACATCTGTGACGACAGCGGAGCTAGCGGAGTTCGCGGGGTTAGCGGAGTTAGATTAGCAAGTCAGCGAGTCAGCAAGTCAGCGAATCAGCACGTTGGCGCGTGATCCGCGGCGAGCTAGACGCCGGCTGGAGACTTAAAGGAGAAGAGACGATGGAGCGGTTGCAGAATTTTATTGAAAACACGTGGCGCGCATCGAGCGGCAGCGAAGCGCTGAACGTGATCAATCCGGCATCGGCGAAGGTGCTGGCGGAGGTTCCCCTGTCGACTGCGACCGATGTGAACGCGGCGGTCGAAGTGGCGCAGCGGGCGTTTTTGGATTGGCGGCGCACGCCCGTCGTTGAACGGATTCAGCCGCTCTTCAGATTGAAGACTTTGCTCGAACAGCATCGCGACGAGTTGGCGCTCTCCATCACCGACGAGTGCGGCAAAACGCTGGCCGAGAGCAAAGGTGAGATTCTTCGCGCGGTGGAGAACGTGGAAACTGCCAGCGCGATGCCGATGCTGATGCAGGGCACGAACTGCGAGGATATTGCGACGGGCATTGACGAGCACATGATCCGGCAGCCGCTGGGAGTGGTGGCGGCGATTGTTCCATTCAATTTTCCGGGCATGATTGCGTTCTGGTTCTTTCCCTACGCGGTGGCGGCAGGGAATTGCTTTCTGCTGAAGCCGTCGGAGCGTGTACCCATCACGTCGCAGAAGATCTTCAGTCTCATTCAAGCTGCGGGCTTTCCGCCGGGCGTGATGCAGCTTGTGAACGGCGGCCGCGATACGGTGAATGCGATCCTGGATCATCCGGGAATCAAGGCAGTGAGCTTTGTGGGCTCGACGCCAACGGCGAAGTATATTTACAGCCGTGCCGCGGCGAATGGCAAGCGCGCGCAATGCCAGGGCGGCGCGAAAAATCCAGTGGTGATTATGCCCGATGCGGACATGGAGATGACGACGCGGATTCTTGCCGATTCGGCGTTTGGCTGCGCGGGACAGCGCTGCCTGGCTGCTTCTGTGGCAATCACGGTAGGCGGAGCGCGGGCGGCTGTCACTGAGCGGATTGCTGCAGCGGCGAAGGGCCGGAAGACGGGCTATGGCGCGTTGCCGGGCATCGAGATGGGGCCCGTGATTTCGGCCGAGAGCAAGACGCGGATTGAAGGGCTGATTGCCAAGGGCGAGCAGGCCGGGGCGCGCGTGGTGGTGGATGGGCGCGGAAAGAAAGTGGACGGCTACGAGGATGGTTATTTTGTACTGCCCACCGTGCTCGAAGATGTTGCGCCGGATTCCGAGGCGGCGAGGACGGAAATCTTCGGGCCGGTGCTGAGCCTGATGCATGCGCAGACTATTGAAGAGGCCATCGCACTGGTGAACGGGCGCAGCTACGGCAATATGGCCTGCATCTTCACCACCGATGGCGCGAACGCACGGCGCTTTCGCTATGAAGTAAACGCAGGCAACGTGGGAATCAACGTGGGCGTTGCAGCGCCGATGTCGACCTTCCCGTTCAGCGGGTGGGGAGACAGTTTCTTTGGCGACCTGCACGCGCAGGCGCATCATGCGGTGGAATTCTTTACCCAAACCAAAGTGGTAGTGGAACGGTGGCCGAAAGAGTGGAGCCGGAAGTTTTGAAGACAGCTTTCAGCTATCTGCTGTCAGCTTTTTTCTTTGCGTGCACACGTGTAAAGCATCAACCAAAAACGAGGCGAGAAGGCTGAGAAATCCGCGGGACGGCAAGGAGATCGTATGAAAGAACTGTTGGTAGGGAATGCGCCCTGCTCCTGGGGCACGCTGGAGCATCAGGATCAAAGCAAGGGGATTCCGTTTCATCAGATGCTGGACGAGCTGGTGGAGACGGGATACACGGGAACGGAGCTGGGTGACTGGGGCTACATGCCGACCGATCCAGTGCAATTGAGTGAAGAACTGGCGCGGCGCAACGACGTGGTAATGCTGGGAGCGTTTGTGCCGGTGGCGATGAAAAATCAGGCGGCGCAAGCGGAGGGGACGGCAAGAGCGGTGAAGACGGCAAAGCTGATTGCTGCGGTGGCGACGACGCAAGCGCCATTCCTGGTGCTGGCCGACGATAACGGCACCGATCCAGTGCGCACGAAGCACGCAGGATGTGTGACGCCGAGTATCGGACTCAGCAAGGACCAGTGGAAGACGTTCGCCGGCGGAGCAGACAGGATTGCCGAGGCGGTGTTTGACGAGACAGGATTGCGTACGGTGTTTCATCACCACTGCGCTGGCTACGTGGAGACGCCGGACGAGATCGCCACTCTGCTCGACATGACCAACCCGGAGCTGCTGGGCCTGGTGTTCGACACCGGCCATTACATCCACGGAACGGGCGCCGAAGAGGTGGACCTGGTGGCTGCGCTGAATCGCTTCAAGGAGCGCACCTGGTACATCCACATGAAGGACCTGGAGCCGAACGTGGCGCGCCGCAGCCGAGAGAACGAGTGGGATTACTTCACGGCTATGCGCAACGGCCTCTACCCCGAGCTGGGTAGAGGGTGCGTGGATTTCCCGGCCCTGCTGCGTTGGCTCGCTCGCCGCGATTACAAGGCATATGTGCTGGTGGAGCAGGACATTTTGCCCGGCATGGGAACGCCGAAGGAGAGTGCTGCGCGAAATCGGGAGTATATCCGGTCGATTGAAGCGAATTTTGCGTAACAGCAGCTTCTAGCTGCTAGCTTCTAGCTCCTAGCCTTTGCATGGGCGCACTACAACAGGGGCTGAGCGAGAAAAAGCTCGGGGCTAACAGCTAGAAGCCGGTGTGAGGAGTCGAAAGTTGGTTGAAAAACAACCGCGGATCCTTTGCCTCCATTTGGCCGAAATACGGCCAAATCTCGCTCAGGATGACAGATTATTTGTCCAACAGATTTCTGAATTAAGACATTAGGAGCTCTACTTTGATGGGCGGAAAAAAACTTCATTTTGGAATTCTTGGTGCGGGACGAATTGGCCCCGTGCACGCGGAGACGCTGGCCTTTCGCCTGCCTGAAGCAGAGATTCTGGCGATCGCGGATTTGAATCGCGAGGCTGCGCAGGCAGTTGCCACGCGCTGCAACATTCCCAAGGTGGCGGCGTCGGCAGAAGAGATTTTTGCCGACAAGAGGATTGACGCGGTCCTGATCTGCACCTCGACCGACACCCACGCCGATTTGATTGTGAAGGCCGCGCAGGCGGGCAAACACATCTTTTGCGAGAAGCCGGTATCGCTGAGCTTGGAAAAGATCGACAGCTCGCTTGCCGCAGTGGATAAAGCCGGCGTGCGCCTGCAAGTGGGGTTCAATCGGCGGTTCGATTCGAACTTCATGCGCGTGCGGCAGGCGGTGGCGAGCGGGGAGATCGGCAAGCCAAGCCTGATCCATATCATCAGCCGCGATCCGGCGCCGCCGCCCATCTCGTATCTGCGGCCTTCGGGCGGAATATTTCTCGACATGATGATTCATGACTTCGACATGGCGCGCTACCTGATGGGCGAAGAAGTGGAAGAAGTTTACGCGTCGGGCGGAGTGTTGATCGATCCGGCGTTCAAGGGCGAGGGGGATCTGGACACGGCTCTGGTGGTGCTGCACTTCCAGAGCGGGGCAATCGGCACCATCGACAACAGCCGCAAAGCGGTGTTCGGGTACGACCAGAGGGTTGAGATCCTGGGCAGCAAGGGCAAAATCGCCAGCGAAAACCGTTATCCCAATCAAGTTGTAGTCAGCGGCGAGAAATCCGTTTACACTGATCTACCCTTGAATTTCTTTATGCAAAGGTACACAGAAAGTTTTGCGCTGGAGCTGCAGCAGTTTGTTGAGGCAGTGCTGGAGGGTAAGCCGATCCCGGTGACCGGCGCAGACAGCCGCGTACCGGTGGTGATGGCGCTGGCGGCGCGCAAGTCGTACGCCGAGCACAGGCCGGTGCGGCTGGCGGAGGTCACTGCATGAATCGATCGAAATGGATTTCCATTCTGACCGATGTGCATCTTTGGGTGCCCGTGGTGGTGCTCGTTCTGGGAATCACGCTGCTGATGTCGTTGAGGTAACCGCATGAACCAAAACACGGCTACCGCCAGCGCGCGGTCCACGCTTTCGTTGCACAAGCTGGGCGTCTTCTGCGGACTGGCTGCGGCCGTGTGGCTGGGCAGCGCGGAAGCGCCGACCAAGCTCGTGAACGAGGGATTCTCTCCGTTCCTGATTTCGATGGGAATGGTGATGGGCGCTTTTGTGGCGCGATGGACGATTCCCACGCTTCTGAAAGGCACCGCATTTCTTTTCGACGATCTTCGGGAAAAGCCGCACCTGCTGGTGTGGGCGCTGCTGGCGGGCATGCTGTGGGCGGTGGGCAACACGCTCACCATCTTCGCCGTGCGCAACGTCGGGCTCGCCATCGCGTTTCCGCTATGGAACACGAACAGCCTGGTCGGGCTAGCCTGGGGTTGTCTGCTCTTCAGGGAGCTGCGTGGATCGCGCGCGAAAGACTGGGCGAAGGTGATCGGCGGCGCGCTGGCTATTGTGTTTGGCGCGGCGGTGCTCGCTGTGGCTACCGCAGAGCAGAATGCGGGCGCGCCGGGCAAGGCCGTCACCGGGATCATCGCCGCTCTTGGCGCGGGCGCCATGTTCGGCACCATGTACATTCCCTACCGCAAGGCCTACATCAGCGGCATGAATCCACTTTCGTTCGTCACCATCTTCACCTTCGGCGAACTGGGAACGATCCTAACGCTTGGCTGGATCTTTTACGGCGGCGCCGCGCCGATGGTCGCCGAGCTGCACCGGGCCCGTACCATGCTGTTCTGGCCGTTTCTGGGCGGATTCTGCTGGGTGATCGGCGACCTCTTCCAGCAGTACGCGGCGAAGTACATCGGCATCGGCCGAGGCATTCCCCTCTCAAACACCAACCAGCTTTGGGGACTCGCCTGGGGTGCGCTGGTGTTTGCGGAATTTTCCGGGCTGTCGGGCAGCGGCAGACTGCTGATCATCACTGGATCGACCATTATGATTCTGGGCGCAGTGTCGATCAGCGCGGCAGAGCCGCCGCCTTCAGAGATGGAGAACTGGCACGCGGCGATGCATCGCGAGTGCGACCGCTACCAGCTGGATACGGAAAATGTGACCGCTGTGGTTGCCGGCAACGATCCGCTGGCCGATACGAAGCATCCGCGACGCTGGTGGGAGTGGTTGATTGTGTGTGTGGCCACCGGCATTTTTGTGTGGCTTGCCATTGGCACACGCGCGCAGCACATTTACGTAAACGTACCCTGGATGCTGGTGCTGATCGTGGGAACGATGATTCCGCTCGGCTGGTGCGGGACGCTGCTGTGGCGGCGAACGCGGTTTTCCTAAATCAAGACACGAATGAGTCTGAGGCGGATTGGATGGCTTTTGGCGGCTGGGCGGCCGCCCGTTACTCATCTATCTAATTGAAATTAAGTGAGTTATCTCCATGAACTGACCCGGAATGGCGCGGATTGGCCGCCTTTCAGGAATCGGAGGAATGGGCCCCTGCGCCGTGTGATCCTTGCGGTAGAAGATGCGCGCAAGCCACGGAAATGCAACAGCTTCCCTGGGGCTCTAGAGAGTGAACTTGGTCACATCAAAGCAAGCCCGCCCCGGCATAGAATGACGGCGGTGCGTAAGAGGCGTGCTGTGTCTTGCCGGCACCACGATTGTGGGTCCTGCAATTCTCCCAGGTGCAGAAATGTTAACTCAAGAAGAAATCGCAAAGAAAAAGACCATCGGCGACAAGATCGCGGAGCTTGCAGCAAAGCGCGCGGAACTGGAGCTGGGCGGCGGAAAAGACCGCATTGAGCGGCAGCATGCGTCGGGAAAACTCTCGGCGCGGGAGCGCGTTGACCGCCTGGTGGACCGCGGCAGCTTTGAGGAGATCGGGCTGTTTTGCAAGCATCGCGCAACCTATTTCGGGATGGCTGAGAAGGAGTTACCGGCCGATGGCGTCGTGACCGGTAGCGCGACGATCGACGGGCGGCTGGTGCACCTGGCGAGCCAGGATTTTACCGTGGCCGGCGGCGCGGCCGGCGAGATGCACTGCAACAAAGTGGCCGACATGATGGCCATGAGCCAGAAGACGGGTAGCCCGTTTGTTTTTATCAACGATTCGGGTGGGGCACGGGTGCAGGAGGGGATCGACAGCCTAGCCGGGTATGCGCGGGTTTTCTACCACAACGTCATGCTCTCAGGCACTGTGCCGCAGATTTCACTGATCTGCGGGCCGTGTGCGGGCGGGGCTGCATACAGCCCGGCACTGACGGATTTTGTCATCCAGACCGAGCATGCGCGGATGTTCATCACCGGGCCGCAGGTGATCAAGCAGGTGACAGGCGAAGAGGTGAGCGCCGAGGAGTTGGGCGGGCCGCAATCGCAGATGCACTACTCCGGTGTGGTGCACCTGATCGCGCACGATGACGATGAAGCGCTCGAACTGTGCCGGCGGCTCCTGAGCTTTATGCCGCCTAACAATCTTGAGGATCCGCCGCGGCTGCCCTTCAGCGGACGATTGAAGTCTGATTCCGAAATGAACGGCATTGTCCCGGTAGATGCGAAGGTCGCCTACGACGTGCGCGATGTGATTGTGCGCGTAGTGGACAACGAGGATTTTCTGGAGATTCAACCGTCGTTTGCCGCGAATATCGTGATTGGATTCGGGCGGCTGCAGGGCAGGCCCGTGGGCATTGTCGCCAACCAGCCGTGCGTTTCGGCCGGAGCGCTGGACATCGACGCATCGGACAAGTCAGCGCGATTTGTGCGTTTCTGCAATGCGTTCAATATTCCGCTGCTGACGTTTGTCGATGTGCCCGGATTCCTGCCGGGTGTGGAGCAGGAACGGGGAGGTATTATCCGGCACGGCGCGAAACTGCTGTTTGCATATTCCGCAGCGACGGTGCCGAAGATCACGGTCGTGCTGCGCAAGGCTTACGGCGGCGCGTACATTGCGATGTGCTCCAGAGGGCTGGGCGCGGACCGCGTGGTGGCGTGGCCGACGGCGGAGATTGCGGTGATGGGCGCGGAGGGAGCAGCGGAGATCGTCTTCAGGCGGGAGATCGACGGGGCTGACGACCAGGCGGGGCGGCGCAAAGAGATGGTGGATGAGTATCGCGAGACGTTCTCGAATCCCTATGTAGCCGCGGGGCGGCGACTGGTAGACGACATTATTGAGCCGGCGGAGACTCGCAGGTATGTGGCGCGGGCGCTGGAATCGCTGCACGGCAAGCGCGAACTGCGGCCACAGAAGAAGCACGGGCTCATTCCGCTTTGAGATGCGAATCCGGCGACAAAGATCGCCGGCGTACCGGGAAGGAAGGAGGCGGCGCATGAAGTTGCATTGGACAGAAGTGATGGCAGTGACGGCGCTGGTGGGCGCAGGCTGCATTGCGATCTATGCGGGGCTGTCGCGGGTTTTGCAGCGCGCCGTTGCCGCGCGGCAACGGGAAACGGAGCGGCAGATGAGCGCGATGGCCACCACGGTGAAGGCGCTGCAGGCGCGCGTGGCAGAACTGGGCCGGCTGCATGCGGCGCAAACACAGGAAGGCGATTTTGCAATTGTGGCGCCGGCGAAAAACGATGCAGGCCGCAAGAACGAGCCGGTGAAACCGGAGATTGTGGCGGCAATGACCGCGGCTGCAACGGCGTTCCTCGGGAAGAAAGCGCGGATTCGGTCAGCGCGGCAAGTGGCAGATGAAAGCGCAGGCGCCTGGGCGCAGCAAGGACGCGTGATTGTGCAAACATCGCACAATCTTCGTCCGAACGGATGAGCTTTTGGAAGTTTTTTGGGAAAGGCAGCACGTTGAAACTTCAGATTACGATTGACGGCAAGGCATACGAAGTCGAGGTTGAGGTTGTAGAGGACGAAGATTCCCCGGCGCCAAATCATACGCCGCACCCAACGCATACCGCGACACGCCCAAACAGCTATGGAGGGGTATGGGACAGCAATGGGAAAGTATGCCGCAGCCCTGTGACGGGACTGGTGATTAAGGTGAACGCGCAGCCGGGACAAAGCGTGAAAGCGCACGAGCTGCTCCTTGTGCTGGAAGCAATGAAGATGGAAACCAACGTGACGGCTCCGGATGCGGGGATAGTGAAGAAGATTCATGTCGTCCCGGGCGATTCAGTGAAAACGAATCAGATTCTGGTGGAGTGCGAGTGAAGGCGGCGGAGAAGGATTTGCGAAAGATGGATCGACAGAATGAAGACAACGGGGTGCCGGAGGAATTGAAGGAGGTTCCGGGAATCCAGTTCGTTGATCATGTGGCGATTGCTGTGAAGAAGGGCGAGCTGGAGAGCCAGGTAAAAGCTTACGGCGCGCTGGGCTTCAGAGAGATTCATCGCGAGGAGGTTGGCGGAGCCGACCAGGTGCGCGAGGCGCTGCTTGAAATCGGGGCCGGGCCAAACCTGATTCAGTTGCTGGAGCCGCTCACGGCCGAGTCGCCGGTGCAAAAACTGATCGATAAAAACGGCGGGCGCGGGGGATTGGCGCACGTGGCCTTTCGCGTGGAGAGCGCTCAGCATGCGTTCGATGCAATGCGAGACGCCGGCTTCCTGCTGATTGACAAGGCTCCACGCAAGGGCTCGCGCGGTACGACGGTATTTTTTGTGCATCCAAAGTCGCGAGCCGATAGCGCGTTTGGGTTCCTGATTGAGATGGTTGAAGACCCTGAGGGCAAGTGAGAGACGATGGCGACAGAACATTTGCTTGAAGAGTTTCCTCCGGTGAGCACCGCGGAGTGGGAGGCGGCGATTGTCCGCGACTTAAAAGGTGCTGATTACGAGAAAAAGCTGATTTGGCGCACGGAGGAAGGGCTGGCGGTAAAGCCTTACTACCGCGCCGAGGATTTGCAGGGACTTGCCTGTGCGGATGCCGCGCCCGGAGAGTTTCCTTACCGGCGGAGCACGCGCACCGAGGCCGGCTGGCGGATTCGCGAGGTGATCGACGCCCCGAACGTCGAGAGTGCGAATCAAGCTGCACGTGCAGCGATCGCCGCGGGGGCGGAAGAAGTGGCTTTTCGCGCGCCGGCAGTTGCCATCGCGGCCGAATTGAAACGATTGGTCGCAAATCTTGGCGAGATTCCACTACATTTTGAGCGCGCCGACGAGCAAACGATCCGGCTGCTGCTCGGCTGGCTGGCTGAGGATCGGATTAGCGCGCAGGTTTCAACTGGATATGACGCGCTGGCGAATGTGGAGTTCGCGGTTGAGGTGATTCAATCGGCGCCTGCCGGGTTTGCGCCGTTCACAATTCGCGGCGATGTGTTGGAGGAAGCGGGCGCGACGGCAGTTGAGGAAGTTGGATTCGCGCTTGCCGCAGGAGTGGACTTTCTGGCGGCGATGCAGGAGCGCGGCGTTGCCGTGGATCGCGCATCGACAGCAATTGAGTTCTGTTTCGCGACCGGGGCCAATTACTTTTTCCAGATTGCCAAGCTGCGCGCCTTCCGCATGGTGTGGGCACGGGCGGTGGAAAGCTTTGGCGGCACACCCGATTGTGCTCGAGCGCGGATCGCTGCGCGGACCTCGCGCTGGAACAAGACTCTTTACGACCCGCACGTGAACATTTTGCGCGCCACGACAGAGGCGATGGCAGCGGTGCTCGGCGGAGCAGACTCCGTCACGGTGGCGCCGTTCGATGAGTGCTACAGGCAGCCAGATGAGGCGAGCCGGCGGCTGGCGCGAAACACGCAGTTGCTGCTACGGCATGAGGCGCTTCTGGGAAACGTGGCGGATGCGGCGGGCGGGTCGTACTACGTGGAAACGATCACAGATTTTCTGGCTCGCGAGGGCTGGAAGCGCATGCAGGAACTTGAGGCGCGCGGAGGCTACCGAAAAGCGCTTGCGGCAGGCGAGATTGCTCATGTGCTGGACCCGAGGCTGGCGGCGCGAGAGAAGGCCGTGGCGTTGAGGCGGCGTGTGCTGATCGGGACGAATCAGTTTGCGAATGCGGCGGAGCGGGTGCTGGGCCGTGTGGACGAACGGCGAATGAAGGAGTCGCGGCGCGGCGCGCGAGCATTTGAAGAATTGCGGCTGCGTTCCGAAAGATACGCTGCATCAGGGGGCAAGCTTCCGCGCGTCATCCTGGCGGAAATTGGCGACGCGAAGATGCGCGCGGCGCGGTCGAATTTTGCAGCGAACTTCATTGCGTGCGCCGGTTTTGAAATTACCACAATGCGATTTAAGAAAGTGGAAGAGATTGCGGAGGCAGAGGGCGACCTAATCGTGTTTTGCAGTTCCGACGCGGAATACGCGGCGCAGGTAGCGGAATTGCGGCAAAGCTTGAAGAAACAGGGGAGGGAAACGTCGCTGATTGTCGCGGGATTTCCTGCGGATGCCGAAGCGCTTGCGGCTGCCGGCGTCGCGGATTTTATCCACGTTCGCAGCAACGCGATAGAAGTGCTGACGAAGTGGCAGGAGCGGTTGGGGGTTAAGGGCTAGCGATGCGTCCAGATTTTTCAAAGATCGATTGGAGGCCAGAATCTCACAGTGATGCGGCGCAAGAGGCGGAGTCCTGGCTTTCGCCCGAACGGATTGCCGTGAAGAGTTTTTATACGCCTGAGGATCTGGCGGGTCTCGAGCACCTGGAGTACGCGGCGGGGATTCCTCCTTATTTGCGCGGCCCCTATAGCACAATGTACGCGATGCAGCCGTGGACGATCCGGCAATATGCGGGCTTTTCGACGGCTGAGGAGTCGAATGCGTTTTACCGGCGCAACCTGGCGGCGGGGCAGCGTGGATTGTCGGTGGCTTTCGACCTGGCAACACATCGGGGATACGATTCCGATCACGAGCGCGTTGCAGGCGACGTGGGCAAAGCGGGCGTGGCGATCGATTCGATTCTCGACATGAAGATTCTGTTCCGCAGGATTCCGCTGGACCAGATGTCGGTGTCGATGACGATGAACGGCGCAGTGTTGCCCATCATGGCGTTCTACATCGTCGCGGCCGAGGAGCAGGGCGTGGCGCCAGAGCAGTTGAGTGGCACCATCCAAAACGACATTCTGAAGGAGTTCATGGTCCGCAACACGTACATCTATCCCCCGGAGGGATCGATGCGGATCATCGGCGACATCTTCGGCTACTGCGCGGAGAAGATGCCGAGATTCAACTGCATCAGCGTGAGCGGCTATCACATGCAGGAGGCGGGCGCGACCGCGGATATCGAGCTGGCGTATACGCTGGCGGACGGGCTCGAGTACTTACGCGCCGGAGTGAATGCAGGCCTCAACGTGGACGATTTTGCGCCGCGGATCTCGTTCTTCTGGGGCATTGGCATGAACCATTTTATGGAGATTGCCAAAATGCGGGCCGCGCGAATGCTTTGGGCGAAGATCGTAAAGGGATTTGGCGCGAAGAATCCAAAGTCGCTGGCGTTGCGAGCGCACTCGCAAACTTCAGGATGGAGCCTGACGGCCCAGGATCCGTATAACAACGTGGTGCGCACGTGCGTTGAGGCGCTGGCCGCGGCCTTCGGGCACACGCAGTCCCTGCACACCAATGCATTGGATGAGGCGCTGGCGCTGCCGACGGATTTTTCCGCGCGCATCGCGCGCAATACGCAACTATACCTGCAGAGCGAAACCGGCATTACTCGCGTCGTGGACCCGTGGGCGGGGTCTTACTATGTGGAGCGGTTGACGCATGAACTGATGCACGCGGCATGGAATCGGATTGAAGAGATTGAAAAGCTGGGCGGGATGACGAAGGCCATTGAAGCGGGCCTGCCCAAGATGCGGATCGAAGAGGCGGCAGCGCGCAGGCAGGCAGGAATCGATTCGGGGCGCGATGTGATTGTCGGCATGAACGCATATCCTGCGCCCGAGGAACCGGAGATTCCGGTGCTGGATATCGACAACGACGCAGTGCGCCGGTCGCAGATCAAGCGGCTCGAGCAATTGAAGCGCGAGCGCGATGGAGACGCGGTTCGCGGTGCGCTGGAACGGCTGGAGAAATGCGTGGCGACCGGTGAAGGGAATCTGCTGGAATGTGCGGTCGAGGCGGCAAGAGCGAGGGCTTCGCTCGGAGAGATTTCGCTGGCGCTTGAAAAGGTGTGGGGCCGGTATGAGGCAACGATGTGCACGATCGCCGGCGTGTACTCGGCGGAAAGTGCCGGCGGCGAGGAGTTCAACAAGGCTCGGCGGATGGTGGCTGAGTTCGAGCGCGAAGAGGGCCGGCGTCCGCGCATCCTGGTGGCGAAGATGGGTCAGGATGGCCACGACCGCGGCGCCAAGGTGATTGCGACGGCCTTCGCGGACATTGGTTTTGATGTGGACCTCGGGCCGCTGTTTCAGACGCCGCGCGAGGTGGCACAGTTTGCCATGGACAGCGATGTCCACGTGGTGGGCGTTTCAAGTTTGGCCGCGGGTCACAAGACACTGGTGCCGCAGTTAATTCACGAATTACGCGCGTTGGGCCGCGACGACATTCTTGTCGTGGTCGGCGGCGTGATTCCTCCGCAGGACTACCAGTATCTCTATGACGCCGGTGTAGCGGGGATCTACGGGCCGGGCACGGTGATTCCAGTGGCGGCGCAGAGGATTGTGGAGATGCTGAGCGCAGCCGTGATTGGCTAAGTGCGCCGGCAGGTGGTCGCGATGAAGAGCACGTTGCACGAACGGCCAGGATGCAGGACGCCGGAGGCTCCGGGCGTAGCAAGAAGGCAACGACCGCTTTCGCGCGAGGAGTATCTCAGCGGCATTCTGCGTGGTGACCGCTCAGTGCTGGCGCGCGCAGTAACACTGATCGAGAGCGCGCGCGAGGCAGATCGCGAGCTGGCCGAGCAAATTGTGGAGGATTGCCTGCCGCACAGCGGCCACTCGATTCGCGTAGGAATTACGGGCGCGCCTGGGGCGGGAAAGAGCACTTTGATTGAAGCCCTGGGCCGATACCTGATCGCAGAGCAGCAGCAAAAGGTGGCGGTACTGGCGGTCGATCCCAGCAGCCAGATCTCCGGCGGCAGCATTCTCGGCGACAAGACACGCATGACGACACTTTCGGCGAGCGAGATGGCGTTCATCCGGCCGTCCCCATCGAAAGGAATCGCCGGCGGCGTTGCGCAACGGACGCGCGAAGCAATGCTGCTTTGCGAGGCGGCGGGATATGGCGCCATTCTTGTGGAGACGGTGGGTGTGGGTCAGTCGGAAACCGCGGTTCACGAGATGGTGGACTTCTTTCTGCTGATCACGATTGGCGGAGCCGGCGATGAGCTGCAGGGAATCAAACGCGGCGTGATGGAGCTGACGGATCTGGTTGCGGTGAACAAGGCGGATGGAACAAACATCGCTGCGGCGGAGCGCGCGCGCGCAGAGGCCCAGAACGCACTGCACTATTTTCCGGCGGCAGGGTCGGGATGGACACCGCGCGCCATGACCT
The DNA here is from genome assembly GCA_900290245.1 of Candidatus Sulfuritelmatomonas gaucii. Classification (GTDB taxonomy): domain Bacteria; phylum Acidobacteriota; class Terriglobia; order Terriglobales; family Acidobacteriaceae; genus Telmatobacter; species Telmatobacter gaucii. The sequence goes on along the minus strand of OKRB01000089.1, from coordinate 43,579 downwards.
GCTCGTCGCTCACGGGCGCGGGCATCCGTGAACTGTGGGAGTGCGTGCTCGAGTACACGATGTTGACGAAAACGAATGGATGGCTTGCGCGAACGCGGCGAGCGCAACAGAAGCGGTGGATGCACGAGATGATCGAGCAGGCGCTGCGGCAACGGTTCGACGCGCATCCTGCAGTGCGCCACAGCATGGAGGCCCTGGAGAAGGACGTGGCTGAGGGCCGGACCACTTCATTTCGCGCGGCGCGGATGCTGCTGGAGATGTATTCGCAGTCAATCGCCGAATAAATCTGTTTGAACATTTCAGTGAATACGCGGATCCAGTGCCGCTGTCGGTGCGGCAGCTTGTCGCGGGTCCGACAAGTTGACCGATCCAAATACTCAGAATCGCACAATCTAATTCCTGGCTTTGAGAATTTGGAGGGTTTCTTCGAGCGCAGCTTGCCACGGAGAGAGCTGCATATCAAAACGCTCGGCCAGCTTGGCGTTGGAAAGGACGGAGTTGCGAGGGCGCGCGGCTGGAGTGGGATAGGCGCTGGTGGAGATCGGCGTAAGTTGCGGTGCATTTACGCCGAGAAGCTCTGCGGCACGTGCGAAGATGGCCTGGGCGAAACCAAACCACGAGACGGAACCGGCGGAGGTCATGTGGTAGAGTCCGCACCAGTCTGACGGCGCGCCGAAGCTGCCGGCGAGAATGCCGGTAACGAGAGCGTGCGTGGCGCGGGCGAGCTCGATGGATGTGGTGGGCGCACCGACCTGGTCGTCCACAATGGAAAGGCGGTCGCGCTCGCGGCCAAGGCGCAGCATGGTGAGCAGAAAGTTGTTGCCGTGCGGGCCGTAGACCCAGCTGGTGCGGAAGATAAGGAATTTACCGCCGACCTTCTCAACCGCTTGCTCACCGGCCAGCTTGCTTGCGCCGTAGACATTGAGCGGATTCGGCGTGTCTGTCTCGACCCACGGCCCAAGTTTGCTGCCATCGAAAACGTAGTCAGTGGAGTAGTGGACAATGAGCGCGTTGCGCTGGCGGGCTTCTTCAGCGAGGACACCGGGCGCATGGGCGTTGATTGCGTGAGCAAGCTCGGGCTCGGATTCGGCGCGATCGACAGCAGTGTAGGCAGCGGCGTTGAGAATGAGGTCGGGCTCAGCGCGGCGGACGAGGGCGCGGGTTTGATCGGCATCGGCGAGGTCGACGGATTCGCGGTCGACGGCGACGATGGGGCCGACGCCGGTAAAGATTCTTTCCAATTCGCGGCCAAGCTGGCCGGCGTTACCGACGATCAGAATGCGTGGAGATAGAGGAAGGTTTACGGCTGTCGATCGCGTTTCGTCCATTCAGGGAGGCTCCAAGAGTGTGGAAAATGCGCTTCTCGCATTCTAATTGGCGCGGCAGCAGATGTGGCCAAAGAGCAGGATTCGCGCTGTCATGCGATTCCCCGTACAATTTATAGAGGGAGCGGTTCAAGATGCGCCGGGTCTATTGCGATGCGAACGCGACAACACCTCTGCTGCCGGAGGTGATGGAGGCGATGCGCCCGTATTGGATGGAAGAGTTTGGGAATGCGTCATCCATCCATCTGGCGGGCCAGCAGGCACGAAAGGCTGTCGACCAGGCACGTGAGATATTGGCGCGATTTTTCAATTGCCGCGAAGCGGAGGTGGTCTTCAACTCCGGAGGAACCGAGGGCGACAATACAGCGATCTTCGGGCTGCTTCGGACAGGCGATCACTTCATTACGACGTCGATCGAGCATTCCGCGGTGCTGCGCGCGGCCGATCGCGTCGCAGAGCGCGGCGTGGAAGTGACATTTGTCGCGCCAGAGAAGAACGGGCTGATCGATCCGGAGTCGATCCGCGCAGCACTCACACCGAAGACGCGGTTGATCAGCGTGATGCTCGCAAACAACGAGACCGGCGTGTTGCAACCGGTAGAGGAGATTGGGAAGGTTGCCGCCGAGGCAGGTGCAACCTTCCATATCGATGCAGTGCAGGGTGCGGGAAAGATTCCGTTCTCCGTGCAGAGGTTCGGCTGCCACTTGTGCTCAATCAGCGCACACAAGATGTACGGGCCGAAGGGCGTGGGCGCGATGTATGTGCGCCGGGGAACTCCAGTGGAATCGCTGATTGTGGGCGGAAGCCACGAGCGCCGGCGCCGCGCGGGCACTGAGAATGTGCCGGGGATCGTTGGGCTGGGCAAGGCTACCGAACTGGCGATGGAAAGTCTCGAGGACGGGACCATCGATTGCGTGGCAGCGCTGCGCGACCGGCTGGAAGCGGGGATCCTGCAGATTTCCGGGACAGGCGTGAATGGCGCAGGGACACCGCGCGCGGCGAATACGACGAATATTCGATTTGAGCAGGTGGAGGGCGAAGCGCTGGTAATTGCGCTGGACCTGAAGGGCGTTGCGGTAAGCGGAGGCTCGGCATGCCACTCGGGATCGACAGAGCCAAGCCACGTGCTGATGGCGATGGGGCTCGACAAGAACGCGGCACGAGCGAGCTTGCGATTCAGTTTGCTGAAGACAGCCACGGATGAAGATGTGGATCATGTTTTGAAGGTCGTTCCGGAGGCGGTGGAACATTTGCGGGCGCTTTCGCCGGTGGCGGCAGGGACGCTCGGCTAGCGGATGCCCAGTTGGACCAAGTGAGTTTCTTCCCATGAATGAGAACACGACCATCGCCGTAGCTATGTCCGGAGGGGTTGACTCCTCGACGGCGGCGGCGATCCTTGCGCGCGGCGAGGGAGCCGGCGGCGAGCGCGCGAATGTTGTCGGGCTCACTCTGCAGCTTTGGGATCAGACACGGCTGGCGGGCAAGCATGGAATTCCGGACGCGCCGAAGGCAGGGCGATGCTGTTCGCTCGACGATGTGTACGATGCACGGCACGTGGCCGAGCACCTGGGGATTCCCTACTACGTGGTGAATCAGGAGGAGCGGTTCGAGCGCGATGTTGTGAGGCCATTTGTGGAGGAGTACCTGGCTGGCCGGACGCCCATTCCATGCTCGCTCTGCAACAACCACTTGAAGTTTGACCAGCTGCTCAAGACGGCGCGCAGCATTGGCGCGGAGCGAATCGCAACCGGGCACTACGCTGTGAACGAATACGATGAGGGGCGCGGTCGCTGGATTCTGAAGCGGCCGGCAGATCTGGCGAAGGATCAGACGTATTTTCTATTCGGCCTGACGCAGGAACAGCTTTCGCGGACGCTGTTTCCGCTGGGGCGGATGACGAAGCCGGAGGTGCGCGAGGCGGCGCGGCAGCATGGACTAAGGCTGGCGGAAAAGCCCGACTCGCAGGAGATCTGCTTCATTTCCGGCGGCGACTATAAGCAGTTTTTGACGGCATATCTTGAGGAGCAGGGCGAACCCATGCCGGAGACTGCGGGCGAACTGGTCGCGTCAAGCGGTGAGGTGATCGGGCGGCACGAGGGAATCTCCAATTTCACTGTGGGGCAGCGCAAGGGATTGGGCGCGGTGGATCGCCCACATGGTCCAGCGCCGCTGTATGTGCTGAAGATCGATCCGGTGAGCCATCGCGTAACGGTGGGCACAGACGCGGAACTGGCAACACAAAACCTGCGCGTCCGGCGGCTGAACTGGATCAGCATCGCGGAATTGACGGGGCCGATGCGAGTGAGGGCGAAGATCCGGCACCGGCACGAGCCGGCGTGGGCCACGCTGGAACCGGCGGGGCCCGAGGGCGAAGATCCGGCACCGGCACGAGCCGGCGTGGGCCACGCTGGAACCGGCGGGGCCCGACGAGTCCGTTGCGACATTCGACGAGCCGCAGCGCGCGGTGACGCCGGGCCAGGCGGCGGTGTTTTACGATGGCGACGAGGTGATCGGCGGCGGATGGATTTTTTGATTGATCCGTCCGTGCCGGAGCTGCTTCGAAGTTCGTCGGTTTTTGCCGTGCTCTATTGGCGCACCGCCCAGGCCATGCCATCGGGATTGCCACCGGCATCGATGTGACCCACCACGGAGAGAGTTTTGAGATCGATGACGGCGACGTAGTTGTCTGGACTGCAGGCGACAAAGGCGCGCGTGCCATCAGGCTGCACCAGGATGCCTCCTGAACCGTGACCGATCGGCAGGCGCTTGATTTCCTTTCGCGTAGCCGCATCGAAGATCACGGCATTGGGTCCGGCAGACACCAGGACAAGCTTGCCATCGGGCGTGAACTTGAGGCGGTTCGCGCCAGGCACATTGGCAGCGAGAGTTGCTGTCACGCGCTTCGAGGCGATGTCGATGATGGAGATGGTTCCATCGCCCGCGTTGGCAACCCATGCCTCTTTGCCATCAGGCAAAACGTCGAAGCCTTCATCACGCGAGCCGACCGGGATGACGGTGAGCAACCAGTCGCCGCCGGGAGGAAGAATTCCTCCCCGGGGTACGCCAGGCATTGTTTCTGCCGGCTTGAGGTCGTACTTTTCGAGGATCGTCACCGTGCCGGAGTTCACGTTGGTGGTGAGAATTCGCTGCGCGCCGGGAAAAACGTAAAGCATGTGGGTGCGGTTCTGGCCGATTCCCATGACCCAATCGATTTTTCCGGTGGATGGGTCATAGCTCCCGATCGAACGCGCTGCCTCGGCGGTAAACCAGACCTTGCCATCGCGAAAGACCAGGCCATGCGGCCCGTGCAATGCGCCAAGATCAATGGCAGGCAGCGGCTCTCGCGCAACCAGGTCGACGACTGCAAGTGTGTGGTAGGCGCCGAATCCGTAGTTTGAGACATAGGCGGTCTTGCCGTCGGAAGATGCGACAACTTCGTGAGGATCGTTGCCAACGGGAATGCGCGCGACTGCATTCAGGCTCGCGGGATCGACAATAGCTAGCGTGCGATCGGTCTTGGAAAGGACAAGCAGAGCGGGATTTGGCGTGGATTGTGCGAATGCGGAGCTTGCCACGGTAAATGCGACGGCGGCGAGTAGCGAACAAAGGCTTGATCTCATGGGTTGACCTCCTGTTTTTGCCTTTCAGCTCCGGGGCGAACCAACACTGGGCGGGCGTTTTCACGGTCCAAGGCCGCGCTCCATTGCAAAGAAATTATTTTGACTTGGGCCGCTGCATTTCAAAACGGTCGTGGGTTCGAACATAAGTTGGCCCGCCCATGCGGCCGATCGCTTTCAGCATTTCTGGGTCGACCTTGTAGCCATCAAGGAGCGACTCGAGGACATGGAAGCGCAGAACCTCACCAATGATGAGAAAGCCACCGCCGGGCCTGTCGCTGGTTGCGACGATCTGATGCAAACGGCACTCCATTTGCGCCTTGCTTTCAGCCACGCGCGGCGGCTTCACCAGATCACTCGCGATGGGGGTTAGCCCGGAAAGCGCAAATTCGTCGACCTCTGGCGGCACATCAGCCGAGGTGATATTCATGCGCTCGGCGATTTCTTCCGTGACAGTATTCAAGACAAACTCGCCCGTCGCCCTTACGTTTTCGAGTGTGTCCTTGTAAGGCCGCGGGCCTGAACGGACAGTGGTGGAGAAACACACCATGGGCGGATTGGAGCTGCACGCCGTGAAGTAGCTGAATGGCGCGAGGTTCCTGATGCCTGAGGAGTCCAGCGTGGAGACGAATGCGATGGGGCGGGGCACGATGATGCCGATCATCAGCTTATAGATATCGCTGTAAGCGATTTGGGCAGGATCGAGAGTGAGCATGGCTTTCCGTGATGGACAATGGAGCACGCAGGCGTCGGGCTAAACGAACAGGTCGCTATCGCCGGGCGAGTTGCCCGGATGTGACCGGGGGCCAGGCTCCGCGGAGCGCAATGATTCCACAGCAGCCTTGACAGAAGCGATGACGGCAGAGACCTGACGCATGGGCTTGGCCACAGCGTCAGCCATAAAACTGCTGGCGCGATCCACGCCGTCAAGAAGATCGGACATCAGGGCGTCGAGGCGGCTGGCCTGTACGCGGACGCGCGAGATGATTTCATTTGCCGCAGTCTGCAGTTCGTCCGTTTGAATCCGCAGCGAGTGGGCAAGAGCGGTCAGATCGTCACTGGTCTTGTCGATCTTCGGCGTCAGGCGTTCCACGAGAGCGCGCGCGTTGTCTATCAGCGGAATGACCGATGACTGAATTCTATCGATCTTCTCGCTGGCGTCATGGGCCGCCTTGCGCATGGTTGCGAAAAGGGCAATCAAAATGATCGACTGAAAGAGCATGGCCAAGACAACTACAGCGATCAGGATCAGTTGAATGGTCTGATTGTCGATATGTTGCATCGTAAAGACCTCGCACAGGAACCCAATGGGCGTGCGTCAAACCGAAACGACGCGCATCTCAAACGAACGAAGCGTCAATTACGGCGACTCCAGAGAGGTTGTGCGCTGTCAGGGTTCTTGCTAAGCCGGCGACTCCCTGATGGTCGCGTCGGCTTGTGCCCCAGCGGCTAGCCACGGCCGGGGTTTCCGGACTAAAGCGTGACGGCTTCGGGCCGAGGTAACTCTGGAATTACCAAGGCTGGAAGCCGGCGCGGGAATCTGTTGCGACGGTTCTCGCGCCGCGCGCCGGAGGTGTGAATGAAGAGGCATGGGGCCGGAAACGGATGCAGGCCAACTTCAGCCGGCCCTCAATACTCGTGCGTTTCGGGCTCGTTCGCGGTAGTCTGATACGCCTGGCGGCCGGCGTCGACTGCTGCAGAAACCTTGGTGGTCTGGTCGGCGACGAGATTCTTGCCCCGCTCCACAAACTCTTCCCATTGCGCGCGTCCACGATCAATGACGTCGCGGCCACGATCGACGTATTCGCCGACCTGGTCCTTGCTCTTGTCGACAAAAGCACTTACCTGTTCCTTGCTTTTGTCCACAAACGCGCCGACATTTTCCGCGGCTTCACGCCCGCGAGCCTTCAGATATTCGGTGCCTTCGCGCGCGCCTTTGGCGAGATCCTCGCGAGTCTCTCTGCCGCTCTTGGGGGCATAAAGAATACCTACAAGGGCGCCAACCCCTAATCCGGCCAGGAACCAGGCTAGTCCGTAGTTTTTGCCTTCATCTGCCATATCAAAACCTCCACCTTTCCTCAGGATTTGCAATACTCTGAGCCTATCGGGCCACTTTAGTGTAGCGCAATGGGGCGCCCTCTCGTGGCGAGGATTTCCCAATGCAATGCCGAACGTATCCGCGCAGGAACCAACTCGCCGCTAAGCAGTTGCACCGTGACTCGGCACCCTCATGAGTGATCCACGGCACTCGAACATCCACCGCATCCGCAGGTATGGGCCAGGACTTCAGCGAAGTGGAGTGCCTTGACATGCCCGAGTTGGCCAATCTGTTCGCGGCAACTAAAGCCATCGGCGACGACGATGGTAGAGGCATCAGAGGATTGGATGGCTGGAAGCAAATCCTGGTTGGCAATCGTGCGCGACACTTCAAACTTGTCCGCTTCGAAGCCGAAGGGTCCTGCCATGCCGCAACAGCTGGCGTCGATGAGATCAACATTGGCGCCCGCTTTGCGCAGGATGGCGATCTCGTTGGCCGGGCCGCCAAAGACAGCCTTGTGATGACAGTGGCCGTGGATCAGGATACGCGCACCAGCGAGGCCACCGGCGACGAAGTCCGGCGCCTTGGCGGCGAGCCAGTCAGCCAGGAGCCAGACCTGCTGGCTGAGGCGCTTCGCGCGCGAGTCGTTGGGGAAGAGTTCAAGAAGTTCATCCTTGAAGACGCTGGCGCAGCTTGGCTCAAGAAAAATGAACGGCATTCCTGCATCAATTTGCGGAGCCATATGCCGAAGCACGCGCGCGAGATAGGACCGGGCAGCGTCGAGCAGGCCGAAGTCATAGAGCGGGCGACCGCAACAGATGTGGCCCCTGGGAGTTTCCACCAGGAAGCCGGCCTGGGTAAGAACGGATTCCGCGGAGGACAGGGTTTGCGGATGGTAGTAGTTGTTCCATGTGTCGGGCCACAGGAGCACCTGCGGTGCTGCGGCCTTTTGGACCACCTGGGGTGGGGCGGAGTTTTGGACGGGTTTTGCGTTTGCATCCAGCGAGCTTCTTGATTCCTGGAAACTCTTTGTTGCCAGGCGGGGAAGTTGACGCTCGCGTGCGACTCCTGCGATGCGCTTGACGAGCGGGCTGGTGAGCGGCCCGGTCAGCACGGCATTGGTGAGGGCCGGCGCGAGCGAGCCGCAGCGGGCGAGCCGATCTGCAAAACCGAAAATGTAGTGTTGAAGCGGGTGCAGCTTGCCCTTGTAACGCTGGGCCAGGAACTCGGACTTGTACGCAGCCATGTCGACCTGCACCGGGCACTCCGACTTGCAGGCTTTGCAACTGAGACAAAGATCAAGTGCTTCATAGACTGCGCGGCTCTGGAAACCCTCTTTGCGGAGGGCCCCGGCAAGCATCTCCCAGAGGAGGTGCGCGCGGCCGCGGGTAGAGTGCTGCTCCTCGCCCGTGGCGCGATAGCTGGGACACATGACCCCGCCCTGCGTGTTGCGGCACGAGCCCACGCCGACGCATCGCTCCGTAGCACGCTGGAGTGAGCCGTTGTTTGCGGCGAAGACAAAGTGTGTTTCAAGTGAGGGTCGCGCGCCCGTTCCATCGGCGGCAGGCGGATGGTAGCGAAGATTCTCCGTGGGGTCGTAGACACGTACTGCGTCGGAGAGCTTGCCGGGATTCATGCGATTATCCGGATCCCAGAGCGCCTTGAATTCACGGAAGGCTTCGATGAGCTCGGGCCCGAACATTTTCGGCAGCAACGCAGCGCGGGACTGGCCGTCACCGTGTTCGCCGGAGAGAGAGCCGCCGAAGGAGAGCACAATATCAGCGGCGCGGTCAATGAATTCGCGATATCGGCGCACGCCTTCGGCACTGCGAAAATCGAAGTTGATACGCGTGTGGACGCAGCCCTGTCCGTAGTGCCCGTATAGCGGGCTGCGGTAGCCGTACTCGCGCATGAGTGCCGTAATGGCGCGCAGGTATTTGCCGAGCTTCTCGGGCGGAACGGCCGCGTCTTCCCACCCTTCCCATCGGTCGGGCTCGCCGGGAACAAAGACCATGGCGCCGAGCGCGGATTCACGCACGTGCCATACGGATTTCGCTTCTTCCGGCGTACAAATGTGCGCGACCGGCGGCGAGGGCCAGCTCTGCGCGGCGCGCGCCACGGACTCGGCTTTGGCGTGGGCTTCTTCCGCGGTCCAGGCGCCCATTTCGACGAGAAGGAAGCCGACGCCCGGCGGGAGCTGATCTAGCTCGCGGAGCGCGAGGCCCTTGCGGCGCATGAAGTCGACAAGCAGGTGATCGAATCCCTCCAGGCCGATGGGCTTGTGCTCGAGCGCGAGCGGCACGGCATCGGCGGCAAGGTAGGGATCGCTGAAGCCGAGCACAGTGAGAACGCGGAAGGGCGGACTGGCGGCGAGGTTCAGTGTGGCGGAAACGATGTTGACGCAGGAGCCTTCAGAGCCGACCAGCGCGCGCGCGACATGGAAGTTGCTCTCAGGAAGCAGCTCGTCGAGGTTGTAGCCGGAAACCCGGCGAGGGATGCGCGGAAATTTTTCCCGAACCAGCGCTGCGTATCGATCGCGGATGCGGGAGAGGCCGGAGTAAATCTGGCCTACGCGTCCCCCGTTGCGGATGAGCGCTTCAAGCTGCGCCGGTGTTGTGGCTCCGACGGTGAGGCGCGTGCCGTCGTAGAGAACGATGTCGAGGGATTCCGTGTTGTCGACCGCCTTGCCGCCGAGCAGCCCGTGAACACCGCAACTGTTGTTGCCGATGATGCCGCCCAGGGTGCAGCGCGAGTGGGTAGCGGGATCGGGCGCGTAGGTGAGGTGGTGCACTTCAGCAGCGTCGCGGAGGCGGTCAAGGACGATACCGGGCTCTACGTGGGCGAGTTTCGCGCCGGGATCAATGGAGGTGAGGGCGTTCATGTGACGCGAGTAGTCAAAGACTACCGCTACGTTGATGCACTGGCCGGCGAGGCTGGTGCCCGCGCCTCGCGGAAGAACGGCGGCTCCGGTGGCGCGGCAGGCGGCCAGCGCGGCCTCAACGTCGGCGGCATCGCGGGGAAAGACGACCCCGATAGGAAGCTGGCGATAATTCGAGGAGTCAGAAGCGTAGAGGGCGCGCGAACCGAGGTCGAAGCGGACTTCGCCGCGAAGGGATTTTTTCAGCAGGGATTCGAGCTCACGATGAGCCGAGAAGCGTTCATGATCGAGCGGGGCGGAATTGGAGAGGATGGAAAACGAAGACGTACTCACGTTGGAATGGTAGCGCGTTCGGCGGGAAGATTGATGCGCGTCAGCGCGCGGGCCAATCTTCGACGACCCCACCGAGGTCATTGAGCTGACGGACAGACGGCTCGAGCGTTAACCCACCTGCACTACGGCGCGGGTTGTCTTCGCGGTGGCCGCGCGTGTGCGGAGCGTCTCCTGGATGTGCAGCACCAGGTCTGCAAGAGGAACCGCCGCGGCTACGCAACTCCAGACGATGATCTCAATATATTTGAAATCGAGGTTGAACACGCCCTGGACGAAGCGGACCTCAAGAAAGATGATGGCGCAGGCAAAGCTGCGGGTCATCCACTGCCGGTGGAGTTGAACCTTGCGCTGCAGAATGAACGCCAGGGCCATGAGCGTGCAGAACATCCAGATTCCTGCTTGAAAGACTGAAGCGATCGTGAGGGAAAACTCCACTGGGTCGTTGTGGTAGAGGTGCACCGTATTGAAGTTCTGAATAAAGATGCCGATGGGAGCTCCAACGAGGCAACCGCCGACATAGAAGCGGCCCATGACGCGATGCAGTTTGGCAAACCGGTGGCGCAAACGCTCGGAAAACTGGAATGGCGCAAGGAACAGCGCGCATCCGGCGGCCAGGCCATGGGGCAGGAGAAGCCACTTGAAAGGCGCAATATGCAGCCATTCCGGGTCCGCGCGGTTGATGAGAAAGCTCTCATTGTGCCAGAGCACATAGGTGTACATGGATGCGATGAACGCAAAGAGCAGGTACTTGGGGCGCAGCCAGGAGGAACGCTGCGTTGGTGCCTTGGCTGAAGTGGGCTGGAAGGTTTCGGCGAGGTCGGCTTTCACGAGGCTTCTCCTTGCAGATTGCTGGAATTAAAACAGTCCTTTGCTCTCACGCGGCCTGCTGTTTCGAACTCAATTCTGGGCATTCGGGGAAGACCTGGGGAGGGATTTACTGTACCACGGTGAGCAAACGGCTCGCCATCACTTTCTCAAGCCGGGCTCTAAGTGTGAAGGACTTTGCGTTCGGAGCAGGAAGGGAGGGCAACCGAATAAAGTTACCGCGCGGGCCACTCTTCGACGACCACGCCGAGGTCATTGAGCTGGCGGATCACCGATTCTACGTTGCGACGAACCTTGGGGCGGTCTTTGGGGGCCGCAGTCGAGGATTCAGCGACGGCAATCACGCGGCCATAGTGCCATGCGCCGGCAGGGATGGCGGCGACAGCCTCGTCAAGATCGGAGGGGCGTAAGTTGAGCTCCTGGCGACGAGCGGCCTCAGTGCGAAGCAGAGTTCCCACGCCGGCGGGGCTGGGGTTTTCGTCAGCCAGAATGATGCGGAGAGTGAGCATATCGGAGCCGACCGAGAGGAAAGGGTTGGTCCATGCCGCTGGATCGTGGATATCGATATAGAGACTCTTGGTGGGCAAGGGAATCTGTTCAAGCGCGGCGCGTTCCTGATCGTGTTGGGTGGCGGCGGCCTGGGCTTGATGCTCAGCCTTGGCGGCGTTGTGCGCGACGCCTTCGACGGCCTGTTCCCCCTTGTGGCAGCCAGCAAGACAGAGGCCCAGCAGGAATGCCATGACCAGAACTGATTTGCGGCGGGACTCAGGAATCACAAAGTCAAGGATAGCAGGGTGAAGGTTGGCGGTGACGCGAGTGCGGGGCCATGTATGCAGAGCGAATCAATTTGTGCAAGGTGTGCGCAAAATCACGGCGCGGGAGCGGAGCCGAACCTAGCCTGATCACGAGCAGCGGAGGGAAGCATGAGCACCCGAGTTGTGGCGATCGTGGGCAGCTACAGGCGAGGCGGAGCGACAGACAGCGCTGTGGAAGCGATTTTGGAAGGTGCGCGCGCGAAAGGCGCTGTGACTCAGACCTTCCGACTGAAGGAGCAACACCTTGAGTTCTGCAAGAACTGCCGCGCCTGCACACAACTGCCGGGCGAGGAACGATGCAAGTGCGGGCAGGAGGACGATCTGGAGCCGATGCTGGTGGCGATTGATGCGGCAGACGCGGTGGTGCTGGCTTCGCCGGTGAATTACTACAACGTGACGGCGCTGTTCCGGCGCTTCCTGGAGCGGCTGCTTGGATATACCTACTGGCCGTGGGAACAGAATGGACCTGTCATGCGCAGCAAATTGCAACCACGCAAGGCTGTGCTTGTGGCGACGGCGGGCATGCCCGGGTTTCTGATTCCATTTGCAACCGGTGCATCGCGGGCATTGCGTCTGGCGGCGAAGATGTTGGGAGCGAAGCCGGTGGGCAGGATGTGGATCGGATTGATGGCCGGCGAGCAACAACCTATGCTTCCGGCACGGACGCTGGAGCGCGCGCGGCGACTGGGGATGAGGCTGGCGTGAATGCGAACTTCCGAACTACTTTGGGATGAGGCTGCGGGCAACAGAGTCCAGAACGCCGTTCAGGAAATTGATGGACTCAGTAGCGCAGTAACGACGCCCGATTTCGAGAGCTTCATTGATCACGATGGGAAAGGGCGTTGACTTGAAGCCGATGAGTTCGGCGACCGCCATGCGGAGAAGATTGCGATCGACGGCAGGCATGCGATCGATCCGCCAGTGCGTAGAGTGAGCTGCAATCAGAGCGTCGATTTGCTCCTGCTCTGCGAGGGCGACGCGAAAAAGGTCTTCAGCGAAGCCTTGCACTTCGGGCTCGAGGGGATCGCCTGCCTTCCAGAAGGTGGCGCGGACTTGATCGGGAGATTGGCGCCCAATGTCGGCCTGAAATAGCATCTGCATCGCGAGCTCGCGAGATTTTCGGCGATGACGAGAGGTCAAGCGGAACCGCCTTGTTGAATTTTCTTCCGCAGGCTAACCATCTCGATGGCCGCAATGGCAGCTTCAAAGCCCTTGTTGCCCGCTTTGATGCCGGCGCGGTCGAGGGCTTGCTCGAGATTTTCGCAGGTGAGTACGCCGAAACTGTGCGGGATGCCGGTTTCCTGCTGCGACTGGCCGATCCCGCGCGCAACTTCGTTGTAGATGGCTTCGTAATGAGCGGTTTCTCCGCGCAGTAGGCAGCCGAGCGTGATGATGGCGTCGACGCGGCCGCGATCGGCGCAGGCGCGTGCGGCGGCAGGGATCTCCCAAGCGCCGGGAACACGAACGATTTCGACATCGGAGCGGTCCGCGCCACTGCGAACCAGTGCGTCAAGAGAGCCGTCGAGCAGGCGGTCGGTAACGACTGCGTTCCACCGCGCAACAATGATGGCGAACTTCATGCCGGCGGCGGAGAGATCGCCTTCAAGGGCTACCGCCTTGCCTTTGACAGGATCGGACCAAGCCCAGAAGCTGACGCGGAAGCCGGGTTCGGGCTCCACGGTGAAGAGGCGCGATTTCCAATGCGTTTCAGTGACCGCAGACAGACTAGCTACCGCTCCGTCTCCTCCCTGAGAGCGGAGCCAGGCTTCGGCCGCCTGGTGAATCGAGTCGAGCGAAGTGACTTCAATGAGAACATCGGCATTGGAAGGGAAGCGGCCATCCACGATTTCGAGATTGCCGAGCGGAGCCAAAAATGACGCACCCCGAGATCCCTCTTCGTGCCACCCTTTGCCGGGGGCGAAGCCCAGCGCGGCAAAGAAGCTTGCGAGCCGTTCGTAGCCCGCTGCGCTACCGGCAGGACGCAGAAACGAGATGCCCTTAATCATGAGTTGATTGTAGCGGAGCAGGAGAGCGTGCTCGCAAGTCAGCAGGTCAGCAAATCAGCGAGTCAGCGTGGTTTGACGCGACTCCGCAATTGACCAGTCCGAGCGGGCGGATCAAGTGCGGCGGCTTGCTCGCTTGCTCACCGCTTTAAGTGACCGACCGCGGCTTGACGGTGATGACGGTAGCCGGGACGAAGGTATTGGGCGCCAAATGATTCGTTTCAGTCGGTGGCGCCGACGTGCTCAAGTTGGGGGGAATGCTGATGAAGTGGATCTCGTTGTCGCCCGCGGTGGAAACGAAAAAGATGCTGTTGTCGGGGCTCAACGCGCCGGCGAGCGGAGCAGTGGGCGGTGTGGCGGAGGTGCTGTCAGCAAAACTGACATAGCCCACCGGCCCCGCGCCGCTCGACTGGGGCAGGTAGTAGGGCAACGTTGACGCGGCAGTGGAACTCGATGGCGTGTTGTAAGTGATGAATGCAATCGGTGCAGCGGTCGTGACAGAGGCAGTGGTTGGAGCTACGCCTGTCACGACTTGATTAATTGCAGTCGCGTTGGTGACGCTGTTCAGGCCCACCGTTCCATTGATCTTGGGATTGGTGGAGAGCGCCGTCATGGTCTGCACCTGATTGGGCGGAGTGCCGGTGGTGGTTTCAGAGCAAAGGGTCGAGGGAATGCTCACGCCGATATCGTCAAGCGAGATGCTGGTGCCGTTGAGGGACGCACCGAGAATGTGCGCACCATCTATGGTGCTGCCCAAAATACTTGTCGGGAGATTCACAGAATCGCTTTGCGGATAGAACTGAATGCTGGCGTTGTTACCGACCGTGCCGGTGGGGCACCACGTATGGGCAACCGTGGGATTCCCGGCGAGATAAGCCCCCACCCCAGGGACGGTAAGCGCGAGATTCTGCGAGCCGCCGGATGCGCCCAGGTCATAAGTGCTCCAACCCGAGTTGGCATTATGAACGTAAAGCGTATTGGTGTGTTGTCCGCCGAGCGAAGCGCTGTCGACGATGTAGAGCGTGTTGGAATCCGGCGTCCAGGCGGCCGCGTCTCCGAGGCCCGAAAAAGTAGAGGACGTTCCGGAGCTGGAGTTGTAAAGGTAAAAGACATCGCGTATCGGATCGTTGACCAGCACCTGCTCGCCGTTCGGCGCAACGGCCAGCACCACGCCCGGCGCGCCGGTATCCTGCTTGGTGATGGCGTTGGAGGCTGTCGAAAAGATCATCAACTCGCGTGTAGAGCCGAAATATATATTGTTCCCCAACTGGTCCATCAGCATCGAGTTGGGCACATAAGGAAGCCGCGTGGTTAACCCCGGGGTACCGTTCAGCACTTCGATCGAAGAAAAATACTGCGACTGACCTGGCGCCCCGAACCACGCGAAGTCACTTGTAGTGCCAGGAACGATGATGTTCACCGGATTGGAGGAGACCGAGAGCCCTGTACCGTTCAAGCCGATTTCGTTGATAGGAGCAGGATTGCAAGTGCTCGGCTCGCAGATCGCGTTCACGCTGGCGACACCAGGAAAGGCGGGTGTGATGGATCCGCTGCCGCCGGCGGTAATGTCGATGGGGTTCGTGGACTGGTAAGTGAGCGTCAGACCCGTGATTGGATTGCCCTGGGTATCTGTGACTGAAGTGGTGAGGTTTTGCCCCACACCCTGGGTGACTACGCCTTTGGTGGCTCCATTGGCAAGCGCAATATTGATGGACTTGGGCGGGCAGGTGGAAAAGTAGCCGGCCGCGGAAGAGGATTGCGCGATGGTCGCGGTGATGACGGTCGTGCCTGGCTGTTGCGCCGTAATCACGTTGGTTGCGGCGTTAATGGTAGCGACGGACGAAGTACCCACGGAGAAGTTGAGCGTGCCGATGGAATTCAAGCAGTCGGGCAGCGTGCTCGAACCAGGCGCGCAGAGCAGGGTTTGCGCACCGTTGGAACTGTAAAAGGCGTCGGCATCGAGCTTCGCCTGCTGGTTCTGGGAGAAGCACCCTGGGCCTGAGGAGCCCGACACCGGTGTCGTCACGAGACTGATACTGGAGATCGGTGCGTGCACATATACCGCTACAGGGTTGGATGTGACCGCATCGGCTGTGGCCGTAATATAAGCGATCCCGTAGGGCAAACCGCTCGTAGATGGCAAGGGATTGGGGTAGTTACAGTAAGTGTAGTTGGCGATGCCGCCTCCTGTGTTGCGGTTCCAGGTGCCGGCACAGATGCTACCGCCGGGAGAAATGTCAACGAGCTGATTGTTGGTGGTACCGTAGCTGATTTGGCTCGAAGCGATCGACGCCTCCGTGCCCTTGCAGGTGGTAGCTGTGGGATTTTGAGCCTGGATGGTCTGTCCGTAGGCGAGTGAAATGCCCGCAATCTGCGGTTGCAGGGTGATATTGGCGACGGCGGTATCCTTCAGGCCGTAGCCGAGACCATTGCAGTAGTTCCCCGCCGGGTTACGCGTGCAGCCGGAGATGGAAACCCCGGCTGGAATCGCCAAGCCGAGCAAACAAACAAGCGTCAAGAACCGCCGCATGAATCCTCCCCGTTCCGCGCCGTCGAACCGCGAAACGGTCTGAAAGAGCACGTAAGAAAATGAATGATCAGCACCCCTTCGCATGCTCAAAGCGAAGCCGCGACAGGCATGCCGCAAGTACCCGCCGGCACGCTTTTGCATGCGGGCGGAGGGTCGAAACAAAAAGCGATAACTCCAAGAGAAAAGTGTATCAGGGCGGGCCAGTTTCTGGCATACAACGAACCCGCAACCAAGCTCTGTTGAATAGACTGGCCTGGCAACAGATGGGGAGCAAGAAAACAGGGAGTGAGGGAGCCAAGAAACAGGGAGCGAGGGAGCAAGGGAGCGAGAGAACGAGGCGACGGAAAATCTCCATCAATTCTGAACCCGCATCCCGTCCGCAAGAAGCCGAAAGATCTGTCACTGCCAAAGAGGCGGCGAATCCTGAGCTGAAGGTCAGCGTCTTTCCTTCTTGCTCCCTTGCTCCCACGTTGCCTGGATGCCTGTTTTTATGGCATGTATTGAGCGAACCAATCGACGGCGCGCTCAAGAACGTCGCGGCGATGGGCTGGATCAGAGAGTCCATGGCCCTCGTTGGGGTAAACGACCAACTCGGTGGGGACATGCAAATCGCGCAGGGCGTGCCAAAACTCAAAGGACTGCGGCGCGGGGCATTCGCCGTCGCGATCGCCGACCACGGCGAGGGTGGGAGTGGAGACATTCTTGATGAAGTTGATCGCAGAGCTTTTGGCATAGACCGCGGGGTCGCTGTAAACCGAGGCGCCGAAGTAGGGAATCATCCACTGGTCGATAGAGTTTTCTCCGTAGTAGGAGAGCCAGTTGGAGATACCCGCTCCGGCTACAGCGGCGCGGAAGCGGTGGGTCTGGGTGACGGCGAACATCGACATGAATCCGCCGTAGCTCCAGCCGGTGATTCCGATTCGATGAGGATCCACCGGGTATTTTGAAAGGACGGTATCAACGCCGGCAAGGATGTCGCGCAGGTCGCCATACCCGAAGTCTTTGCGATTGGCCTGGGTGAAAGCTTCTCCCTGGCCGAAGCTGCCGCGGGGATTGGGCTCGAGCACGAAATAGCCGAGGTCGGAAAAGACCGCGGGACTGAGCGGGCCACCCATAGCCCAGCGCGAAGGCACAGCCGAGGCAGGACCGCCATGAACTTCGACGATCAATGGATATTTCTTCGACGGATCGTAGTTCTCGGGCAGCACGAGCCAGCCCTGGATGTGGAAGTTGTCGTTGGTCCAGGTGAGAGAGATCGACTGTCCCCAGGCAGGTTTGACACCGTCATTGAAGTGGGAGAGTTGCCGGCGGCCTCCGAGGCCGCTCGGTGGAAGCGATGGCGCCTGATCCGTGCGCGCGGCAAAGATCTCGGGTGGCGCCTCAAAACTGCTTGAGACGAACACGAACAGCGAGCGGTCTGCGGTTGAAGAAAGGCTCCGTTCCATTCGCCCGTCGCCAACCGTTCCGGAGATGGAGAAGATTGTTCTTGCTGCCGTCATCGAGACTTGATTCGAGCGTTCGTCCTCCCTGACTTGCCAGCGGACCAGGCGGCAATCTCCACCAGCCACATCGCTGACGTAAAGGTTGCTGTCATTGCCCCATGTGAACCACTCCGCCGTTGAAGGCTGGTGCGGCGTGAGGTCAGCCGGTTGACCGCCTGTGGATGAGACGACCCAGACATCCCCGCCGGTGACACCCTGGTCGCTCATGAGGCCGCCAATGAATGCGATCCATTTTCCGTCGGGCGACCAGCGTGGAACCGCGATCTGCAGGCCGTGGAGCGGTCCGGAAACCTGGGAGGGATTGAGGACTGCTGCTGGAGAACCGCCGACTGGTTGGATGTAGAGCCGGGCGACCCACCAGTTGTTTTCGCCGGGCGGCTCGGCGGCAATAAAAGCGATTGACTTTGAATCGGGCGACCAGTCGAATTCATATGCGTGCAGATTGGCCAGCGTGATGAAGGTCGCATTGAGAGGTTGCGGCGCGTCGGCAGGGACTGTGGCCACGCGCTGGACATCAACATTGTTTTCGCCGATGACGCCGGAGGGAAGATCCTGCGCGGCGGTGGCGCCGGCGGGGCGGCTGGCTCCTTCTATATAAAGAAATGCGATTTGTTTTCCATCTGGAGAGAATGTCGGCGCGTTTACGTCGCCGTGGAGCGTGGTGAGGCGGCGCGCAGGGCTGCCGTCGAGGGCGGAGATGTACAAATCGAGTTGGTCGCCGGGACTGGCGCAGTCGGAAAGGAAGGCGATGGCGGCCGAATCGGGCGACCAGTCAATATCGGATTCGCGGCAACTTTGTGGCAGCGTGCCGGCACTCACCTGTTGGCTTTGGCTGATGTTGTCGATGGGGGAGACGCGAACCTCGGCGCCCTGCACCCATGCAAGACGTTTGCCATCAGGAGAAACGGCGACCTGCGCGACGGAGCGGCCGTGGTGAATGCCGGAGAGGATCTGATCGACCTGAGCTACGGAGGGTACGGAGGGTGTTTGCTGCGCGCGAGCCGGAAAGCTCAATAAGGAGCAGAGCAGCAGAGGAATCAGAGTGAGTTGCAGGCGGTGGGGCGAAACGAGCATAGGAAGCATGCTATCAGGAACGCGTTGTGATGCGAATTGTGCAGTGACGGTGGAAACCGTGTGGAATCAAGCGAAATGTTCGCTCGAGTGGTGCGTTTACCCCCTCAAATGTTCAATGAATTGGTTACATTTTGGCCCAAAATGTAAGTACCGGAGGTTGCATTTTTACGACGCAATGACCTTCCCAGGTTCCGTTTTATGCGATTTGTAACCACCGAAGGTTAGGAATTAGAGCAAAGCGCACCATGTAATTTCGCGAAAGATGAATTAAATGCATTTTTTTGTCCTCTAAAACGCGGTTTTGAGCCTCATTTTGACGCGTTTTGGAGCGTTCTTGCGCTCGGATGCCATGGGTCTTTCGCCCGCTGAAGCGAGCTGGAGCGCGAAACTGCGCTACGCGGGCTGATGGGTCATGACGGCCGCCGGCGCCGGCTCCGCACCCGCAAACAGCGGCAAAGCCTGTGACCGCCGGCACATAAATTGGCGATGCGATGGTGCTTTCCTATTGCCAACCCATAGGGGCGCGCGAACGGCTCTTATGGCTTCTGAACAGGAGGCGCCATGGCGGAAAAGGCGGACGTGTGGCAAGGCACCCTCGCCCTGATGGTGCTGCGCACGCTCGAGACCATGGGCCCGCAGCATGGCTACGGCCTGGCGCGGCGCATCGAGCAGACCAGTGACCAACTGCTTGCGCTCAACTACGGCACGCTTTACCCGGCGCTTCTCCGGCTGGAGCAGGAGGGCTTCATCCGCTCGCGCTGGGGATCGTCGGATAACAACCGTCGCGCCAAGTTTTACGAGCTGACCGAGGCCGGCCATCGACAGGGAAAGAAGGCTATCGCGGAGTGGGAGCAGGCCACGGAGATCCTTGCGCGCTTTCTGCGGCCGGCTGCGGAGGCGTGATGCCAAACCTCGCACGAAGATTCAGAGCAATCTGCTCACGATTTGCCGGGCTGCTGCACATGGACCACGGCAACGACGACTTCACGGCGGAACTCGAAAGCCATGTCGCGATGGATGTAGATGACGGCATCCGCACGGGTCTTGCGCCTGACGAGGCGCGACGGCAGGCCCTGATCCGGCTGGGCGGCCTCGAGCAGACGCGGCAGACGTTCCGGGAGCGACGCTCGCTGCCGTGGGTCGAGATTCTCATCCGCGACGTTCGCTACGGCCTGCGCGGGCTTGCAAAGAACCCGGGATTCACAACCGTCGCCGTCTTGACGCTTGCGCTGGGCATCGGTGTTACGTCCACAATATTTGCCGTTGCCGATGCGGCGCTTCTGCGCTCGTGGCCGGCTGCGGAGCCGGAGCGGCTGGTGCGCATCGTCGCAAATACACCCCAGGGGCCTGACGATTTGTTCTCGTACCCGGAGAGCCAGGACCTGGCCGCGCAGGGGAAATCGCTCGAGGGAGTCCTTGCCTATTCGCGACATAGCGCCATACTCCATACGGCTTCCGAGTCCAGACAACTGGTCGACGAGGTTGTTTCTCCCAACTACTTCTCGCTGCTTGGGACCGATCCAAAGCTCGGCCCAAGGTTCTTGGCGGCGGCGAAGAATCACGAGCGGATTGTGGTGATCAGCAACGCGGTGTGGCAGCGTTTTTTCGGCGCGGACCCGCGGCTTGTGGGCAAACAGATTTCTCTTACCGGTCGCAGCTTTACGGTAATCGGCATTGCTCCGCCGGGATTTCGAGGATTAATGCCGTTTGTTCCGGTGGAATTGTGGCTTCCTCTTACCACCTGGGGAGGGGAAAACGACCGCGGGAGCCGCGACTTCGAGCTACTGGGGCGATTGCGGCCGGGCGTGACCGCGGCGGAGGCGCGGGCGGAGATCGACACGATCGGGAGGCGCATGGCGCAGGACTATCCGGCTCTCAATCGCGGAAGAACCGTCTCGATTGTCTCCGAACGCCAGCGCCTGCGCGAGGCGGCAGCCCCCACGCTGCTCATGATGATCGCGGTGGGCATGGTGCTGCTGATCTGCTGTGCCAACGTGGCCGGCCTGATCCTGGCGCGCTCCGACGGCAGGCGCAAGGAGATTGCCATGCGCCTGGCGCTTGGGGCCACGCGAGCGCGCCTGATCCGCCAGCTGCTGACCGAAAGCGTGCTTCTAGCAGCAGGAAGCGCAGCGCTCGGCCTGCTTCTGGCCGTTTTTCTGTTCCGCTTGCAGCCCGCGCTCATGCCTCCGTCGAAAGTGGCGCTCGGCCTGGATCTGCACCTGGATGCGACGCTGATCTTGTTTACGACGGTTTCGTCGATGCTGGCTGTCCTCATTTTCGGCTTGTCGCCCGCGCTCCAGGCGACGCGGGTGGACTATGTCGCAGCGCTGAAACGGGGAGAAACAGGCGCCGATCGCTCCCGCCGCCGCGTGACATTGCGGAACGCATTGGTGGTGGTCGAGATTGCCCTGGCAGCCACATTGTTGACCGCGTCGGGCCTGGTGCTGCGCAGCTTACTGGCCAGCCGCCGCATCGATCTCGGCTTCGATCGCCAAAGAGACTTCGTCTTTTTTGATATGGAGCCGAACCTCGTTGCCGGGTATACTCCTGCTCGCACTGCGGCGTTCTTCGACGAGGTGGAGACACGGACTGCGGCGCTGCCCGGCGTAAAACATGCGGGCCTGGCGCAACGCGTATTGCTCTCGGAGACCGAGGGCGCCGTTTCCAAACGAGTGTCGATTCCCGGTGTGCAATTACCGCAAGACCAGCCGACGATCCCCGTCAAGTTCAATGCCGTCGACGGCAATTATTTTCAGGCGATGGGAACCCGCATCCTGGAGGGCCGTGCGTTCGCGATTACGGACAGCGGGACCGCACTGAAGGTAGCGGTGATCAGCCGGAACATGGCCAATCGCTTCTGGCCCGGCGGGAGCGCCCTGGGAAGGCAGATCGTCGTCGACGGAACGGCGTGCATTGTGGTGGGGGTTGCGGAAGACGCCAAAATCAACGGGCCGCGCGAAGACCCTGAACCATATCTGTACCTTCCCTTTGCGCAATGGCCCAGCAACCATGCAAGCCTCATCGTCGACGGTGGAGCAGACTCGCGTGCGCTGATCGCCGCCGAACGCATCGTCTTCCAAAGTGCGGACCACAATGTGCCGTATGAGGTGCGCACCATCGGCTACCTGATGCGGCAATCGTTCTGGAGCGACCAGACCCTGGTGGGCTTTGTCGGGACTCTCGGGATGCTCGCAATCTTTCTTGGGGCGATCGGACTGTATGGCGTCATTGCGTTTATCGTCAACCGGCGCACCCGGGAGATTGGCATTCGCATGGCATTCGGGGCGGAGCGCCGCAATATTGTGCAGCTGATGCTTCGCCAGGGACTCGCGCTTGCCGGAATCGGAGCCTGCGTGGGGCTCGTGGCCTCGCTGCTGACAACGCGTTTCCTTGCCAGCGTGCTCTACGGCGTGAAGCCAACCGATCCGCTGTCATTCGCCGCAAGCGCCATCTTCGTTGTCCTGGTGGCTCTGGCGGCCTGCTGGATTCCGGCACGCCGCGCGGCGTCAGTGGATCCCATGCAGGCGCTGCGCGTGGAGTGAGCGCGCATTACCCGCTGATATCGGCGTGCTGAACCGATTGCATGGGCGGCGATCTGGTAATCAACTTGAAGAGCCTTCATAACGTGTTGAGCCGCGGAGCGCAAGTTCATCTCAACGCGGTGTGGATGCATAATTCCGGGCCCCTGATCCGTATACAGAGGGTATGTTCGAATATGACATGGCGCTGGTCGCAGGATTAAGCAGCAACACCCGGCAAATTGCAGTGAGACTGCGCCAGGGAAATGTCAGCCTGCTGGAGGAACTGGTCGGGCAATATCAATACCGGCTTACTCGCTACCTGATTTATTTGCTGGGCACGCGCGATGGGGTCGACGACCTGGTGCAGGAGACGTGGCTGCGAGTGCTGGAACGCGGCTCCTCCTACGACGGGCGCTCACGATTTGAGCCGTGGCTCTTCACCATTGCCCGCAATCTCGCGATCGACTCCATGCGCAAGCGGCGCATCTTCAGCCTGGACTCGAAGGATGACGACGCGGAGCGGGATATTTCTGCCCAGATGCCGGCTTCAAATGCGCCTTCGCCCTTCACGCTGGCGGCGCGAACCGAGGATGCCGAACGGCTCGCCGGCTCGCTCGAGGCGCTGCAACCGATCTATCGCGAGGCGCTGGTGCTTCGCTTTCAGGAAGATTTATCACTCCAGGAAATCTCCGCCATTGTGGGATCTCCAGTTGCCACCGTCGCGTCAAGGATTCGTCGAGGACTGCGAACGCTGCGGGAGGGATTGGAGGGAGGGAATCATGGGAACTGACATTCACGAAACTTTTGAGCAAATGATCGACGAAACCCTGGCGGGCAACGTTGAGCGTGAGAAAGAAGAATCGCTTCGCCGGCACTTGCAGGATTGCGCCCGGTGCCAGGAGTATCTCGCCGCCAGCACGCGGGTCATTGCAGGGCTGCGCGGGTTTTCGTTCGATGTGGATCCGGCTTCCCAGGCGAAGGTCTGCGCCGTGATGCGGCAGCGCGCGCAGCAAATGGAGGCGGCGCCGACGAGCGGCAGGCGCATGGCGTGGATCTCGATCGCGGCGCTGATTCTCACGGTCGGCGGGTCGTTCGTGGATTTGCAATTCGGCGGGTTGATCGCGTCGGCGTTCGACATACAGCGCGCGCAGATGCAGCAGGGCGTGATTGCCTTCGGGATCGTTCCCTCGTTGTGCCTCCTGATTTTGATTCCGATTTTGCTTAAGTTGTCGGCTGGCGGGACGGGCCGGCAAGAAAGGATTCGTTGAAAATGAGACGCTTTTTGAATGTAGTGCCCAGGGCAGTTCGGATTGTCGCTGAAATTGTTGTGGCCTGCGGTGCGTTTATTGGTCCGGTTGTGGGCGCCATCGCGCGAGCGACCGATCATCATCCCCATGGGCCGGTTGGCGTGTTGGGGGCAGGTTTTTTAGGTCTTGCCATGGGCCTGTTTCTCGGCTGCGTAATTGCAATCTGGTTGCTGTGTCTCGGGTTTGTTTACGCAGACGCGAAGCGGCGAGCGATGCGGCCGGTGCTTTGGCTGCTGGTCGTCATCCTGTTTCCTAACCTGCTGGGATTTCTGCTCTATTTTGTGATGCGCCAACCGATTGGGACAGCTTGTGCGGGCTGCGGACGGACGATTCCAAGCTTCCAACCGTTCTGCTCGTGGTGCGGGCATGCGCAACCGATGTCGACTGGAGGCAATGCGCCTCAGGGGCCGGGTTCGCCGGGGATGGGTTCGGTTTCGGCCGTGTGAGTGGGGGACGATGATGACGAGGCACAGCATGTGAAGGGTTCTACGGCGTGCTTTGCACCACCAGAAAAACCTCCGTCCCTGTCTCCAGCTGAATGCTGCGATTCGTGCTGGAAATGCGCGCGCTGCACAGCGGCCCCCCCTCAAGGTCCAGTTTCAACCTGGGCTCGCCCAACACAACTCCTGCATGCACGGTATGCGCGGGACCTCCCGGATTGAGCATCTCGTCCACGTAGTTCGTGCCTCTCACCGCATTGGCTGCGTTTCGTGCGCTGCCGTTCAAACCCATGGGCACCGCGTCGTGCATTCTTGCCGACTCGTTTGGCCCCATCAGGCCGATCAGCCGCAGCGGCATCGGCTTCTTTCCGTGTTCCTGGCAATCCGCGCGATCGAACACAAGCGACAGCAGCGACGAATCCGGGTTCCTTTGCGAAACAGATTCCGTCACGCGACCGTAGAGTGCAGCGCCCTCATTCAAAGTGCACCCCGGGTAGTCCAGTCCGTAAATCATCTTCACCCAGATCTCCTTGCCGACCTTCAGGCGCTCGGAATCCAGCGTTCCCGTCACCTTCGCCTCGATGATCGAGCTCACCGGAATGTCCATGTCTGGAATCGGTGTGCAAGCAGGTTGGCCGGCCTCATAGGCAGACGGCGGCGTTGCCGGAGAGGCTGCAAGGTGAAGGGCAATGAAAGCCGGCATGGATGGACCGGCCGCGCGCAGCGGGCAGACGGAGAGAGCGGCAAACATCGCAACACCGGCGACGCAGGCAATCCGTGGTACCCGGATGAAAGCACGAGGAGTTACGTGCATAGCTTCCCCTTCAATCGGCTATTTAGCCGGAAATCTCGTCTTGTTTTCGAGGCCGCTTGCCAATATATACCCACTTGCACTTCATCGATTCTTTTTTGCGTTCGTTTCTGGCCTGAGGGCCTCGGGGGCAGCCGGTTTGCACTTCGCATCGCGCTAAGCCGGCGGCGCGCCGTCCGGTCGCATTGAGCAGCAGGGGCCGCCAGGTCGTATTTCAGCTTCGCATTGCGGCCTCCTGCTCCGCGGCGGGTTGTGAGGCGGTGCGGGCGATGTTGGACGCGGCGCGGGCGCGACTTTACCGTAGGAGGCGCGGGGCCTATGATGTTGGCCAACTGCAATGGCTGACACTGAAACGCTGCTGAAACGCTGGCAAGCGGCCGGCGTCCTGGATGAGGAGACGGCTGCACGCATTCGCACGTATGAAACAAAGACCGCGGGCGAGACACCTGCGGGCTTGAAGTGGCAGGGAGTGACGGCGCTGATTCTTGGCGCCATTCTGCTGGCATGCGGCGTGGTGCTGTTTGTGTCGGCGCATTGGGACCAGATGGGGCCGGGGGCGCGCTTCGTGCTGGTACTGGCGATGGTTGCCGTCTTCCATATCGGCGGAGGACTAACGCGAGCAAACTTCGGCGGGATGAGCTCCGCACTGCATGCCGTGGGGACCGTGGCGACGGGCGCGGCGATCGCGCTGGTGGGGCAGATCTTCAACATCCAGGAACATTGGCCGGCCGCGGTGCTGCTGTGGGCGGTGGCCGGGTTGTTCGGGTGGATGCTGCTGCGGGACCAGGCGCAGCAGACACTTGCGCTGCTGCTTGTGCCTGCGTGGATTTTCTGTGAGCTCGGTTACCGCATGGAAGGCTACATTGGCGACGACATCTACATGGGCCGGCTCTTCCTGGTGTGGGCCGTCCTGTACATCACGTTCTTTCTGGATTCGCGGCGGAAAGCGGTGCAGGGAATCCTTTTCGGCGTAAGCGTGATTGGGGCGGTGACGGGCATCGTTCTGATGCTATCGGGCTGGACGTCGTGGTCGTCGCAGCAGAGTTTGATTCCGTTTGGCACGCGGGTGTGGGCGTGGATGGCGATTGCCGCGCTGCCGCTGATTGTGAGCGCATTCCACGGGCACAAGGGGCTGATTCCGATTGCCGCGGCCATTGGATTTGTGATCGCGCTGCCGTGGTGCTACCGCACCTGGACCGAGAGCTACCTGGTGAATGGAGTGAAGTCAACCTACGCGCGCAGCGAGCCTAACGTGCTGGCACATGTGCTGGTGGCGGCGTTTGCGGTGCTGCTGTGCTGGTGGGGGGTGCGGCTGGTTTCGCGCGCGCTGGTGAACCTGGGCATTGCGGGGTTCGCGGGGACCGTGGCGTGGTTCTACTTCAGCAATGTAATGAGCAAGCTGAACCGGTCGCTGGGGTTGATCGGATTGGGCGTGCTGTTCCTGGCGGGCGGATGGGCTCTCGAGAGGATGCGGCGGCGGATTCTGGCACAGATGGCGCCGGCGAAAGCGCCTCCGCAACCTACTGCGCCGGAGCTCAACGGAGGTGCGCTATGAGGATCGGACGGTTTGCGCTTTCCGGGGTGTCGGTTGCGCTGCTGGTGGTGCAGTTGGGGCTGGTCTCGACCATTGCGGCGAAGTACCTTTATCAGAGGTGGCGCTGCCCGCGGGTGTGGACGCGCGCCGCGGCTTACGATCCGGAGATGCCCATGCGCGGGCGCTACCTGAGCATGCAGCTCAAGGTGGGCGGGTGCCAGAGCACGTTACCATCGGCCAAGGAGGCTACGTTTCCGCGCGACGTGAGCGGGGCGATCAGGCCGGGGCCGTTTGTGCTGCGGCCGCACCCGGTGTACTTCAGCGCGAATCTGAAGGTGGAGAACGACCGGTTGGAGGCGATCCGCATTCAGGATCCGGAGGCGCACAGCGGAGGGCAGGAGGTTTCGGCGATGCCGGGAGCGCGCTGCGAGGATATGCGACTGGAGGCTCCGGTGGATTTCTACATTGCCGACACCGCGCAGAGCCCGATGCCGCTGAAGGCTGACCAGGAGCTGTGGATTGAGGTGACGGTGCCGCCGAAGGGACCGCCCCGGCCGATTCAGCTGGCGCTGAAGCAGGATGGGGCGTGGAGGCCGTTGGGGATGGAGTAGACGCGCGTCAGTTGATGTTCATCCCACCCTAAACGCAATATACGCGTTTAGGATGGGACAACCCGTTTTGTATCCCCCGTCGTGAGGAGGACGAAGTGAAGGAAGCCGAGAGGATGGTGAAAGAGCGGGAGCCGACCGCCCGCGAGCACTGGAAGCAGGGCGAGATGCCCATCTGCGAGATTATCAATGCAAAGGGAAAGCAGCTCGGCTTTGCGGCCAACGTGCCCTCGCGATCATTAGCAGAAACGATTGATGCCGCGTGGCAAGACGCGGCGCATCGGATCGACGGAAAGTGAGCTGATGAGGCAGCGGAGTTGGCGGAGTTGGCGGGGCTAGTGCGCGAGGTTGGCGCGCGCATTTATTTGGAAGAGTTGAGATCGGCGAGACCTTCGGGCAGAGCCATTTCGACACGCTTCGCGTTGAGGTCGATGCGGCGGAGATAACTTTTGGCGAAGGGGACGAGGATTTCGCCACGCGGGTTGCGGATGACGAGCAGCGGCGCGGCGCCTCCGGTGCGGTCGACTTCCTCGATTGTGCCGATGGGGACGGGGTCGCGGCTTGCGACATCAACAAGCGTGCAGCCGACGAGGTCGCTGATGTAGGTCTCGTCTTCGGAGAGTGCGGATCGCTGCGCGCGGGGGACGGCGACGATGAGGCCTTTGAGGGCCTCGGCGGCGGAGATGGAATCGACTCCGGCGAAGTGGAGGACGATGCCGCCTTTGTGCAGCCAGTGGTGGGTGAGCTCTGCCGGGCGAGTCTGTGGATCAACAGGCTCGGTATCCCGGGTCCCCGAATGCGAGGGACCCGGGGCACCCGCTTTTCGTACGAGGTCATCCGAGGCGATGAGCCACAACCGCCGGCGCTCGGCGAACTTGTCGGGGAAGTCGGTGAGGAGTTCGGCGAAGACTTCGCCTTTGCGTCCTTGCGGGCGGCGAATGCGGGCCAGCCAGACCCAGTCAGCAGGCGATTCCGGTGCGGTCATCTTCGCCTCCGACTTTCGCCGGGCGCAAGAGATCTCATCCTAGACTTCGTCGTCCTCTTCGAGGATGTCGAGCGTGTATCGGTGATGCAGCTTCATGCTGACCGCGCTCAGGATGGTTCGTACGGAACGCGCGGTGCGGCCCTGCTTACCGATAACCTTGCCAACGTCTGGCGCGGCGACGCGGAGTTTGAGGACAGTATTTTCTTCCCGGTTGACGGACTCCACCGCGACGGCCGCCGGCTCATCGACCAGGGCACGCGCGATTTCGCGGACCAATTCGTCTACCTGCACCATATCGACCTGGGTCATGATCTTGCACCTGACCTTCTGCATTCGGAAATTGGTGACTCTGAGTTCGTGCGGAATCGTATCACGTAACTCGGCTCAGAGCAATGGGTTGTGCGCCGGACGCGGCCAATAAATAGGGGGCCCGGCCATCGCCGAACAGGGTGAGAGGAACGGGAAAAACTCAGGCTGCGGCCGGACCGGAAACCTCAGCTGCAGGTTCGGAGGCAACGGGCGCCGGATTCTTGGTGACGAGCTTTTCGAGGATCAATGAGAGCTGCGCACCCTTGCTGCGCCAGTAGGCGATCCGCTCGTGCTTGAGATCGACCGTGGCGGGACTGGTGCGGGGATTGTAGGTGCCGACAACTTCAATGCAGCGGCCGTTGCGGGCGCGGTCCTTCTCGATGACGACGATGCGGTAGTAGGGCTGTTTGGGGGCGCCAACACGCGCCAAACGAATCATAACCACGGTGGACGGGTTCCTTTCAGGTTGCAGAGCTTTGCCGCGGACTGTTCAGGGAGCGACCCCGCGGGCACACGCGCCCGGCGCAACAACGGCCGGATAAACGGGCCCGGCCATACATGCGGCAACATCTAAGTATCGCCGAAAGCGGGGGTTTGAGGCAAGTTGACGGCAGACCGCCGGAAACGGGCCGGGCGCGTCAAAATAGCTTAGTGCCCTGTGCTCGGCCGGCCTGGCGCTCTCGGTTCGGCCGGCGTGGCGCTCTCGCTTATGATGACAAAGCTGCCTCTAGTTTCGACGGATGTTTGGAGGATGGAGGGACGATCCGGGACGCGAAAGATGAATCGTGAGTATCACAAGTGGCATTCGGGGCGGCTGGGCCGCGAGATGGAGTTGCTTCTGTTCGGCCATGCGGGACTGCCGGTGCTGGTGTTCCCCACCTCGGGCGGGCGATTCTTCGATTTTGAGGACCGGGGCATGGTGGCCGCAGTATCGGAGAAGATCAGTGCAGGCCAGTTGCAGGTGTTTTGTGTGGACTCGGTGGACACGGAGAGCTGGTACAACAGCCAGATTTCGCCGCAGCGTCGCATTGCGCGGCACATGCAGTTTGAGGAGTATTTGCTCAACGAGGTGGTGCCACTGATCCGGCTGAAAAACCAGGATGCGCGCCTGGTGGCGCTCGGTATCAGCTTCCGCGGATATCACGCGGTGAATATTGCAATGCGCCATCCCGACGTCTTCAGCGGATTTGTGTCGCTGTCGGGTACGTTCGATTTGACGGGGTTTCTCGACGGATTTTACGACAAAGATTGCAATGCGCATCTGCCGACGCATTACCTGCCGGAGATGAGCGACCGGTGGCTTCTTGACCACTATCGAAACGGTTCCTACGTGCTTGCCACGGGGTGGGACGATCACTGCCTGGAGCAGAACGAGACGATGGATCGCATCCTGAGCGCGAAGGCGATTCCGCATCAGCTCTATGTGTGGGATTCGGCGAATTCGCACGACTGGCCGACCTGGCAGCGGATGGCGCAAGTGTATTTGTGATGCCAGGGACTAAGGGACTGAGGGACTGAGGGACTAGGGGCTCGGGACTAGGGGACTCGAAGCGGATTGGGATCGTTGGAGATTCTTGAGGAGAGACGCGATGAGCCAAGTGAATCCGTACGACAAATTCCTTGATGGGCGGACGGTGGATGCGATTCTGGCAGCGACTGCGGATGCGATCGCCGGGCATCTTGGAACCATGGGATCGCAGAGGGCTAGTGAGGCGCCGGCTCCCGGCAAATGGAGCGCGGCAGAGATTGTGTGTCACCTGGCCGACTGCGAAATCGCGTTTGGATTTCGCCTGAGGCAAACGCTGGCGGAGGACGGGCCGACTGTGCAGCCATTCGACCAGGACAAGTGGGCCGCAGGCTATTCGGGGATTCCGGCCGGCGAGGCGCTGGATGCGTTTCGCGCGGCGCGGATGTGGAATCTGCGGTTGATTCGCGCGGCGCTGCCGGCAGCGGCGAACAGGCCGGTGACGCATCCTGAGCGCGGGACGATGACCTTTCAGACGATCGTGGAAACCATGGCCGGGCACGATTTGAATCACCTGGGACAGTTGCGGAGGATTGCAGGTAGCCAGTAGCCGTTAGCCTGTAGCTAGAAACACTGACTGCTGCCTTCATCCCCGGGCATGGGTTCAGCAGTTCGCAGCGACCGGCTGTTTCTCCGGGAACCATTTTGGGGAGAGCGGAGTCAAATTACATAGGATTCTTGCGCAAGAATCGCAGGCATGTTCGTTCTCATGATTGAGGACTGCGGTAGCAGCCTCGAGGAGGAGTTATGCGTTGTGTGCTTCTTGCGCTTTTGCCCGCAGTTTTTGTCTCGGCTCTCGCGGCCCAACACCCAAACAGGACCCCGGTACGGTCAGCCTCGCTTGCGGCCACTCCGGCTGCGGCTCCGAATGCGGCGCAGAGCGCCGTCAGCGATCTGCCGGTGCGCAAGGTGGTGCTTTACAAGAACGGCGTCGGCTATTTTGAACATGCCGGAACTGTGAACGGCAACCAGCGCGTGGCGATCGACTTCACGTCTTCACAATTGAACGATGTATTGCAGTCGCTCACGGCGCTCGACAGCAAAGGCGGGAGAATCAGCGCGGTCAACTACAACTCCACCACGCCGGTGGAGCAGCAGTTGAACTCGCTTTCGCTGGGGCTCAACGACAATCCGGATGTTGCCGCGGTTTACCAGGCGCTGCGCGGACAGCGGGTGGAAGTGACGGGTGCGGGCGCTCCCATGGAAGGCAGGCTCGTCAACATTGAATCGCGCACTGTAACGGACAAGAACGGCAACTCTTCAGACGATCATTATTATCTGATCGTCGAGGTGGATTCGGGAGCGCTGCGCACGGCGGAGATTACCGATGCGCTGAGCGTGCACATGCTCGATCCGTCGCTGGAAAAGCAATTTGCTTCGTACCTCGAGATCATTGCCTCGGCAGAGAACCAACAGGGACGGCACCTGACGCTGGACGATCGCGGCGAGGGCGAGCGGCAGTTGCAGGTGAGCTACATCAGCGAAGTGCCGGTATGGAAGTCCACCTACCGCATTGTTTTTCCGCAGGAGGCGAACGGCAACGCGACGGTGCAGGGCTGGGCGGTGGTGGATAACACGGTGGGCGTGGACTGGAACAACGTGCAGCTTTCACTCGTGGCGGGCGCACCGCAAAGCTTCATCCAGCCGCTATCGCAGCCGCTTTACACGCAGCGGCCGACGATTCCGATCGCCACGGTTGGCCAGAACATGCCGACAAGGCATGAGGCGGCGGAGGCGATGGCGCAAGACAGGATCGAAATGTCGGCGAAGCTGATGGCGCCGCGTGCGATGCAAACTGTAACAGTGGACGCTGCGCCGCAAGCGATGGCGGGGCCGATGTCCGCGGGAGTCATGGGCCGGCTTAAGTCTGGATCCGGCAATGGCATGATGGGTTCGGGGTTCGGTTCGGGGTCTGGCGCGGGTTATGGCGGGGGCGTCTATCGACCGTCTGACGCGATTCAGGAAGGCGACGTTTCGTCGAACGCATTCGACGACTTCTTCGAGTACGCGCTCACCCAGCCGGCGACCATCCACAAGAATGAGTCGGCGATGGTGCCCATCCTGCAGCAGGAGCTGCCGGCGAACCACGTCACGCTTTGGAGCGATACCGAGCCGCGGCCGTTGCGCGCGATCTGGCTGGAGAACAGCTCCAAGCTTACGCTCGATTCGGGCAGCTTTTCGATCTTCGAGAATGGCGAGTTTGCCGGCGAGGGGCTGCTCGATCCGATCCATCCTGGCGAAAAGCGGCTGCTGTCGTATGCGGTGGACCAGGCGGTGAAAGTGCGCCGGGGCGGATCGTCGGATACGCGCACGCTGCGCCATATCGCCATGCACCAGGGGGTGATGGTGGAAACAACGAGCGAAGTTACGGACAGCGCGTATACCGTTAACAACGCCGCCGATGAAAAGCGCGACGTGGTCGTCGAACATGCGCGGCAGCCCAATTCGGAGCTCACCTCCGACACGAAACCAGCCGAGACCACGGCCTCGGCCTATCGGTTCCAGGTTGGCGTTGAGCCGCACCAGTCGGCCGATTTGCACGTAACCGAACGCACCAACTTGTCTGAAAAGATTCGCATTGGACCGCAGTTCAACAATGGCGACTTTTTGATGACGATCGGCAAGTATTCGCCTGAGCTCGAGGAAAAGCTGCGGCCGGCTATCGATGCCCAGACTGCTTTGGCGGATGTGAACCGGAAGATTGTTGAGAATGACGAACACCAGAAGGCGCTGGCCGATGACGAGACGCGCGACCGCGACAACCTGACCGCATTGAAGGGCAACGACGCCGCGAAACGCTTTGTGGACGAACTGAACAAGGCGGAAGATCAGTTGCAGACAGCGCGCAAGGAGGAAGCCGATCTCGAAAAGCAGCGGGATGCGGCGCGGGCGCAGCTGGACAGCATTATCGCGAAGCTTTCGTTCGACACAGATCTCGACGTGGTGACGTCGAAGAGCAACTGAGAGAGCCGGGAGCCAGTAGCTGGTAGCCGGTAGCTTGTAGCTTGTGGCTTGCTGTTTGTGGCCCATCGCTTGGAGCCTCACGTCAAGAGCTAGTGGTTGCGGGCTCCGGGCTGCGGGCTTTGGGTTGTAAGCTGTTCTCTGACGACGGTGCTATGAAAAAGATCGGCATACTGTTTGGGGTGGAGAATAGCTTTCCGAGCGCGCTGGTGGAGAGGATCAACACCAGGCATCCCGACGGCATTCAGGCGGAGTTTGTGCTGACGGGCGCCGTGAATTCCGGCGCCGCCGCGGGTTACGCCGTGATCATCGACCGCATTTCGCACGACGTTCCGTTTTATCGAGCGTTTCTGAAGCATGCGGCGCTGAACGGAACGACCGTGATCAACAATCCGTTCTGGTGCTCGGCCGATGACAAATTCTTCAACTACACGCTGGCGGCGCGCGTTGACGTGGCCGTTCCGGCTACGGTGCTGCTGCCGCACAAAGCGCTTCCCAACGACACTTCAGACAAATCGATGCGCAACCTGGAGTATCCGCTGGATTGGGACGGCGTGTTTGCGGCGATCGGCGGGCACGGGTTTATGAAGCCGATCAATAGCGGAGGATGGCGCAACGTGTATGAGGTGCGCGGGCGTGAGGAGTTCTTTCGCGCTTATGACCAGTCGCGTGATTTGTGCATGGTGTATCAGAAGGCGATTGAGTTTACCGAATACTTTCGCTGTTGCGTGGTGGCGCAGAAGGTGCGCGTGATGACCTACAATCCGCGGCTGCCGCACGCCGAGCGCTACATGCAGAGTCATGTGCGGGCGACGACGTTCCATGCCCGGCGGCTTTTGAAGCGGATGGAAGAGGATGCGCTCAAGCTTTGCCGCGCGCTTGGCTATGACTTGAACACCGTGGAGTTCGCGGTTGAAAACGGAATCCCCTACGCGATTGATTTCATGAATCCCGTGTTCGACGCGGATGTGAACTCGGTGGGTGAGCAGCACTTCGAGTGGATTGTGGAGCAGGTTGCTGATTTGGCGATTGCCAGGGCGAGGAGCGGGCGGAAGACGGCGGGGTTGCGCTGGCCGGCGCTTGAGGGTGCGGGGAGCGGAAGATCGAAGGGCGGCAAGCGGGGTTAGCGGGATCTAATGGGGTAAAACCGCGACGAATCGAAGCGTAGATTGGGGACGTTCGCGCGGTTATGGCCAGCGTTGATCCTGCATCGTCAAATGCAACCGCAGATCCTTCGACTCCCTCTCGCATCCCTTCACTTCGTGAAGGGATGCGTTCGGTCGCTCAGGATGACAGGCCGAAAAGGATGGGATGCCGGTCTGCGGCGGTGGTGACGCGGTTATTTTGAGCTGGTGGCAGGCATCGCTTCGCGCATGCGCTGCTCTGCATCGGCGGGCCAATAAGCGCAACCGAGCTCGAAGAAGATTGTCGTGTAGGGAATGGTCAGCTCCGATTTGATGATGAGCACGCGAAAGACCTGGGAGACCTGGTCGAGTTTGGCGATGATCTGCTCGTGCAGCATGGTTGCTTTGTTGGCGTTTTTGAGCAGGTCATCCAACTGGGAGCGGTAGCGCGTGACGCCGGGCGCGTCTTTCTCGGCGACAAATTGCAATTCCTGGTCAAGATAAATATTGGCGCGAACGTGGCGGCTCGCGTTCACGGCATCGAGCACTTTGCGGGCGACCTCGAGTTGACCGGCGCCGGAGACGAGGGTTTCGATGCCGGGCTTGGACTGGGCCGGATAGGCGGAGTCGGCAACGACGATCCAGTTGCGATGCCCATAAAGGGGAAGCGTCGTATCGAGTTGGCGTTCCCAGTCCAGTTTCGTGAGTCTCGGAGTAGCGGCCATTTCGAGTCCTCGTTTCCAATCTATCGCAACTCTTCGTCGGCGCACACGGCGACCTTGCCGCATTTTCCGGAGGCCATGAGCGCATAGGCTTCGCCGGCGCGCTCCAGCGGAAAACGGTGAGTGATGATGTCGGCCGGATGCAGGTTCCAGCGGACAAGGCGCTCCACAAGCTCTTCCATGAGCCATGTGGAGGTGACCCAGGAACCGAAAAGCGTTTTCTGGTCGTGGATTATGTCGGGCGACGGGTTGAACTCGACGCGCCCGCCTTCGCCGAGGAAAACGATTTTGCCCCACTTGCGCGTGGCGCGGATGGCCGTGGCGCGAGCGGCATCGTTGGCGGAGCAGTCGATTGCACGCTCCACGCCGAGGCCGCCGGTGAGGTGTTTGACCTGGGCCACGTTGTCCGGACCGGAGGCGAGAACTTCGTCGCAAAGGCCGAGATCTTTTGCTATCTTCATGCGCTCGGCCACGACGTCGATGCCGAGGATTTTTTCGGCGCCGAGCTTGCGGCAGAGCGCGGCGGTGGCAAGGCCTACGGGGCCGAGGCCGGTGATGAGCACCGCGTGATTGCCGTTAATGCCGATTTTTTCAAGGCCTTCGTAGACGGTGCCGAAGCCGCAGGCAACCTGGGCGCCATCGGCGTAGGAGAGCGAGTCGGGTAGGGCGATGAGATCTTTTTCTTCGGCCACCATGTATTCGGCCATACCGCCGTCGCGCTGCCAGCCGTAGGCGCGGCGATACTTTTCGCTGGTGCAACTGATCATGTAGCCGCGCCGGCAGTCATTGCAGACGCCGCATCCGGAGATGTGGTAGACGATGACGCGGTCGCCGACTTTGAAGCGGCGGCAACCTTCGCCCGCGGTAACGACCTGGCCCGACGGCTCGTGGCCGGCGATGACGCCCTGATAGCCCTCGGGGCCCTTGCCGAGATGCTCGTGATAGATGCAGCGGATATCAGAGCCGCAGATGGTCGAGGCTTTGACGCGCAAAAGAACTTCGGCGTGGCCGGGCTGCGGGACGGGCACCGTGCGCATCTCGACGGTGGAGTTGCCGGGGAGATAAGCGGCGGTCATGGTGGCTTGCATTGTGATTGCTCCCGGTTGCTCACTTCCTGTGATTCCCACCCTAAACGCAAAAAGCGCGTTTAGGATGGGGCACCCAGGGTCTACGGCGAGGTGATTTCGCCGTTCGGGTCCCAGAGATCTTCCCAGGTTTGGCCATCCTTCCACAAGAAGACCTGGCCCTTGATCAAGCGGCAATTGCGGTCGATGGCGGCGATGGCGCTCATTTCGTCGTCGGTGAGAGGCTCGAGAAGAACGCCCTCAAGATTTTCGCGATAGTGATGCGTCGAGAAGGGAATCGGTGTCTGGCCGCGCTGAACGGCCCACTTGATGCACACTGCTGCGGGATGAATCCGATGGCGCATGGCGATGCGCACGATAACGGGATCGTCGGTGGGCGCAGTGTCGGTGGGGGTGCGATCGCGTTCGGGACGGCCGGGCGAGCCGATGGGGCAATAGCCGACGGGCTGGATTCCGTTATCGAGCACGAAGCGGAACAACTCCGGCTGCTGGAAGTGCGGGTGCAACTCCATTTCATTGACCGCGGGCTTGATGCGGGCGTCGCGCAGAACGAGCCTGAGTTTGGGTATGGTCATGTTGGAAGTGCCGATGTGCCGGACGAGCCCCAGGTCGACAAGCTCTTCCATCTTGCGCCAGGTCCGCATGAAATTTTCATGGATGTAGGGGCGTGCGTCGGGGCTGCGCGAACTGACATCGCATCCAGGCGGATGGAAGTTGGGAAACGGCCAATGCACGAGGTAAAGGTCGAGGTAGCTGAGGCGCAGATCGGCGAGGGATTGGCGGCAGGAGGCGATGACCTGGTCTTCGCCGTGCTTGTCGTTCCAAAGCTTGGAGGTGATCCAAAGATCCTCGCGCTTGATGCCGGTGCGAAGAATCTGATCGAACGAAGCGCCGATGGCTGCCTCATTGGCGTAAACCGAAGCGCAATCAAAAT
The DNA here is from genome assembly GCA_900290245.1 of Candidatus Sulfuritelmatomonas gaucii. GTDB lineage: Bacteria > Acidobacteriota > Terriglobia > Terriglobales > Acidobacteriaceae > Telmatobacter > Telmatobacter gaucii. Next base: position 6,773 of record OKRB01000089.1, on the reverse strand, counting down.
GCCGATAGCCTACGGCGGCCGCTCCTTTGACGGCTTCGGCGATCTCGCTGGCAGAGACGTGATCGGAGCCGAATGTGCCGAGGCCGATAGCCGGCATGGTGGCGCCAGTGAAGAGCTTTCGTTGCGGAATGGCGGCCGGATCGAGGGAAACGGACGCCTCGGGATTTGACATATGCGATTGGCTTTCTCGTGGTTAAGTTATCGCTAACTTTGCGGAAGAATACAGAGTGCCTGCGGAACGTGTCAACGGCGGTTCCATTCTTGCTGCGGTTTGAGTGAGCAGATCGCTCGGCCAGGCAAAACAGGCTGTAAGATACACTGGCGCGTGAGCACAGCCGGCAATTCATTGGCTAGCACGGGTCCTGCGCGCGTGGAGTGGCGGCCTACAGTGAACCCGTGGATGGTCGCCCTGAGCGTGATGCTGGCGACCTTCATGGTGGTGCTCGATTCCTCCATCGCCAACGTCGCTTTGCCGCATATTGCAGGCAGCTTGTCGGCTTCGACCGACGAATCGACCTGGGTGCTGACCAGCTACCTGGTTTCGAATGCCATCATGCTGCCGGCCTCGGGGTGGATCGCGAGGCGCATCGGGCGCAAGCGGCTGCTGATGATCTCGATTCTTGTTTTCACCGTTGCGTCGATGATCTGCGGAGCATCGCTCAGCATGCCGATGCTGATTGTGGCTCGCGTGCTGCAGGGCGCGGGGGGCGGGGGAATGCAGCCGCTGGCGCAATCGATCCTGCTGGAAAGTTTTCCTCCCGATATGCACGGCAAGGCGATGGCCGCTTATGGCGTGGGCATCGTGGTGGCGCCGGTGATCGGGCCCACGCTGGGGGGATGGATCACGGACAGCTACTCCTGGCGCTGGATTTTCTACATCAATTTGCCGGTGGGGCTGCTGGCTCTTTTCATGGCCAATCTCTACATCGAAGATCCTCCGTATCTTCGCCAGGTGTTGCGCGGAGGCATCGACTTTCTCGGTTTTGGGATGATGGCCGTGTGGCTGGGCACCATGCAACTGGTGCTGGACAAAGGCCAGGAGGCGGACTGGTTCGAGGCGACATGGATCTGCTGGCTGGCTGCGGTTTCGGTGGCGGCGTTTTTGGGATTTGTTGCCCGCGAACTGATGCGCAATGATCCGATTGTGCAGTTGCGCGCGCTCGCAAACCGCAATTTCTGCATGGGCACGGCCATCACGGGGCTGTATGGTGTGGTGCTCTACGGCGTGACGGCGCTGTTGCCGCTTTTTCTGCAGACTTTGCTTGGCTACTCGGCACTGGACAGCGGCCTGGCGGTGAGCCCGCGGGGACTGGGGTCGATGATCGCCATGGTTGTGGTTGGAACATTGGCCAGCCGTTTCGACAGCCGTTTTCTGCTGGCGCTTGGGCTGGGAATTTTCGGAATCTCGGCGCTCGAGCTGGCCAGTTTGAACCTTGATATTTCGATGGGCTCGGTGGCGTGGCCGAACTTCTTTAATGGATTTGGCGGCGGGTTTGTTTTTGTGCCGCTGACCACGCTTGCCATGGGCCGGCTGCGCAAGCAGGAGATTGGCAACGCGGCCGGGATTTACAACCTGGTGCGCAATCTGGGAGGGAGTATCGGCATCTCAGCGCTGACTGCTTTTCTGGAGCGCGGCTCGCAGACGCACCAGAATTACCTGGGAACTCACCTGACGGCGGGCAGTCCGGTGGCGACGGCGACGCTGCAGGGCCTGACGGCGAGGTTCGCGCAGGGTGGGGCCGATGGCGTGACCGCGCATCGCGAGGCGCTGGGCGCAATGTACGGAAGCCTGCAACAGCAGGCATCGCTCATGGCCTACGCGGATAACTTCCGACTGCTCGGGTATCTCTCGATTTTATGTATTCCGCTGGTGCTGCTGCTGGCGCGCCCGCAGGCTGCAGCAGAGGCGGGTGGCGGGGTGATGGGCGAGTAGAGGCCGCGCATTCAACGAAGCGGAAGTGGGACGCTGTTCAACGCGTGGAGGGAACTGCAACGGGAAAAATTTATGCCTCGGCGCGGACGAGGAGGCTGGTGATGTTGTCGTGGCCGCCTGCCTTATTGGCGGCTGCGACCAATCGCGTGCACAACTCATCGAGCGGCGCGCCAACCAGCAAGAGCGATTCAATGAGTGGATCGGACAGCTCCCGGGTAAGGCCGTCGGAGCAAAGCAGAAAGAGGTCGCCGGGCTCCGCTTCCAACTCGAAGACGTCGGGTGTGACGACGTTCTGCGTACCGAGGGCGCGGGTGATGACATTGCGCAGCGGCGAGCGCTGCGCTTCAGATTGGCTCATGCGCCCCAAGCGGATCTGTTCCTCAACCAGCGAGTGGTCGATGGTGATTTGCTCAAGGTGCGAGTTACGGAGGCGGTAGCCGCGGCTGTCACCGACGTTGAGCAGCCACGCGCGGCGTTCTTCGACGAGAAGGACGACAAGCGTGGTCCCCATGCCGCTCAGCTTCTGGCTGCGCTCGGCGCGGGAGAAGATGGCTTGATTGGCGGCGGCGACGGCCTGTTCTGCATCAGCCGGAAGCGGATTGGTTCCAGCGCGCTGGGTGAGCAGCCGCATGACTTCGTCAACGGCCAGGGAACTGGCGATTTCGCCGGCAGCGGCGCCACCCATGCCATCGCAAACTACGTAAACGCCATGCTCGGCGGAATAGCCGAATGCATCTTCGTTCGAAGCGCGCTTGCGGCCGCGGTCGGAAACCGCCGCGGCGGTGTAGTGGAGGACTGCCGTCGACAAAGAAAACCCCCGCCGCTCAGTGTACCGAAAGACCGGGGCCGTGGGAAAAAGAGGGGTGTGGAAGAACAGGGGCAGGGACTAGGGATTAGGGATTAGGGAACAGAGGCTCGGTGCGCTTAATGGTGGGCGGGGGTGGAGGGCGTGGGGAGAGATGGGGGGTCGGGCAGGTCGAAGACCTGGATCCCGCCACCGTTGATCAGGGCGACGCGACGGCCTGAGGGAGAGATGGCGACATTGCCGCCGGCATCGAAGATGGGGCTCAGTGGCGAGACCAGCGTGATATTGCCGTCGGCCGCGTTGAAGACGGTGACAGACTGTTCCCTGATGTCGTCAGCGTCCATTGGCGAATAGGAGTTGATGGAATGAGTGGCGTCGAGAGTTGCCCATGCGAGGCGCGAGCCGTTGACGGCAACCGTGAGCTGCGGCCATATTTCAGTGGTTGGAGCGCCTGCGACCCAGAGCGTTCGGCCGGCAGAGGTCATCGCGATGAGCTTATTTTCCCCCTGCGGGCCGCAGCCGGTGACCAGGATTTCCTGCTCGGAGACAAAGGTGTCGTCGGGCTCGCAAACGGAATCGACGCTTCCCAACATCCTGGTGCCGCCGGCGAAGTAGTTCATGTCGAGGGTCCACTGCGATCCCTTTCCGCGCAGGTTTTCGAGGTAGCCGAGGGAGTTGATGGGCAGATGGACGGCGGCGCGTACACGGCTGACGAGCATGACGTGGCCGGATTTGCGCTGCAGGATGCGGAGGACGAACTCGGGCGGCGCGCCACCGGCATCGGAGGAGTCCTGATCGGATGCGTCGCCGGATGCAGGCGCGGACGAGGCGCCGGACTGGCCGATCGCGGACGCTGTGACAGATTTCTGCGGAGCGGGCACCGGTTCGCGTGAGTTGGTGACGAGGAATTGCTGCGAGGGATCGAGCTCAAGCCAAAGGAGCGAACCGGGGAAGTCGAGGTAGGGCTTCAACGCGAGCGTAGCGTCGCCCTCTGAGAGGCCGTTGCGGTCACGCAGCAGGAAGTGGCCGTTGGCAAGCATCCATAGATAGCGCACACGGTCGTGGACGGTCCATGAGGACTCGGCTTCAATCGCGCCCTTGGGCAGAGTGAGCACCACGGCGCGAATTTCGCGCTCATCGGTTTCGGCGTTGTTGCCTGCTTCACGATGCAGCAGGCCGGGAACGCGGAAGGTGAAGAGCAGCCGGGTTTCATCGATGAAGTCGAGTGAGACGAGGGCGTTTCTGGCACCTAGGTAGATGGCTCCGGGCGCTGTGAATCCCAGCGGGTCGATGGGAATGGTGATCGTAGGGGTCAGGGAAGGCTTGTCGGGAAATCGGCTGATGAGGTAGCGCTCTTTGACCGGCGGGGATTGCGGGGCAGGTGCGTCAACGGCTTGCGAGGCAGCGATGGGCGCGGTGAGGGCAACAGCCCAGGCCATGGCCAGAGCGAATGGCGCGCGGCAGGTACTGGCCCTGCGGTCATCAGCGGCCCTCACAATTCGGCGCACGATCCTCATCGAAGAGTATTCTCGCCGATGCGGCCATGGCGCTGGAAGTCTCGAGGGCTCACCGTTGTGCGAGAGTAGAGAAGACATGGCACAGGACGCTGCGAACGCGCGATTCAGGCTGCTGGGTTACGGCGCGTGTGCGCTGGCCGGGACGCTGTGGGGCACTGGATTTTACTGGGGCCGTCTCGCGCTCAACGAGATGAGCGTGGAATCGATGGTGCTCTACCGATTTCTGTTTGCGTGCCTGGGCATGCTGCCGGTGATGCTGGTGCGGCGCGTGCGGCTGACGGGCGGCGAAATGCGCTTGCTGTTGCTGGCTGCGCTGTTCGGCATTCCGATCCAATTTCTGTTGCAGTTTCACGGGCTGGTGCTGACCACGGTGAGCCATGCCTCGCTGATGGTGGGAGCGATGCCGGTGCTGCTGGCCGCTGCCGCCGCGATGTTTGCGGGAGAGCGCCTGGAAGGGATTGGCTGGCTGGCGCTTTGCGGGTCCACGGCCGGCGCGGCGATGGTGGTGCTGGGCGGCAGCAGGGCAACCACCGGGAACGAGACGCCTTCGCTCGCGGGCGATCTGCTCGTGATCGCTTCGCTGATTGTTGCGCTGGCATGGATTCTGCTGAGCAAGAAGCTGATGGAAACGCATAGCCCGCCGGTGGTGACGGCTTACACCATTTACTCGGGGACTGTGATGCTGGCTGCATGGATCTTCGGCTCTCACCTGTTTGCGCCGTGGACGCATGAACAGGTGCAGGCTATTCCATTTGCACATGTGAGCGTGACGGCGTGGGTGGCTCTGGCGATCAGCGGCGTGATGTGCACGGCGACAACGACGCTGCTGTGGAACTGGGGGATCCACCATGTGCCGGCATCGCGCGCGGGAGTGTTTTTGAATATTGAGCCGGCGCTGGGTTCGGTGCTGGGCGTGGAACTTCTGGGCGAAAAACTGGGGCCGTACGCATGGCTGGGAGGCGCACTGATTCTTGCGGCGGCTATCACGCTCACGGCGCGGGGACGTGAGGTGGAGCCGGCGGTGATTCTGGAGTGAGCAGGGACTAGGGAACAGGGAACAGTCCTGTTCTCTGATCTCTGGTGTGCTGTAGCATCTTTTGCATGGAACAGGCTGCATCGCCGTCGCCCGCCGAACAGGTGCCTGTTCCCACGCGAAGCAAAGGGCGCGACTGGATCGAGATTCTCGTTGCGTACGGGTTGATTCTGGCTGTGGAGTGGACGCCGCGGCCGACGCAACGCGTGCTGTGGGTGATCGCCGTGCTCGGCGTCGCGCTGATTGTCTGGCGATCGTTCGACGGCTGGAGGGCGATGGGCTTTTGCGCGGCGAACTTCGGGCGATCGTTATGGATTGCGGGCGCGGCGCTGCTGTTGGCCGTTACAGCTCTGGTGATTGCGGCTAAAGGGCATACGCTTTTGCTGCCGGACGGCGTGCTCGCTTTCGTCGAAACGTATTTTGCCTATGCGATCTTCAGCGGCGTGCAGCAGTTCCTGTTGCAAGGCGTCTTTTTGCTGCGGTTTCTGCGCGTGATTCCGAGGCCGACGCTCGCGGCGCTAACTGCTGCGTTATTTTTCGCGTCGGCGCACGTGCCCAATCCCGTGCTTGTGCCGCTGACGTTGATCTGGGGATTTGCGGCGTGCCTGCTGTTTCTCCGCTATCGCAACATCTATCCACTGATGATCGCGCACGCGATTCTGGGGATTACGATCGCCATGACGGTTCCGGGTCCGGCCGACCATAACATGCGCGTGGGGTTGGGGTACCTGACGTACAGCCGCCACCACGCGCGTCACCTTCAGAGATTCGGCCGGCCAAAATTCTTACGAATCGACCACAGAGTATTTGCGGAGCAAGAAAGCGCTCGTCCCAGGAGCTAAGCGCTAGCGCAGCCATAGCGACCAGATGGTGTCGACCGTGGCGTGGGTGACGGCCGATGCGCCGACGCGGCGGTCGCGTCGCCAGGCGCGGCCGTAGAAGATGCCGGCGATGGCGGCGAGCAGAACATATCGCCAGTTGAAGCTGGTGGTCTGCTTGTTGAAATGCGCGAGTCCGAACAGGCATGCGGTCAGGAATAATGCGCCATAACGCCCGATGCGTTTTTCGAGCAGATTTTGCAGCCAGCCGCGAAAGAAAAGCTCTTCAGGAACGGCGACGAAGAAAAAGGTGAAGATCCAGGCGAAAGCCAACCGTCCGAGCCCCGGCCATTCGCTGTGTATGTGCAGGAAGGCAAGCCACAAGCCAAGAGCCAGCGCGATGGGCGTGTAAAACACTACTTCGCGGAGACCGATGGCGAGGTCTTTGAAGCGAAGGCGCAGGTCGAAGCCGGTTCCGTGGAGCCGGCGGATGAGAACGAAGCCGTAGATACCCGCATCGAGAAGAAGAATCTTGTTGAAGATGGCCAGGTGCGGCGGCCAGGCGCCCTCAAACCAGCGCAGATCGACGGCGAGGCAGAGCACGATGAGAACCAGGTAGTCGAGCCAGTGGCCGTGCTGGCCGAGATCGGAACGCGCGGCCTGCCAC
>OKRB01000087.1:4523-56285 GCA_900290245.1 Candidatus Sulfuritelmatomonas gaucii | reverse complement strand
AGCCTACTCGCCTCCAGAAAAGTATCTACAAAGGTACACCTTCATATTGCCACAGACCTAGGAGCTATGCGTTTCGCGCTTCAAGCATTCGATCCAGCGCCACCTTCGCCCACCGCTTCACGTTCGCCTTCACCTGCACGCGATTCACCACGCGCCCCTCGACAAGATTCTCAAGCGCCCACGCCAGGTGCTGCGGGCTGATGCGGTACATCGTCGTGCACAGGCAGCCGGTGTCGTCGAGCGTGATGATCTTCTTGCCTTCCGGCGCAAAGCGCTTGGCCAGCCGGTTCACCAGGTGAATCTCCGTGCCGATGGCGAACATCGAGCCGCGCGACGCCCGTTCCACAAGCGCAATTAACTGTTCAGTCGAGCCCAGCGCATCGGACCTCTGGCAGACCTCATAACGGCACTCGGGATGCACAATCACCTGAATGCCCGGATACTTCGCCCGCACTTGGTCCACATGGCTCGGCAAAAATCTCTGATGCACCGCGCAGTGCCCCTTCCAAAGCAAGACCCGGCTCTCAGCCAGTCGTTCCTTCGTCTGCCCGCCCCAGAACAATCCAATCTGCACCGCCCACGGATCCCACACCGCCATCTGATCGAGCGGAATCCCCATCGCATACGCCGTATTTCGCCCCAAATGCTGATCCGGCAAAAACAGAATTCGCTTGCCGCGCGCAAAGGCCCATTCCATCGCCGCTCGCGCGCTCGACGACGTGCACACCAGCCCGCCGTGCTCGCCACAAAACGCCTTGATGGCCGCAGTCGAATTGATATACGTCACCGGAATAGTCTCGCCAGCCAGCCCGGCGCGCTCCAGCGCGTCCCAGCAGTCTTCCACTTGCGAGATCTCGGCCATATCGGCCATCGAGCAGCCGGCATTCAGGTCCGGCAGGATCACCTGCTGCCCCTCGCGCGCAAGCACATCCGCGCTCTCGGCCATAAAATGCACGCCGCAGAACACGATGTACCTGGCATCGCTCTCCGCCGCAGTCTTCGACAACTTGTAGCTGTCGCCGGTAAAATCGGCAAAACGCACCACCTCATCGCGCTGATAATGGTGTCCCAGAATCACCGTCGTTGCGCCCAGCCGCGCGCGAGCTTCTGTGATTCGCCCATCCATCGAGTGGTCCGGCATTGCCAGGTAGTTTTCAAGAGAACAAGTTTCGCCTGCCTGCGCCGCAGGCGCTGTCAATTCGTCAAGAACCGGGGTCACAATATTCCGCCTTCAGTCCAATGATGGACGGGGATGTTGAAAGCTTTCTAGCTGGCTGCAGTGAATGCGCCTTTTTGGTCTGGATTTCTCCCCTGAAACCGGAAAAAATCCAAAAACCAGGAAAAAACCACTCACGGGGTTGTTGCAGCCCTACCGATGGGATGCAGCGAAATACCGGCGGATTCTATCTCCTTAGGCCGGTTTCGCCTTCCCACCTTTTTCCATTTTAACGCTGGCGTCACAGGAAGCCGCCGGAGCGCCGTTTGTGAGCGCCACTTGCGGCCAGTTATCATGATCCTTCATGGGAACTCCGCCAATCCTGCTTGATACGCTCAGCATGCCCGACACGCTCATCCTCATGGTGTTGGCGCTGGTCGTCTTCGGACCGCGGCGCCTCCCGAAGATTGGCCGCCAGCTCGGCAAGCTCATGTACGAGTTCCGCAAGGCCTCAAACGATTTCAAGTTCCAGATGGAAGAGGAGTTACGCCAGGCTGAGGAGGCCGACCGGCGCCAGAAGGAAGAAGAGGAACGCAAGCGCGCGCTGGCTGCCGCCCCTCCGCCGCCGCAACTTGAGCAAACGACCTCGCAAACGGTCGATGCGCCGCCAACAGCGCCGGAACCCGAGCCACCAACTCCCACCGAAAGCCCCTATCCCGACGCATTCACGCATCCCGATCTCGCCATCGAAGCAACGCGTCCGGAAGAGGCCACACAGCCATCCGCACCTGAAGTCGGCTCGTCATCGACGTCTGAATCCGGCACTCCGGCTTCCATCGATACGGTTCCGCGCATCCTGCCGCCGTCCACCGGGGAGAAGGTTGCGGCCGAGCGTCCTGGAGCGCAGCCGCAGCAGCAGGAACTTTTCACTGGGGATGCGGGCAAAGACCCCGATAGCGTAACTCCTGAAGCCGAAAGATCGGAGCCGGCAGCTCACCATGGTTGACCCATCGGATGCAATCGACAAGGCCCGAAAGGCCGTCACGGAGCGCGCCGAACTCCCTGGCATGAGCCTGATGGAGCATCTGGAGGAGTTGCGCAAGCGCATCGTCCACTCCGCCATCTATCTCGCCGGCGGCTTCATCGTCGCATACGCTTTTCACCAACGCTTGTATGGTGTCGTCGAGGCCCCGCTCAACAAGCTCGGCATCAAGCTCAACTACACCCACCCCATGGATCCACTGAATCTTTATCTCCAGGTTGCGCTAATCGGCGGAGCCATTCTCTCCTCGCCCTTCATCCTCTATCAGGTGTGGCTTTTCATCGCGCCCGGTCTCTATCAAAAAGAAAAACGCTTTGTCGTTCCTTTTATGGCAGCCACCGTTGGCCTGTTCCTGGCTGGCGCGGCCTTTGGCTATTTCTTCGTTCTGCCCGGCGCACTCAAGATCCTCATTCTCGGCTTTGGCAAAGGATTCAACTCCATCATCACCATCGAGGAGTACACCGGATTCTTCCTCTCCATCATCCTTGGCCTGGGAATCAGCTTTGAGTTGCCGATTCTCATCTTCTTCCTCGCAATGTTCGGGATCGTGAGCCCGAAATTCCTTTGGAAGAACATCCGCTACGCGATTCTCGCTGTGTTCCTGGTAGCCGCCATTATCTGCCCCAGCCCCGATCCCGGCACCATGTGCATCTACGCCGTCCCCATGCTCGGGCTCTACATGGTCGGCATCGCTGTCGCCTGGTGGGTTCACCCTTCGCGCAAGAAGAAAGCGAAGGAGGCCGCCGGATGATGTTCTTCTTGCGAAACCGTCGCGTGAGTACCCACCAAAAGTCTGTCATCCCGAGTGGAACATGGCGCATTTTTGCGGAAGGCGGAGCCGAGGGATCTGCAACTGCTTTTCGACTCTCAGCAGCCCTCTCCTTCACGCTTATCTTCCTCGCCCCCCTCGCTGCACCCGCCCAAGCCCACTTCGACGGCGCCCGCGCCTACGAATATGCCCGCGAATTCGTCGGCATTGGCCCGCGCTGGCCTACAAGCCCCGGCCACGCAAAGGCCGAAGCCTTCTTGCGCGATCATTTTCAGCGCGACCACGATCAGCTTGAAGAAGATACATTCACCGCCGACACACCCATCGGCTCTGTGCCCATGTGCAACCTCATCGTGCGTTTCCCGGGAACAAAGCCCGGCATCATCGTCCTCGGCACGCACTACGAGACCAACTACCCGCTCCGCAACATCAACTTCGTCGGCGCCAACGATGGCGGCTCAACCACCGGCCTGCTGTTGGGCGTAGCCGACCGCCTGCGCGACGAAGCAGGGCACGCTCCGGGCAAGAAACTTCAAGGCTACTCTGTCTGGCTGGTCTTCTTCGATGGCGAAGAGGCAATTCAATCCTGGTCGCGTTCCGACTCCACCTACGGCAGCCGCCATCTCGCTGCCAAGTGGGGTCGAGATGGAACCCTCAACCAGATCAAGGCTTTTCTTCTCGCTGACATGATCGGTGACAAGGACCTCGACATCCAGCGCGAATCCAATTCCACCGGCTGGCTGGTCTCGCTCGTCTCCGACGCAGCCAAAAAGTTGGGCTACCAGCGCTACTTCTTTCAGCAATCCATGGCGGTGGAAGACGATCATCTGCCCTTCGTCGAGCGCGGCGTGCCCTCCATCGACATCATCGACCTCGATTACGGACCGAACAACAGCTACCACCACACCGCGCAGGACACGATGGACAAAATCAGCGCTCACAGTTTGACGATTGACGGCGACGTCTTCATGGAGACGATCCGGCTCATCGATCAGCGGTAATGAAGCAGCCTCTAGCGGCTAGCCGCTAGCTTCAAGCTAGATTCCGCGTAGCCCACTTATGGTCTGTTTTTGGGGAACAAGCTCGAGGCTAGAAGCTAGCAGCTAGAGGCTTGCAGAAAGCTCAAAGGAGAAAGACGTGTCAAGCGCAGAGATCGGCATCATCGGCGGCAGCGGGCTCTATTCGATGCCCGGATTCACCAATGTGCACGAAGAGCGCGTCGAAACACCCTTCGGCTCTCCGTCTGACGCCTTCGTCGTCGGCGAACTCGAAGGCCGCAAGGTCGCCTTTCTCGCGCGCCATGGCCGCGGCCATCGCGTCCTCCCGTCTGAGCTCAACTTCCGCGCCAACATTTACGCGTTTAAAAAGCTCGGCGTCGAACGCATTCTTTCAGTCTCTGCTGTCGGTTCGCTTAAGGAAGAGCACAAGCCCACCGACTTCGTCATCCCCGATCAGTTCATCGATCGCACTTTCCATCGCATCTCGACATTCTTCGGCGACGGAATCGTCGGCCACGTTGCCTTCGGCGATCCGGTTTGCGCCACCGTCGCCAAAGCCGCCGTCAATGCCTGCGCCAAGGTCGGCGTCATCGGCAAGCTAGGCGGCACTTATGTCTGCATGGAGGGCCCGCAATTCTCCACCAGAGCCGAGTCGAACCTTTATCGCAGTTGTGGAGCGGACGTGATTGGCATGACCAACCTGCAGGAGGCCAAGCTCGCGCGCGAAGCCGAAATCTGCTACGCCACCGTCGCCATGGTCACTGACTACGACTGCTGGCACGAGGGCCACGACGCCGTCACCATTGAGGAGATCGTTGCAGTGCTGCACAGGAATGCCGACAATGCTTGCAAAGTAGTGAAGGCAGCCGTTGCCGCCATGCCGCGCGAACGGACTTGTGCCTGTGTTTCAGCGGCAAAGTATGCGGTGCTAACGCAGCCCGACGCGATTCCCGAAGCGGCAAAAGAGCGGTTGAAACTGCTCTTTGGTAAGTACCACGGCTGGTAAACTACAAAGCTGGTTTGGATGACGCAATGACGAGAGCATCAGAATCCGTGCGATTTACCGACCAGCAGCTTGCTGCCAGTTTGGCAATGCTCTGGCCACACCGGGAGCATGAGGCGCCGTCTTTCAGCAGCATATTTTGCAAGGTGGGCCTGCATTGGTGGCGCTCGATCGATACTTCGGAGATTGCGCCGCAAAAACAAGTGCGATTTTGTTTCTGGTGCCCCGCGCTGAGGATCGATGGGCACATTTACAGGCCCTGACCCATACTGATACGAATTCAGCCCTTTAGGAGACCTATGGCAATTACGGTAGTTGGCAGCGTCGCCTACGATTCCATTGAAACCCCCGCCGGCCGCCGCGAGCGCTGCCTCGGGGGCGCGGCGACTTATTTCTCGCTCGCCGCCAGTTATTTCACCAACGTCCGCGTCATCGCCGTCGTGGGCGAGGACTTTGGCCCAGAGCAGGAGGCCGTCTTCGCCGCCCGCAATATCGACACGCGCGGCATCGAACGCGCGCCCGGCAAGAGCTTCTTCTGGGAGGGCTCCTATCTCGAAAACATCAACGAGGCCAAGACCCACAACACTGAACTCAATGTCTTCGCTTCTTTCGAGCCGAAAATCCCCGATGCTTATCGCGACTCCGACTTCCTCTTTCTCGCTAATATCGATCCCGTCTTGCAGCGCCGCGTGCGCGACGCTATGCCCGGGGTCAAACTAGTCGCGGGCGACACCATGAACTACTGGATCAAGGATCACCGTCCGGCCCTGCTTGAAGTCCTCAAGGGCCTCGACGTGCTGCTCATCAACGACACTGAAGCACGCATGCTCGCTGGCAACACCAATCTCGTGCAGGCTGCGCGCGGCGTCATGGCTCTCGGCCCGCGCGCATTGGTCGTCAAACACGGCGAATACGGCGCGACACTGTTCCACGAAATAACTCCAAAGGGTCGAAAAGCGGAACTCCACACCTTCAGGGCTCCGGCCCTCCCGCTCAAAGAGGTCATCGATCCCACCGGTGCCGGCGACAGCTTTGCGGGCGGCTTCTTCGGTTACTTGGCCTCGCAACTCGAGCCCACACCGGCCGCCTGGCGTCACGCTATGTTTTACGGCGGGGTCATGGGCTCCTATGCCTGCGAGCGCTTCGGCACCGAGCGTCTGCAGCAGATCTCACGCTCCGAGATCGACGCGCGCTTCAATCTCTTTCGCGAGATCACGCACCTTGACTGAGAGAAGCATCTCTGATGCTGAAGGCTGGGCCGTTCTTCTGTTCTGCTTGGCGGCCTCGGCAGCCGCCATCGTCTGGAGCTGGAATCACGGCGTGCTGCTCAACTATGGCGACGCGGTCGCCCACCTGCACATTGCTCGCCGGGTCTTCGATTCGCGCACTCCCCGCTTCACACAACTGGGCTCGGTGTGGTTGCCTCTGCCGCACATTCTCCTCATTCCCTTCGTTCAAAGCTACGAGTGGTGGGCCACCGGGCTCGCCGGCGTCATTCCCTCGGCGCTTGCTTATCTTGCTTCCTGCGCAGGAATCTATCGCCTTGCGCGCCATTGGCTCAGTCCCGCCGCATCCGGAATTGCGCTCGCTTTCTTCGCGCTGAATCCAAATCTGCTCTACCTGCAAACCACGGCCATGACCGAACCGCTCTTTCTTTGCGAGTTCGTCTGGATCGTGCTCTGGATGGTCGAGTGGCGTCTCTGCCTTGATCGCGACACAGCTCAGGCTGCGACGACTGCCAACCGCCTCCAAGCCTGCATCGCCGCTGCGTTGGTTGTAGCCATCTTCACGCGCTACGACGGCTGGATCATTGCTCTCCTCGCATGGACTGGCATCGGCCTCACGTTGCTCCGGCTCTCCTTACATCGCGAGCGCGGCCGCCTCAGCTCGCCCGCTTTCTGGCTGTCGAGCATCGCGATCGCCGCATCGCCCATCTGCTGGTTCCTCTACAACTCGATCGGCTTCGGCGACTGGCTTTATTTCGCGCGCGGGCCTTTCTCTGCCAAAGCTATCGAGCTCCGCACCGCCGCAATGTCCCCGTGCTGGCCGCTGCATCCCGGCTGGCACAGTCCCTGGGTTGCACTGCTCTACTTCCTTAAAGTCTCGGAGCTCGACTTTACCACCGCGGCATGGGGCAACCCTGTTCTTATGCTCGCCGCACTGGGAACCGCCATCGCATGGTTTATTCAGAAGGTCGGGTCGTGCCGGCGCGCATTCGCGTGGCTCCTGCTCCTCTGGCTGCCTGTCCCCTTCTACGCTTGGTCGGTCGCCTACGGATCGGTGCCCATCTTTTTCCCCGCCTGGTGGCCATACACCTGGTACAACACCCGCTATGGACTCGAACTGTTGCCCGCCCTCGCGCTGGGTCTCGGCTTCGCGGCGCAGTTGATTATCGACGCGATCCGCACGCCCAATCTTGCGCGGCTCGTGCCGCGTTTCCCCAGCCTCTTGCGCATCCAGCAGATCCTGCCGAAAGTCGTCTTCACTGCACTCTTTGCGCTCTCCGGCCTCAATGCCGTTGCGCTCCTGTGCGAAGATCCCCTCGTCTATGTTGAGGGCACGAAAAACCTCGACGCACGTCTGCCCTACGACCACGCCATCCCTCCCTTTTTGCAACAACTGCTCGCGGGTCTTCCGCACGGGCCCGTACTGATGAATACGTCGATCTACCCCGAGATCGTCTCGCTCACCGGAATTCCCCTTCGCCAGACCATCAACGAAAGCGATCTTGGAATCTTCCGTGCTGCGCTGGCCGCACCTTCCACTCATGCCGCCGTCATCGTGGCCTTCGACGGCGACGAAATCGACCGCGCCGTCAAGGACCACCCTGAGAGCCTGGATGTCGCCGGGCGCTTTACAGCACGAGGCCAGCCATCCGCCACGGTCTATCTTTCTTCAGGGTGGATCGGTCAGAGGCCGCTGTCGAAAAGGCAATCGCCGGCCCCTCCCGAAAGCCACCCTGCTGAGAATCAAAGCAATCCCAAATGAAGCCGCTTGCTCAACAACCCGCCGTCACCGGTGATAGCATCGGGCAAGGAACCGCCATGTAGTCCGTTTCCATAGGGATCGCACAATAGCCCGGCTTTCGTCATTTGCATCAAAGGGTCAAGAAGCACCGCATGACCGCGCCACTGTTCGCTACATCTCGAATCGCTTAATCGGCGATCGGCGCATATCTTTCTTTCCATACTTCGGAGGAAGCTTGATCCCCTATACCAAGGCCCATGCCTGCGGCAACGATTTTCTGATTGTGAACGAAGATGCCGTTCCCGACCACGATCGCCCGGATGTCACGCGCCGACTCTGCCTGCGGAACGCCGGCATCGGCGCTGACGGCGTGGAGTTTTTTTCATGGACCGGCCCGAAGTCTTCCCGCATCCGCCTGCATAACGCCGACGGCTCGATCGCTGAGATCAGCGGCAACGGCACACGTTGCGTCGCTGCATGGATGGCCGAAGTTCTGGCGTCAGAGCGCGGCGACGAACTGGAGATTGTCACGGATGCCGGCTTGCGCATCTGCCGCATCGACGCGGTCAGGAAGGATCCTGGCTTTTCCGTCGAAGTGACCACAAACATGGATGTGCCGAAGTTTATGCCGCACACCCTCAAGCTGACTCATGGCGCCGAGATCGTCGGTGTTGAAGTGTCTGTCGGCAATCCTCACTTCGTCATTCTGGTCGAGAACTCTGATTTCTCGATTGACGGCAAAGCCTGGCAAACCATCGGCGCTGAGGTCTGCGCGCATCGCGATTTTCCGAACCAGACCAACGTCGAGTTTGTGCGTATCTTGAGCGAACATGAGATCGAGGTTCGCATTTTTGAGCGCGGCGTGGGCCCCACAACCTCATCCGGCACCGGCAGTTCAGCCGCCGCCACCGCGGCTCTTGCGTTGCGCCGCTGCGTTTCGCCGCTAACGGTCATTGCCCCCGGCGGCGCGCAGGCAGTGTCGTGGGGTGGGCCGGGGATGGAACTGGATTTGACCGGGCCGGCTTCGTTGATTGCCTGCGGAGAGGCGTGGTGAGATGGCGCCCTTGATGAAGCCGCCAGCCATCGCGTCCGATGCGGCCATCAGCATCGTAGCGCCTGCGTCTTTTGCACAACCGGAGTGCACGGAGCGCGGCCTCGCGGCCTTACGCGACCTTGGGTTTACCCCGAAATTGAACCCGAACACTCTTACTCGCGGGCCGCTATATTTCGCCGGAACGTCGGACCAGC
The DNA here is from genome assembly GCA_900290245.1 of Candidatus Sulfuritelmatomonas gaucii. Taxonomy (GTDB): domain Bacteria; phylum Acidobacteriota; class Terriglobia; order Terriglobales; family Acidobacteriaceae; genus Telmatobacter; species Telmatobacter gaucii. The sequence continues at coordinate 47,102 of OKRB01000087.1, read as the reverse complement.
GACTCGCCGACCTGAACGCTGCATTCGCTGACCCCGGCACGAGCGCCGTCATGAGCCTGCGCGGTGGGTACGGATCAAATTACCTGCTTGAGCATTTGAACATCGAGACCGTTGCCTCACACCCTAAGCCCTTCTTCGCTTACAGCGACCTCACCTGCCTGCAACTGCGCCTGCTCGATGAGTTGGGCCTGCCTGCATTTCACGGCCCCATGCTGGCCTCAGATTTCTATCTGCACAATGGCGTTCATCTCGACAGTTTCCGCGCAGCTCTCGCCGGCGAACCCTACGTCGTGGGCGCGGACGAAGGATTGCGCACATTGAAAACCGGCGCAGTATCGTCCCCCGCGCGCGGTACGCTCTATGGCGGCTGCCTCAGCATCATTGTTTCGCTCCTCGGCACGCCGTGGGAGCCGTGCACTGAGGGTACGCTGCTGTTTCTTGAAGACCGCGCCGCCAAGCCGTACCAAATTGACCGCATGCTCTGGCAGCTGCGCAAGGCAAGAAAACTCGACGGAGTGTGCGGAATCGTTTTTGGCGAGATGGTCGATTGCCTCCCCGCTGACGCCGCGCCGGATCTGCTCGATCAAGCCATCCTCAGCGCTCTCGACGACTTTGATGGCCCCATCGCCATCGGCCTGCGCAGCGGCCACGTCTCGCGCGAAAATGTCACGCTCACCTTCGGCGTCGAAGCCGAACTCACGGTGGGCGAAAATCCTCGCCTTCAACTGCTCGAACCGGCGGTGGCGAAGTGACCGCTCCGGCGCGCCACATTCACCTGATCGGCATTTGCGGCACGGCCATGGCCTCGCTTGCCGGCCTCCTCCAATTGCAGGGGCATCGCGTCACGGGCTCAGACAGCGGCGCCTATCCGCCGATGAGCGATCTTCTCCGTTCGCTCGGCATCCCCATCCTTTCGCCTTACGCTGAATCGAATCTCACTCCCTTGCCCGATCTCGTTGTCATCGGCAATGCGCTCTCTCGCGAAAACCCCGAAATCGAGCGCGTGCTCGACGAGCACATTCCCTGCACATCGATGGCCGCTCTGCTCCATGATGAGTTCCTGAAAGGCCGCTCGCCGCTCGTTGTTGCCGGAACGCACGGCAAGACCACCACCACCAGCATGCTTGCGTGGATTTACCAGGTGGCAGCGCGCCAAAATCCAGCGCTCGAGCCATCCTTTCTGATCGGCGGAGTCGCAGAGAATTTTGGATCCAGCTTCCAGTTGCGTCAAACACAGACTTTCATCATCGAGGGCGACGAATACGACACGGTCTTCTTCGATAAGGGGCCGAAGTTTCTCCACTACTTTCCCGATGCGCTCATTCTCACGCATGTCGAGTTCGACCACGCCGACATCTACGCAGATCTCGATGCGGTCAAGCGCGCGTTCAAGCTCCTCGTCAATCTTGTCCCGCGCCGCGGCCTCATCGTAGCCTACGACGGCAGCGAAAACGTAAATGAGTGCGTCAGCCGCGCCTTCTGCCGAGTAGAGCGGTACGGCTTCAGCGAAAGTGCTGACTGGCAGATTCGCAAACTGCATTACGAAAACGGCCGCATGCATTGGGAAATCTGGCGTGCGGGCGCGCTATGGGCCAAGCTTGAAATGCATCTCGCCGGCGAACACAATGCGCTGAACGCCACCGCCGCCGCATGCCTCGCAGCTTGCCAGGGAATCCCCACCGAGCCCGTCGTCGAGGCAATCGCGACGTTCAAAAGCGTCAAGCGCCGCCTTGAAGTCCGTGCCGAGATCGCCGGCATCACCCTCATCGAGGACTTCGCCCACCACCCCACCGCAATCCGCGAAACCTTGCGTACCTTGCGCAGCATTTACCCGGGTGCGCGCCTTTGGGCGGTGCTTGAACCGCGCTCCAACACGCTCCGTCGCAAGGTGCTTGCAGCAGATCTCGTCTCCAGCCTTCGTCTCGCCGATCACGTCATTCTCGCCGGTGTCTACCAGCAGCAGCGCATTCCCGAGGCCGAACGCCTGCACCCCGAAGATGTGGTTGGTGCGCTCAACGCCGAAGGCACGCCTGCCGAAGTCCTTGCCGACGCCGACGCAATTGTTGCGTCCCTCGCGCCCAAATTCGCCGCCGGAGATGTCGTCGCCATCCTTTCCAATGGCGGCTTCGACGGCATTTATGAGAAACTTCCCGCGCGCCTCCGCGAGATTCATCCCGCCGCCAACTCGTGAAAGTAAGAGTCTCGCATGATCTGGTCGCTCATCTTCATCACCAACATGGTCGTTCTGGGTATTCCCTCGGCTGTCCTCTTCATTCCCTGGTGCTGGATCACGGGCAATGTCCTCCCGCTCTACAAAGCCACGCGGTTCATGCTCTCCTCGAGTTGCCGCCTGGCCGGCGTTCGCTTTCGCGCCCAGGGTCTCGAGAACGTGCCGCGCGACCGCGCATGCATCTTCATGTCGAACCACGTTTCCAATCTCGACCCGCCTGCGCTTATCTCCCTCATTCCCGGTCGCACGTCAGCCTTCATGAAGCGCTCGCTGATGGAGTTGCCCATTCTCGGCACCGGCTTCCGCCAGGGCGAGTTCATCGCCGTCGATCGCAGCGGCAGCCGTGCCGACGCGCAACGCAGCACAGCCGAAGCGCAGCAGGTGCTCGCCAAGGGCGTCCACATCACAACGTTCGTTGAAGGCACTCGTTCGCCAGATGCCCGCATGTTGCCCTTCAAGAAAGGGCCGTTCTTCCTGGCCATGGCTTCCGGCGCGCCCTGCGTCCCCGTCTCCATCCACGGAACGGAGACGATTCTGCGCAAAGGCAGCCTGCGCATGCATCCCGGTATTGCAAATGTCACCTTCCACCCGCCAATCGATCCCGCCGCATTTGCATCTCGCGACGACTTGATGCAAGCCGTTCGCGCCGCCATCGCCTCAGGCCTTCCCGAGTTGATGCGCACCTGCCCAAATGAATCGAGAGCCGGGGTTTGAGGTGGGGCGCCCCTACGTACGCCATACCTCCGTATTTGATTTCAAAGAACTTACATGCGCCCGGTATGGAGGTATACCCGGAGGCCTAAGTCTCTGATTCTAAAGGAAATCTCGCAAGTGTATCCATCCAAAAGGCTTAGCCTGCATCCCCCAAAAGGCTCACCAGCGAAAGCGAGCCCCTCGGTTCGGGTAGTGCTGTCCTGATTGTGGAGCAAAAGGCCGAAATTCCCCGCAAGACTCAGCAAGAAAGAAAAGCTGGCGCAAGTGACCAAGAAAACAGCATGTTGGAGCCTGAAGGATCTCGACACGGGGCACCGGGAACCTTGACACGCGAAAATGGGGTGAACCCCTTGAGTGAGACAGCTTGCAATTTGACAGAATGTGGTGAACCCACCCGGCTGGCTGATAGCTGATCGATGCCTCAGATGCGATACTCAGCGATGAACCCCCTCGCTACGCATCATGATCGTCTCGTTCTACGTCTTCGTCGTCATTCTGGTGCTGGCCATTCCCGCGGCGGTGGTTCTCATCCCATTTACGCTTCTCACGGGCAATGTAGGTCCGCTCTATGCCACCGGCTGCTGGATCGCCCGCTTCGCCATGCGCGTTTCCGGCATCCGCGTGCAAATTCAGGGACGCGAGCGCATTCCCGCAGGCCGCGCCTGCATCTTCATGGCCAATCACGTATCGAATCTCGATGCGCCCGCGCTCATCGCCAATCTTCCCAACCGCACATCGGTCTTCCTCAAGCGCCCGCTCATGAAGATTCCCATCCTCGGCTATGCCTTCAAACTCGCCGGCTTCATTCCCGTCGATCGCACCGGCGACGCCACTGAAGCGGAGCTCGCGGTAGCCGATGCGCAACGCGTCCTCGCCGCCGGCCTGAACATCACCACGTTTGTTGAAGGCATGCGCTCGCCGCACGCAAAGCTGCTGCCCTTCAAGAAGGGCCCGTTCTATCTTGCGAAAGACTCGGGCGCGCCCTGCATCCCGGTTTCGATTTATGGAACGGAGAAGATCATTCCCTGGGGCAGCATGCGGATTCATCCTGGCACGGCGCATGTCATCTTTCACGCGCCCGTCGATCCCACCAATTACCCTACGCGCGACGACCTTTCCGACGTGGTCCGCGCCGTTATTGCGTCTGCACTTCCTGAGTTGATGCGCGCCTGAACGCTACGGCTGAATCATCGCGTTATACCCATCGTCGAGCAACCGCCGAGCCATGCGGTTTGCGTCCTCGCGGGTGGCGAAGGGCCCGATGCGCACATGGATCAAGCCGTCGTTCGGATCGTGGCGCGCGATCGCCGAATAACCGTGCCTGCGCAGGGCGTTCACTAGAACGTCAGCATCTTCCTCGTGCGAAACCGCCGCAATTTGCACCATCAGCTGGCCCGTTCCCGGCGAGGAAGTATGTACATTGGGCGCATATCCCGTGCCTGCCGGTTGCGGCGCGCTTGCCGCGCTCGAGTAGGCCGGCCGCGCCGGCGATTGCGGCTGTGGCCGGACCGGTGATTGCTCCTGAGGCTGCGTCGGCGGCGCGCTGGCAGGGGCACTTGGCGGCGGTGTGCTCTCACTCGGCGGCGCCGGATTCGGTTGCGGATTTGCCGGGTTCGCGACCGCCGCTCCCGGCGCTGCCTGGCTTCCGTCGCCGGGCTGGTTTGGCGTGGCCGCCGGAACCTGTGCGTCCGCAGAGGGTTTGGGAACTGAGCCGCTCGCCTGCAATGGCTCAGCGTCGGGCGCCGGAGTCTGCGAGGCCGGCTGTGCAGCAGCGGTTTGAGCCGGCCCCGACCCGCGATGGCCCACCCAGTAGCCCAGGCCAAAGCACAGCCCGCAGATCAGCACCAGTCCGAAAAAGATTCCCAGTAACGCTCCGGGGCTCAGCGTCACCTCTGTGTCGCGACTGAGCTCCACTTCCTCTTCCGGTTCTTCGTCTTCAAAATATTGCCGCATGCGCCGCCCTTGTTCTCATTCAGAATGACCCGCGCATCCCTATTGTTGCTCCGATGCCGGCTTTATCGCCGCAACTACCTTGTTTAACAGCGACATCATTTCCAGCGGCAGCGGGAAGACAATGGTTGTATTTTTTTCCACCCCGATATCCGCCAAAGTCTGCAGGTAGCGCAATTGCAGGGTCATGGGCTGCGTGGCCATCAGCGCGGCGGCGTCTACCAGTTTCTGCGCCGCAGCGAACTCGCCCTCGGAGTGGATAATCTTCGAGCGCTTTTCGCGCTCCGCCTCCGCCTGCTTGGCGATGGCACGCAGCATCTGCTCAGGCAGGTCAACCTGCTTTACTTCCACTGAGACCACCTTGACCCCAAACGGCTCGGTGCGCTGGTCGATAATACTTTGGATGCGCAAATTGAGCTTGTCGCGATGGCTCAGCAGCTCGTCGAGCTCGACCTCGCCCAATACAGAACGCAGAGTGGTCTGCGCAAACTGCGACGTCTGGTACACGTAGTTGGCCACTTTGATGGCGGCGTCGTTGGGATTGACGACGTACATCGTCACCACCGCATTCACCTTCAGTGTGACGTTATCGCGGGTGATGATGTCCTGAGGCGGAACTTCAAGCACTTCCTGCCGCAGACTGAGGCGCACCATCTGGTCAATCGGCCGGAACACGAGGATGATTCCGGGGCCCTTGGGCGCTCCCAGAACGCGGCCCAGCCGGAAGATGACCCCGCGCTCGTATTCGCGAAGAATCTTGATGGAGTTCAGCAGGTAGAGAACGACGATGGCGATCACAACCAGCATTGGAATGGACATATCACCGATGGACATGGAACTTTCCTTTCCTCACTCAGCAGGGATTGTACTCCAACACCGCTACGCCGTTAGGTAAGACGCAGTGGTTGCCCCATCCTTGGCGCGTAGTTGTTTTTTGCGCCAAGGGTGGGAGAGGGACCACTCCTACGCCGCGGTCCCAGGCGTCTTCACTGCTGCAACCGGTTCCACTCTCAGCAGCATCTCGTCGTGGCCGATGACGCGAACCGCGGATCCCGCGGCCACCGAAGCGCTCGCCACCGCACGCCAGATTTCGCCCTCAACCAGCACATGACCCTGCGGCGTCAGCGACTCCATCGCTGTAGCTTCGCAGCCGATCATGGCTTCTGCGCCGATGCGTGCTTTTCGCCTCCGGGCGCGCACCGCCAGCCGCACCAGCACCACGGTAATCAACCCAAACGCGACGCTTATGCTGATCGCAACCAATGGGCTCACTCCCATCTCCGGCACCGGCGCAGCCACCAGCGTGAGCATGCCAAAGGTGAGGCACACAATTCCTGCAATGGCCAGCGCCCCGTGGCCCCCGAACTTGGCCTCGAGGAGCAACAGGACGATCGCAGCGATCAGCAGCAGAACAGCAGTGTAGCGGATGGGCAGCAGATTGAGCGCGAACACTGCGAGCAGCACCATCAGAGTGCCCAGTGCGCCAGGAACAATCGTGCCGGGCGAGTTGAACTCGAGATAGATCAGCAGCGCCCCGCCCACCAGGAAGAGCAGCGCGATATTGGGATTCACGAGCCATCCAAGCAATTCGTCGCGCAGAGAGATGCGCAGCACTTCGATGCGCGCACCGGCCAGGTGAAGCGTCATCTTCGACCCGTCGATGCGCGTGATCTCGCGGCCATCCAGCGAGTTCAGCAGCGCAGCGTCGTTGTTCGCGATCATATCGATCAGGTGCTGGTTCAGCGCTTCTTCGGGCGTATATGAGTGTGACGATTTCACCGCGGCCACTGCCGCGTCAGTGTTGCGGCCACGCCGCGTCACGTACGACCGCAGAAATGCTTCGGCGTCGTTCTCCACTTTTTCTTCTTCAGTAGCGTCGGGCTTGCCCAATTCGAACACCACGTGGGCCGCGCCTGCCTCAGTGCCGGGAGCCATGGCGGCTATGTCTGCCGACTCAAGGATGAAGAACCCCGCCGAACCAGCGCGGGAGCCGGATGGCGAAACGTAGACAATGACGGGAACATGCGAAGCAAGAATGGCCGCGACCATGGCGCGCATCGATTCCACCAGGCCGCCCGGAGTATCCATTTGCACGAGCAGCACATGGGCGCCGTCGGAGTTGGCGCGCGCAATGGCCCTGTCTAACTCGTCAGCGCTGACCGGTTGAATGGTGTCATCGAGCACCAGCTTGTCCACAACCGGCTGCTGGTTTTCCGCGTGCAGATGAAAGCAAAGCGCCAGGGCAATCCATAAACCTGCCGCAATTTGCCCAAAGCAGACCCATCGTTTCCCATTCGCCCGTCCCATGGCTAGCCCCTTTCCTCCAGGAACAAGAACTCGGGTACTTCAACATCGCGATCGCGGCGGATTTTCGCCGCCAGCTCGAGGCCCCAACTCCGCAAACCCCGCTATCTCCCCGTCTTCGCGTGAATCTGCTGCATCAATTGCTGGATCGCCGGGTTTGCCGGTTCGAGTTTCAATGCGCTTGCCGCTTCGTTTGACGCGTCGCTCAAAGAGCCGCTGGCAAGATCCAGTTGCGCCAGCACCATGTACGCATCCGCCGAGGGACCGAGTTCCAGCGCGGCGCGAGCCTCTTTGCGCGCGGCCTTGGCGTCGCCGCTGCGTTCGCGGACCTCAGCCAAGCCGGCATGCGCCCGGGCGCTCTTGTCGTCGGCAGCCACCGCCGCTTGATACAGCCGCTCCGCTTCGAGGATCAGGCCGCGATCCAGGTACCCTTTCGCCTGCGTGCATAAACTCTGCGCCCGATCCCGCGGACTCAGTGCGGCAAGCCGCTCTTCATTCATCTGATCCAGCATTGCTGCGGCCTGTCTGAAGGCCGACGCGTCGAAGGTGCGCACAATGCGCTCCAGCGGGTCGGCGCCCGCGCCAGCATCCGCACCTGCACTCGATCCCGTCGATGAAACCGGCCCCTTCCACGCGTCTTCCAGTGACTCAGCCTCGCTGTCATTCGGGCGCAGCTTCAGGCATTGCGCCAACTCATTCAAGGCCCCGGAGAGATTTCCGTGCCTTTTCAGGCTCACCGCCAGGTTGAAGTGGTAATCCGCCGCCGTGGGGTCGGCAGCTGCGGCCTGGATAAACAGCGACGTGCCGTCCATGCCTTGCCGGCTCACGGCCACGCCTTCGTTATTGACCACCTCAGCCAGCGGCAACACTCGCGCCACGTCGGCAAAGGCTTCCTGGGCGTGGATATAGTCGCCTGAAAAAAGCAGTGACAAGCCGCGGTAAAATCCCGCCTCCAGTCCGTCGGGCCCGTTGCGGTCCACCTTGGCAAAGGCTTCCGCCGCTTGCTGATACTGCTGCTCGTTGTAATCCTCGCGGCCCAGGGCCATCCACGCTGAACCGAAGTCCGGGCTCAGTTTGACGGCTTGCTGCAAATGCCGCAGGCGCTCTGCCTGGTCCGGCTCCGTGATTCCGCGAATGTACTGCTCGAAGGCATCCACCCGCATCCCGTTCCCCGCCGCCGCAAACGTCTCTTCGGCCACGCTGAATGTGGGATCAAGTTCCTTCGTGAGCTTCCACGCCAACGTGCCAAACACGGCGATCATGTCTTTCATTTCGCCGCGCACGCTCACTGCCGGCAGCATCCGCAACCTGGGAACGTCTACCAGCGTTGCCTCGGCAGCAATCGAATTCCCATCGGTTGTGTAGCTGCCCACCACAATCGAATCGGCATCGAGCGTTTGGGCCAGCTTGAGGGAACTCGCGCGCGAAGGCTGGAATCCCTGTGGCAGTCCCAAGTGATCCAGCGCGTACACGCGGTCGGCCCGGCTCGTGGGCAGGAACCCCGCAGACGCAAAGCGAGTACTCAGGATCTCCGACGCTGCCTCGCGAATCCATTCAAGGCTCGGCTGGCCGGTCCGGTTATCGAAGGGCAACACCAGCAGCACACGCCCGGCGCCGGCCGAGGAATTTCCCGGTCCGCTCGCGTCTGTTGCATCCGCAGGGGTCTGGCCCAGAGCGCCAATGGGAAAGAACACGTATGAACACACCAGGAGAGTTGCAACGGCAGTCAGCCGCCGCATTCCACGCCACCGCCATGAAATTCCGGAAAACACAACAGGAAAATTATAGGCTGAATCGCTTGATGAGCGTGTTGAGCCGCCTTTATTCGGCTCGCAGCAACATCCGATTTCGCTTGGGGCTCGGGCGCCTCGCCGGTATCATCGCTCCATGTCGCCGTTCACGCCACCACCGAGAGTCAAGCCCATCTGGCGAGTGGTGGTCGAAGTCGCGTTTATCATCTTCCTTTTTTACTCGAATCTCCTGATGGGCGAGTTCACGGGAGTCAGCGGCCGGGGCAAGACCTTCGCCTTTGCCCTGCACGACATCGTTACGACCACGAATTTCCTGATCGCCCTCGTGAGCGGCTTTATCGGCTATGTGATCTTCGAGTTCCTGCGCCGCAAGCTCTAGAAAGCAGAGATCAGAGAACAGCGCCGTCAGACAACGAATAGCGGCAAGAACGCAGCACAAAGACTGAAAGCTAGCAACTGGTAGCTGCCTTTAGTCCGCGTAGGCCGCTTCTTCTACCTTGGTTGTTTGAGGCAGCCGCTCGGGATAGTATGCATTCCGCGTGTACTGCTTCACCATGCGGTTGGTGTTGAAGTACGAACCATTGAACGCCAGCGTCGTTCGCATCAGGCGCGCCCACTTCTCGGGTGCATCGCGATAAAGAGGCACCACCGCAGTCTCCAGCTTGGAGTAAAGCGAGTCCGCTTCTGCGAGATCGTCGGCTCCGTCTTCGATGGCCCACCCTGTTACGCCCTCGATGCAGCCCTCGATCCACCATCCATCCAGAATCGACAGGCTGGGCACGCCATTCATTGCCGCCTTCATCCCGCTGGTTCCGGATGCCTCGTAAGGGCGCCGCGGGTTGTTGACCCACACATCCACGCCTGCCGTGAGCCGCGCGCCAAGGTCCCACGCATAGTTTTCGAGGTAGACAATCCGCAAATTGTCATTCCCCAGCCGCGCTGCCTCCGCCACCACCTGCTGGATGAGCGCTTTCCCGGGTTCGTCCTGAGGGTGCGCCTTGCCGGCATACAGAATCTGCAACCCGCCTGCTTTTGACGCAATTTCCTTGAGACGCTCTGGATCGGTGAACATCAACGTGGCGCGCTTATACGTCGCTGCCCTCCGCGCAAAGCCGAGGGTAAGCACGTTGGGATCGAGTACGAGCCCGGTCCGCGACCCCACTTCCGCCAACAGTTCTTCTTTGGCACGTTTGTGCGCCGCCAGCATCTCGGATTCGGGCACGGCGATCACATTGCGCAAATAAAGGTTGTCACGCCGCCATGCCGGAATCTGCTCATCGAGCATCTTTTGCACTGGCTCTGAAATCCACGTCGGCGCGTGCACCCCGTTGGTAATCGAGTCGATCTTGAACTCCGGAAACATGGCCTGCGACACTTTGCCGTGCAGCATGGCCACGCCGTTCGCATACCGGGAAAACCTGAGCGCCAGCAGCGTCATGTTCAGCAGGCCGTCGCGGAAACAACCCAGCGCTTCCAGACGCGCCGTCCGGTCGCTGCCCAAAATGCGAATCGCCTGTTCGGTTGAGAATCGGTCGTGCCCTGCCGGAACGGGGGTGTGCGTGGTGAACACGCAAGTGCGGCGCACCGCCTCAAGATCCGCTTCAGCCGGCGCGCCCAGTGGCCCGCCGCCAAGTTGGCTTTCGAGCAGCGCCAGCGTGAGCAACGCTGCGTGACCCTCGTTCATGTGGAAGACGTTGACGCGCAATCCCAGCGCCTTCGCCATGCGCACGCCGCCCATCCCCAGCACGATTTCCTGCTGCAACCGGTAGTTTGTATCGCCACCGTACAGATGGTCCGTCAGGCCGCGGTCCCAGCCTGAGTTCTCTTCGAGGTCCGTGTCGAGAAGGTAGATTGGCACGATATGCCCAAAGAGTCCTGCCAGATCGTACCGCCATGCGCGTACCGCCACCACGCGGCCTTCGATCGCCACCGTGATCCGCGCAGCTTCCTCGGTGCAAAACTCCTCAGGGCTCCACGGCTGCACATCTTCGGTCTGCAGGCCCGTCGCGCTGAGATGCTGTTGGAAATATCCTTTACGGTGCGCCAGCGTGAACGCCACCAATGGGACACCCAGGTCCGCTGCCGAGCGAAGGGTGTCACCGGCGAGTACACCCAGACCTCCAGAGTACGTCGGCATGGCCGGTTGAATCGCGATCTCCATGGAGAAGTAAGCCACCTGGCCGCCGTGGGGGATTCTCTCGTGCATGGACGATTTCGTGGATGTAGATTCCATATATCTTTTTCTTAATGGCTATCCTTCAGGGCCAAACAGCCACCACCACCCCGGGGATGCTTTGTCCCAGCCCGGCACACGGTCCCTCATCGTTCCATCGGGGCAAAACACCTCACAAGTTTAACAAGGAAAACGGTCTACACAATGTTTCTGTCCGGTTGCGAAAATGGCTCTTTCGTGTCAGGAACTTGCGGTCCAGAGGCTCAATAGAGGATCAATTTTCCACAAAACGGTTGGATGCGTGCCTGAGGTGGAGGGCCAACCGTTTTTGCGCGATTTTCGCTGCGGTTTAACCTCTCCCAGTCGCGGCACTTAAGGCACTTTTCCATCTTCCTTTGTGGCTCGTTCGCCTTCCGGCCGCACGAGCGGGCGCGAACAGCCCTACTCAAGTCGGTGAGCGCCTCCCGACGCATGGCAAATGTGAATCTGGGGCGTAATTCCAATCTTCTGAGCGTAGCGCGCACCCAGCTTCTCGGCAAACCCAGCCGCCTCGGTCTGCTCTACCAAGTTGATCGTGCACCCGCCGAATCCGCCCCCGGTCAACCGCGCGCCGATCAGCCCCGGCAAATCCTGCGCCAGCGCCACCATCGCATCCGCCTCAACGCAACTGCCTTCAAAGTCCTGGCTGTAGCTCCGGTGCGCGTCGCCCATCAGCCGGCCCAGCTCTTTCATGTGGCCCTTCAGCAGCGCGTCGCAGGCCGCCACCGTTCGCAGGTTTTCGCTGATCACGTGTTTCGCCCGCAGGTAGCTCTTAGGCTCCATTTCGTTGCCCGACTTTTTCAGATCGTCGAGCGTGCAATCGCGCAGGAACTTCACGCCCGGCCGGTGCCTGGCAATCACCGCGCACGCCGCTTCGGACTCGCGCCGCCGCGTCGGATAATCGCCTCCGGCCACCGAATGCTTCACCATGGTGTTGGCAATCACCAATGCCACGTGGTCCGGAATCGGCGCCAGCTTGTAGGTCAAATCGCGGCAGTCCAGCAAAAGCGCATGATCCGCCTTGGCATTCAAGCTGATGAACTGGTCCATGATTCCGCAATTCGCGCCCACAAACTCGTTCTCCGCCCGCTGGCAGAGTCGCGCCAAAACGGGTCCCGGATAGCTTGCGCCGACAAGCGACAGTACCGCGAGCGCGGTCGATACCTCTAGCGCTGCCGAACTCGACAACCCGGAAGCGAGCGGCACATCGCTCCAGATGCTCAGGCTGAAGCCGGGAATCTTGTGGCCCTCGCCGGCCAGGATCGACACCACTCCGATCGGGTAGTCGGTCCAGTACTTGATTCCCTTGGCCTGCACGCCGTCAAACACCTTCTCCTCACCCTGGTTCTCGGAGTAGATCGCGATCTTGCCATCCGTGCGCGGCGAAATCCCCGCAAGGGTGGCAAAGTTGATCGCCGCCGGCATCACAAAACCTTCGGCATAATCGGTGTGCTCGCCGATCAGGTTCACGCGTCCCGGCCCCACAAAAATCGCAGGCTCTGCCCCGAACCGCTCCTTGTGCATCGAACGAAATGCTTTTGCATCATGCATAAGCTATCCCTACTCTCGACGTGAATTTCAAACTCTCAATAAAGCTCTTGTCGTCCTGAGCGATAGCAGCGAACCGGAACGGCGCAGCGGAGGAAGTCGAAGGAGCTGCGGTTGCTTCTCGCACATTGGACCCAGCGCGAAAACTGAGCACTGTTCACTGTCTCTTTGACAACGTTTTCTTTCCAACCCAAAATCCAAATCCGTCGTAGACTTTTCACCCATTCACAACTTCATCGCACGCCGCGCTCAAGTGATCCCAGATGCGTCCGATCCACGCCTCGTGCTCCGGCTTCATCAGCACCGAGCGTAGACAGGTAAGCGTGCCCTCATTCTGCGCACCGCCGCGTCCACCAAACCACGATCCCGGCAATTGTACTAAAGCCAGATGCAATCCCCGCCGCGCGCATGCGTCAAAGACATTTCGCGCTTGCTCCGACGCCTTCTGAAAATCCGCTGCACGCACTCCCCAGACAATAATGTCCAGCTCCGGCGCACATGGCAGGTGCCCCGGGTCCCTTGCGTTTAGGGACCCGGGAACGCACGAACCCAAACCGACAAACCTCTCATCTCCTCGCAGTCTCCGGTCCAACTCCAGTGCCGCCCGCCGTCCCTTCCTCAACCCCTCGGCAAAAGCTCCATCCTTCGTCAGCGGCAACAGCCGCTGCGTCGCCCACAAAGCCACCGCCGCCGCTCCCGCGCGGGAGCACTCCAGGCTGATCTCGCCCAGGTGCAGTTCCTTCGAAGTGAAATACGTGTACGGCGAGTCGTGCTTGTAATACCGCCCGACGGCCGGGTCACGGAACAAGACACACCCGCATCCAAACGGTTGCAATCCGTGCTTGTGCGGATCGATCACGATCGAGTCCGCATGTCCGATCGCTGCATACCCTCGTCGCGCCGCCTCGTCGAGCGATTCCGCGATCAGCGTGAAGTACCCACCGTATGCTGCATCCACATGGACGCGAAATCCGTACCGCTCACGCAGCGCAAGAATCTCGCCGAGCGGATCCACCGCCCCCAAAGCCGTCGTGCCCATCGTCACGACCACCGCGCCCACGTCGCCCTTGCGCAGCTCATCTTCCAGCGCGTCCAGCCGCATCCGGCCCGCGCCGTCGGCCGCCACGGCAGTGTATTCCAGTTTCAGTACTGCCGAAATCCGCTGGTGCGTGTAGTGCGCCTGCTCCGAACCCACAATCCGCCGTCCTGGCGCCAATTGCCCTGCCATCCACAATGCCTCCAGGTTGGCGAAGGTCCCGCTCGAAGTCAGGTGTCCCAGGTACTCTGTCCACCCGGACATTCCAGCGATCTCGCGAACTGCCTCGACCTCCATCGCCGAGCTCGCCCGGCCGCCGTCCCGCGCATGATTGTTGGGATTGATCTTCATGGCCAGCGCATACGCGGTCCGGGCCACCGGATGCGGTGGCTTCAGCATCTGCCCGGCATATAAGGGGTGGAAATAAGGGTAGTTATCGCCAAGCCGGTGCGCGGTCTCTTCGAGAACCGCTGCCATTTCTTCGGCGCTGGTGCCAGGCTCCGCCTTAAACTCCGGGAGCGTCCTAAACTCCGACTCCAGCGCCTCGGTGGCGCGAGCCGACAATTCGGGTACAGGATCGTGCAGCATGGCGACCTCTCACCTTACCACAGCTCCGCCCCGCGCCATTAAGGCCAAATTGTTCAATGAGTTCCGATCCTGGGAAACCAACGGCTGAGACGCGGCACACTTTTCCTGCACATTCTTTTGACGAAGATGGTAGACTATGATTAGCGTTAGTAGAACCGGGCGTGAGCAGTACTCGCCCAACCAAGCAAGATTCTGCCAGTGGTCGCTCCGATTCATCCAGCGCAATTCAAATCCAGGAAATACGCAAAAGTATGGAACAAGGTACCGTGAAGTGGTTCAATGACGCGAAAGGCTTCGGCTTTATTTCGCGCCAGAACGGCGAAGATGTGTTCGTGCATTACTCGGCAATCAACACCAGTGGATTCAAGAGTTTGCAAGAAGGTCAAGCCGTGCAGTTTAACGTCGTAAAGGGCCCCAAGGGATGGCAGGCTGCCGACGTACAGCCTCTCTAACCTGATCGGCCGGATTCCGGCAGAATCGAACAGCTAACACAGAAGGGCTGGGTAAACTCCCGGCCTTTTCTGTACCGTCCGGAACTTTCGCAAACTGCTATGTTTGCCTGATTTGGCTGCCTTTGCTCTCGTTTGCAGTCAAGGGGCGTGTCTGTGCCTGTTCGTTCCCCATTGCGGTCGGCTTTGAGCCTCGATGGGCACGCGATCCCTGTCACCGATCTTTCCTGATCATTAGCAGAGGTTTTTTCGGCTTACAGGTCGAGCACCTGGTTACCACCCTGCAACGCTGCGGCAGCAAGTTCGGTGGGGTCACCCCAGTCGGGCGCCAGAAAACCGCCTTGCGGATGTGCTTCCGTCCCAGGGGAACTCCGATGGTGCCTGCGCATGGTCTCCTGAATCTCGCGCAGAACCGCAACCCGCTCCGTCCGAGGCTGCCGCTCCCAGAAAAGGACGAATCCCTCCCCGCACACGCTACAGCGGAACTCCGCGTTCCCGTTCGTTCTCTTGCAAAAAACCTTCATGTTGTGACCTCACAACCGCTACGTCGCTGCTTCTATTCCGCCGCTCAAGATAGTCAACCCAACATAGCGTTGAACATGCCCCATCCATGCGATTCCATCGGCTGATTGGGGCAGGGCGACATTCCCAATTCGGGGGAGGGAACAGTCCAATCCGGGCCTGAAACAGACTTCGAGCCGAGCGCAGGCTCGACTTCGCCCGCACCGGCCCTCTATCCTCAAAGAAAGGGCCACAATTTTTTCACCATCGGCCTTCAGGGAATCCATTGCACTTATGAGTAAGAACACCATTGCCGTACACCTGCCCGACGGGGCCATTCGCGAAGTTCCTGCTGGCACAACGCCTCTCGACATCGCCAACTCCATCTCGCCGCGTCTCGCAGCGGCTTCCGTCGTCGCGCGCATTACTCCCGTAAGCAACGCCGCCGGCAAAAGCTCCGCCCACGACGGCCAGCCCCATCCCGATACAGCGAGTGACGGTTCCGCCGAAGCAACCATGTACGCCGCCGAAGACGCTACCGCTCCGCGCCTCGTCGACCTCTCGGCGCCCCTCACCGCGGACACGCGCCTCGAACTGGTCACGGAAAAAGACCCTGACGCGCTCAAAGTGTTGCGTCACTCGGCCGCGCATGTGCTTGCCTCGGCCGTCCTTGAGCTCTTTCCTGAAACCAGGCTTGGCCATGGGCCAGCCACCGATTCCGGCTTTTTCTACGACTTCTATCGCGAAAAGCCCTTTACCCCCGAAGACCTGTCCGCCATCGAATCCAAAATGGCTGAAGTCGTCGCGCGCAACGAGCCATTCGTGCGCGAGTTCGAGCCGCGCGAGCAGGCTCTCGCCGAATTTGAAAAAGACGGAGACTTCATGAAGACCCACTTCGTCACCAGGTTCACCGCGCCCGGCGACCAGGTCAGCTTCTACCGCAACGGCAAATTCGTCGATTTCTGCCGCGGTCCGCACGTGCCCTCGACCGGCCGCGTCAAGGGCTTCAAGGCGATGAGCATCTCAGGCGCGTACTGGCTGGGCAATGAGAAAAACCCGCAACTCCAGCGCATCTACGGCACTGCGTTCTTCTCTAAAAAGGATCTGGAAGACTACCTCGCGCGGCTTGAGGACGCGAAACGCCGTGATCACCGGCGCCTGGGAAAGGAACTCGAACTGTTCACCGTCAGCGACGAAGTGGGCGCCGGCTTGCCGCTTTGGCTTCCCAAGGGAGCCACCATTCGCCGCTTGCTTGAGGAATATATCCTCGACCTCGAGCGCAAATCCGGGTACGAGCACGTCTACACGCCCGACCTCGCCAAGGTCGATCTCTATATCCGCTCCGGCCACTGGGCGCACTACCACGAAAGCATGTTCCCGCCCATGAAACTTGAGAACGAAGAGATGGTGCTGCGGCCCATGAACTGCCCGCATCATATTCTCATTTACGAATCAAAACTGCGCAGCTATCGCGACCTCCCCGTGCGCCTCGCAGAGCTTGGCACCATGTATCGCTACGAGTTGTCAGGCGCGCTCAGCGGCCTCAGCCGCGTGCGCTGCATGACGCTCAATGACGCCCACATCTTCTGCACGCCTGATCAGATCAAGGATGAGTTCTCCAGCGTGATGAAGCTCGTGGAACGCGCCTACCGCGATCTTGGCATCACGCAATACAGCTACCGCCTCTCGTTGCGCGATCGCGCCAACAAGGAAAAATACGTCGATAACGACGCCATGTGGGAGCTGGGCGAGCGTGTGTTGCGCGAAGCCCTGGATTCGTTAGGGCTGAAGTATCGCGAGGCTCGCGGCGAAGCGGCCTTCTACGGGCCCAAGCTCGACATTCAGCTCGCCGACGTGATGGGCCACGAGGAAACCTACTCCACGGTGCAACTCGACTTTCACCTGCCCAACCAGTTCGCCCTGGAATACACGGCAGCAGACGGCAATCGCCATCGGCCCGTCATGATCCATCGCGCCATCATCAGCACCATGGAGCGCATGGTCTCCTATCTCATCGAGCTGTACGCCGGCGCCTTCCCGCTCTGGCTGGCGCCCGTGCAGGTGGGCCTCGTGCCCATCAGCGAGCGTCATGCGGCCTACGCTGAAAAAATCGAAGCCGAACTCAGGGCCGCCGGTCTCAGGGTTGAAGTCGATGCGCGCAACGAAAAAATGAACGCCAAGATTCGCGACTTCGCGCTGCAGAAGACGCCCTACATCCTCGTCTTCGGCGACAAAGAAGAATCCGCCAGCCAGGTCAACGTGCGCACCCGCGGCAAAACCGAGCAAACCTCCATGCCGCTCGCCGATTTCATAACGAAAGCGAGAGATCTGGTCGCCACGCAGTCGACCGAGTTGTGAGCCTTGAGGGAGCGATATGCGTATCGCTCAAGCGCAACCGACAAACGCAGTGTCATCCTGAGCGGAGCGCGTTCGGGGCCCCATGATCGCGCGCGATTATGGGGTAGGCGGAGCCGAAGGATCTACGGTTGCTTTTCTCACGGTTATCATTCGGCTCAACCAAATCCACACGCTCCGACGCGTACAGTTGAACTGTCAAGCCGGCTTCGGAGACCCGCCATGCTTCGATACGTCCATCAAGACGACGCGACCTCGATCTCGGAGATCTACAACCACTACATCCTCAACTCATCTGCCACGTTTGAAGAAGATCCTGTCGCTCCCGATGAGATGCGAAGGCGAATCCTGGAAACGACAAAGAATTATCCTTGGTTCGTGTGTGAAGAAGACGGCAGGCTTATCGGCTACAGCTACGGCCGCAAATGGAGAGAGCGTCCGGCATATCGCCATTCCGTCGAAGCGACTGTGTATCTGCTTCCTGCGTCGGTTGGGAAGGGAAGAGGAACCGCATTATTCGATGTGCTGCTGGCCGAGCTTCGCAATCGCCAGTTTCGTTGCGTCATCGGAGGCGTCGCGCTTCCCAATCCCCCCAGCATTGCATTGCTCGAGAAGTTCGGTCTGCGCCAGGTGGCACTCTTCAAGGAAGTTGGCTACAAATTCGGCCGCTGGATCGACGTCGGCTACTGGCAGCTTCTGCTTTAAATCCCAACCGAATCTGCGGGTGCCCCACCCTCGCGACGCATTCGTTCTTGTCGCCAGGGTGGGTAATAACCCCGCCAACTCCGCTGCCTTTCACGCGTTGATCTGCAGGCCTTCCACCGCGCCATACCCATCCAGCATCGCCTCGCTCAGCGTGGGATGCGCGTGGATCGTGAACATCAGCTCGTCCACTGTGCCTTCGAGCTCCATCACCGCGACCGCCTCGGCAATCAGCTCCGTCGCCTGCGGCCCGATAATGTGCACGCCCAGGATCTCGCCGTACTTGTTATCGGCCACAATCTTCACGAATCCATCATGGCTGCCCACAATCGTCGCCTTCGAGTTGCCCGCAAACGGGAACTTGCCCACCTTTACCGTGAAGCCTTTCTCCTTGGCCTGCGCCTCGGTCAGTCCCGCCGAGCCAATCTGCGGATCGGTATAGGTGCAGTTCGGAATGCGATCGCGCCGCACCGGCCGGTACTTCCGCCCCGCAATCTTCGCCATCGCGACCATGCCGCACATCGCGCCCACGTGCGCCAGTTGCGGCAGACC
This sequence comes from Candidatus Sulfuritelmatomonas gaucii, assembly GCA_900290245.1. Taxonomy (GTDB): domain Bacteria; phylum Acidobacteriota; class Terriglobia; order Terriglobales; family Acidobacteriaceae; genus Telmatobacter; species Telmatobacter gaucii. Next base: position 28,210 of record OKRB01000087.1, on the reverse strand, counting down.
CGCCACAATGTCGCCGATGGCAAACACGCCCGGCTCCGCCGTCTCCTGCACTTCGTTCACTTTCACAGAGCCGCGGTCCAGCTCGACCTTCGTCTTTTCCAGGCCGATGTCACGCGTCAGCGGCCCGCGACCCACAGCCACCAGCACTTTCTCGGCCTCCTTCACCTGCAACTTTCCATTCGCATCGGTGTAGCTTACCTTCACGCCATTCGCCGTCTTCTCTACTTTCTCGACCTTCGCGCCCGTCTGCGTCTCGATGCCGCGCTTCCTGAACACCCGCGCCAGCTCCTTCGAAATCTCTTCGTCCTCCACCGGAACCATTCGCGACAAGAATTCGAGAATCGTCACCTCGGTTCCAAAGCTGCGGAAGATCGACGCAAACTCCACGCCCACCGCGCCTGCGCCAATCACGATCAGCGATTTCGGCGGCGCACTCAGATCAAGAATCTCGATATTCGTCAGAATCGTGCTGTCCGCCTTCAGTTCCGGCAGCAGCTTCGCCTCCGATCCCGTTGCCACCATCACGTTCTTCGCCTTCACCTGGCTTTTCGCCCCGCTCGCATCGACATCCACTGTGTGCACGCCATCTTTTGCTCCGCCCGTCAGCCGTGCGAATCCGGGAATCACGGCGATCTTGTGCCTCTTCATCAGGAATTCCAAGCCCTTCACGTGCTTCGCGATAATGGCGTTCTTGCGCGCGAGCACCGCGGCCCAGTTCAAAGCACGCCCTTCAACGCCCGCAATGCCGAACTCGTCGGCCTCTTTCAGGTAATCCCACAGCTCCGCATTGAACAGCAGTGCCTTGGTCGGAATGCAGCCCACGTGCAGGCATGTGCCGCCCAGCTTCGGACTCGCGTCAATCAACGCCACCTTCAGCCCATACTCTGCTCCGCGAATTGCCGCCGTATAACCGGCCGGCCCGCCGCCAATCACCGCGACGTCGTAAATCATCTCTGCATTCGTTTCTGCCATTGGTCACTCCGTTCCTGCACAATCGAGGGTGCCCCATCCTAAACGTGCTTTTTGCGTTTAGGGTGGGATGACACGGACTTGGTCTTCCACTTTCGGCCCTTGTAATTCCTTGGGTGCCCCACGCTCGCCGGGTCTTTGTTCTTCCGGCTCACGTGGGATCGCTTGCATCCCAATTTCCGCGACGTTCAAAGGTCGCTCGTCACGCCTAGTTTAAATTGCTGTCCTTTCCGACGAGCGCGCTCTCCACGATCTCCGATGCCTTTCTCACCGCCTCCGCTTCATCCCCAAACCCCGCAATCCACTCGACCTCCGGCTCACGCCGGAACCACGTCATCTGCCGCTTCGCATAATTCCGGTGCCCCTGCTGCGCCGCCTTCACCGCATCTTTCGCACTCAACGATCCATCCAACACCCCACATGCTTGCCTGTAACCCAGCGAATCCAGCGCCTTCACATCGCCGTACCGCGCCAATAACCTGCGTGTCTCCTCCACCAGCCCTGCCGCAAACATTGCCGCACACCGCTCATTGATTCGTTCGTACAAAGCAACGCGAGACGGGTCCAGCCCAATCCTCAGCAGCCGGAACCCCGTCAGCGGATCGCGCCCCATAACCCGCGACATCGGCTTCCGCGCCGCCACACACACCTCAATCGCGCGAATCAGCTTCGGTATATCGTTCGCATGAATCCGCTCCGCCGTTGCTATATCCATCCGCAGCAGCAGCCGATGCAGCCACCCGCCCCCATGCCGTTGCGCGCTCCGCCGCAATCGCGCCCGCAGATCCTCTCGCCGCTCCGGCCCGGCAAACAACCCTTCCGTCAGCGCCCGCAGATACAGTCCCGTTCCTCCCGTCACAATCGGCAGGCGCTCACGCGCTCTTACTTTTTGGAGGACTTCGCGGGCAAGTCTGCTGTACTCACCGGCGGTAAACGGCTCATCCGGCTCGGCCACATCAATCAAATGGTGCGGCACGCGCGACCGCTCCTCGTGCGTCGGCTTCGCCGTGCCCAGATCCATGCCGCGATACACGGCCACCGAATCGCAGCTCACAATTTCGCCGCCAAACCGCCCAGCGAGCGAGAGTGAAAGCGCCGTCTTTCCGCTCCCCGTCGGCCCCAGCAGTACCACCACCAGCGGCAGCTTGCTCTTTTCCATAACCTAGCTTTTCACTATCAACCGACCCCTGACCCCTGTCTTCTTGTTCCCTCGGTTCCTTGTTCCCTTTGTTCCCTGCTTTACGGTCTCCACCACCCCGCCGGCGCAATCCACCTCGGATTGGTGTGCCACAGCCACCACGCGCAAATTGCCGCAGCAAGAATCAGCAACCCGAACACCTGGTTGCGCCGGTACACACGCCGCTGCTGCTCGCGCCGCGCCTTCTCGGCCTGCTGCTCAGCAAACAGCTTGATTCGCGTTTCAACCACTTAGACTCCCACGCAAGCAGTGCACCAACACAATAGGTACATCCCGCCTCAGTATAGGAGAACGCAACCTCGCCCATTCCGCACATCCTCGTTTGACTTCCCCTGCCCGCATTGCCGACCATAGCTCTTCGGGCTCACTCCACTCCGAGCGAAAGGTTTGCTGTCATGAAGGTCCTCATCCTTGGTTCCGGAGGCCGCGAACACGCGCTGTCTTGGGCCGTCGCCCGCAGTCCGCGTGTCACCCAGATCGTCTGCGCACCCGGCAACGGCGGCATGGCGCAAATCGCGCGCTGCGTCCCCGTCGACCTCAAAGATCTCGACGCCATGGTCCGCCTCGCCGAAGCTGAAAAGCCCGATCTCGCCATCGTCGGCCCGGAACTTCCGCTCGCCCTCGGTATCGTCGATGCTCTCCAGGGGCGGGGCCTGCGTGTCTTCGGCCCCACGCGCGCCGCCGCCATGCTCGAAACCAGCAAGGGATTCACCAAGCGCTTTCTGCAGCGGCACAACATCCCCACGGCCAACTTCGCCATCTGCGCTACCGCGGCCGAAGCTGAGAAAGCGGCTGAAAAGTTCCATCCGCCCATCGTTGTCAAAGCTGACGGCCTCGCCGCGGGCAAAGGCGTCGTGCTATGCGATTCACGCCACATGGCTGTTGAAACCGCTCAGGGGTTATTCTCCGGCGCACTTCTCGGCACGGCCGAACACCAGGTCGTCATCGAAGAGTTTCTTACAGGCGATGAGGTCAGCTTCCTCTGCCTTAGCGATGGCCAGCACGTCACGCCGCTCGTGCCCTCGCAGGATCACAAGCGTATCGGCGAGGGCGACACCGGGCCGAACACCGGCGGCATGGGCGTCTACTCCACCGATTCGTTGCTCGATTCCGCCATGTCCGAGTGGATTCTGCACCACATCGCCGAACCTACCATTCGCGGCATGGCCGACGAAGATGCGCCATTCATCGGCGTGCTTTATTGCGGGCTCATGATGACCGCGCGTGGCCCGCAGGTACTCGAGTTCAACGCTCGCTTCGGCGATCCTGAGACGCAGGCCATCCTCGTGCGTCTCGAAAGCGATTTTGTCGAAGCGCTCGACGCCTGCATCGAAGGCCGCCTCGCCGACACGGAGCTTCGCTGGGCCCCAGGCGCGTCTGCCTGTGTCGTTGCCAGCTCCGGCGGCTATCCGGGCAGCTACAAAACCGGGTTTCCGATTTCCGGTCTTGACGCCGCAGCTCAGGTTCCCGGTGTGCAGATCTTTCACGCCGGCACTGTCCAGACCAATGGGCAAATGCTCACTGCGGGCGGGCGCGTGCTGGGCGTTACCGCCGCAGCCGAATCGCTCGAGCAGGCGCTCTCGAGCGCCTACCGGGCTTTGTCTAAGATTGCGTTTGATAGGATGTACTACCGGCGCGACATCGGCCATCGAGCACTGAAAGCCGCCAGGTAAGCAAAGTTCATCCAGCCGCGCAAATCACGCAGAACCTGTCGCGACATGTAGCGCAACTGGCGACACTCCACCGCAACGCTGGTGATCCTTCCAGGTTCCGTGGCAGTCTGCTGTTCAGCCCGTCGGTGCGCTGGCTTCCGGCGCCAGTTGTGGCTTGCCCTGCTGCTTCTGAAAACACGACCGGCAAAGCACCGGCCTGCCCTGTGTCGGCTTGAAGGGAACAGTTGTCTCCGCGCCGCACTCCGAGCATGTCGTCCGCGTTTCGGGGCGAACTCTCTGCGTTCCCTTGGCGCGCTTGGCCTTGCACTGCTTGCAGTGCTTGGGGTCGTTTTTGAATTGTTTGTCGTGGAAGAAGACCTGCTCGCCCGCTGTGAAAACAAACTCGGCGCCGCAGTCGACACACTTGAGGACTCGATCCGTGAATTCCATGGCCGGCTTCCCTCACAGGGAACGCATCCGAAATCGGCCACGGCTCTTACAGAACTTGCCGGTCGCGGTTCCCTGTTTTCTTTCGTCGTGCACTACAAGGGGCCCGGACCGCACTCAAAATCGGCGGTATACGAACTATGTCCCGGTTGTCCCGGGGGACTTGCAACTCAGCGCGCCAGTCGCGCGCCGAGCGATTTATCGCATTTCTCGGGTTTCTGTGCGGGGTTGCAGCTTCGTGCCAAATGGCTTTCTCATGGGGCACATGCCAAGCGGCTGCTACGAATTCGGTCGACAGAAACTGGAGAAATGCTTCAGTTGATTACGCCGCCGCGCTTGCTGTCCCAACCCTCTTACCTGGGGTTTTCCGGCGCCTCCGTTACCGTGCAACGACGGCCGCCAGAACGGCGCTTAACGCGGCGGGTTATGAAACTAATCCTGCTCTTTCCTTGCCTTCTTGCGGTTCCGCTTGCGCGCCAAGGCTGCCTTGACGCGGCGCTTCTCACCGGGCTTCAGGTAGTAGGAGTGACGCTTCACTTCCTTGATAATGTCCTCCTGCTGTACCTTCCGCTTGAACCGGCGCAGCGCATTTTCCAGCGGTTCGCCTTCCTGTACGCGAACCTCCGCCAATGAATTCCACCTCCAAGCTCGCCTGCTGGGCTCCACATATCATAACCCATAATCGAGTTTCGCCCTAGGAAGCACCTGGGGTATTTACTAGGTTCTCTGCCAACTGCCCTCTTTCCGAGTCAATCCGATCGAGTCCACCATCTCCTTCCCCATCCGAACCCGATCTTGAGGCCCTCTACAGCCGATTACACTTGGATGAGAGATCTCCCCTGAGGTTTCCATGATCCGCAGCTACCGGGGCCACACGCCCCAGATCCCTTCCAGTTGCTATATCGATCTCTCGGCCCAGATCCTTGGCGATGTGGTGCTCGGCGAGCGCTCCTCGGTGTGGATGAATGCCGTTCTCCGCGGCGATGTCAATTCCATCCGCGTAGGCTCCTGCTCCAACGTGCAGGACTGCGCGGTTCTCCATGGCCAGCGCAACCTTTATCCGGTCATCGTCGGCGACTGGGTGACCATCGGGCACAACGCCACGGTCCACGGCTGCGTCGTCGAGGATATGTGCGTAATCGGCATGGGAGCCCGCGTCCTGAACAACAGCCGCATCGGCGAGGGCTGTATTATCGCCGCCGGTTCCGTGGTTCCGGAGCACACCGTCGTCCCGCCGCGCACCCTCTGGGCCGGCGTTCCTGCTAAGCTGCGGCGCGAAATCACCGACAAAGATCGCGCCCTCATCAGAGAATACGCGCAAAACTACCTCGACTATGTGGACATCTACATGAGCAATCCTCCCAAGGAGTTGTGATCGTTCCCGCCGCTCCGTTTCAGACCGCGCGCCGATCATCGTTGACCGCCGTCCCTGCACCGTGTTATCAAAGGCCTGTTCCCAACCCCCGGGCGCCGACCAAAATCTCATCTCTCTCTGAGAAGGTGCCCCATGCCAGTTCGCCGTCACATTCCCTTGCCGATCTTCGCCGTTGCGGTGCTTTTCGCTGTCACATTCGCCAATGTCGCCTGCCGTTCCTCCGCCAAAGCTGCGAGCAACCAGTCCGCTGGCGCCGCTGCCTCAACGCCCGCATGGGCCAGCTTTCAGGATCCTTACGAAAAAGCCTTCACCGCCGAAGTTCCGCAGGGATGGACCGTCCGCGGCGGCCTCTTCCGCATGGGTTTCTCGGACGAGCGCCCCATGATCGACATCACCTCGCCCGACGGCCAAACCGATGTCCGTCTGGGCGACGTCGCCATTCCCGCCTACACCTTGCCCTCACAGCTCCATCCCACTGAAGGACAAACTGTCGATCTCGGCGCACAGGCCCAGCTCGTCATCGCAAGGTACCGCACCGGCCCCGAATTCGCCGTCCTCTACGCGCATGTCCGCTTCTACAAAACCTGCCAGAACCCCACTGCCGACACCAGTGACGTCAATTTCACCGTTCCCGACTACATTCCCGACACCACTAACGGCTCCGGCGTTACCCAAAACTCCACGGGCCGCATCGCCTACTCGTGCGGCTCTGGCGCAAGCCAGAAGATCGCCTTCACAGCCGCCAGAACTGTCGAAACCGGGCAGATTTGGACTGCGCCCACCCTGGGCAGCTTCATCACCCCACCCGGCCAGCTCGCCCTCGCCCGCTCCATCCTGCTCCATTGCGCGCAGACCTTCAAACTGAGCCCCGCCTGGCTCAACTATCAGAAGCAAATGGATGTTTACGCCCTGCAGTACCAGCAGGCGCGCCAGCAGAACCGTATGACGCAGCTGGCACAGCAGGTACAGCAATTCGAGGCGCAGATGCAGGCCATGCGCAACCAGGTGAACTCCTTTGAAAGCCAGCAGGCTACGGAGCAATCGCAGTTCCAGAGCTTTGACAATGCGCTCGTAGGTGTCACGCCCACCATCGATCCGCTTACCGGCCAGTCGCGCGATGTCTGGACCGGCTCGCAGAGCGGCTACTGGGCCGACGGCATGGGCAATGTGGTGAACTCCGCCACGGCGCCACCCGGCGGCGGCTGGCATCAGCTCCAGGTTCCGAACCCCTGACGACAAAGAATTCGCCGCGACAGCTCGCGCGGAAAGCCTGGTGGCACTCGTCTTGTCTCCTGCGTTAATCTCGTCAGGGTCAGAATTCCGTCAGCTTTACGCGGTTTCGTTGACATTCCTATGGCTGGAATAGTCCGATAGAGAGTGGCACGGGTTCCCCCGCTCCCTCGCAAGTCAAAACTATGCAGAACGATACAATCTTTTTCCGCACACTGAATTTGCGCGTAATTCTCATGTTCATGCGCTCTTTATTCTTGTCAGCACTGGTCATCATCTCCTGCTTCCTTAGCGCAAAGGCACAGGCACCACCTTCCGCAGCGAACGCGGCTTTGGCTGCGCTCCCTGACGCACCTCAGCCCCAATCTCCCGACCCAACTCCGCAGAATCAGCCGGATGAAGTGACAGTCCGCAACTCTTTGCATATCTTCTTTCGCGACGAGGCAGCCATCTGGACCAGCCCCGCTCGCATCCGCTCGCACGATCTCAAGTGGCTTGTCCCGTTCGTGCTCGCCACCGGTGCCGCCATTGCCACCGATCACCGCGCTCAGAGCCAGCTCATCTCCAAAGATCCCACATTCAACAACAACAACATCTACGTGTCCGACGGCCTCGTCAGCGCGCTCATTGCCACTCCCGTCTTGATCTTCGCCAAAGGTCAATTCGGGCAGGATGAGCGTGCCCGCGAGGCAGGCATCCTTGGCGGTGAAGCCATGGCCGATGGCGTGGTCGTTGAACAGGTTTTGAAGCTGGTCACCTGGCGTGAGCGGCCTACCGCCGACAGCGCGCGCGGACGCTTCTTCCAGTCAAGCGCAGGCCCTAACGCATCTTTTCCTTCAGCTCATGGCACGGTGGCGTGGTCGGCAGCCTCTGCCGTCGCTGCCGAATATCCTTCACTGTGGACGCAGGCTGCCGTCTACTCAGCAGCCACCGGCGTTAGCCTCACCCGCATCCTCGGCCGGCAGCACTTTCCCTCCGACTCGCTTGTCGCCGCTACAGCAGGCTGGCTCATCGGCCACTACGTCGTGAAGCATCACCACCACGCGCGCCACTGAAATCACAGCTCACGGAACCTACGAATGCTGGATGACTTTCTCGTTCCCTTGCTCCCTGTCCCTCTCAGACTGGCAGCGGATTCCTGTCCGAAAAGAACTTCCGCTGATGCCAGTAGGGATACGCGGGCTGCGGATCGCTTGCCTTATCCAGCGCCGCCACTTGATCCGCAGTCAGATTCCATCCAACCGCTCCCAGGTTTTGGCGTAGCTGCTCTTCGTTGCGCGCGCCGATGATCACCGAAGAAACGGTCGGCCGCTGAAGCAGCCAGTTGAGCGCAACCTGCGCCACGGTCCTTCCGGTTTGGCCTGACACCCTGTCCAGGGCATCGACCACCGTAAACAGAAACTCGTCGGCCACCGGCGGTCCAGCCTCGGCAATCTTGTGCAGGCGGCTCACCGTGGGCAACGGCTGGCCGCGGCGGATCTTGCCGGTCAACCGCCCCCATCCCAGCGGGCTCCAGATCAGCGCGCCCACCTTCTGATCCAGCGCCAGCGGCATCAACTCCCACTCATACTCGCGGCTGATCAGCGAATAGCACACCTGGTGCGCAACATAGCGCGTCCAGCCATACCGGTCGGCCGTCGCCAGCGACTTCATCAGGTGCCATCCTGAGAAATTGGAGCACGCGATATAACGGACCTTCCCTTCGCGAACGAACTCGTTCAGAGTTTCCTGCACTTCCTCAACTGGCGTCAGCGCGTCAAAGCCATGCAGGTGATAAATATCGATGTAGTCCGTCCCCAGCCGCCGCAAGCTGCCTTCGAGCGCGCGCCGCAGATGGTACCGGCTCGATCCCTCTTCATTCGGTCCTGGCCCTGTCGGGAAGCCGGACTTCGTCGAAATCAGCGCCTTGTCGCGCCTGCCTGCGAGCGCTTTGCCCAGGATCTCTTCTGAGCGGCCCTCGGAGTAACCGTTCGCCGTATCGAACAGGTTCACCCCGGCCTCGAAGCAGAGATCGATCAACCGCCGCGCCTCGTCAACCCCGGTGGAACCGAACCCTTTGAAAAACTCGTTGGACCCGCCAAACGTTGCGGTCCCAAAACTCAGTGCGGAAACCTTGAGGCCTGAGCCTCCCAAAAGTCTGTATTCCATAGCAGTTTCGATGCGCTCCATCCGGCGAAAATGGGCGTCTTTGGCGCCGCGCTCAATCCGCCTTCAGATTGACCCCAAAATCCGCGGGATCGCCCAACACATTCAAATAATAGTTTTCGTTAGGGTAAGGAACATAAAGTCGCTCTGACAGTTTGACTTTCGAGGATTTTTGCCAGCGTGGATTGCTGTGATCCTCTCCGGCAAGATCGGTGAACGTAAACGTAAGCCATGGCCACACGCGAATATATTCGACATCTACTTCCGGCACTCGCGCGTTCTCGCCCGTCACCTTGCCGTAAATGCGCACCAGCGCCAGCGCCGGAATCTTCGCCGGATCGCCCTTGAAGCTCGCAATAAAGTCGCCATCGCCGCTTTTCGCCACCAGCATGATGTGGCAGTCCGTCATGCCATCGAAGAAGTGGTGCTGCACGAGCAGCGTCACATCTCCGTTCTTTTCCGCAGGCAGCGTGATGCCGCGCACGATGCCAAACCACGCAACCTCTGTGCCGGTCTTGCCATGAATCGTGTAGTCGCCGCCGAAAACTGTATCGTTGGTCCGTTCCTTTTCGCTCAGGCGGGCGAAGAAAGGCGCCTCGGCCGCAACCGGCCGGTAAGAACATGTCGCAAGAGTGTCGGTGGGCTTCAACTCCTTGACGGGCTGCACGTTCATCGGAGTCTGGGCAGATGCGCCCACGGTAAATACGCTGATCGCCGCCAGGGCAAGTGCAGGCAGTCGCATAGGGCCCTGCTCTCCGGAATGCTGCTTCAAGATTGAATGATTCCCAACGCTCGAAGTCTAACGCAAAAGGGAAGAGCCGCCCATCGTTAAGACAACGCATCAAGCATTGTCGAACTCAGGCGGCCCTTCTTGTTCCCTCGGTCTCTTGGTCCCTGCCGGGGTCCACGGCGGCTTTGCTGCTGGGGTGGCTTGGTTCCTGTTTTTAGCAGTTCAGCATGTCCTGCAGCTTGGTCAACGTGCGATGCAGATCCTTGTCGGTGCGACGCTGCTCGTCGATCTTGCCAATGGAGTGCATCACCGTGGTGTGGTGTTTGTTGCCAAACTGGCGGCCAATCTCCGGCAGGCTCGCCTCGGTCATCTGCTTGGCCAGGAACATCGCAATCTGGCGCGGCACAACCACGTTGCGCGAGTTGTTTTTCTGCTTCAGGTCTGCAACCCGCATGCCAAACTGCTCGGCAACAGCACGCTGAATCGCCTCAATGGTGATCTTGCGCACCTGCATGTCGATGAACTGCTTCAGGCATTGTTGCGTCGCAGTCAGCGTAATCTCCATGCGGTTCACCTGGCACCAGGCGATCAGCCGCACCAGCGCGCCCTCGAGCTCACGTACATTGGTGCGCACGTTCGATGCAATAAACAGCGCAACATCCGTTGGCAGTTGCACCTGCTCGCTCTCTGCCTTTTTCAGCAGGATGGCGACCTTGGTTTCGAGATCGGGTGGCTGAATGTCTGCGATCAATCCCCACTCGAAGCGCGAGCGCAGCCGCTCTTCAATCTCCGTCAATTCCTTGGGCGGGCGATCCGATGCGATCACCACCTGCTTCATGGACTCGTGGAGAGCGTTGAAGGTGTGGAAGAACTCCTCCTGCGTCCGTTCTTTCTGCGAGATGAACTGGATGTCATCGATCAGCAGCACGTCCACCGTGCGGAAGCGGTCACGGAAGCTGGTCATGCGATCGTTGCGGATCGAGTTGATCATCTCGTTGGTGAACTTCTCCGCCGAGACGTAGCAGATATTCGAGGCAGGCTGCCTCCGCTTCACCTCGTGCCCGATGGCGTGCATCAGGTGCGTCTTGCCCATACCGACTCCGCCATAGAGAAACAGCGGATTGTAGGCGCGCGACGGGCGTTCAGCAACGGCAAGCGCCGCAGCGCGGGCAAACTGGTTGCCATTCCCGATCACGAAAGCGTCGAAGGTGTAGCGAGGATTCAGCTGCGCCGCGGTGGACCAGTCAAAGCGTCCTTGCTCGGGCGGGCGTGCTGCGGTCGAAGGCGGCGCCGTAGGCGCATGCGTGCCTACAGGCCCAAAGCCTCCATCCCTCCGTTGCGGCGGAATCGAGGGATCCTCCTCCACGGTTACAAAGCAAACGTCGTCGAACTCCAGAGAGTAGAGATCAATGGCTTCTTGAATCAGGTCGCCGTATTTGTCGCCGATGTGCTGAAACTCCGGCGAGGGCACGCGCACATAAAGCTTGCGGCCGGCGGCGTGACTGAAACGGGTAGGCTTAAGCCAGGTCTCGAATGATTGCCGTATGACTTTCTTCTCTAATGCGGCGAGAATCTGGAGCCAGGGATTGAGGGCCGAAGTCGGCGTAGTCGCAAATGCCATCGTACAATCCTTGCATCTTCCGCCAGTGGAGCATCCGACGGTTCTTTTTGCGGCAGCAAGACAACGATCTTCCGTCGAGCGCGAAGCAACTGGCCCTTCACGACTCCAACTTCGATCGACAACCTGTGTGCCGCTGGTCTGCCCCTCCAAGATTTTGCTCCGGGGCGTTTGAGCGAAAAAATCCGTAACGCAGAGTGCTCGAAATTTCGTTTTGAAATTTCTTGAACGGTCCCGATAGTAGCACATCTCGAGGCCGTTGCAATCCCTCTTTCACATAAGTTTTCTGCTGTCTTGTTAAGTTGCACCAAGGATGGTGAAACTTCGCATTGAAGTGTCCGAGACGTCTGTGCCCGTGCGCACAGAATGCTCAGTCCGAATTTGATTGCGATGTTTCTCCAGCATACTTCGCACGTCACGTTGCGGTGCCGCATCGTGATGCTTGTTCCCTGGCTGGATTCCGCGCACGGCCTAAGATATACTTGAAAATGTTGCTAAAACGCAGATTCTTTTTAAGAAACAGGAGCGGGTCAACATGCCCAAACGTACCTTTCAACCCAACCGCCGCCACCGCGTAAAAACTCACGGTTTTCGTTCGCGCATGAAGACGAAAGCCGGTGCAGCGGTCCTCAGTCGCCGTCGCGCCGCCGGCCGCAAACGTGTATCCGTCAGTGCCGGGTTCCGCGACTGATCCTTCCCAGCGGTTTTTTCTTGCCGGAATGCGCCGTCCTCATCCTTTGATGCGACTTTTCCGGACCGAGCCTTCTTCATGAATTCAACTTCGAATTCTGCGCGGCGCCAGACGCTCAAGAGCTCACGACTGCGCAAACATGCCGACTATTTGCGCGCCTATGCTGCGGGGCGCAAGCGGCAATCGGTAACCATGAGTTGGTATCTGGCGCCGCAATCGCAGGACTCGGGGCACGCATCGCAAGCGGGACGCGTCGGCCTCACCGTGAGCAAAGCAATCGGTAAAGCTCACGAGCGAAATCGCATGAAGCGCCGCATGCGCGAAGCCTTGCGACGCCATGTCGATCTCGTGCCGCAAGGATTCGACCTCATCTTCCACCCCCGGCGCGGCGTCCTCAGCATGGAATTCACGCAACTTGAAGGGGAGATTGTGCGTATTCTGGAAATAGCCCGGAACGATGCCGTGCGCAGCGCAAAACCTGCCGCGACCACGCTTTCGGCTGGGATGACTCCCACACCATGACGCGCCTCTTGCTTGCCTTCGTAGCTTTCTACCGTCGCTGGCTTTCGCCCATGCTGCATGCGTTGAGCCCGGGAGGGTGCAAGTTTCAGCCCACGTGTTCAGAGTATGCGGCAACCGCGATTGCAGTGCATGGGCCGATGCGCGGTTGTGCGCTGGCCGCCTGGAGGTTGCTGCGCTGTCATCCCTTCACTCGCGGAGGATTCGATCCCGTCCCGGCCCCCGGAATTCGTCGCGGCAGAGCAGTCACACCCCATGAACCTTTACCATAAGAAGAGCGGCTGCCCGCAGGACTGTTCTTCCGAATGATAGGAAAGTAACCTTTGCCCGAAGTTCACAATCCCAATCTCCAATCGCAGGGTTCCGGCGGCGGCGCCGGCGGCGCGGGGGGCGACTTCCGCTCCACCATGGCCATCATGCTGGTCGTGCTCGCCGCGTTTCTCGGTTATCAGTACTTTTTCGCGAAGCCCAAGCCGGCAGAGCAGCCTCCCGCAGCAACGCAAACTCAGCCCGCAGCTCCTTCTGCCCAGGTCGCCCCGGCACCCGGCCAAAAGACGTCTGCCGCGGCTCCCGCTCACCCCGTCAAAGCCACGCCAGAGATCTCCGCCTCCCAGGAAAGCGAACTCACGGTTGAGAACGAGCTTTACATGATCGTCCTCACCAATCGCGGCGCCCTCGTGAAGCACTGGATCCTGAAAAAGTACTTCGATTCGTCAGGCAAGCCGCTCGACCTGGTGCAGCCCGAAGCTGCAGCACGTTTTGGGTCGCCGATTTCGCTGTTTACCTATGAGCCTGTGCTGACTTCGCAATTGAATCAGGCGCTTTACCAGTCGACCGCCACAGGCGCGCATCCAACGCCGGTGGGACTGATCGTCGCCCCGGCCTCGGTTACCTTTCATTACGCGGCCAACGGCCTCGACGTCGTTAAGATCCTCCACTTCGACTCAAGCTACGTAGTCACCGTTGAAACCCAGGTGTTGCGCGATGGCCAACCGGTCCGCGCGCTGGTTGAATGGCCCGCGGGCCTCGGCGACATGGAAGAGTTCGCGCAGTCTTCCATGATCCACTCGCAAACGCGGACTCCCTCCTACTTTGCTTGGTCGCTGGATGGCAAAGAGAGCTCGCAACTTGCTGCAAAAGTCAGCGGAAACAATACGATCGACGAGCCGTACCAATACGCGGCGATCACGGACCTCTATTTCGCGGCAGCCTTCCTGCCCGCCAACCCGGATCGCACCACCGTGGTCACTCTGCATAACGCCATCGACCTGCCCAGCAACCCCAGCGATCCCAACAGCAAGAAGACTCCTGACGACGTCCTCGGCCTCGCCATCGGCGATACCAGCGGGTATACAAAACTGCGCATATTCGCCGGGCCCAAGGCGACCGATGTACTCTCGTCGATCCATTCTATTGGTGCAGACGGAAAGGCAGACGGGCCGTCGCTCGAACCGCTCATCGAGTTCGGAATGTGGTCTTTTATTGCCAAGCCGCTCTACCTGCTGCTGCGCTGGATGGTGAAGCACGGCATCAACAACTGGGGCTGGGCCATCATCATCTCCACCGTGGTCTTCAACCTGCTGCTTCTGCCTACGCGCATTTCGGCGATGAAGTCTTCTTTGAAAACCATGCGCATCCAGCCCAAGGTCGATGCCATCAAGAACCGTTACAAGAGCCTGAAGATGAACGACCCGAAGCGGGGTGAGATGAACACCGAGATGATGGCGCTCTACAAGGCCGAGGGCGTCAACATGTACGGCAGTTGTCTGCCCATGCTGGTACCGCTCATTCTCTTGTGGCCGTATTTTCGCGTCTTGCAGTACGCAGTGGAACTGCGCCAGGCGCACTGGATGTGGCTGCCCGATCTCTCGCAGCCCGATCCGACTTATATTCTGCCCATTCTCATCATCATCTCCATGTTCTTCACGCAGTACATTACGCCGTCGCCCGGCATGGATCCCGCGCAGCGGCGCATGATGGCCTTCATCATGCCCATCTTCTTCGGTTTCATGCTCTTGCACTACGCTTCAGGGCTGGCGCTTTACTGGTGTACCGGCAACGTCATCATGCTGGCCATGCAGATCGGTATCAACCGCTCGCATTGGGGCAAGGAAATGCACGAAATCGCCGCCCGCCGCTCCGCCAAAAAATTGGGCGCCAACCCAAAGACCATCCAGGGACGCCGGTAAGGTACAACCGCGATCCAGCAGCAGACCGCGAGCAGCCGGAATTTCTCAATGGTCAGTTGTTTGAATTCAGTCCGGGCGTATGGATCCCGGCACTGACTACTGATCACTGTCGCCCACTCCCTATTCCCTATTCCCTACTCCCTGTTCCCTGTTCTATCGTCGTCATATGGTCAGCCCCGCCACCGTCCCCGTACCCCACCCCACGCCTGAAGCCGAAGAGATTTACCGCCGCTGGATTCGTTTTCTTGACGAGGAATTTCTCCGCCACAGCTCTCCTGAGCGTCGTGCCGAGATTGTCCGCGACCAGCTCTATCAGCTTTACTTGGGCCGTCCGCACGGAGGAAAGCTGAATCTGACGCTCACCTCCGAGCTCCCCGGCAACGTCATCAATCTCTCGCTCGATCCGCTCAACGTGACCATGGAAGCAGAGCACTTTGCCGAGGTGGACCGGGAACGCTTTGCCCGCCGCAAACCGCTACTCTGGTTCTGGCAAATGTTCGACCGCTCACCCGTTGGGCTGAATCATTGGCTGGGGCTCCGTTTCCGTTGCATGTTAGGGCGTCATATCTTTGAGCACTTGGGCAACGGCGTCAAAATCTACCACGGCGTCGACCTCACCTACGGTTACAACCTCTCCATCGGCGATGGAGTCACCATTCGCCAGCGTGCCTTGCTCAACGATCGCGGCGGCATCACCATCGGCAATAACGCAATCATCGGCTCCTTTGCACGCATCTTCTCCTTTTCCCACGATCCTGGCGACTACGAGAAGATCCGGCTCAAGGCCACCGTGATCGGCGCAAACGCGCACATCGGCACCCACGCCATCGTTCTCGCCGGCCAGCACGTCGCCCCGGGTGAAGTTGTCGGCGCCTTCCCCGACGACCGCATGTGAATTGTTGAAGATTCGATCGCCCCTCGACCGAACGTCCGTGGCTTCTTGATCGGCAACGCTGCTTCATTGATGCATCCACGGTGCCCTCGCACCCGAGCCGGTCGCTACCGGAGGCGAATTTTTCGTGGCAGCAGGTAAGTAAAGCCTGCCAGGATCTCCCATCGAGTGGACGTCGTGGTCAACCCGCGATCAAATGCCACGTCGAGCACCAGGTTTTTCCTCGCATTGTAGTTTGCAGCCCACAGATTGCCGAAAGCGTAACTCCGCAAGAAGGGTTGCGTAAAATCCCATAATTCTCCCGAAACGCCGAACTTTTTCCCGACGCCGTGCGACACCGAAAGTGTTTGCCCGAATTGGGGACGGCGCACATCCTCGTCACTCTCGACTTCATTGAATATGTAGTTTGTATCGCAGTGAAATCCTTTTACATCGGCGCTGGCTAGAAGAATCACCGAATTGCTCGCGCTGCCAATATCGAGATCTGGAGTTCCTCCGCTGAGAACCCGGTGGAAATAGCTCGACGAAAACGTCGGGCGCGCGCCTTCCCCTTGCCAGAACACAACTTGAACTCCCGGCGATACATCTCCAGTGCCATCTGCGGGTTGCGAATCGGAATGGACGAATGGTTGACTGACAGCGAGGAACTGGACGCGGCGCGAAACCGCGAACTTGATCACCTCTCCGATGCTGGCCTGCGAAGAGAACTCGGGAGAGTGCCACGCAGCCAGGAGTCCAGTCTCGAATTGGAGGTACCCCGCCGGTGTGAGCGTTGCAGGCGTCGAAACCGTCGGTCTTCCAGGATTGGCCGCTGGGCTTTCATGTGCCGCGGCCGCTATCGCACCAGCGTTCGCCCCGTCCTCTGCCCTCGTTGCGGGTCCCGAAGCAATGTTGGTCTTGATGTCCGGCTGGGAAAATGCCCTTATCGAGAAGAGTAGTGTGCCGGCCATCGCGGTAAGAACGATAGCCCACTCGGAACGAAAGCCGCGCTGAAGCACTCTTCCACTCAATCTCATCGTCTGCAAACTCAATGAATCATAATAAATTTCATTTTGCTAAGTAGCGTTAAATGATCCCGGAGGCGCTCGTTCGGTCCCAACTCCCGTTCACCGTTCCGGCTTCAGAACCCCTGTTCATCCATCACAGACCGCGATTCCCGGTCTTCTGCCACACTCCGAGCACAGCCCTCCACCATGCTCTTTAAGGCCCTCAGCGCGGCTGTCTATGGAATCGACGCCAATCTCATTGATGTCGAGGTCGACTACAGTGGCGTCGTCTCCGACCAGGATCACTTTCACACCGTGGGCCTGCCCGATGCCGCCGTGCGCGAAAGCCGCGACCGCGTCCGCGCCGCCATCAAAAACTCGGGCTACCTGATACCGCCCACCTTCATCACCATCAACCTTGCGCCCGCCGACCTCAAAAAAGAGGGCTCCGGCTTCGATCTGCCCATCGCCGTCGGCATCCTCGGCGCGTACGGTGCCCTGCGTGTCACTGACCTTAGCCAGTTCCTCATGATCGGCGAGCTTGGTCTTGACGGCGGCGTGCGCCCCATTCCCGGCATGCTCCCGATCGCGGTGATGGCCCGCGAGAAAAGCATTCCCAACATGATCGTGCCCACCGCCAACGCCGCCGAAGCCGCGGTCGTTGAAGGCGTCAACGTCTATCCGGTCTCCTCGCTCCTCGATGTCCTGGAGTTGCTCAACACCTCGGTCGTTGGCGTCATTCAGCGCGAACCATTTCGCGTGGCCACCGGGGAACTGCTGGGAAAGCTTGAGCAGTTCACCGTCGATTTTTGCGATGTACGCGGCCAGCAAACGGCCAAGCGCGCTCTTGAGGTCGCAGCAGCCGGCAGCCACAACATCCTCATGATCGGGCCGCCGGGCTCCGGCAAAACCATGCTGGCCAAGCGCCTGCCCTCCATCCTCGCGCCGTTGTCCTTCGAAGAAGCCCTCGAAACCACCAAGATTCACTCCGTGGCCGGCGTGCTCAACGGCGACGGCCTGGTCACGCAGCGGCCGTTTCGCTCGCCGCATCACACCATCTCCGATGCCGGCCTGATCGGCGGCGGAATCGTGCCGCACCCCGGCGAAGTCTCTCTGGCCCACAACGGTTTGCTCTTTCTCGACGAGCTGCCGGAGTTCCCCCGCAACGTCCTCGAGGCCATGCGCCAGCCGCTCGAGGATCATACCGTCACCATCGCGCGCGCCTCCATGTCGCTCAGTTTTCCCGCGCGCTTCATGCTCGCCGCCGCCATGAACCCCTGCCCCTGCGGCTACTTCAACGACAAGTCGCGCGAGTGCATGTGCACTCCGCCGATGATTCAGCGATATGTCGCCAAAATCTCCGGGCCGCTCCTCGACCGCATCGACATTCACATCGAAGTTCCCGCCGTGCAATACAAGGAATTGCGTGGAGGCGCGGCAGCCGAGGGTTCAGCGCAGATTCGCACCCGGGTGATGGCCGCGCGCCAGATCCAGAAGCAACGCTTCTCCAAAGCCAAAGAAAAGATCTACGCCAACACGCAGATGAACACGCGCCAAATCCGCGCCTACTGCGAGTTAAGCGCCGACGCCGAGCGACTGCTCGAGCGCGCCATGCAGCAGCAGGGGCTAACTGCGCGCGCTCACGACCGCATTCTTAAAGTTGCCCGCACCATTGCCGATCTCGAAGCCGCCGAATCCCTCACCGTCGCCCACCTGGCCGAGGCCATCCAATACCGCACGCTCGACCGGAGTTATTGGAGTTGACCCCCCGGGCCCCTCGTGCCGGCAAGTTGGCGCAACACGTTGTGAAAAAGTGAAGCACCCCTGCGCTTCAAAGCAGCGTCGCCTAGCCATTTCAAGAGTCTGGCCTCCGCAGCAATTTTCCCGTATTTAATTGATAATTAATAGCTTAATTCGCCTGCGGATTGACATGTCGCCCTGCACCGAACTAACCATTTACAACAATGGAACCACGCTTTGAGTGTCCCCAAATAACTATTGACCCCGGAGTAGGTTCCATATAATCTCATAAAAGCCATCCATAGAGGGCAGGTTGCGTTGTGCGGCCGGGTGTGCCCGCAGGCCATTTTCCGCATCATATCTTTGAGCGAGAGCTCCGTTGATGCCGGGGTGCGAATTCCAGTACGCCCGAAGTGGCCAAAGCAGCGCCCGGAAGTCTTAGGCGCAAACTGCAAATCCGATACGGTTTGGTGTCCATTTCACAACGTGCAACAGCCTTGCAAGTTTTTGAACTTGGGGCGAGCATGGTGCGTCTAAGAAGTGGAAGTGGCATTTGGGGGCAGCCCCCGATTGTAATGGCTCCCCTTTCTCTGCTCTACCGGGGCCCGAGTGTTGCGGTATGAGCAAGTTTTTGAAAAAGAAGGAGATAGTCAATGCGTTCCGATCTGGTTTTCAAGGCACTTTCTCAGGTGAACAACCGCTACCAGCTCTGTCAGCTGGCCAGCAAGGCAACTCGTAAGCTCCACAAGCCGAACTCAAGGCTGCAGGATACGACGAACGAAGTTTTGCTTCGGTTTGAAACGGCCAACCCTGGAGCTGCTTCGCACGTGGAAACAACCGCTGCGCAGCCCGTAGAACGGCGCCGCGCGGCTTGACGAACGTTTCACCACCAGCAAGATTGGGCCAGGCAAAGGTTTCAAGGCAGTTTCCCATCGAACCGTCACTT
Organism: Candidatus Sulfuritelmatomonas gaucii; assembly: GCA_900290245.1. Classification (GTDB taxonomy): domain Bacteria; phylum Acidobacteriota; class Terriglobia; order Terriglobales; family Acidobacteriaceae; genus Telmatobacter; species Telmatobacter gaucii. The sequence goes on along the minus strand of OKRB01000087.1, from coordinate 8,883 downwards.
CCTTCCCGGCGCGCCACCACTCCAGATGAGCTTGGGGGATCGTTCAAGGTTGGTTTGCGCCGGCCGAACTCTTAAGTTGCCTGTTTTCATTTCATCCTCCTGGAGCACTTCCCCCTCCGCATCCCACCCTTCAAATCCCGCCTTCGTGCAGGTGAACATGACAATCGCAGAACTCAAAGAAAAAAACATTACTGAATTAAGCCGCATCGCGCGCACTCTCGAAATTCCGGGGACCAGCGGCCTTCGCAAACAGGACTTGATCTTCAAGATCCTTCAGGCGCAGAGCGAAAAAGAAGGTCACATCTTCGCCGAAGGCGTCCTTGAGATCCTTCCAGACGGCTACGGCTTCCTCCGCTCGCCCGATTACAACTATCTGCCTGGACCCGATGACATCTACGTGTCGCCATCGCAGATTCGCAAGTTCGATCTCAAGACCGGAGACTCCATCAGCGGCAACGTCCGCCCGCCCCACGAGGGAGAAAAGTACTTCGCCCTAGTCAAGATCGAGGCCATCAACTTCGAGTCGCCCGAAGAGACGCGCAACAAAATTCTCTTTGACAACCTCACGCCCCTCTATCCCCAGGAGCGCATCAAGATGGAAACGGTGCGCGAAGGCATCAGCGGGCGCGTCATGGATCTGCTCACTCCAGTCGGCAAAGGCCAGCGCGGCCTCATCGTCGCTCCGCCGCGCACCGGCAAGACGATGCTGCTGCAGTCCATCGCCAACTCCGTTACCACCAACCACCCTGAGGTGGTCCTCATCGTCCTGCTCATCGACGAGCGACCTGAAGAAGTCACCGACATGCAGCGCTCCGTCAAGGGCGAAGTCATCAGCTCCACCTTCGATGAACCCGCCGCCCGCCACGTGCAGGTGGCCGAGATGGTCATCGAGAAGGCCAAGCGCCTCGTCGAGCACAAGCGCGACGTCGTCATTCTCCTCGACTCCATCACGCGTCTCGCCCGCGCCTACAACACCATCGTTCCGCCCTCTGGCAAAGTTCTCTCCGGCGGCGTTGACTCCAATGCCCTCCAGCGGCCCAAGCGCTTCTTCGGCGCGGCCCGCAACATTGAGGAAGGCGGCTCGCTCACCATCATCGCTACCGCCCTCGTCGACACCGGCTCCCGCATGGACGAAGTCATCTTCGAGGAGTTCAAGGGCACCGGCAACATGGAAATCATTCTCGACCGCAAGCTCGTCGACAAGCGCGTCTTCCCGGCCATCGACATTCAGCGCTCCGGCACCCGCAAAGAAGAGCTGCTCATCCCCAAGGAAGATCTGCAGCGCGTCTTCATTCTGCGCCGCGTGCTCAACCCGCTCTCGCCGGTCGAAGCCATGGAACTCCTCATCAGCCGCCTCGAAAAGGTCCGCAACAACGCTGAGTTCCTGGCCAACATGAATCAGCTGTAGTCGAGCTTCCGCTCTGGGTCTAGGTGGTCTGGATTCACCAGGGCAATCAAAATGGCCGGGGCATCGTCCCCGGCCTTTTGTCTTCTATACCGCGCGGCCTGCCGCTGCGCCCGACGCCCACGCCCACTGGAAATTGAATCCGCCCAGGTGGCCCGTCACGTCCACCACCTCTCCGATGAAGTAGAGCCCCGGCACGCTGCGGCATTCCATCGTTTGCGCGGACAGAGCGCTCGTACTCACTCCGCCCGCCGTCACTTCCGCCTTCTCATAACCTTCCGTGCCGCCGGGGACGAACCTCCATGCATGCAGCTTGCGCTCCAGCTCATCCAGCGCATGATTCGTCCAACGCTGCGGTTCTGCGATCTCGACCAATCGCTCTGCCAAACGCGACGGCAATTGCGCGCGCAGCGCCGACCGCAGCGCCGCAGCATCACGCCGCGCATTTGCGATGCGTAAACTCGCCAACATCTCCCGCTCCGGCGACCAGTCAATGCGGATAGGCTTCGGCCGCTCCCAATACGACGAGATCTGTAGGATCGCCGGTCCACTCAGCCCGCGGTGCGTAAAGAGCATCTTTTCCTGAAAGCTACGCTTGCCGCACGTCGCAACCACCGCTGCGGAAACCCCGGTCAAATCGGCGAAATGCGCATGCTCCGTGCCAGAGAGTACAAGCGGAACCAGCGCCGGCCGGCAAGGCTCGATGCGGACTCCGAACTGGCGGGCAATGTCATAGCCAAATCCCGTGGCGCCCATCTTCGGAATCGAGAGGCCTCCAGTGGCCACAACAATCCTCGGGGCTGCGAAAACGTCTCCGCCGGCGACAACCGTAAACGTTTCGGTCGACGCGTCGCGCCGCACTTCCTCGATGCTCCTGGAAACAAGCACGCGCACTCCCGCATCTGCACATTCGCGCATCAGCAGGTCGACAATCTGCTGCGCCGATCCGTCGCAGAAGAGCTGGCCGAGCGTCTTTTCGTGATACGCAATGCCTTGCCTTTCCACAAGCCGGATGAAATCCGCGGGCGTGAAGCGCGCCAGCACCGATTTCGCAAAGTGGGGATTGGCCGAAATAAAATTTTCAGCACGCGTGTGCAGATTGGTGAAGTTGCACCGGCCTCCGCCTGAGATCAGGATCTTTTTACCAGGCCGCTCCGCGCGCTCCAGCACCGCGACACGACGTCCGCGGCGGCCCGCTTCAATTGCGGCCATCAGGCCGGCAGCGCCGGCGCCCAGAATGAGGACATCGAATCTTTGCTGATTCACGGTGCAGCTTCAATTATCAATGCATCCGAGCGTTCCACCCGCCATGCAGCATCCAGCCTGCACCGCCTACTCGCTCGCTCCGTCGTCCACTTCCGGCAGCATCTGGTAGCTCACAAACGCAAAGTGCGCCCCATCCGGCGCCCAGTTCGGCACATTGTCCGTGCCTGATCCACCCACGATCTCCACCAGGTCGCGCACCTTTTTCGTATTCGCATCCAGAATGCGCAGCGTCACGTCTTTGTTCGCTGGATGTCCAGTGACATCGCTACCATAAGAAAGAATCAGTACCGACTTCCCATCAGGCGAAGGATGCGCCGTCCAGTTCCGTCTCTCGTCAAATGTCATCTGCTCCACCTGCGATCCGTCCGGCTGCATGCGGAAGATCTGCATCCCGCCCGCGCGATCGGAATTGAAGTAGATGTACTGCCCATCCGGCGAGTAATCGGGATCGTCGCTCGTTCCTGTTCCGGTAGTCAGCGCCTTCTCGTCTCCACCCTCCGCCGGGATCGCATAAATGTTCAAGCTCCCGTTCGTCGACCGCGTAAACAAAATCGTCTTTCCATCTGGCGACCAGCTATGAAAATACGAGTTAGGATTTGCTGTCACCATGCGCGGCGTCCCTCCGCCTGACGGAATCACGTACACTCGCCGCCCCGGATGGTCCGCAGTGGTGCACGTCATCGCCAACCACTTTCCGTCCGGCGAAAGCCCGTGGCTGCCCGTGCAATCCGTCGCACCCCCAAGATCGATCGCGCTCGCCTCCCCTCCCGCAACCGGCACATTCCACAGGCGTCCGTCGCGATTGAAGATCAGCGTCTTTCCGTCTTTCGACCAGTTCGGCGCCTCCATGTGCCCTTTGCCCGTCAGGATCACGTAGGCCATGCGCGCGTTATTGTCGATCGCGATCGTCTGCAGCGTGCTGTACAAAGCCATGGGCGGCGGACTCCGCCGCGCAACGAGCGGCTTCAATTCCACATGCGCGAACGTGGCCTTCTCCACTGCGCCGTCCTGGTGCGCGCACACTCCCAGCCCCGCGTAAAACGGCTCCGCAAAGTGCAGCTTGATTGAAGCGCCTGCATGGTGCAGCGGCTCGCCCTTCATGCTCACGAACAGCGTGATCGTGTCGCCGCGCTTCTCTAGCCGCATGGTCTTGGGAGCGCCAAGGTCGAACGCGATGTCCTGTGTCGTATCGCCCTTGTTTCGCCGGTACTGCAGCGCCGTCTCGCCCGAGCCGTGCACTGCAACGTCCGCGTACATCGAGTCCGCATCCAACGTCTGCCGGAGCATCAAGAGCGCCTTGCGGTGCGGATTCGACCCGGCCGCCGGCGGTGCCAACTCGATATCGGCCGTCAGCGAAAGATCGTCCGACACTTTCGCCCAAACCAGGTGGAACCCATCGGTAGTCGACCACAGATTCGCGCCCGAAGACGCGATCGTATACATGCCGCTCGCCGCATCGAACGAAGCCGTGCCGCCTGGATGGACCACGCCAACGTCGGATTGGCTCTCAAAAATCCCCAGCGGCCGCTCCGGTCCTGAGCTAGCCTGTCCGAACCCCGCCGCCCCGCACGCCAGGGCGACACTTGCAGCAACAATCGGAAACAGCCGGGCAGTTTTCAATTCGATACCCTCCGCAGTAAACCAACTCTACGGCAAACAGGATTCTCTCCGCCAACTGGGCCAATCAAA
>OKRB01000087.1:0-4513 GCA_900290245.1 Candidatus Sulfuritelmatomonas gaucii | reverse complement strand
CTGGGAGAGCGCCTCGTTCGCAACGAGGAGGTCAGCGGTTCGATCCCGCTCAGCTCCACCAAAGATTCAACGACTTGCGGCATACCTTCCATCTCTCCCCGCAATTTTGTGTCGTTCTTTGTGTCGTAATCCTCCGTTGTGTTGCCCGAATCGCCCCTTTGCATCGGTTTCATACAGAGCGCGTCCAGTGCGTTCCGCTTCGCTTCCAAGCGAACGTGTGAGTAGTGCTGGAGCATCTTCTTTGAGACGTGACCGGCAATTCCCATGATGGTTTGGTCGCTTGCTTTGGATTCGGCCAGTTCCGTGATTGCTTGGTGTCGCAGATCATGGAAGCGGAATCCGTGGAAGGGGCTTTTGATGTCCTTAGTGTCCGCCTTGCAGCCGGAGCACGTATCGGCAGGGTCTTGAAGCAGCCCGCATTGCGGGCATTGAATCGCCCGCGTCAGCCGCCGCCATGCCGTCCGCCAAGTCTTCAATGGGCGCGTGGGGTCGATTTTCTCTTTTCCCTTCTTGCCCTCGCCCTGCTGCTGCGCGTTGCGCTCCGGCTTGATGGCCGGGAAGAGGAAATGCCCCGGCTCGAAGCCGCCCAACGTCTGAGACTGTCTGTAAAGGGCCATGAGCGGGATGACCCTTTCCCCTGCCTCCGTCTTGCTCCGCTTGATCGTGACAGTGCGGCCCATCATATCCACATCGCGCCAGCGCAACCCTTTAATCTCGCACCCGCGCATGGTTGTGTTCAGGGCCAGCCGCGCGGCCCAAACCGCGTTCTGCCACTCAGGACGCGTCGCCGCCCGTTTCAGCAGCCTGACCTTTTCCTCGTAGGTGAGTGCCCGCCCGATGTTCTCCCGAACCGGCAGCGGGCGAATCTCATCCGCGAAGTGATGCCAGCGCTTCGCTCTCTTCAAGACTCCGCGAATAATGTCCAGTTCCCGGTTGAGTGTCGCATTCGCCCGACCCGCCGCATTGCGCTCTCGGAGGTATGCGCGAACCTGTTCCACGGTTATCCGCCAGACGGGGATACTGCCGATTCCCGCCTTGATGGGCTTGACTCGCTCTTTCTCAGTCTGGACGCTGCGAGCGGCAAGCCGGGGAAGCCGATCCGCGATGAACCTGTCCGCCGCTTCGCTGAATGGCAGACGTGAGAATTCATCTCTGGAAGCCATCAGCTTGCCCTTCTTGGCTTCAGCAATCAATTCCCGCTCTTTGCGTTGCGCCTCCCGCCAGTCGCTTGTGTCGAGCGACTTCCTGAATCGCTCGCCGTCCACAAAGAAATGCGAGTGCCACGTGTTACCCCGTTTTTTGAGCGCCATACTTTCCTCCCACCTTTCGCCTCGAAGAGGCTCCCGCCTCCGCCCGGTTGTCATTCCACCACTTCAATTTGCTTTGGTTTCTTACCCACCTCTTGCATTCTTCGCGCCCACAAGAAGTGGCGTTCAAGTGGCGATTCGCAAAATACGGCGCAGGGCAGCTCGGGCAAGCGCATTTTTTCAACCGCTCCCGCCGGACACTCAGCAAGTCCAACATGAGGAGGTCCCAGAGCTCAGCTGCCCGGAACACTAGACTTTTGGGCGTCGCCAGGAATTCACCCTGGACCGGCAACTGGAATCCAACGGGCCTCACGATCAAATCCTCGATGTGTCTTACGACTGAACGGAACACTGTCTTTGCCCCTGGGGCCGGTCGCTTAGGCAGTGTTTCCCAGATCGACCGGAACTTCTGTTGCTCCGCTCTCCACTCTGCTTCTGAAAACCCCTTAAATGGCCGCAGCCACTCAGGCAACTCGGGCGTTCCCCGCGTTTGGCTCCAATCGGGAGCAAATTTCCCCAGCAAGTCTGCACCTAGGATGTGAAGGGGACCACATCGCTTTGTGAAAGACAGCACATCTCTTGCATTCGCGAAGTCTGTTGCGAGCTGCCCTGGTCGCTTCGGAAATATCAGGACCAACCGCTTCTTCCACTTGCCTACCAGGGTCGGTCCCGGATCGCCGTCCCCGGTTGGCGGTTTTCGCTCCACTGAATCCACGCCACCTAGACAGCAAAATCGGAAATTCAACTGCATCGTTCTAGACACAACTTTCTTGTTGCATCTAGTGCAACAATTGGATCGTACACCTTGGAGGTGCAAATGTCCACGAGAAGAATCTCTGTCCGCGAAGCGGCAAACCGGCGGGGTTGCAGTCTGAAGTGGATCTATGACTTGCTCTACACGGGCAAGCTCAAGGGCGAGAAGCTCGGCAACCTCTGGCAGATCGACGTGAAATCGCTCGAGTCCGTGCGCAGGAGGAGGGGGCGGAAATGACGGCGGCGCAACTTTGGACGTTGGCGCGACTTCTGACTTTGGCTGAAACTGCCGACCTGCTGCGTCTCTCTCCCCATACCGTTCGGGCGATGGTGCGCAAGGGAAAGCTGCGGCCTGTCCGCATTTGTCGCAGGCTGCTTTTCTCGCAGGAAGAAATAGCCCGCCTGTTAGCGGAGGCGAAGTGATCTCCGCGTAGTTTGCCGAGCAGCTGGGCGCGCGCCGTACCGGGCACTTCCCAGCACCGGTATGTATACGAGGTCGCGCAGGTGAATAGCACACGGCGCAAGCCGCAATAGCTTTAGGACTGTGATAGTCGGGTCCGNNGATTACGAGGAAGCCATGACCACCGGCGAACAGCAGCGGCGAAGGAGTTCGAGCGACAACCCTGCCTCCTTGTCGCCAGCGCACCGCAAGCTCATGAATGAGCACTACGGCCTCAGCGATCAGACGATCGACCGCTGGGGCTGTTTCTCTGTCTCCCAGGACGACCTGACATGCAACAACTTTGCGCCTGGTGTGCAAGCGCCCGGTATCGCGTTGCCGATCCTGCCGCCCGGGGCCCGGGAAGCACAGAACTTTCTCTACAGACCAGACAATCCTCGTAAGTTCACGAGAGACGGCAAGGTGCGGGTAGCGAAGTACGAAAACGCAATGGGGGCAACCAACCACATTCACGTGCCGCGATCCGTGCAAGCCCGGCTCTTCGGCCCGGATGGGAACCAGGTGCGCGTTTTGGTCGTAACCGAGGGACCGATCAAGGCCGAGGCAGCTGCTCAGAGAGGAATTGATTGCGTCGCACTGCTAGGGGTCTGGAACTGGCGGCAGAAGTTCGGCGACGAGAGCGTTCCGATCGAGGACCTGAGCAAATTGCCATGGCCGGAGTTCGAGGCGGTTGAAATCTGCTTCGACTCTGACGCCGCAACCAACCCTCAAGTGCTGAAAGCCGAGCGTGCGCTGGCCCAATGGTTCCAGGAGCATGGGGCATGAATGTCTTGATTCTGCGTCTATCACCTGCAGCTGACGGCTCAAAGGTTGGCCTGGACGATTTTCTGCGCAATCATTCCGCCGAGGAATTCAGAAAGCTGCCGCGGCAGGCTTTCGATGTCGAGCCGCCGCTGGACGGCCTCGTCGAAAATCTGGCGCCGGAAACCGAAATGGCAGAGCGCAATCGAATTCTGGGCCGCATTCTGGATGAGCAACACGATGCCGGCGAGCAGGAGCGCCTCTTCAAACTCGCAGCACGGCGCACAAAGCTCACCGTTGGCGCCCTTCGATCCAGTGCTGAGGTCGCAGCGGCAATTCTTCAAAAGAAGCGTCGAGAAGGCCAATCCGCCCAGCCGCCCCTATCGCCCGAGCAAGCGCAAGAGGCAGAAAAAAAGCGCCGCGCGGAGATAAGGGCCGATGTCGAAAACATTCTGAATGCAGCCCACAACACGATCACACTGCGCGGGCAAAACGCCGTGGACGGCGAACTCGCTTATGTCGTCCCATTCGGTGAGGCCGGATCTCTTTTCGTGAGTACCGCCGTTGTAATGTCCGTGACCAGCCTGCCGGCGAATTATCGGATAACCGAGCCGCCGCCTGATTCTTCTCCGATGAGCGCAGAAGGAATCCGGCGTTTGCAGAGTGGCGAAGTCGTCGATCCGGTCGGGTTGTTCATTGCTCTGCGAGAGTTCATTGCGCGGCGCGTCATTTTCAACCAGGAATGCGTGCCAAGCGTCCGATGGTCTGGAGAATGCCAGCAAGGTGTTCGCGGCACCGCAAGTGTTCGACCTGATTGTCCAGCAGCGTGACATCTACAAATGGGATTTTGTGTTCCTTGGCGCCAATCAGGATGCCATTGCGACTGCAGCCAAGATGGGTATTGCTGCGGCATCCGCCATGCCCTACGTAGCCAACAAGACGGCGACGACAAATGCCGTCAACGCTACGTCAGCTGCGGTGCGGCGTTCACGGTCGACCGGGCAGAATGTGAGCTACACCAGCCTAGAGCGAAAAGCAGCGGTGGTCGAAGACGAGGGCGATCTGTTCAACAATCATGCTTCTTAATCGGGTGACCGACGGCCCGTGCCGTATTGTCGCCAACAGGAAGTTTCAAGTTTGACAACGCTTCGCCGGAGGTGTTGATCAACTGGTAATTTCCGGTTGGGCGGTTGTCGTTAGCAAGTGAAAATGTCCGCTTTTCGTAGCAAATGAAGTGTCCGGTTTCATAAGT
>OKRB01000130.1:92799-169642 GCA_900290245.1 Candidatus Sulfuritelmatomonas gaucii | reverse complement strand
GGGGGGCCGATTGGGGAAGTTTCTGAGAACAGATTAAAGCACGACAATAGGAGAGCCGTCGAGAAGTTTCGCTAGCGAAAATGGCGATATGCCCAAAACGCTATTGCACCCCCCGGGCCCCATTTTTGATAACCCGAGTTAAACCTGCGTGGTTGGAAAAAGATATCCAGGACGAAATGGTCAATGCGAAGGCGCCAGTAACCATGAATCTTGTCGAAGCATAACGGAATTGGAATGGCGCTCCGCGCCCTGCACCTTCATGTCGCATGTGCTCACTGATCGGTTGTGCGGTCCTCGCTGTTCACAGCTCAAGCCGCTGCAAGGCACTAGAATGCGATTGATATGGAAACTGTTTACCTTCCCAACCCCACCCGCTACGACCACGCCAACTTCCGCCGCTGCGGCCGCTCCGGCCTCGTGCTGCCGGCCATCACCCTCGGCCTCTGGCAGAACTTCGGCGGCGCCGACGTCTTTGAAACCGGCCGCGCCATGATCCGCCGCGCCTTTGACCGCGGCGTCACGCACTTCGATCTCGCCAACAACTACGGCCCGCCCTACGGCTCAGCCGAAGAAAACTTCGGCGCCATTCTGCGCAAGGATTTCCGCAACCTGCGCAACGAGCTCGTCGTCTCCACCAAGGCCGGGTGGGACATGTGGCCCGGCCCCTACGGCATCGGCGCCTCTCGAAAATATTTACTGGCCTCGCTCGATGACAGCCTCAAGCGCATGGGCCTCGACTACGTCGACATCTTCTACGCGCACCGCCCGTGGAAGAATTGCCCGCTCGAAGAGACGATGGGCGCGCTCGTTTCCGCGGTGCATCAGGGCAAGGCGCTCTATGTTGGCATCTCGTCATACAGTCCCGAGCGCACGCGCGAAGCGGCGAAGATTCTCAAGCAGATGGGCGTGCCGCTCCTCATTCATCAGCCGTCGTATTCCATGCTGAACCGCTGGGTCGAGAACGGCCTGCTCGCCACGCTCGAAGAATTGGGAGTCGGCTGCATCGCATTCTCGCCGCTCGCGCAGGGCCTGCTGACCAGTAAATATCTGAAAGGCATTCCGGCAGACTCCCGTGCCAAATTCGAAGGCTCGTCGCTGCTCAAGGAGTTCCTGACCGAAAAGAACCTCAAGCGTGTGCGCGCTCTCAACGAAATCGCAAAGGGCCGCGGCCAGTCGCTCGCGCAAATGGCCATCGCCTGGGTGCTGCGCTCGCCGGCCGTCACTTCGGCGCTGATCGGCGCGCGCAATGTTGCCCAGCTTGACGACTCGCTCGATGCGCTCAAAAAGCTCAAGTTCACCGCCGCCGAGCTCAAAGAGATCGAAAGCTACGCGCAGGAGGGCGATCTCGACCTCTGGCGCGAAGCCCGGGAGACCATGGAGTAAGGCTGGGAACAGGGAATAGGGAACAGAAAGACAAAACAGCTGGCGATAAAACAGCAAGGAGCGATGCCTAGCTGCGCCCCTAGGTGTGAAGTGCCAACAGGTTGTTCCGATCAAGGCCCACCCCAGGCGCAAAACAAAGACGCGGCGAAGGTGGGGCTTGCGGAGTTACCTTTTGGGCCGCTTGTAGAAGGGTAGCGGGACTTGTTTGGCGCGGACGCGATTGCCGCGGACGTCGACGAGAACGTCAGCGCCGGATGCGGCGATGGCGGTGGGCACGAGCGCCATGGCGATATTGATTTTGAGGAACGGCGCGGGCGAGCCGGAGGTGACTTGCCCGATGGGTTCGCCTTCGAGCGAAAGCACCGGGTAGCCGTCGCGGGCGATGCCGCGCTCGATCATTTCGAGGCCGATGATACGGCGCTTCGGGCCGCCGGACTGCTGGACGGCGAGCAGAGCGTCGCGGCCGATGAATTCGCCTTTGTCGAGCTTGAGCCAGCGGGTGAGGCCGGCCTCGAGGACGTTGATGTCTTCAGAGATTTCGTGGCCGTAGAGGCTCATGCCCGCTTCAAGCCGCAGGGTGTTGCGCGCGCCGAGGCCGCAGGGACGTATGCCGAACTCCGCGCCTGCATCGAGCAGCGCGTTCCACATCTTGACGGTGGTTGGCTCGTCAGAGGGAATGTAGACCTCGAAGCCGCCTTCGCCGGAGTAGCCGGTACGCGCGATCATCGTGTTGGGAATGCCGGCGACTGTTCCCCAGGTGAACCAGTAGTTTTTGATGGCGGCGAGATCGGTGCTGGTAAGTTTTTTGAGCGTGTCGAGCGAGCGCGGGCCCTGCAGAGCGAGTTGCGAGTAGTAGGGCGAGTAGTTGCTGAGATGAATCCCGGGCCAGCGGCCGACCTGCTGCTTGATCCAGGCGAAGTCCTTGTCGGTGGTGCCGGCGTTGACGACGAGGAGATAGTCGTTGACGCTGAGGCGATGCACGAGAATGTCGTCGACGAAGGCGCCTTGCGGCGTGAGCAGCGCGGAGTAGTGGGCCTGGCCGTCGGCGAGCTTCGATGCGTCGTTCATAGTGATGTGCTGCACGGCGGCGAGCGAGCCCGCTCCGCGAAACTGGATCTCACCCATGTGGCTGACATCAAAGAGGCCCACGCCGGTGCGAACGGCCATGTGCTCCCCGATCAATCCAACGCAGAGGCCGCCGCCGGACGCGGGATATTCGACGGGCATGTCCCAGCCGCCGAAGTCGACCATCTTGGCTTTGAGAGCGCGATGCGTGGCGTTGAGCGCGGTTTTCTTGAGGGGCGTGGCGGCGGGTGCGGCGGCGGGTGACGGGACGGTCGACATGCGGATTCCTTTCGAGAGGCCTTGCTGTACCTACTCAACATAGGGACTGCGCGCGGGCCGGGTCAAACGTGGATGCCGGCGGGTAGGATGGATGGCGTTGGCGCAAAGGTGAGTTGTGCCACGGAAAGGTGCACGCGTGGACCGCATACGAGGGATTGTGATGCTGCTCGCCGCCGCGGTGGCGACGTGGAAGGGATGGCAGATTCATCACGGAAAAGCGGCAGTGCTGGCTTACGTGCTGGGGGTTCTGGCGCTGGCAATGGGCGTGTGGGACCTGACGCGAAAGGTGCCCACGCCGCGTGTCTGATGGATTGTTTTTGCTTTTGACCGACAGCGCAGCCAAGTGGGGATATAATTCCGGCAACCTACGCCTATGGAATCCTTCGCTGTCTTTCTGGTACTGATCCCTGTCGCGTTGATCGCACTGCCGATTGTTGCGATTGTGACGTCGAACTCCCGCGCCACACAGCTGCGCGGAGAGATGAACGATTTGATCAACCGCCTCAGGTACCTGGAGGCGAGGCTGGAGAGCCTGGCGCAGCGGGCGGGCGCGCAAGGCGAGGCACCGCCGCAAGTGCCGGCACAGGCTGCTCAGCCTGCGGCTGTGCCGCCTGTGGCGCCGGTTGCGCCAGCCACGCGGCCTGCGGAAGCGGCAGTTCCGCCAGCGGCCGCCCCGGCATTCGTGGCCGCGCCGGCGGCTCCGTCGGCACCGCAATTTCCGGTTGCTGCGCCGCAGTTTCGGAGCCTGGAGCCTGCGCCTGCGGGCGATTCACGCTCGCTTGAGAGCCGCATCGGATCGCAGTGGTTCAACCGCATTGGCATTCTGGCTGTGCTGATCGGGGTGGCGTGGTTTCTCAAACTGGCCTTCGACAATCACTGGATCGGCCCGCTTGGACGGGTGATGATCGGGTTGCTCGCGGGCGCGGCGCTCATTGTGTGGTCGATGCGTTTTCAAAAACGCGGGTACGCGATTTTTTCCTATTCGCTGAAGGCGATTGGCAGCGGCACGCTTTACTTGTCGCTGTGGGCGGCGTTCCAACTCTATGCGCTGGTTCCGGCGGGCGTTGCCTTTGCCGCGATGATCGCGGTGACCGCATTCAACGGCTACATGGCATGGATCGAGGACGCCGAGCTGCTGGCGCTGTATGCCATTGCCGGCGGCTTGAGCACGCCGCTGCTTATTTCCACGGGCGGCAATCACGAGGTGGTGCTGTTCACTTATCTGCTGATGCTCGATCTCGCGGTGCTTGTGCTGGTGGCGCTGCGGCCCTGGTCGCGGCTGCTGTTTGTTTCCTTCGTGGGCACGGCGATTTTCATCTTTGGCTGGTGGAACACTTTTTATACGCAGGACCAGGCTGCGCGCACAGCCATTTTCTTCTGTTGCTTCTTTCTCGCATTTGCGCTGGCGCCGCGGCTGGTGAAGATCAAGCTCGATCCGGGCGGGAGCTTCCAGGCGTGGGACGGGCTTGTCTCGTATCTTCTGCCTCTCGCCAATGCGGGTCTGGGTTTTCTTGGATTTTATTCGTTATTGAGCCCTGTTACGGCTGACTGGGCCGGGCCGTGGCTCGCGGTGGCGTTTGCCGCGTTCTATTTGCTGCTGATGCGGCTGCCGGCGAGCGGCATTCTGCATGGAGGCGTGCCTACACTCGCGGCTCTGCACCTGACGACGGCCATCGTTTTTCTCACCATTGCGATTCCGCTGAAGACTCATGGGCGATGGATGACGATTGGATGGCTGGTGGAGGGCGCGGTGCTGCTGTGGGTTTCGCAGCGCGCGCGATCGTTGCTGCTGCGGGCCTTTGCGCTGATTGCGACAATTTTGGGCCTGGGCTCGCTGCTGATCGTGAATCCGCCGGCGGCAACGCGGCCTATTTTCAACGAGCGGTTTGGAACCTACTGCGTGGCCATTGCCGTGTGCGCGTTCATTGCATGGACGGCGCGGAGATCGCGCGACGAGGACGAGCCTAACCCGCTGATGCACTGGCCCAACCTGGCGGCTGTCGCGGTGCTCGCGGTGAATCTACTCATCCTGATCGCCGTCAGCCTTGAGATTCACAGCTACTGGTGGTACCAGCGCATGCACGAATACGGTACCTATACTGGGATGCGCGACTACTGGATGGACGCACAATTTTCGTATTCGGCATTTTTCATGTTGTTTGGCGCGGTGCTGCTTACGATTGGCTTTGTCAAACGCTCCGCTTTCCTGCGGTGGCAGGCGCTGATCCTTCTGGCGGTCACCGTGGCCAAGGTGTTTCTTGTGGATGTGAGCCAACTGAGCAAAGGGCTGCGTATCTTGAGCTTCATCGGGCTGGGCGTGCTGCTGCTGTGCGTGAGCTATGTATACCAGCGCGACTGGCTGAACCTGCGCGGGCAAAAGGGAGAGCAGCCATGAGATCGCTCGCGGTGTTGTCGCTTGTGCTGCTGGCCGCGCCCGCGCCGGAGATTCGGTACTTCCATTTCGAGCGGCCGATCGAGACGCCCTCGCAGACGGGCGGGCAAACGTGCCTGGTGGTGGACCCGGCGGTGTTTGCCCATGCCGCGCCGCAGCTTGCGGATCTGCGCGTTTACCAGGGATCGACTGAAACACCGTTTGTGGTTCGAACCGATGTGCCCGTGGTTTCAACCGACCAGGCGATCGGGCTGCTCAATTTGGGCAAGAGTGGGAATCAGACGGTGTTCGATGCGGAGATGCCTTCAGGCAAGTACACGGACCTGCAACTCAAAGTGAACAGGCACGATTTTCTGGCGACGGTGACGGTAACGGGCGGCCAGTCACAGACTGCGGGATCGCGAACAAAGCTTGGCTCGTTCACGATTTTCGATCTGACGAGGCAAAGGCTGGGCCGGAGCACCGTGCTGCACCTGCCTGAATCGGATTTCCGGTATCTGCATTTCCAGATTGCGGGGCCGATCACGCCGGACGACGTTACGGGTCTTTCTGTGAGACGTGTGCCCATCAGCCAGCCGAAGTTTGTCACGGTGGCTGAGACGGCAAATATCGCGGTGAAAGGCCGCAACTCGGTCATCGAGTTCACGGTGCCTGCACATACGCCTGTCGATCGCGTTGTGTTTGTGGCGGGTCAGAAGCCCGTCAACTTCAGCCGTGATGTGGAAATCAGCGTTGCGCCGGTTGCGCGACCCAAGGCGGATGACGCGACCGAACCGCCGCAGACGATGAGTTATCCGGGCAACATTCTTCGCAATCACTCGGTGCAGGACGGGCTGCGCATCGACGAAGAACATCTGAACGTGGATGCGCCGCAAGTGGAAAGCGAGGGCGCGGCGAAGTGGACCATCACGATTGAGAATCACGATGATGCGCCGATCCAGTTGGCATCGGTGAGGCTGGAGATGCTGGAGCGGCGGCTTTGCTTTGACGCGACCGCCGGGGCTGCTTACACGCTCTATTACGGCGACGCCGCGCTCGCTGCACCGCAGTACGATTACGCCTCGTTGTTTGTGCTGCAACACGACGCGGCGGGTGCGCAGTTGGGAGCGGAATCGGCGAATCCGGCATGGCAGGCGCGGCCCGACGAGCGGCCATTTACGGAGAAACATCCCATTCTGCTGTGGGTGGCGTTGATTGTGGTGATTGCCTTGCTTGGAGCGGTGGCCTTCAGTTCGTTTAAAGGGGCGGCGCGCGATACGTCGTCTTAGAACCGGTTGCATCGATGCGGCCCAATCGTTAGGAAAAGCTCCCTCAGGGGCTAAAGCCCGCGTTGATTTTGCGACGTTTTCGGCACGAGTAAACTCGTGCCCTGATACAAAACTCTTAATGCAACTCGCGATATAGCCATCCCACCCTTTCGCAAAGGACGCGAAAGGATGGGGCAGCTGGCGTGAGTCTTTCCGCAAGCTCTGAGGTCGCGCCCTGACTTAAAGGATTATCTAGCAGAATATAAATAGGTTATTGATTAAATCTTCACTATACTTCGTGACTCGAAGTAAATCATGATACATTCATGGCGAGGGATTTGCAGGCGGAAAGATGCAGACGCTGCGCGAAAAACTCGCCGATCGGACCCGCTTTCTGGTTGCCACGGAATTGGTCTCGGTGCGCGGCCCGATGGCGGGTGCGAGCGCGATCAAGGTGCGCAACTTTGCCAACGAACTCGTTGCCTGCCCCGACATTGACTGGATTTCGATTACGGACAATGCGGGAGGCAATCCGCAGCTTGCGCCGCTGGTGCTGGGCCGGCCGATTCTTTACGCAGGCAAGGATGTGGTCATTCATCTCACCTGCAAGGACCTGAACCGGAATGGCCTCGAGAGCGAAGCATGGATGCTGCACAGCGAGGGCTTCAACAACATTCTGGCGATGACCGGCGACTTCCCGGTGACGGGGAACGACGGGTTGGCCAGACCGGTCTTCGATCTTGACTCAATCGGCTTGATCTCGCTGCTCGGCAAGATGAACCAGGGGCTGGGCGCGACGGCAACGGATGGCACAAATCACCAACTTGAGAAAACGCAGTTTTGCATCGGAGCGGTGACCACGAACTTCAAGCTGCGCGAGGGCGAGGTGATTCCGCAGTACCTGAAGCTCGAGAAGAAGATCGAGTGCGGCGCGCAGTTCATTATCAACCAGATCGGATTCGACTCGCGGAAGATCAGCGAGCTGCGCGGCTATATGGATGCGCACGGGATGAAGGAGACGCCCGTGATCGGCAATGTTTACCTGCTGAGCCCGCGTGTCGCGCAGCTATTCCACGAGGGAAAGATCCCCGGTGTGGTGATGAGCGACGAGCTTTGGGAGCTTTGCGGGAAGCAAGGCGGATCTGCCGATAAAGGGCGGGCGTTCTTTCTGGAATTCGCCGCCAAGCAGATTGCTATTTACCGCGGTCTCGGATTCCGCGGTGTCTACCTTGGCGGCGCGCACAACTTTGCCGCGATTGAAAAGATTCTCGAAATCGAGCAGACATTCTCGCCCGGCGACTGGAAGCAGTTTGCGCGCGAGATTCAGTTTTCGCGGCAAGGTGAATTTTTCTATTACGCCGAAGATGCGGCGACGGGGCTGGCCGATCGGGGGCGGGAGAATCCGCGGCCGCAGGATTCATCGAAGCACGTCGCCGCCGTTTATCAATTGTCGAAACTGTCGCACGAGACGATGTTTGTTCCCGGCGCGATTGCGAGATGGGGTGCGAAGGTTTGCGCGCAGGCGAAGGACCCGATGCAGGGACCGAAGCCGCTGCGTGCGCTGGAAACGGTCAGCAAAGCCGTGCTGTTCCACTGCAAGGATTGCGGCGACTGCTCGCTGCCCGAAATTGCATTTCTCTGCCCCGAATCGCAATGCGCGAAGAACCAGCGGAACGGGCCGTGCGGGGGCACCCGGGAAGGCCGATGCGAGGTGGACGGCTATGGCGATTGCATCTGGCTGCGCGCCTACGAGCGATTGAAGCACGACGGGCGCGAGCAGGGACTACTCGATCACGTGCCTGCTATCCAAAATCAAGGCCTGCGCGGAACTTCGGCATGGGCAAACCTGTGGCTTGGCCGGGATCACACTTCCAAACGAAAGGCCGTGAAAGCGGCGACACCTTCATCTCAAGCGGAGCAGTAAAAAACCATGAGCAAGAAACTGCATATCGTCGGCGAGTTGATGAATAACTCCTATGCCCGGGCGCGCAAGGCGTTCGCTGCGCGCGATGTTGACGGGTATCGCCAACTGGCAAAACGACAGTCGGATCTGGGCGCGGATTTTTTGACGCTGAATGTCGACGGCACGCAGCGCATCCAGGTGCGCCGGCAGGAGATGCTCGACTTTTTGCCCGACGTGATTCCGGCGATCCAGGAGGCGACGGCCACACCGATTGCTTTTGACAATCCTTCGGTCGAGTACCACAAGGTCGCGCTGAAACATTACGACCGGAAGCGGAGCGGCGCGCCGATTGTGAATTCGCTGGCGGCATCGCGCGAGCATCTTGACGAGATGGTCGAGTTGGTGAAGCACTACGACACGCTCGCGGTGGTGATGGCGTCGGAGACGTTTGTGCCGGGCGGCACTGCGCAGTGCCTGAATCCGCAGGACTCCTATCGCGCGGCGAAACATTTTGTGGAGTTGCTGGCGACGAAGGCGGGGCGGCGCAACGATCAAATCATTATTGATCCCGGCCTGGCGCCCGTGGGCGCAGACACGTATGGCCTGGTGAACACCGGCCTGGATGCGATGCGGCTCATCAGCGCTGATCCAGACTTGAACGGCGTGCACATGATCGTGGGGCTTTCCAACTTTGCGTGGGGCACTCCCAAAGAGGTTCGGGAGGATCTGGAAAAGGCATATCTCACGCTGGGAATGGAAGCCGGCCTGGACTTTGCGCTGGCGAATCCCGAAAAGAAACCTGCGCCGCTCGCGCGCGATCATCCGATGGTGACCAAGCTTCGCGAGGCGCTGGCACAGGGCCAGCGGCAGGCGGGCGAGAGCCCCGAGACTAGCGGATTTCGCCAGGCCGAGGCGATTCTGGGGATTTGCAGAGAGGTGGAGGCGCTGGAGTTCTGAACTCCGATTGCAACATGCACTCGCTTGTCACCATTCCCCGGGCAACAGAGGAACGCCGCGTGTGGCTGCGTGTTGGCGCGCTGCTCGACGGCGGCTGCACGGCCCCCATACACAATGCGCATGTTGTTTATGACAGGAATTCAATTCTGTTTGCGGGTGAAGATTCTCCGCCAAGAGATTTACTGAATGCCGGCCAGAAGGAGCCGGATTGCGACCTGGCTGATTACACGCTGTTGCCGGGACTGACGGACGCGCACACACACCTGTTCCTCGAAGGCGGTGAACTGGAGGAGAACAGGCGCGCAGCGTATTTGAAGCAGACGCAGGGCGAGTTGATTGCGCTGGCGCGATTGCGGCTGGAAAGACTGGTGCGGCTGGGCATCGCCGCTGTCCGCGATACGGGAGACAAGGATGGCGTGGGGCTGGCGTTGAGCAGGCTTTGCTCAGGCGTTGGACGCCCGCTGATGCCGTATGTGGACAGCCCTGGAGCGGCGATTCATCATCGCGGACGATATGGAAGCTTTATGGCTGAGGCGATTGAGGATTATGCGTCGCCACAGCAGTGCGTGGAGGCGCGCGTTCGAACCGGCGCCGAGCGGATCAAGCTGATTGCGACCGGAATCATCAACTTCAAGAGAGGAGCCGTGACCACTCCGCCGCAAATGACTGCGGAAGAGATTGGCGAGTTCGTGGCGGCAGGTCGATCGTTTGGGAAACAGACGCTGGCGCACGCGTCTGGCGATGCGGGAATCGAACGGGTGATCGAAGGCGGCGTGGATACGATCGAGCATGGTTTTTTTGTGCGCGACGATCAGCTTGCGAAGATGCGCGACCGGCAGATTGCGTGGGTGCCGACCTTTGCGCCAGTGCAGCGGCAGGTGGATTACGCCGACAGGATGGGATGGGATGCGAAGGTTGTTGCGAATTTGAAGGGGATTCTGGAACAGCACGCTGCGAGCCTGGTGAAGGCTCACGCGATGGGAGTGCGAATTATCGCTGGTAGCGATGCGGGATCGTATGGCGTGGCGCACGGACCAGGGCTTTTGCACGAACTGGAATTGATGGAACGCGCTGGGCTTTCGCCGCTTGCCGTGGTCCACTCGGCCACGGGCGCGGGGTCAGACAGGCTTGCGTTCCGAGAGAAATTCGGACGGATCAGACCCGGGTTCATGAGCCGGATGATTGTCACGCGACATTCGCCGCTGGAGAGCGTGGGCAATCTCAAGAAGCATCGGCTGGTTGTTTTCGACGGCGACGTTTTCGAAACGGATGGTTCTGAGAGCTCGAATGGATTGTAGGCGCGATGGAGTGGATTTGCAGGCTGCAGTCAGCGGCGTCGCGCCCGCCAGAAAGAGCTGACACCCAGGTACAAAAACACCACAACGATCATCAACGTGATCCAGAAGGTTCTGTGGTCGCTGGTGTGCGAGTAGGCCACCGCTTCGCGCCAGAGATTTGGAGCGAAGACGATGACGGGAAGCAGAAAGAAGACGCCGGTTACCTCGAGCCAAAGAATGCCGCCTACGCGCTGGAAGGGGCGGAGAAAACCTCCTACACCTTGCTTCAGGCCGCGCCCAGCCGGAGATGTGGGCTGACCGGACGGCCACTGTTGCGCGCGAGGCTGAGTTGCGGCGCCAACTGCGTGACTCGTTGCATCTGCCGCGTTGGCAGGCTGAGCCGGCTGCACACTACCGGCCGCCTGCGATTGAGCGGCCAGGCGCTGTCCGGCTACACGGCCCGCGACGCGCAATCCGATGCCCAGGGCGCGCCCGATGCTTCGTGGTCTCATACCGTTTATGATGGTAGCAGCGGCATAAGGCGCGGTGTCGCGCGCGCCGCTGATCCCCGGTTGCTCTCGAACGGGAATGGCAGTAAGGTAGAGAGATTCCATGCCGCAGCCCGCACTCTGACACTGATGGCGGGTGGCGCGCCGGAGGTAGCCGTGACATCCCGTCTGCGCGAACTCATTCAGCAACTCGGCGAGGCCATTCACGAGTCAGTTATCGAGAGTGAGCAGATCGCGGGAGTTGTGCAGGACATCCGCAAGCACGGCTTTGACGTGTTGCTGATGCTCGAAGCCACGATCGGACTGAACGAGGTGTCGGGCAAGGGCAACGACGCAGAACGGACGGAAGAGGGCGGCGGCGAGGTCGGTGAATTCACGCCAAACGATCTGCACTTTCTACGCTCGCTGCGCATCTCGGTTGAAGGCGAGCCGAACGAACCTCCAACCGACGTAAAGTAGACACAGCCAACCTGCAATTACGAACGAGCTTTCATCCTCAAGTCGCCGACCTGGCGAGAATTCCCTGGCATCTCGATTTGGTTGGCTTGTTTGCACCAGGTTTGGGGCTGCATTGACCCTCGTTGCCTCGCTTGATAAGATGAGAGTGCGGGGTGGAGCAGCCCGGTAGCTCGTTGGGCTCATAACCCAAAGGTCGCTGGTTCAAATCCAGCCCCCGCAACCAATTTGCTCAATCGAATTAGGAGCTTAGAAAAGGCCGCTTGATGCGGCCTTTTCTTTTTGCGCGATACGATCTTAAAATGGCGGAAACGCAGTGGAGCCTCGCAAACGAAAGAACTCGAACCAATCTTTGAACCCGGTGGAGACTCTTGCCGATGAAAAGCCCCGCAGCGGAGTTCGGGAGGTCAGGCTCTGGACCATTGGACACTCCACCCGGCCGATCAGCGAATTCATCGCACTGCTTCGCGCTCATCACATACAGCGGCTCGTTGATGTGCGAACCATTCCGCGTTCCGGACACAACCCTCAATTCAACGGAGATCTTCTGCGTCACTCTCTGGAGACGGTGGGAATTCATTATCGTCACATGCCCGCACTCGGGGGCCTCAGGCATGCGCGCCGCGACTCGACCAACACCGCGTGGCGCAACGCAAGCTTTCGCGGCTTTGCGGATTACATGCAAACTCCGCAATTTGATGAAGGTCTCAACGAACTGATTCGTCTGGCGCGCGGAAGCCGCACTGCAATCATGTGTGCGGAAGCGGTGCCGTGGCGCTGCCACCGTTCTTTGATTGCAGATGCGCTCCTGGTTCATGGTGTCAATGTGGATGAGATTGCGAGCGCGACCAGCGTTCGCTCGCACACACTCACTCCCTGGTCTCGCGTCGACGGGCAAAGCATCACTTACCCCGGAGAACCGCCAATCGAGCAAGAGCGCTCGATCGATTATCGGCAACGCTCCCGCGCGACCAGAAAACTTGAGAAGAAATGAGTCAAGCGTGACTCGGGCGGGAATGGCAGCGGCCAACCGCTCTCAGGCAAACAGCCAGACTTGCTGCGCGGTCTTGCCCAGGATCCAGGCTTTGTCGTCGGCGTTGAGGAACTTCATTTCGTCGCGAACGACGCTCAGAGTTTTGTCGTAGGTTGTCCAAGTCAAGTCCACTGGCCAGTCGGAGGCCCACATGAGGCGCTGCGGACCGAAGACTGCGTGAAGGCGCTTCACGTATTCCTGGGCATCGAGCCAGGGATATGGCTGATGGGAGATCGACCAGGTGTGCGATATCTTGACGAAGATGCGCGGATAGCGCGCCAGCGCGATTAACTTTTCGAGCTCCTGCGGGCGATCAACCGGGCAATCGGCCATGTGATCGATGACGATCGTGAGGTCGGGACATTGATCGATCAGATGCACAAGATCGGGCATGCGCGTGATCGGCGCGTACACCTGCATCGGAATCCTTAGCGACTGCGCACGCTTCCACAGCGGCGGCATCAAGGGGCCGTTGATCCAGTCGCCGCTGGCGTCGGCAGAGGGACTGATGCGCACACCATGAAAGCCCTGCTCTGTGAGATGGGAGAGTTGGTCTGGCGCGGCGGGATCTGTGGGATCGACGCGGCACACGCCCTGGAAGTTGGGAGCGAATTTCCTGATGGAATCGAGGCAGTAGCGATTGTCCCATTTGTAGCCGATGTACTGCGCGATCACCGTTCGCTGGACGCCATTGGCTTTCATCAAGTCCAGGGCCATCGCGGGAGTGCGATCTTCTTCAGGCGGATTTTTTGTGCCGGGGGCCCACGGATAATGCGAGTCATTGATCCATACGTGAATCTGGGCATCGACGACGCGGTATTCTGCCGGTCGTTCGGGAACTGCGAGAACGAGGCCTGCGAATGAAAATTCGCGACGAGTCATCGTCATAAATAAATCGGCTCCAGTTTGCGAACGATGTATGCGCCGCAGCGGTGAAAGTCGGCGAGCGGGCCCAGGCGGGCAGTGTCGAGATCGACGCAGATCCACCCACGATAGTCGACGCTCTTCAAGACACGGTGGCAGGCGGGGAAATCCACTTGCCCGTCTCCCAAGTCGTAGCTGCTATTGAAAAAGCGAGCCGAGTCCGAGTCTTTGGGAAATACCTTTCCGTTTGGCTGCACCCAGTCTTTCGTCGGGGTCGTCCATTTCGAGTCTTTGTAATCGAGAAAGCGGATGCGATGCTTGTAGCGGTTGAGCGTGCCTACGACGTCGCAGCCTGCAAGATTCAGATGGCAGGTATCCGGTGAAAGCCCAAAAAGCTTCGGGTCGGTCATGGCCATAAAGCGGTCGACCTCATCCTGATTTTGAACCATCTGGCCCATGTGATTGTGCAGGCCCGCGGTAAAGCCCATGGTGCCGGCCAATTCGCCGATCTGGTTGCAGCGGTCGCACAGCTCGCGAAATGCGGCCGGCGTTTGCGTCGCCGGCAAGTTGCGGCTTGGAGAAAAGACGACAAGATGATTGGCGCCGAAGTCGGCGAGAAACTTCATGGCGCTGCGGGCGCTGTCGAGCACTGCCTGGCGCTGGGTGGCATCGTGCAGTGCGCCGTTCCAGGAGATTGTGACTACATCGAGGTTGCGTTTGGAGACCTCACGGAGCATTTGCGCGGGCGTCATCTGATAATCGCTCAGGATGTGCGGAAAGCCCGCAAGGCGAACGCCGATGAAGCCGGTTTGCTGCATGACCTCAAGCATGTCGGTAAAGGGAGCCGGGCGATAATATCTCCACAACGCCTCTGACAAAGCCCACTTGATCTTTCGATTGGCAGGCTTGTCGCCCTCAGCGCGCGCCACGCTCGTTGCCAGCATGGAGAGGGCGGCAACAAATTCCCGGCGATTCATGCTCATGCGATCCCTCCAAATCCTTCACCAAGTGGCTTGCCGCACCAGTTTCTCACGGGAACGCCATCGCGCAAGCAGCCGCTCTTTTCTTCTCACCTGATTTCGCATTATTCTATAAGCAGGATTCTTGCAATGAAAACCTTCACTCTCGACGAAGCGCAATCGCTGCTGCCCGTGCTGGAATCGTTGCTGAAGCGCGCCATGGAAGGCAGGCAGTCTGCCGAGAAGGTGGAGGCGGGGCTCAACAGCATTGCCCAGCGGATTTATTTCTCGGGCGGGATGCGGGTGAACGGTTCTGAAATCGCCAAGCAACGCGCCGAGTTGGAGACGCTCCTCAAGCAAATCCGCGAGATCATTGCCGAGATTGATGCGATTGGCGTGCAGGTGAAGGATTTGGATTCGGGGCTGCTGGATTTTCCCTGCCGCGTCGATGACGAGGTGGTGTTGCTCTGCTGGCGAATGGGCGAGCCGGCGATCGAACACTGGCACACGATGGAAGCCGGCTTCCAGGGCCGCCAACCCGTGGATGAACGTTTTCGCCGCCGCGCCGCATCGGGCGAACGGCCGAACTAGGACTGTGACCGGATCATTTCGTACTTTGGCGTTGGTGGTTCCCAGGCCCCAAAATCGAGATCTGGGGCACCCATGAGTGGGAGAAATCTCAGCGGTCACAGACATAGGTGGTGGGCGTTAACGGGGTGCGGCTTCATTTTATTTCAGTTGGAAACGGAGAGCTGAAAGCTAAAAGCCGGGAGCTAATAGCAGCTTTTATGTGCGGACGATTTGCCCGGAGGTCCACTCGGGAGGTTCTGGCGGATTGGTTCGGATTGGATCTGGAAGACCAGCCGCCGTTCGTCCCGAGCTTCAACATTGCACCGCAAAGCGTGCAGCCGGTGGTGCGCCTCGGCCGTGACAGCGGGAGAGAGGAGTTTGCTCTTCTGCGGTGGGGACTTGTGCCCTTCTGGGCCAAAGACGCGAAAATCGGCTACTCCACCATCAATGCGCGCGCGGAAGAAGCGGCCAACAAACCGGCATTTCGCGAAGCGATGCGCAAGCGGCGGTGCCTGGTTCCCGCCGACGCTTTCTATGAGTGGGAACGCAACGACCCGAAGAACAAGCAACCATTCGCGATTGCGCTGAAAAGCGGTGAACCGTACGCGTTCGCGGGACTCTGGGAGAGTTGGCGCCACAAGGAGGGGGAGCCGCTGGAGACCTTCACCATTCTGACCACCGAAGCCAACGAAGCGCTGCAGCCGATTCACAATCGCATGCCGGTCATCCTAGCGCGGAAGGACTACGGCCGCTGGCTGGAGCCTGCCGCGCCGGAGCGGCTTCCGGTGGATCTGTTGCGCCCATTCCCCGCGGAAGAGATGGCTGCCTGGCCGGTAAGTCAACGTGTCGGAAACGTCAGAAACAATGATTCTGAGCTGCTGGCCGCCGAATAAATCTGCGCATGCGAGATAATCTTCTCCCGAATGTTTGCGCGAAATTTGACGACACGAAAATGCTCGCGGTTGCGCAAGCCGTGATTGAAGTAAACCTCGGCTCGACTCCGGCATCGAATTCATATAGTTAAGTAGTTAAGTTGCGGCCCAAGCGCCGCAAGCATAGAGAACCACGAGCAACGCCAGGAACCACGTTGTTCCAGAACGATCCGGAACAGATTGAACTGGCAGATCTGCAAGCCCGAGCGACAACGGGCGTCGCGCTGAAGCGCACAACTCTCACGGCGCCATAAAGGAGTTTCTATTTATGAGAAGCACATCGATCCTCGCTGTTTCCATTGCGTTTGCAACTTGCGCACTTTTTTGCCCAAAACCCGCCGCGACACAGACCTCGAATGGAACAACGGATGTGGACGCCAGCATGGCGGCAGGCGCGGCTAGTCAAGTGGCGGCCCAGATGGTGCCGGCGAATGCCACTCTGGCACAGGCGATTGACGCAAAGAAGATGCAACCTGGACAGCCGTTCCAAGCCAAATTGAGCGATACCGTTCACCTGAAGAATGGCGTGGAACTGCCCAGGGGCACGACCCTGGTGGGCACAGTCGCCACAGACCAAATGGGGAATGGAAAGTCGACCCTGGCCCTGCGTTTCACCAAGGCGGATTTGAAGGGTGGTAAGGAGATCCCCATCCAGGCGACGATTGTTGGTGTCGCCCCACCGGCAAATGGTTCTGGCTGGGACGGAAGCGGCGCTCAGGCGCCTCCGAGTCCCTGGAACGGAAGCTCCCTGCAGGTGGATGAAATCGGGGTCATGTCGGGGATCGACCTTCACAGCAAAATTGCGGGCGAGGATTCGGGAGTATTTGTATCGTCGAGAAAAGACAACATGAAATTCCTGAATCAAAGTCAGCTTTCGCTGGCCATCGCTCCCCGTGGCACGAGCGAGACGAGCGGTGGATTTTAGTTAACAGAGTTCGCGCAATTCGAGATTGCCAAACGACTCGCCTCGTACTTCGCCCCCTTGCCACGCAGGCGACAAGGGGCGAAGGAGGCGTGTTTCAGTCTCGGAGTAAAGACCGCCTCCGGAGCGGGTCTGATGCTGTTCCGGTCTACGGGCTGAAGTTCGCGGGCGTTAAGACAGACCCCATCTGAGCCAGACCTGTCGAACGAAATCGGTCATCCCCACGTCTCTACTGTGACGACCAGATCTTCTGTGCGCCCTTCAGGAAGCGAGGCCACAGGACAAGGCACGCGTCCTGGCGTTACCCTTTCAATAAGTTGCGCTTTTTTGCGGATTCCGCTTGGCAAGAATAATAGGCCGCTTTCTGGCTACTCTCGGGGAGTGACGATGAAGATCGGCGCTGGGCTTTTGCTTGCATCAACGGTCGTGTTTTCAGGGTGCTCGGGATTCTGGGATCCGCCGGCGAACAGCGGCGGGGGCGGCGGCACGACGCCCACGACACTTTCCAGCGGCGTCTTTTATGTGGTCAACGAGACGACCAAGCAGCTCGTGGGCTACTCGATCAACAGCGGCACGCTCGGCGCAATTTCGGGCGGCACCGAAACTTTTCTGGCAGCGCCTAGCTGCATTGCCATCGCACCGAGTGGCGGGTTTCTCTACGTGGGGACAACCGGTGGCATCTATATGTATTCGATTGGATCGAGCGGCGCCTTGACCGCGGGAAGCAATGGAGGGATTTTTAACAGCGGCGAATTGCCGGCGGCGATGGAGGTGGATCCCAGCGACTCGTGGCTGATCGCCGCATACATCAACGGCTCCAACCAGGTGGAACTGGATGCGATTCCGATTTCCGCGACCAATGGGAGTTACATCGGCGCGCCCGGCGCGGCATTGCCGTCTCAGGCGTTCAGTATCGCCAATGCAACGGTGAAACAGATCGCGATCTCTCGCGATGGCGCCAATGTGTTTGTGGCGCTTGGCACCGGGGGGACGATCGTGGTCCCGTTCAATTCAGGCAACTCCAATCCATTGGGAGCGACGGCGAGAACGATTGCCCCGCAGACCAGCGGCGGCTCCGCGCTCTCTGTGGCAGTGGATCCGACAACGCGGTTTTTCTATATCGGAGAGACTCTGGTTAACTCATCTGCCACCCCGGGTGGCCTGCGCGTCTTCAGCTACAGCTCGTTGAGCTCCGGCACGCTGGCGCAAATTACCGGTTCTCCGATCGCGAGCGGCGGGCTTTCGCCGAACGCCATCCTGCCGCTCGGCTCAGGCGATTTCGTTTATGTGGCAAACGGACAAGGCCCGACGACCGCGGGGAATATTGCGTGGTTCTCCCTGTCGGCCTCGGGAAGCACTTACACGATTGCCGCGGGCAAGACAATTGGCGCCGGCATACAGCCGATGGGACTGGCGGAGGATAACACGAAAGCCTTCGTGCTGGCCGTTTCCACTGGAGGATCGACAACGAGCGGGAATCCCGATCTGGACGCTTACACCATCAGCTCGGGAGCGCTGACTTTGGCGGTGAAGTCGGTTACCGGCACTGACCCGGTGGGAGCGGTGGCGGTGGCGGCGGTGCCGAAGTAACTGACCACTGCTGAAGTGCTATTCTCGAAGAGAACGCCAAGGCTGTGCCGACTCGTTTCCCAATTCATTTTGTTCGTTTTCTCCAGCGCTCATTGAGCGTCTTGCTGCTGCCGGCGGCGGCATGGTGCTGCATTTTCTTCGCAGCGGGGTGCAGCCGTTTTCATTATGAGAAACATGAGATGGTGTACGTCTCCATTCGCGAGACGTACCTGCACGACCGCGTGGCTCCGGTGTCAAACCGGGTGTGCCAGGTGGTGAATGGGCAAGCTCTCGAAGTATTGGAGCATGGGCACCGCTTTCTCAAAGTGAAGACGGACAAGAACGAGATCGGATGGATTGAAGAGCACGCTGTAATTAACGCCAAGATCTACGACGGATTTCAAAAGCTCGCCGAAGAGCACAAGGACGCCCCGGTGGCGGCTACGGCCACTCTGGGCGACAACCTGGCGATGCACATTCTTCCGGGGCGCGAAACGGACCGATTTCATCTGCTGGCTGGAAATACCAAGGTGCAGCTTCTGGAGAGAGCTTCAGCTCCGAAAAAGCCTGCAGAAGCCTTCGGGCCGTTACCTGTCCCGAACGAGACAAAGCCGGCCGGGGGAGCGAAGCAATCGCCGGCAGCGAAAGGAGCGAAGCCGGCGGCGGCAGCAAGCGCAACGGGCGCGGAAGAGACTGAGCCGCCGGAGATGGAAGACTGGTGGCTGGCGCGCGATCCGCAGGGACACGTGGGCTGGCTGCTGGCGAGCAGGCTGGATGTGGATGTGCCGGACGATGTTGCCCAGTATGGCGAGGACCAGCGCTTTGTGGGTTGCTGGATGCTGACCAAGGTGATGGATCCCGAGGTCGATACGCCAGACCATGAGAAACCCGAGTATCTGACGGTTCTGGCGCCTCATCACTATGGTTTGCCGTACGATTTCGACCAGGTGCGCGTGTTCACCTGGAGCGTGAAGCACCATCGCTACGAGACGGCGTTTCGTCTGCATCCGATCCAGGGCTTTCTGCCGGTGCGCGTGTTTCAGGAAACGACACCGAAGGGCACCGTTCCGGCGTTCAGTTTTCAGATCGCGAGCAACGGCGATGTGAGTACGGATCCTGCAACCGGCGTGATGCGGCCCGCGGCTCCCAGGACGATTGAATACGACATGATCGACACGCGGGTGCAGCGCGCCGGCGCGGATAAAGCGCCGATTCCTGCGATGCATGAGTCGGGGGAGAAGGCGGGGAAGCCAGGGAGCAAGGCGGCGAGGGAGCGAGGAAGCAGGAAATAGGGATTAGGGAATAGGGACAAGGGAATTGCCGGCGGATGCTGGATGCGGAGACACAGTGAAATTGTTTGCGGGAGCTTTCGTAGAAATACTGTAATTCTTGGGAAGATGGGACAAATGGCGATTTTGCGCACGGTAATTGCGCAGAGCCGCTTTTTTATTTCCGAAGGGAAGGAGAACGAGATGTTTGAGCATGGACGCAGGATGAAAAGGCACAAGAGGTGGCCGGGATGGGGCGACGGCCATCCCGGCGCGCCCGGCCACGCTGTGAAAAACAAACGGATTCACAGCGGCAGATCGGGAGAGTATTGTGTCCTGGTAGGGCCCATCCCCCACATCCCAACGAAAAAGCGAGGAGGTCTAGTCATGCCAACAACCATTGGAAGAGTGGAATGCAGGAACTTCAGCGCCCCGAACGAAGTGAGGACGTTCGAAAAGGGCAAGGTGGAAATTGTGAACGTTGGAGGAGCGACAATTGGGCGCGCGACATTCGAGCCCGGATGGAAGTGGTCGACCTGCGTGAAGCCGATTGCGAAGACCGGCAGTTGCCAGGCGGCGCACTTTGGATACCAGGTGTCGGGAACGATGGTCACGCGGATGGATGACGGAACTGAGAGCACAACGAGGGCTGGCGATGCGGTGAGCCTGCCGCCGGGACACGACGCCTGGGTGGTCGGCAACGAGCCCGTGGTCTTCGTCGATTTCCAGGGCATGGTGGATTACGCGAAGAAGCGCTGATCGGACATGAGCGAAGTTGAGGACCGCCTGTAGGGAACAAAGCACTTTTGTTTCCCAGCTTCTCTCGATGCGACTCAACGGCCAAGGCCTGAAACGAGGCGGGCTGCCGGGGTGTCCTTGTGCGGGCGTGGACGCCCGCACTACGGCCGGACACCACCCCACGGACGAAGACCTTTCCGTGGGGGCCCAAGTCGGGAGACCGGCGTTACATCACGATGACGGCGGAGCCTTCGCCGGTTTCTTGCTTGATGGCTTCAAGGGCGCGATTCGCGTCGTCGAGCGAGAAGGTTTGCACGGCGGGACGGAAGTTGAGGTCGCGGGCGAGTGCGAGGAAATCGCGCGCGTCCCGGCGCATCATGTTGGCGACGCTGCGCAACTGGCGCTCACCCCAGAGCAGGCGATCGTAGTCGAAGGCGGGCACCTGGTCGAGGTGAATGGCGTTGATGGCGACGACGCCGCCCTTGCGCAGAGCGGCTAGCGCGCTGACGACGACTTTGCCTGAAGGTGCGAAGGTGATGGCGCGATCGAGCGCGACGGGAGGCTTTGCGTCTTCGTCGCCGACCCACGTGGCGCCGAGCGATGCAGCAGCTTTGCGGTGCTGCTCGCCGCGCGTGACGACGTAGACCTCGCAATCCCATGAATGAAGAACTCGAATGGCGAGCGAGGCGGAGCTGCCGAAGCCGAAGAGGCCGACGCGCTCGCCGCGCTGAACGCCCGCGACGCGCAGGCTGCGGAAGCCGATGACCCCGGCGCAAAGCAGCGGCGCGGCGACGATGGGCTCGAGGCCTGCGGGAAGAGGGTTGACGAAATCGGCGCGCACCGCGGCGAACTCGGCGTAGCCGCCGTTGACGGAGTAGCCGGTGAAGACGGGATGGTCGCAGAGATTCTCCATATTGTGGCGGCAGAACCAGCAATCGCCGTCGACGCCGCCGATCCAGGAGACGCCGACGCGCGTGCCTGCGGGGAGCACCGTGGTTGTGCCTTCGACAATCTCGCCGACGATTTGATGACCGGGGATGATGCGTGGATGGAGCGGTTTGAGATCGCGCTCAACGATGTGGAGGTCAGTGCGGCAGACGCCGCAGGCGAGGACCTTGAGGAGCAGTTCGCCGGACAGAGGCTGCGGGCGCGGGATGTCTTCGATGGAGAGCCAGGAGCCGGGAGTTGCTGACGTGGAGTCGAAGACGGCGGCATGCATGGGAGAGGCCTCTGGAGACAAGGTTAGCGCAGAGGAGCAGCGGGGTTAGCGGGTTGGCGTCGATAGCGCGACGATGGTGAGTTCGCAAGTTGGCGGAGCAAGATGCGATGTCGACAACGACGTTCCCCCGGTCGTCATCACGTCTCGTCCAAAAGTAACGGGGATTTGAGGGTACGCAGGATACGCAGGTATGTTCAGCAGCGCTAGCCACATTTCAGTAGCGGAATATAATCCATTTCACCTTATGGGTTATCCCTCCCTATCTCTTCCCGCAACGGCAAGATCGCGAAGCCTCGATGAGGCCAGTGTGCGGTCACTGGCTCTCGTTGTCTTCAGCGTTTCCATGTTCCTGAGCGCAACTCTGCTGTTCATTGTTGAGCCCATGGTCGGGAAGATGCTGACGCCGTTGCTCGGTGGCACTCCAGCAGTTTGGAATACGTGCCTGGTGTTTTTTCAAGCCGTGCTTCTGGCCGGCTACCTCTATGCTCACGCTGCGCTAAAGTTTCTGGGACGAAGAGCGCAGATTGCGGTGCATCTTGCCCTGGTCGCTCTGCCGCTGATGATTGCGGGGATGCTGCCGCTGCACCTTCCGGCGGGATGGGAGCCGCCCGCTGAAAGCAATCCAGTGGGATGGGTGCTGTGGTTGCTGCTGGTCGTCGTGGGCCTTCCATTCTTCGCGCTCTCGTCCACAACATCAGTGATGCAGCGCTGGTTTGCGGACTCGGGCCGGGAGGACGCTCATGATCCGTATTTTCTGTACGCGGCCAGCAATGCCGGAAGCCTGATCGGTCTGCTCGCGTATCCGCTGCTTTTGGAGCCGTTGCTGCGATTGCACACCCAAAGCTGGTTATGGAGCGTAGTGTACGCGATGTTTCTGGCAATGACGGCGGGATGTGCGGTTCTGGCATGGAAGTGGCGGGGCGACAACGCAGAGCTCACAATCAATAAAGCTCGAGAGGTCGCGGCAGACAAACGCGATGCGACGGATTCGATTGCGTGGGCGACACGATGGCGCTGGATCGCGCAGGCATTCATTCCTTCGAGCTTGATGCTGGGCGCGACGAGCGCGATTACCGCGGATGTTCCGGCTATTCCTCTGTTTTGGGTTCTACCGCTGGCGGCCTACTTAATCAGTTTTGTCTTCGTCTTTGCCAAGAAGCCGCCGATTTCGCATCGGTGGGCTGTGGAGCGGGTGCCCTTCCTTATCCTCATCGGGCTTTTCCCTTCGATCTCGCAAACCCGGCTTTCGCTTGCAGAGCTTCTGCTCGTGTATCTGACGGTCCTGTTTGGATTGGCGCTGGTTTTTCATGGGGAGCTGGCGAATAGCCGGCCAGCGGTGAGCCACTTGACTGAGTTTTATCTTTGCCTTTCGATTGGCGGCGTCCTGGGCGGTATCTTCAATTCGCTGATTGCCCCGGTCATATTCCACACCGTGATGGAATTGCCGCTGGCGCTGATCTTCGCCGCGCTGATTCGGCCGCTGCCAATTGCGGGTTCGATTGCCGGCGCGAGTGATTGGACGCGGCGGAAGGACTGGCTTTTGCCGCTGGCGCTGGGAATCTGCATGGTGGTGGTGATCATGGGCCTTGCCCACACCAGCATCCAGCCAGGCCACGTGGAAACAACGTTGGTTTTTGGTTACTCGATGGTATGGTGCATGAGTTTCGGCAAGAGGCGGATGCGGTTCACATTAGGGCTGGCCGCGCTGCTGGCGGCGAGCTGGCTCTATGCTCCCTTTGGCGAGATGCTCTCCGCGCAACGCAGTTTCTTCGGCGTCTATCGGGTGAGAAACAGCCCGGATGGAGGATTCCGCCTCTTTTATCACGGAGGAGTTCTGCATGGCACGCAAAGCCTCGACCCGAGCGCGAGCTGCGAACCGCTTTCTTATTTCACGCGCAGCGGGCCAGCGGGCTCGATCTTTGAGGCCGCGCAAGCCAGGAAGCCGCAGGGAAACTGGGCGATTGTCGGTCTGGGCGCAGGAGCCTTGGCCTCGTATGCGCAACCCGGCCAGACGCTCACTTTTTATGAGCTCGATCCCCTGGTGAAAGAGATTGCTGAGGATCCACGCTACTTCACGTTTCTGACGCGATGCGCCCCGGCGGCGAAGTTTGTGCTCGGAGACGCACGATTGAAGCTGCGCGACGCACCCGATGGCAGCTACGGACTGATTGTTCTGGACGCCTTCAGCGGAGATTCGATTCCCATGCACCTGGTGACCAGGGAGGCGCTCGCGCTGTATCTGCGCAAGCTGGCTCCCGGCGGCCTGATTGCATTTCACATCTCCAATCTTTATTTCAATCTTGCGCCGATGGTGGGCAATCTGGCCGAGGACGCCCATCTGACTGCGTACATCGGAAACGATACGGGGCTTTCGCAGGCGCAGCGCGATCAAGGAAAACAGGCATCGATCTGGGTGGTGATGGCGCGCGACCCGGGGGAGCTGAGCACGCTGGCCGCGCAGACAGGCCGGCCATTTCAATGGAAGCCGCTGAAAGGGCGGCCTGGATCCCCACTTTGGACGGACGACTACTCGAACTTGCTGGGCGTGGCGAAGTCGTTCACGAGCGTGGAGTGATGGGTGAAGAGCGGAGCTGGCGGGTCTGGCGGAGTTAGCAGAGTCAGGAACTCTAACTAAGACTCGGGACTACTGCGGGTGGCGGCGGAGCTCCAGCTCGACGACGCGAAGCATTTCCGTTTCGGGGGCGGGCTTGCCGGTCCAGATTTCGAACTGGCGAGCGCCCTGCTGCACGAACATCTCGAGACCGGAGATGACGGCAAGGCCGCGCGATTTGGCGAGCTTGAGCAGCGGGGTCTCGATCGGCGTGTAGACCAGGTCGAAAACGAGCGAGGCGTTAAGTTCGTTTTCTTTGATGGGGAGCGGCTGCTTGATGCCGGTCATGCCGCAAGGGGTGGTGTTGATGATGGCATCAAAGCGCTGCTTCGAGAGCACGTTCTGCTTGAGCACGTGGGCTTTCGCCTTGCGCGCGAGGGCGACGGCCTTTTCGTGCGTGCGATTGACGATGTAGATCTCTGCGCCCTGCTCAACGAGACCGAAGACGGCTGCGCGGGCTGCGCCGCCTGCGCCGAGGACGAGGATACGCGCGCCCTTGAGACGCATGCGGCGTTCGAGAGGGCGGACAACGCCGGCAACGTCCGTGTTGAATCCGTAGAGCTTGCCATCCGCGCCGGTGCGGAGCGTGTTGCATGCGCCGATGCGAGCGGTGAGCGGATCCATGTTGGCGAGATGCGGCAGGACCTCCTGCTTGAGAGGCATGGTGACGGCGACGCCATCGAGAGGCAGGTCGCGAACCACCGTGAGCAGGTCATCGAGGGTGCGCACCTTGAGGGGAAGCATGATGGCGTTGAGGTTCTCGCGGCGGAAGGCCGTGGCGTGCATGACAGGCGAAAGCGAATGCGCGATGGGATTTCCGGCGACACCGAAGATGCGCGTTGCGGGGTCGAGCTGCTCGAGCCGGTAGAGATCGAGGAGCGTGCGGGCGGAGATCTGGCCGGCCGCTGTTTCAATGCCTTCAGCGGCGGAGGCGAAGGTGAAGGCGGCGCCGGCGCGCGGGCTCAGGACGCGGCTGATGATGCCCTCTTCGCCCATGGCGATGCCGACGACGAGCGAGGCGAGGGACTGGTCTTCAATCATCTGCAGGACGGCAAGGTTGTCAGTGAGGCTACGGGCAGTGGTGACCACCTTGACGAATTCCGGCTCATAGGCGGCGATACGCTTGGCGACCTGGTTTAGGCCGTCAGGGCGGCGGGTGCGGGTAAAGTCGTGCGAACTGATGAGGAGCGCGGTTCCGGCGGCGCGAAGGGCGGCGCGGAACTTGGTAAGTTGCGCGCGGGTGCAATGCTCGACGGACTCAATTTCGACGTCGACGATGTGGCAGCCGGTTTCTGCCGCCTTGAGGAGGATTTCGAGCTCGGCGTTGAGGGCACCCGTGAAATGGCCGCCATACGGCTTACGTCGGCAGGTGACGATGGAAGTGATTTCGCGGTGCCGGGTGAGGAAGGTCTTGAGCTCGGGCAGGGCGGCGGCCGGTTTCGGCAGGAAATCGAGGCGGAACTCAAGGAAAACAGAGTCTTTAAGGGCAGCTCCGGCACGCGCGAAGAGCTCAGCTGGGGTCGCTCCCTGGACTGCAATGCACAACTTGCCCACCCGCAGGCGCGGCACGGCAGGAGCCGGCGCGGTCGGCGAAGCCAGCGTACTGGAGACAGAAAGTGGCATTCCCTTCAATTGACGCATCTTAAAGGGGTTTTGTGGCCAATGCAACCAATAAGATAGGGTACGAAAGGGTTAAGGCTCAAAGGACTTACCCCCGGGGGAGGGGGAATTAGCGGTGCAGCCCTTCGGCGGAGGGGGTTTGGCACAGGATTCGAGGGCTGAAGGCAGGGGACCGACCCATACTGGGGGGCGTTTCAGTGGTGCGGTACAGGTCCCCGGGGCGCCCATGAAGCTCACCCCCCGCCCGCGAGGGTTCCGACCGGAAACGGTTTGTGGGAGTTCGCTTGACCAGGGGCCGTCCCTCGGCTGAAGATGGCTGACGCGTCAAGAGTGGACTGACCACTGGCACCCTGGGGTCGGGCGCAATTGCTTCCAATTGATGAAGGAGATGGAACATTGAGGAGATTTGTCGGTCGCAGAGATTTCTTGAAAGCAGCGGCACAGGGCGCGCTGGCAGCACCTTTGGTGGCTTCGCTCGAGAGGCTTGGCATGGCGCAAGCGGCCAAGCCGGCGGGCGCGGCTGCTGCTCATGCTCATGCGGCGAAAGCCACGCAGGGCGGGCCGAAGGTGACGCTGAATGTGAAGGATTATGGCGCGACCGGAGATGGAAAAACGAACGACACACTGGCCTTGCAACTGACCATCGAGCGATGCGCGGTGCTGGGCGGTGGTGAAGTGGTGGTGCCGGCGGGCGATTACTCGACGGGCGCGCTGGTGCTGCGCGGCAATGTGCTGCTGCACATCGAAGACGGGGCAAGCTTGCTCGGCACCGGCGATATGGCCGACTATCCAATTGCCGAAGTGCGCTGGGAGGGGCGCTGGATCAAGGGGTACAGCGCGTTTATTTCGGCGACGGACAGCGAGAATTTCGGTATTACGGGGCTGGGAAAGATTGTGGCGAGCCCGGAGATCCGCGGGCGCGTGGATCGCAAGACCGGAATGCGGCTGCCAGCGCTGCTGGAGTTCACGAACTGCCGCAATGTGAATGTGGAGAACTGCTTTACGAGCCAGTCGGGGATGTGGTCGATTCATCCCGTGTACTGCGAGAACGTGACATTCAAAAACCTGACGGTGAACAGCGGGGCGGATGGGATCGATGTGGACTCGTGCAAGCACACGGTGATTGACGGCTGCACATTTGACACGAGCGACGACTGCATCTCGCTGAAGTCGGGGCGGGGAGAAGAGGCAAACACCATCAACCGACCCTGCGAAGATGTGCGCATCTCAAACTGCACGTTCAGCGACCGTTTTTTTGCGTGCATCGGCATTGGCAGCGAGACATCGGCAGGCGTGAAGGATGTGGTGGTGGAGCACTGCAAGTGCGTGAGCGCGCGCACGCAGGCGATTTACATCAAGAGCCGGCCGGGACGAGGCGCTTACGTTGAGAACATCAGCGTGAACGACTTCGAGGCTTCGGGCGCGAAGCAGGGCTTTCTGCGGCTGAACAACCTGAACAGCGGAAAGGTGGATGAGTTTTCTGTTCCCGGCGACGCGGGGATTCCGGAGTTCCGGAACTTCAAGTTCTCGAATATTCGCGTGACCGATGAAGCCATGCTGGTGCAGGCGACGGAGATTCATCCGCGCAAGCCGCTTGTCGGCTTCTCGCTGACGAACGTGACGGGCACGTGCAAGAGCGGCATCACGCTGGCGAACATGAGAGATGTGGTGATCCGGAACGTGAAGGTGACGGGATTCGATGGGCCGCTGATCAGCGTTGATAACGTGACGGGAATGGGATTGGCGGGCGCGGCGAAGATCGATCCTGCGAAGATGCCGAAGGTTCCGGAGGCGGTGGCGGAGCCGGAGAAGAAGTATGAGTTGCATTGAAGGTAGCGGAGCTAGCGGAGTTAGCGGAGTTAGCCAGATTCGACGAATTGCGAGGAAGTTTTGATGAGGATGATGCGAAGCCGTTTTGTTCTTGCTGCGGTGGGAGTTCTGGCGTGCTCGTTATGCGGGCAAACGGGGAACTCCAGCATTCCGGACAGGCCGGACCCGAAAGAGCTTCCGCTGCCGCCGATCAAGACGTCGATGCCCGATATGCCCAGTGTAGATCAGTTACCGGTGCGCACCGAGATGCCGGCGGTGATGACGCTGGATAACGGCAAGCCGGTGAAGACGCTGAAGCAGTGGCAGGAGCGCCGCGAACAGATGAAGCGGATTCTCGAATATTACGCGGTAGGGCTGGCTCCGCCACCGCCGGGCAATGTGAAGGGTACCGAAGTGAGCTCGCAGATGCTGATGGACGGCAAGGTAAAATACCGGCTCGTGCATTTGACCTTCGGACCGAACGAGAGCCTGAGCCTGGACATCGGCATCTTTACGCCGGCTGAGGGCAGACCATTTCCGGCGCTGGTGTCGCCCTCGGGCACGCCGCCGGGAGCGAAGGCCCTTACGAGGCTGCCGGAAGGCGCCAACCAGGGACACAACCAAGATGTGCTGATGGTGGTGGGGCCTGTTTCGCCGGCGGAGGCGGCCGCGAATGCGCAACGGATGAGCGGATTCTTCAGGCCGCGGACGGCGGAGCAGATTGCAGAGAGCAATCCGGCGATTGCGCATGGATTTGCGTTTGTGATGTTCAACAACAATGACTGCGGTGAAGACACCACGCTGCGGCTGCCCGATGGAAGCTGGGCGTATCGCACCACGCGATTTTTTCCGGCGTATCCGAATTACGACTGGGGTTTGCTGCGCGCGTGGGCGTGGGGCGCGTCGAGGATTGTGGATTATCTGGTGACCGATCAAGCGATCGACAAGAACAAGCTGATCATTACCGGCGTGTCGCGCACGGGAAAGGCGGCGCTGATTGCGGGCGCGTTTGACGATCGCTGGGCGATGGTGGCGCCGGTGGCGAGCTCGGGCGGAGGAACTCCCGCGTATCGCTACAGCGGATCGATTCCAGATCGCGGCGGCAAAGAAGGACTGACGGAGATGGTGCGCAAGTATCCCAACTGGTTTTCGCCGCATCTGCACCAGTTCTGGGGGCAACCGGACAAGCTTCCGTTCGATGAGCATTGGTTTATCGCGCTGGTTGCGCCGCGGCCGTTCATCAGCCTGGAAGGCGATCACGACCAGAACGTGAATGCGAATGGGGTGTACCAATCGTTGCTTGCGGCGAAGCCCGCGTATGCGTTCCTGCATGCGACGGACAAGCTGGGAGTCAGTTGGGCCGACCGGCCGCATGGCATGGTCAAGGGCGACTGGGACGCGCTGCTCGCGTTCGCCGATAAGTTTCTGCTTGGCGAGCCGGTGGATCGGACGTTTGATCAGTTTCCGGCGGGAGTGGGAGAGACAGGGACCAAGGGAACAAGGGACCAGGGGATCAAGTGAAAAGTGGTTAGTGGTTAGTGGTCAGTGGTCAGTGGTCAGTGATTAGAGAAAAGTGATGAGAGACCAGAGATCGCTGGAGTTAATTGGAGAATAAATGAGGAGATTTCTGCAGGGAAGCTGGTTGCGGCTGGAGAGTATCCCCGCTACTGTTTTGCTTTTGTTGACGGCGGCGGGAATGGCGCAAGCCGGGGCTGAGCCAGAATCCACCATCTGGCGGTTTGACGATGTTGATTCGGTTGGCGGGCATGCGACGCATGTGCTCGGGCATCCGCACCTGATCGATTCGCCGTACGGAAAGGCGATCGAGTTCAATGGCGTGGACGATGCGCTGTTTGTGGATGTGCATCCGCTGGCCGGGGCGAGCACCTACACTTGGGAGGTGATCTTCCGGCCCGATGCGAACGGGGCGCAGGCGCAGCGATTCTTTCACCTTGCCGAAGTGGATCCGGCGACTGGCAAAGACACCGGCAACCGCATGCTGTTTGAGATTCGCATTGTGAAGGGCGAATGGTGTCTCGACAGTTTTGCGCAATCGAACGACTCGCGACGGGCACTGCTGAATTGCGACGATCTGCATCCACTGGGAAAGTGGTACCGCGTGACGGCGGTGTATGACGGCAAGATGCTGCGCAATTATGTGGGCGATGAAAAGCAGGGTGAGGGCGAATTGCATTTGACGCCGCAGGGTGCGGGGCACTCGTCGATTGGAACGCGGATTGACCGGCGCGATTACTTCAAGGGCGCGGTGTTTGAGGCGCGGTTTACGCCGCGGGCGCTCGAGTCCGACGAATTTTTGAAGATGCCGCCGGTGGTGGATGCAGGTGCTGGGAAGTGAATGGCTGCTGACGTGTGAATCCCAGGGCGCCGATCTCACCCTGAACGCAAAGAACGTGTTTAGGATGTGGCAACGAGGTTTTCCCTCGCATGCCAGAAGAATTTTCCCGTGAACCCGCGCGGGGAGGGCGTAGCATCGTGTGCAGAGAGCCCTCCGTTGGAAGTGCGAAAAGGACGTGCCATGCGCAAGTGGGGCATCGTCATCAGCGTGTTTTACGCAGTGATTGTGCTGGGCCTTCTCGTGCCCTCGGGGATGATCGTTGCAGGTGATAGCGATCCACTCTGGACGGTGTTCTCGAAACATTTGATCGCCGTCTATTCGGAATGGCCGTGCGTAGTTCCGGTTGTTGCGTTACTGGCTGGACAGGCCATTTTGCTCTTTCTTTCTGTTGACACATCGTTCAGGAAATCCAGGCCCAGAGCACATATCGCTGTCTCGGTGACAGCGGGGTCGATGTTATTCGCACTGCTGGCTGTTGCTGTTGTTCTCGGCGTGGGGTTCGCAGTGCGTGGCGACAAGTTCCACCTGGCCGATTCCGAGTGGGGCCTGTTGGTGTTTTGGCTGGCGCTGTGGGTCGCGTGGGGAATTGTTTTCTACTTTTACTTCAGGAATTCAGCGAATGTGACGGGGCGCGTTGTGTCGTGGCTCCTGAAGGGCAGCGTGCTGGAGTTGCTGATCGTGGTGCCGTGCCACGTAATTGTGCGGCGACGCGAAGATTGCTCGGCGCCGGTCTTCACCAGTTTCGGCATCGTCACGGGGATCGCGGTAATGCTGCTATCGTTCGGGCCGAGCGTTCTGCTGTTGTATAAGAAGCGGATGGATGGGTATGCGGGGCGCAAGCCGGCGTGAGAAAAGCTCACGGCAGATTTCATTTCAGACAAACTAGAAGGGCAGGGTGCCGATCGGGCGCACCTGTGAGGCCGTGCGAAATCGCCTTGTTACTCTAGAGCATTGGAGGGTTCCCGACGATGGCAACTGAAATTTCTGCGGGCGCGGCTGCTGGACAAACTCTGCATGCCTGGGAGGCCGGCGGCGCCGCGTCAGCCGAGGCGCTGACTGCATGGGTGGGCGCGCGGCTGGAGGCTCACGAGAAGGCATTGGCAGAGCTGTTGGCCGTAAAGAGCGAACGTACGCCAGAGAATTCGCTCGCGTTTTACGACAAGGCGATTGAGCAATTGAGCCTGGCGGGAGCGCAGGCGGGGATCTTGAACTCGGTGGCCGCGGACAAGGCGGTGCGCGACCAGGCACAGTTGGAGGCGCAGCGGGTGGCGATGGCGGGCAGCGCACTGAGCCTGAATCGCGAGGTGTATGACGCGCTGGTGGCGATGAAGCTGGATGGAGCCAGCGCCGCGACAAAACACTACGTGGAGCGCACGCTGCTGGGCTACCGGCTGGCCGGCGTGGACAAGGACAAGGAGACGCGGGACCGGTTGCATGCGCTGCACGACAAGGCGACGATGCTCGCGCTTGGCTTTGGCCGCAACATCCAGGAAGGCGCGAAGACGATCGAGGCTGTGCCGGAGGAACTGGAGGGCTTGCCGGTGGATTATATTGCGCGGCATCCGGCGCAAAAAAGTGAAGACGGCGCTGAACGCGTAACGCTGACGACCGATCCGCCGGACATGATGCCGGTGATGACTTACGCAGCGAACGCGGCGCTGCGCGAGAGGATGTTTCTCGCGTACAACACGAGGGCGTATCCCGCGAACCGGCAGATTCTTCTCGACATTTTAGGGACGCGGCAGGAGATTGCGAGCGTGCTGGGCTTCAGGAGTTGGGCCGACCTGGCGACGGCGGACCAGATGATGAAATCAGCGGCGAATGTGCGCGCGTTTCTTTCGAAGCTCGACGAGGCCAGCCGCAAGGGCGCGAAGCACGAGCACAAGGTGGTGCTGGAGTTTGCGCGGCGGCGAGATGCGGGGTTAAGAGAAATTGATATCGTGTGCCGTGGCTATTGGTACGAGCAGTTCCGGCGCGCGGAGTTTGATTTCGATTCGCAGTCGGTGCGGCCGTATTTTCCGTATGCGCAGGTTGAGGCAGGCGTGCTCAAAACGGCGGCGAAGCTGTTCAAGGTGGAGTTCCGGGCGTCGCAGGCACCGGCGTGGGATGCTGCAGTTTCGGTGTATGAAGTGTTTGACGGCGGGCGGATGGTGGGGCGCTTTTATCTCGACATGCATCCGCGTGAGGGCAAGGACAAGTGGTTCTCTGCGGCGCCAGTGGTGACGGGCGCGCGCGGGCGCGCGCTGCCTGAGGCTGCGCTGATCTGCAATTTTCCTGCGCCGGAGGAAAAGGATCCGGGACTTCTGCAGTATTCCGATGTGGTGACGTTTTTTCACGAGTTCGGCCACCTGATGCACGCGATTCTTGGCGGGCAAACCGAGTGGGCTGGGCTCTCGGGATTTGCAACGGAAGGTGATTTTATCGAGGTGCCGTCGCAGATGCTGGAGGAGTTTTTCCGCGACGAGAAACTGCTGCAGTCGTTTGCGAAACACTACGAGACGGGCGAGGCGTTGCCGTCAAAGCTGATCCGGACGATGAAGCGGGCGGGCGCGTTCGGGCGCGCGGACTGGGTGAGGACGCAGCTTTACTACACCAAGGTCTCGCTCAATTTGCACGACCAGGATCCGGCGGGAATGGATCCAGATACGGTGACGCGGGAGTTGTACAAGCAGTTTCAGCCGTGGACGTGGCTTGAAGGCAACAAGATGTATGCGAGCTTCGGACACCTGATGGGCTACTCATCGAATTACTATACGTATATGTTCGACAAGGTGATTGCGCTGGACTTCTTCGGACAGTTCGATCCGGCGGATTTGCTGGGTGGCGAGACGGGCGCACGATATCGCAAGCTGGTGCTGGAACAGGGTGGGTCGAAGCCGGGACGCGAGATGGTGCGCGACTTTCTGGGGCGCGACGAGGAGTTTGCGGCGTTCTCGAAGTGGCTGAATGAAGAATTCGAAGAGCAGCCGCTTGCTGCTAGCTTCTAGCTGCTAGCTTCTTACTTCTAAGTGCCCACTGTGAGTTATTCACAATGACGGCGAAGGATTTTCAGCGGATTGCGCTGAGCCTGGATGGCGTTGAAGAGGGCTCGCATATGGGCGCGGTGGATTTTCGCGTCGGTGGGCGGATCTTTGCGACATTGGCGTCAGTGAAGCAGGGCTATGGCAATTTGATGCTCACGCCGGAGGTGCAGGCGGAGTTCCTTGCGGAGCGACCGGATTTGTTTTTGCCGATTCATGGCGGTTGGGGAAAGATGGGCATGACATACATCCGGCTCGCAGAGGCCGATGAAGACTCACTGCGCGGCGCGCTGCATTCGGCGTGGAAGCTGCGCATGGACAAGAACAAGAAAAGCGGCAAGTCGGCGGGTCGGCGAGCCGGCAAGGCGGCGAAGAGCAGGTGAGACAATCGGTAGCACTATCCCAGGCCCGAAAATCGGGACCTGAGGCATCCGACGCTGTTTCTTCACAGGTTTCAGAATCAAGATCTGGGGCACGCTTGACGGTGAGGTTCTCGGCGAAGAACAAAAGCAGATCCTTCGACTCCGCTTACCCCACAATCGCTGCGCAATTGTGGGGCCCCAAGCGCGCTCCGCTCAGGATGACAAATCAAGTTTAGTCTTCAGACGATTCCGTGGTCCCTCGGTCCCTTGGTCCCTGCTACTGCGTTTTCGTGGCCTGGAAGCCGGCCATGATTTGTGTCATGAGGTCGTTGACAGTGCCGGGCGAGCTGGGCAGAAGAATGGTGCTCGTCTTGCCCATCACGCCAACTTCGCGCATGGTGTCGAAGTATTGCGTGAGAAGCACCATGGCCATGACGTCACGCGCGGTTGAGCCTTCGACGGCGGATTTGAATTGTTCGACCGAGGACTGGAGGCCCTTGATGATGGCCTGGCGCTGGCGGGCGACGCCGTCGCCCTGCAGGGCTTTCGATTCGGCTTCGGCCTCGGCTTGCTTGACCTTGAGAATCTTATCGGCTTCGCCGCGGGCCTGGGCGGCGATCTGTTCGCGCTGCGCTGCATTGATATCGTTCATGGCGGCCTTGACCTTGGCGTCGGGTACGATGTCGGTGACCAGCGCGCGCAGGATGTTGTAGCCAAAGGTGTCCATGACTTCGTCGAGATCGCGCTTGACGGCGCCAGAGATTTGCTGCATCTGCTCGAAGGCCTCGTCGAGAGTGAGCGTGGGCACGTGGCCGAGGATGGAGTTGAAGACGTAGCTCTCGATCTGGGCCTGCGGGTTGCTCAGCTTGTAGTAGGCATCGAAAACCTTGGATTCGACTACCTGGTACTGCACCGAGACAGGGATGGTGACGAAGACGTTGTCCTTGGTTTTGGTTTCAACGTTGACCACGGCCTGGCGGACCTGCAGGTCAATGAGGCGGACGGTTTCGCAATAGGGCAAAAGGAACTGGAGGCCGGGCTTCGCCACGCGATTGAACTTGCCGAAGCGCTCGACGACGCCGGCGGAGTAAGTGCGCACGGTGTACATGGTTTTGAGAATCGTGACCAGAAGAAAAATGCCCACGATGGCGGCAACGATGAGGAGGAAAACGAGAACAGGCGAGGAATCCATACAAGGCCTTTCTTGCTCCGGCGCGGGAGCCCGCGGTTAAGTTCAGAATTCGAATGCGT
Organism: Candidatus Sulfuritelmatomonas gaucii; assembly: GCA_900290245.1. Lineage (GTDB taxonomy): Bacteria > Acidobacteriota > Terriglobia > Terriglobales > Acidobacteriaceae > Telmatobacter > Telmatobacter gaucii. The sequence goes on along the minus strand of OKRB01000130.1, from coordinate 135,071 downwards.
TTCTTGAGATGGAGGAATGATACCGCAAGGCAGGGACGAAGGGAGCGGGGGAGCGGCGTTGGCGGAGTTAGCGGAGTTGGCGGAGTTGGGGTCTCCAGCGATGACATTCCCACCCTTTCGCAAAATGCGCGGTCAGGATGGGGCAACCGGCGGGAATCCTGGCGCCGACGATGTACGGGTCGGGAGACCCACACGGCGGCCGGTCGGGAAGCCGGCGCTACTTTGCTTCCGGCGCTCCGGCGAGGCCAGTGTCATTTCGGAGGGGACGCAGCGTTGGCTGCGGGGCCGGAGGTGTTGTGCTGTCTTGGATTCGGGCCCGAACGTGGTTCGTTCTTCCCTCAGTGGAAGGCAGGAGTCCTCTCGCGCGAATCATTCATGATGATGGTGCAAGTGCTCGTTGATATCGGGCCAGACCTCGCGGAATACGTTGGTGATCGCATCGCAGCCGAGGGCGTATGCATATTTCTCAGTGAAGCCGGTGGCGGTTTGCGTTTTGCTGGGATAGTAGGAAAGAGAGATCGCCTGCGATACGCCGCGGCCGAGAAGCTCTGAGACATTGAAGGTGTTTTTGCCGTGATCGTTGGGCGTGATGAGGATGCGGGTGGCTGCGTAGACGGATCGATTGATGACTCCGCCCTCGCCCTTGGCGTAGTAACGCTCGTCCTGATGCAAGGCGGTGGGAAAGACCCAGTCGACCCAGTAGTTGCCGTCGGTTTTGTCGAGATAGCCGCGCCAGTAGTAGGCCCAGTAGCCAGGCACGCCTTTGCCTAACTGGGAGTGAGCATTTGTGCCTTCGGCCAGCAACGAGGTGATACCGACGAAGACGAAGGCAGAGTAGTCAAAGCTGTTCCTTGTGGCGACCATGAAGGCTTCGCGCGACGTGGGTGGCGGAGGGATTTCGCCCGCGCTGACGGCACGGTAGTTCGGCATGACGCCAAGAATGCGCTTAGGTTGGGGCGGGGGCTTGTGTTTCATCTGCTCGCTGGCGTTATCGTCTTGCGCTGTGGCTGCCCCGGCCGGCTGCGCCTGGCTGGAGGATGAGGATTGGTCCGGAGCATTTTGTGGTACGGGAGCGTCAGGAAGTGCCGTTGAAGCCAATTCGTTGGTTGTGGTCTCCTGCGCGGAGAGCGGTTTGGGCGCGGCGGTGCTGACCGTCCAGAAAATAACTGATCCAGCGATCAGCCAGGAATTGAAACGCATCGATTCACCTGCTATTGAGCCGGCATCAACTTGCACGACTTGCCGGAAGGCAAGCCGAATTGGGGGGAAGCCACTCGGATCAATCCGCAAGCCGTAGGCCTGGTTGCAAAACGACTTAGCGGGATACGCTCAATGACGCATCAACAATTTCTCTGTTAGACGCAATGGGGTCTGCACCAGACACATGAAATTGTTTTGCCTGAGTGCAGATATTGGGACGTGCAGGTTCCGCGGTCAGGTCTGGTCGCTGCAACTCTAATACATTTATATTGAATGACTTATGCGGCGAAGTCGATGAATCCCCGCTCAGGATCGGTGGAGACGAGCTTGACGGTGACGCGATCGCCGACATCGAGGCCTTTGCTGCCGCTGACCAGCTTGCCCTCGACGTGCGGATCGAGGATGCGCACGAAGGTTCCGTAGTTGTTGACGCCAGTAACAATGGCGGGATAGGTCTGGCCGATGTGCGGGTGGAGGGCCACTGCCGCGATCCGTTTTTCCATCTCGCGCTCAACCTTGCGCGCGGCGTCTTCCATCTCAGTGCAGCGCTGCGCGATGGCATTGAGGGTGTCTTCAGAGTAGGGCGAAGCGGAGCGGGTGAGCTGTGCTTTGAGCAGGCGCTGTGTGACCACGTCGGGGAATCGGCGGTTGGGCGCGGTGGAGTGGGTGTAGTCCTGAACGGCGAGGCCGAAGTGGCCGGGTGAAGGTTGATTGGGCTTGACGAGGATGTATTCGCCGGGGCCCAAGAGCTTGATGACGGTCAGCGAGATATCGGGAAAGCGATCGGGTTCCTTTTGCTTTAACACGAGCAAGAGATCGTTGAGCGCTTTCGAGTCGGGCTCGGCGGGGAGGGTATAGCCCTTTGCCTTGGCTAATTCGACGATGCGGTCCCAGCGCTTGGGCGTGCGGACGATGCGGCGGATGGAAGCCAAGCCCGCTTGCTCGAAGGTGCGCGCGACGACGCCGTTGGCCGCGATCATGAACTCCTCGATGAGCGAGGTGGCGCGATTCTTCTGGATTGGGGCTATGCCGACGACCTGATCGGTGATCAGGACCGGACGCGTTTCAATGGTTTCAAGATCGAGGGCGCCGTGCTGAAAGCGACTGCCTTCCATGCGCTGCGCTGCTGCATCCTGCAGCTTTAGCTGGGCGGCGAGATCGGTGCTGGCGGCGACTTTCGCGGGCGGATCGGCGTGGCCTTCAAGCCATGCGCCGACGCTGGGGTATGCAAGCTGCGCGCGGTTGCGGACGATTGCGCGATAGGCTTTGCCATCGGAGGCATTGCCGTCGGCATCGACGGCGAACTCGACGACGATGGCGGCGCGGTCCTGATTTTCGTTGAGCGACGACATGCCCTCGGAGAGCTGGGTGGGCAACATGGGAAAGATGGTGACGCCAGTGTAGACCGATGTGGTTTCGAACGCAGCGTGCTTGTCGATGACGGTGCCCTGTTTGACGCGGGCATCTACGTCGGCCACACCCACCAGCACGCGAATGCGGCCGTCTGCGAGTTGCTCGGCCCATTCGATCTGGTCGAGGTCCTTTGAAGTGTCGTTGTCGATGGAGGACCAAAGCAGGCTGCGAAGATCGGTGATGCCGTCGGCGGCAGGAGCAGCGGGCTGGGCCTGGATGGCGGCCAGTTCGGTATCAGTGCCAGCGGGGAAGTCGGGCTGAAATCCGTGCTCGATCATCGAAGCGTGTGCCGCGGCTATGAGATTGAAATGAAGCGGATGGTTGGAATGCATGAGTCGGCGTGCTCCCGCGGTGCTTCCGCAAAGTTGAAATCGCGCGAAATGCAAGCGTAACACGCTGGGGCCGGAGCGCTCTGGCACGGCAGGTGCGTAAGAGACGGTTTAGAAGGCTGCGCCGACGGACTGGGGTTGAATGCCGAGGTCGGAGAGCACTTTCGGCTTGGCTTCTTCGACGGCGAGCAGGTTGTGACAGACGGAGCAGTCCTGAGGAATCGAGCTGCCGTCTTTGGCGGTGTGGTTGCCGTCGTGACAGCGGAAGCAACCGGGATAGCTCATGTGGCCGATGTTGTTGGGATGCGTGCCCCAGGTGACCTTCATGAATGGAAAGACATTCTGGGTGTAAAGCGTGACCAGTTCCTTGCCCGCGGCCTGTACCTGTGAGGCTTTTGAGGCCAGCACATCGGGATTGCTTTGACGATAGAAATTCGTGAGCTCCTGGGGGATCTCGGCCCTCGCCTGCTCCTGGCTGGAGTACGTCGCCTTGAGCAGTTGGAGACTTTCTTTGTGGATCCAGGGCAGATCGGGGCTAATAAGGCCGCTGGCCATGGCCTGGTTGATGCCGTCTTCCGGGGTGACGAAGGTGTGCGCGGCGCGGTTGTGGCAGTCGATGCAGTCCATGACGCGGCGCTGGCCTTCGGGAACGCCACTACCGGCGGGCAGAGAGCTATAGACCGTAAATGAGCCGTCGGCGTTCTGGCGTTCGACCCAGGGGATCGTGGTTCGCGAAGTGTCGGTGGCGACGTATTCGATGTGGCCGAGATGGACGCCATGAATGCCGACGTAGTTCGAGAACGAATCGACGCCGCCGAGATGCAGAATGAGTACGGTCTGGGATTCAGTGTTCTTTTCGTCGTCAGCAAATTCGGATTTCACGAAAAACTTGTCACCATCGAAACGGCGGGGTGTGTGGCAGGCTTCGCAGGTATAGCGGGCCGGGCGCAGGCTGGTGACGGGTGAAGGAATCGGCGTGGGGTAGTTGGGAACGATTTTGGGCGCGAGCGGCGCAAATGGGTGCATCGAGACTTCAATGAGCTGCTTGGTGCCGTTGACCTTGGCGCTGAAGTAAGCCTGTGCGCCGGTGCCGATGTGGCACTCGACGCAAGGGACGTGGGAGTGGTCACCGATCTGGTAAGCGGTGTACTCGGGCGCCATAACGTGACAGGATCGGCCGCAAAACTGCGGTGAATCCATGTACTCCGCGCCGTGGTAGCTTGCCGTGGCCACGACAAGAAAATTCACGATGGTGGCGACGAGGACGATATCGAGGCCGTGACGAAAAATGGGATCGTTGAGGTCAACTTTGGGAAACTCGGCGGGGATCTGACCAGCCTTTTGCAGTTTTCTGCGACGGATCAGCACGCCGATGGGGATGAGCGCGAGGCCCAGCAGGAAGAGCACCGGCAGGATAAGAAAGAAGATGATGCCGAGGTAGGGATTGTCGCTGAGGTGGCCGGAGAGCTCGGCGAGCCAGTAGCTGATCATGGTGACGCCGGAGGCGGTGGTGATGGCGCCGCCAGCGAGGCTGATGGGGTTGTTGCCGAAAAACAGCGCCGGACGAAGCCAGCCTTGACTGAATTTTTGAATTACCGACACGTTTCCTCAGCCTCCATGCACGGGAGGCCCGCCTGCACGGCGACGGGCCTGCCTGCAAAGTACTGCGCAGATTTTAATGCTTACTTGAGGGTTTTGAAGTACGCCGCGACTGCGCTCACCTGCGCGTCAGTCAGGCCAGCCACGGGCTTCATCTTGCCCTTGCCGTTCTTCACTGCTGCCTCGATCTGCGCCACGGTGAGTGCCTTCATCGATGGATCGGAGACGGGCTTGATGCCCATGGCCTTGGCCATTCCTGCGCTGGGGGTGCCGGTGGGGCCGTGGCACATGGCGCACTTGGCTTTGTAGGTCGCTGCGCCGTCCTGCGCGAAGCAGATGGAGCCGGCAAGCAGCATCGCAGCGGCCATCACGATTGTTGAGCGAAAATTCTTACTCATGGCGAATCTCCTTGGGGTTTTTGCCGGCCGTACGCACAACCATGCGCTTGCCGTTTGGTTAAAGTTGATGATTCCAGCTTCCGGCCCACGCTTTCGGCCGTTTCTTCCGCACCGGAAATCTTAGCAGGAAGCCCCGGACGCAGACGGGCGCGATCGGGGTTTTGGAACCGACGACCGCGCCGGCCTGAATTGCGTTTACACTTCGTCTTGCTTCACGAACACTTGCTCTTACTTGCCAAGGCTCCGGAAGTAGTCCACCGAGTCCTTGATCTGGGCGTCGGTGAGCTTGCCCTTGTATGCCGGCATCCTGCCCTTACCGGTCTCAGTAACCGCAATCATCTGTGCCTCAGACATCGACTTAATCGAAGGATCGCTGACGGGCTTGACGCCCATCGCCTTGGCGATTCCAGGATTGGGCGTGCCCTCGGCTCCATGACAGCTCTGGCACTTGGCCTTGTATGTCGCCTCCCCAGAAGACTGGGCAAAGCCCACAGCGCCAGCCAGAAGAATGACAGCGGCTAACGCACCATGAAAACGGATCGACTTGCTCATCGCGCTACTCCTGAATTACTTTCCCGGCCAGTCTGCGCGCGGCCCTTCCCGACGCGTGCGGCTTTTTCCAGGAGGTTACTTACCGCGGTTGAACCCGAAAGACTTTTCTCGTCCTTCAGAAGCTCCACCGCTTCGATGACGGAAGCGGTGGTCAAACAAATGCCTTCATGCTGGTTCGCCCGGTATGGCGCGCCAGGGCGGCAGCGTTGGTTAGAACTGGTAGTGGACTCCAAGCGTCAGGTTGTTCGCGTGGAATTCCCGCGGCGCGGTGAATCCGTAAACCGGTGTGCCCGGTGACATCGCGGTATTCGCGACAGAACTGCAAGGTACAACTGGCGCGGAGGTGCTGCCTACCGCAAGGGCGGGGTTGGCGTTGCAATACTGCGCGCCGGAACGGCCACCTTCGCCATAATCGAAGAAGTTGTAATCGGCCTTCCAGATCAGTCCCGGACGCGACTCCCAGGAGAAGTTCAAGTAGGGAGACTGATAGGTGTTCACCAGCGAACCATTGACGTCACTGGCATCGGTAAAGAGCCGGCTGCCGTTCACCGAGGTGATGCGGTAACCGAAGTTGGAATGGACCTGCTTGACGGGCGAGTACATGAAAGCAGCCGACGCATACTGGGTTGGAGCGTCCATGAAGTCCCTGACTGGCCCGAAGAGGACGTTATTCGCACCATGGCCGGCTGACACGGCTCCGCAAAGCGTGCCGCCCTGAACCGCAGCGCCGGGCGCGACGGTGCCGCCCGGCATGACGCCGGCTGCACCCTGGAAGCAAGTGTTGTCTGCCATGTACACGTCGCTATAGGAGTAGTTGAGGTCGAGCCCATAGCGCTCGTTTGGGAAGAGCTCAGTGCCAAGGCTCACTACCCGCGAATGATCCACATGATTGAGCGGGCCGAAGTAGGCAGTGGTGTTGCCCGGGAAGTTCTGATTGTTGCTGGTGTTGTTGTGGCGCTCGAGGTCGTTAAATGCACCTGAGACCGTGGCCCAGGACTTTGCCCGGTAGATGGTATGCACCCTGAAGTGCTGGAGTTGCCGGAATCCCATCGGCGTAAAGGCGTTGTCGTTATACATGAGTTCGGCGCTGCCGTTGAGGTCCCAGTTGCTGGAGGGATGCAGAGCGGCGGTGAAGACTCCACCGTTTTCGTGAATGGTCACTTCGCCTGAGGTCGTGTTGTTGAGGGGCACAGGTATGTTGTGAGGCGCGGTTCCCTGGCCCTCTGAGATCAGGTGATCCTGATAGCGGTAAGTGAGCGAGAAGGTGGAGCGAGGCGTCGCATCCCAGCTGATCGTGAAATTGTTGGTCGTGAACATCTGGCCGAAGTAGCCGGCCTGCGTGCCACCAATCGCGGGACCGCCTGTAACCCCTGACGTGGTTGGTTTGCAGCCCGCCGGCGAGGTTGTAGTCGAATTGATCGTCGTGCAAGTGGTCAGATTCGTGTTATTGATGGTCTCCTGGCCCGCTGTGGTGGGCACTGTCACGGTGGTCCCACTGGTCAACCCGGCGACTCCGGGCTGATGAGCGTTGTTGTAGTTCACCTGTTCTTCGAGACTGACGGTTTTGGTCGCCTGCCAGACGACGCCGTAATCGAAGGCCATCACCTCACGCTTGGCGTTCGCGTACCCTCCATACGCGATGGAGCGGTTTGCTCCCTGCAGACCCTGGAACTGCTCATAGTAGTTGGCCAGGTTCATGTTCGCGTCGGTATAGCGGATGTTGCCGTTCATGGAGAGATTCCTGATGCTCGAGCTCTGGAACCGCAGAATCTCGGTCGGGAAGATCTCGCGGGTCGGCTGCGAGCGGGAATAGCTGCTGATGACGTTGCACGCAGGATCGACGATCGGCAAGCCCCCGTTGGGATTGGCATAAAGAATTGTGGACGAATTGCCCATGCTGGTGGCGTTGCAGTTGCTGGCCGCGCTGAAGGCACCGGTACTGGTGCTGTAGCCATACGGCACGAATTGCTGGAAGCTGTCCAGAAGGGAGACCTTGGTTCCGTTCGCCTCCTGCACGTTGAGGAACTGAGGAGCCATGGTGAAGTAGGAGTCGCCCTTGTAGTGGTCGACCTGCTCTTCAAAGGTCAGCTTCGTTCCTTGAACAGGCTTCCAATCGACCGCGCCTGTGAAATCGTCGGCGCTGTTGCGCTGGAATTCCTGGAGCAGAATTTCCTGTCCGGCGACCGAGTTGCCGCTTGGCGACAGGCTTGGGCCCTGGAAGATGTTCTTCACATACGCGAAGCGGAACGTGAACGTCGACACCGGAAGCACAGTCAGGTTGGTGTCCGTCATGCGGCGCACGGTGTTATACATGAACGGCGATTGCGTCGCCTGCGGCCACGCGTAGGAGCCGGTGGGCGCCGTGGAGGGCCCGATCGGAATCGAATACCCGCCGGGGATTCCCGGATTGCTCAGCAGATCGTAGTCGAAGTACTGGCGGTCGCGGCGAAAGATTCCCGAAAACTCGTAGTACTTGCCCTTCGAGAAGTCCATCTTGGCAAAGCTGAAGGGATCGCCGCCGAAGCCGCTGGCAAAAACCTGCATATCGTCGAGTGGAGTTTTCTTCGTGCCGGGCAGGGCATGCAGCTGAAAAGTTTCGCCGAGCACGCGGGGACCGGTGTGCAGATTGACCATCGTGTCGTACATGGCACCGCTGCCAGAGGTGCCTACCATGCGGCCGCCGAGATCGATGGATTCATGAATCGAGTATCCGGTGGGCACGCTCATCTGCGCTTCGGGCGCCGCCGGGGCGGCGGGATTCTGGGCTACAGCGATGCACGCCGCGGCAAGGAACATGGCCACCAGCATCCCCAGGAACATTGCAAAAGATGGCTGTTGATTAAGAAGCCGAGAAAACCAGCCTACGTTCTTCATATGAAGCCTCACTTGAATAAAACTCGTTGCCGACATCGAATCTTTGAAACCCCGTGCAAACCTGTTGTGGGAGCCGTGCGGCGCTGATGAGACAGTTGCGGCACGACTCCATCACTCCTATCTGAGAAACGCCACACTTAGATTCGAACCATGGATGTAGGTGTGGCAGCTCGTGCAGGGCACGCTGTCCGACGATCCCTCACCCTGGCCGTGAATCGCGCCCGCACCTACCGCGCTGTGGCACTGGTTGCAGAGCACATTGATGTTCGGCATGTTAAGCATGCGTGCGTTCTGCGAGCCGTGCGGCGAATGGCATGCCAGGCAGGTTTCGGCCCTGACCGGGGCGTGCTCGTAGACAAAAGGCCCGCGCACGTCTGTGTGGCATTTGGTGCAGATCATGTTTTGATCGACCGTCATTTTCAGGTTGTTGGCCTGGAACGTGCCATGCACATCGTGGCAGTCGCTGCACTTGACCACGCCTTCATTGACGGGGTGATGAAACGCCATATCGAACTGCGGTTTCGTGTCGTTGTGGCACTGGAAGCAGAGGGTGGGCTGCGGCGCCTTGAGTAGCGCGTCCTCTTTGCTCTGGTGAATGCTGTGGCAGCTGATGCAGCTCACATTCGCCTTGGCGTGCGGAGAGCGCTGGAAGTCAGGATGCGTACCTGCGTGGCAGGTGAGGCACCTGGCGTCCACGTCCTTCGCCGAGGCCTTGGCGGGATCGAAGATCTTGGTGACGTCGCCGCCGCCGGCCACGTGATCGCTGCCGGCCCCGTGGCAGTTTTCGCAGGTAACGCCATTAGCGTTGCCGTGCATCATGCTCATTTTGGTGTGCGGGTTGGAGGCGAATCCTTTGGAGACCTCTTCGTGGCAGGTCGCACAAGTGTCTGCGCCGACGAACGTGGCTTGCGCGGCCTTGGCCGATGCGTCAGAGGCTTTCGCTCCGGCTGGCGGAGCGGCCAGCGCCGTTGCGCACATGAGGCCCGCGCCCATCAAAAACATCAAAAACACTCGCAGCCCCGTCTTCATTCCCTGGGCCGCACCGAACGGCGATTGCGTTACCAGCTTATGTGTATGCATGGAAAAATACCGCCTTCAGAAAAAACTTCCTGGCACAGCTTAAAAACCAACGTCCGCACCATGGTGCAGGTCAATGTGGTGACTTCTCGCTGCTTGTGAGCGCCAGCACGGAACGAAAGCTCTCGGAATCGAGTACGGGCGCTTGCACGTGTGGAACATCACCACATGCTCGAAAGATTACGGTTTTGTCGTGATCTCGAGCGGTGATGCCCATCACACGGTGTGAGACATCTCCACCAGACATGAACGCCCCCAGTTTGAGTGACTTGCGGGGGTCATGCGCGCAAGCCTAGCCCAGGGCATCACAGAGGCTTAACTGGCTTCAGGAACGTGAGGCCCATCACATCCAAAGCCGGTATTGGTCAAGCAAACTGCTTATGGATGCCAGTTCCGGCGAACTGAATGATGCGTTTGCGGGGCCTTTGGGCATCCTGGCCTCACCTGTCGCCTGTCAAGGCAGAACCGGAGATTCCGGAACGGTGGAGGCGACGGGCCCCATCGAAAGAGAACGGAATATGACGATGGCGGACATACAGATTTCGGTTGAAGAACAGACGAAGCCAAAGCATACGAATCGCTCGTCGCCGCTCGGTTGTGCGGCTTGCGCCAATCGTCGTCCGGGGTGGTTTTGCTCATTGGGCAGCGCAGTCCTTGCAGACCTGGAATTGGCCACCAGCACGATTTCACTGCCATCGCAGGCATCACTTTTCACACAAGGCGAAGACGCCCGTTGCCTCTACCTGATATGCAGCGGCTATCTGAAGCTGACGGCGGGTCGGCCGGAAGACCGGCACATGATTGTCCGCGTAGCGGGACCGGGATCGATGCTGGGCCTGTATGCGGTGCTTTCGCATGGTGTATATGAAGTGACCGCGGAGTCGTTAACGCCGGCGCAGTTGCGGCCCGTGGAGCGCGAGCGGTTCCTGAGCTTTTTACGCAATCACAAGGAAGCCCAACTGCGAGCAGTGCAGTGCATTTGCCAGGAGTACCGGTTCGCGCTGCAGGATGCGTGCCGGATTGCACTGGCAGAGACTGTGGCGGCCCGGTTGGCGCGACTTTTGACCGAACTGGCGCATCAAATCGGCGAGCATACAGAAACCGGCGAGTACCGTTTCCCGTTACTACTGACGCACGAGGAGATGGCGTCAATGACGTGCACGACCCGGGAAACGGTGACCCGCACTCTCGGCCAGTTCCGCAAGGAAGGCTGGATCTCGATCGAAGAGTCGATGGTCACTCTCCATCATCCTGGTAAGCTGCAGGGCTTACTCTAGAATTTCTGACAAGCGCTGATTGAGGAGCCCTTCAAGGGTGGGCTTTTCCGCTCGCCTCCAGGCCGCTTCTCAAGTCCAAAGAGCTAGAATGCTTGGTAATTGGAGTTCAAGCCACATATGATTCGCGTTTTTTCCTGTTTTATTGCTCTTCTTTCTCTATGTTGGGCGGCATCAGCTCAAAATCCCACTTCCGATCCGGCCACGGGCAGCGATGCGACGACGGTTCCAGCCGGAGTCACCAGCACGGTGAGCCCGGAAGTCGCGCAGTTCCAGAAGATTGAAGACAACTGGTCGGATGCCGTTAACCGGCACGACCAGTATGGTTTGGAACTGGTGCTTTCCCCGCTGTTTGTCGACATTGCGGCCAACGGCGACGTGACCACGCGCAATCAGCAGGTGGCGCTGGTGCTGAGCGGGGAAGACAAGTCGCTCTATTTCACGCAAAAGGTCATCACGGTGCGCATGCTGGGCGATATCGCTGTGGCCAACGGCACCTACACTCTGCACCACAAAGTCAATTCGGCCGAGGTGGACGAAAAGGGCGTGTTTACTCACGTTTTTGAGCGCTCTCACGGCGGTTGGCTGTGCATCAACTCGCAAAGAACCGTCCTGACGAAGGACGCAGGCGGCAAGCAAAAGAAGTCGACGGCGACGGAAACGCCCTTCCATATCCCGCTTTTCTCAAGGGGCGACAAGGGACCGCAGTAAGCCAGGACATTCAGATTCTTCAGCTCTTCCCAAGGGCGCTCCGCTCAAGATGACAGAATCATTTTTTGCTGCTATCTGGCGCTGATTCAGTGCGACGCTCAGAGCGCGGCGAGCGCTTCAGCTTCATTGGGGAAGAGGCGCGAGTACTTCGTGATGCCGACCATGGTGAAAACCTTGGTGAAGTGCGGCGAAAGGCCGAAGGCGCAAACGGTTTGTCCTGTGTGCGAGGCTTCAATCAGGAGTTGAATCACGAGCGCGATGCCGCTCGAATTGATGTAATCGACCCGCGTGAAATCGAGGAGGATGAGCTTCGTGGATTCCTTCGGCAGTCCTTGGTAAGTGCCGAGGACGGCATCCTTTGAGGTGCTGGCGATATCGCCTTCGAAACGGAGGACCGCGACCGGAAATCCAGACGGTGATGTGACCCTGTCAACATGCGACTTGGTTTCAGATTGCACTTGTCGATTGCCTCCGTGTTCTTTACGTTTAGAAATCTCAGCTAGTCGGAATTTTTGTCGAGTTTGATGACGAGGCGCACGTAACTGCTCTTGCCATCGGATCCCGCGACCCATTCCGCTTCGTCGACCAGCGCCTGGATGAGGAACATGCCCATCCCGCGCGCATCCTCCTCGCCATGCATCTTGCGGTCGATGTCGGGTCTGGGCGGCTGCTTGCTGATCCCTGTGCCATCGTCGATGACCTTCACTTCAAGCGAGTCGGCGCCAGCGCTCAGGACCACGCCGACTGAGAGTTTTTCGTTCAGCCGATTGCCGTGCTCGATCGCATTGATGCAGGCCTCGGCCACTGCCGTCTTCAAATCCTCAACGCGGTCTTCGGGGAAGCCCATCAACTTTGCCACTGACGCCGCCGTGCTCATGGCCACCTTCTCGTATCCCATCCTGGTGGGCAGCCGGACTTCGACGGTGGTTGATTTCGACTCGGTCATTCCGACGTCTTTCCGCGGCATAGCGCCAGCGCGGTCATATCGTCTGCCTGCGGGCGGCCTTCAGCAAATGCGTCGATGGCTCCCCACAATGCATCGAGAATACCATCGGCCTTGCGGGAAGGACACGTAGAAAATTCATTCAAAAGCCTTTCCGGACCAAACTCCTCATCTCCGCGAAAGACCTCGGTAAGGCCATCGGTGTAAAAGAGCAACCGGGCTCCGGGGGCGAAATGGCGTCGTTCGCAGGCATAGCGCATGCCCGGCACGAGGCCCAGCGGAGTGCCCGCGGCGTCAAACTGGTACGAAGTCCCGCTTGCATCGACGAGAAAACCAGGATTGTGGCCTGCATTGACGACTTCGATTTCGCTGGCTTCGGGATGCAGGCGGAGAAAGATCGCGGTGACGTAGCGGCGGCGGGCCTCCTCGCCCTCGGCCCAGTGGTGCTGATTCATCCGCGTCGCAAGCTCATCGAGCGGCATGCCGGTGGCGGCGATGCCGCGAAAGGCGGCGCGAAAGCCGGTGGACATGATAGCCGAGGCCAATCCCTTGCCGGCCACGTCAGCGACAGCCATGAGCAGGCTGCCATCGGGCTGCTCGACAATGTCGAGATAGTCGCCGCCGACCTCGTAGCAAGTATCGGAACGGAAGGCGACCGAGTAGCCGGAAATCGTGGGCAGCGTTTGCGGCAAAAGCGAGCGCTGAATCTGCCGGGCGGCATCCAGATCCTGCTGCAGGCGGGCGAACTCAACGTTGCGTTTGTGGTTGCGCGCATTCTCGAGCGCGACTGCGGCTTGCAAGGCGAGGCCCTCAAGGAAGTCGGCTTCAGAGAGGGATAGTTCGCGGGCGCCGGGCGAGGCGACCACGAGTTCGGTCATCTTGTTGCCGCCGCGGTCAGCCAGGGGATAGATGAGCAGCTGTTCGCCGGCGGCATCGGCAGGCATGTCGCCATATGCCAACCCGGATCCAGGGAAGGCTGCGCCGGCCATTTCGAGCTCGCGCACCACGATGCGCAGCACCGATTCCAGTACCTCCTCTTCGCGGATGGTTCCGTGGACCTGGCGCGAAGCCTCAAGGAGCGCCTGCAGGCGCGCGACCTGCTGCTGTAATTCGATGGTCTCGCCGTCGGCCGCAAGTTGGGCGTCCGATGCCATACTGACCCCCGTGGAATCTGAATGTATCACGCTACGGCAGGGAACGAGGGAACAAGGAGACGAGGGAATAAGAAGGCGAGACTGAGGGACTCGGGAAGGAGGTGTGCATGGCGGACGTGGCAGGAGTCCTTTGCGGCGGGCATCACAGCGGAGCGAGGGGAAGATGGGTAAAGTCTGCGCGTGGAGGAATTATGGCTGCCAAGACAAGAATTGCGGCACGCGCCGTTTGGATCGGACTTCTCAGTTGGTTCGTTCCATTTGTATTTGGATTTCTCCTGTTTCCAATCAAGAAGATGAATGGCCCGCTCTTCAGCACACTGATGTACCTGGTTGTGCTGGCGACTTCAGGGTTGTTGCTGGCCTTTTATTTCCGGCGACGGGCGGTTTCGGTTCGCGAGAGTGCGATGGTGGGAACGCTATGGCTGGCGATCAATCTGATTCTGGATTACCCGATGTTTGCCTTTGGACCGATGAAGCTCACGGCGCTGGGATATTACTCGGAGATTGGGCTGGTGTATCTGACGTTTCCGGTCTTTGCGCTGCTGGCTGCACGGCTGGCGAAGAGCTAGAACGCGAGCGAAGGCGGCGCGGGCTGGTCCGTTGCCAGCGGTGTTGTTTGCCGCAGGAGTAGTATCGTGGGAGGTTTCCGCTATTTCCCGAATCAGGCAGGAGGTCTCCCAATGGAGTCGCAACAGCTCTCTATCACGAGGCGGTTGTGCTGCAAGGAAATGAAGCGCAGCGCATCGTTCCTGACGGCGTCGTTTGGCGCGGCCGCTCTTCTTTTCGCCGGTCAAGCCACAAGCCAGACGCGAATCGCCGGTAAGATCGCGGATCAGGCGCAGGCCGTGACAGCATCCGAGCAGATCATCGCCGCACCCTCAGCCGAGCAGCGCGCGGAGGTTTCAGCTCCAGCACCTCAGGCGGAGGAAGCCGAGCTGGTCAAACCGCCGGCTCTCTCGATTCTCTCGATGGAGGCCGCGCAGAACGGCGGTGAGAGTTCGTCGCAGAGCGCGACGCAGAGCTCATCGCAGGACCAGCCGGCGGCCACAACATCGACCAAGGCTGCAACAGCCAAGACCAAGCCGCCGCATCGCGGACTGGGCATCGCATTGGCTGCGGTTGGAACTACGTCGCTCGTCCTCGGCGTAGTCGCTTTCACGGCCAGCCGACTCGATATCTGTGCAAACGAACACAGCGGCGGCTGCCAGGAAGCCAGGGACGCGGGGCTGGTCTTGATGCCTGCGGGCGGAGCGGTTGCTGTGACGGGGTTTTATCTGCAGTTCCACCGATGAGGCCGCAGCAGCGCGGCTGACGAAGGGCTAGAGTTTCGCGGAGCCGGCTGTAAAACTTCCCTCAGGGGCTGAAGCCCGCATTCATTTTTGGGTGTATTGCGGCACGACTGAAGTCGTGCCCTTTCACAAAGCCATGTATGCAACCAGCTCTAGTATGGCGCGGGCGTCAGGTCGGTCGATGGGCGCACGGGAAGAATGAGCGGCGGACGAGGCCGCTGATTGAAATCGAAGTCGCGGACCAGATCGCCGAGCTGCGACTGAGCTTCACGCACATCGGGGCGCGGATCGGGACGGCCATCGATCTTTGGATCAAGGCGCTGGCTGCGAAGAAAATCATCCTCGATGAATTTGACGTACGCGTCGAAGCTGAGCGTCTGGTGATCGATGAATCCCTGCCGGGCGTAGGGCGAGATCACGATGGCAGGAACGCGCAGGCCGTAGCCATTCTCATCGACATTGACGGGAAGTACGTGATCGTAAAAGCCGCCCCAGTCGTCCCATGTGAGGAAGATGGCGCAGTCGTTCCAGTCAGGCCCCATCATGACGGCGTTGATGAGCGCGGTGACGTAGGACTGGCCCGCGCTGACCTTTGCAGGCGGATGCTCGCTGACGGCTCCGGACGGCGCGATCCATGAAACTGCGGGAAGCGTACCCTCCCGGGCCTGCTTGAGAAAGCTGGCGATGGGCTGCACATCGGCAAGCTGGCCATTGTCTTTCACAGTGTCGAAGTAGGGTAGCGGGTTCCAGATGCCGGGGGTCTTCGAGTTTTGCTTGATAGGCGGACAATCTTCGGCGTCGTCGTCGCGGCAATCGGGCTCGCTGCCGGAGACGACGTAATACCCCCAGCTCACGCCGTCCCGATGGAGCAGCCAGGTCAGGTCCGTCCAGGCGTAGATCGGATTCTCTCCGGTTCGATTTCTGCCGAAGTCCGGCGGCAAGCCGGGGTTCTGGAGCTCGTTTATGCAGCTCGATGGGTCGCCGTGGCGGGTGCATCTCGCCGACCATTCCGACACTTCGAAGAGATGGGCCGGCAGGCTCCATGAAGCGTTGGGTTCAAACATGCGATCCTGCAGAACGAAGTGCGAGGCGTAGGCCCAGTAGTTGGGAATCTCGTGCTGATCGTGGTATCCCATCACATCGGGATTGGTCGAATTGGTGCAGGCAGGATTGTTCAGGTTGAGGCAGCCTCTTCGGCCTTTTTCCGCCTGCGCGACAAAGCCGTCCATCTTTCCGGCGTCCACATCGGCGCGCGCGGCGCCCACGCCATGCGGTCAGCCGCCATTCACATCACGCACATCGTGATAAGGAGGATCACAGGCCCCTGTTTGCGGGTTGGGCGCGCAGACCGCAGGCTTGCCGGCCTTCATGGGAATGCCTTCGGCGCCGGGATAAGTGCCAAAGTACGAATCGAAGGATCGATTCTCCTGCATGATGATGATCACGTGCTTGATTTTGTGAATACCGGAGTCCTCGGGGTGCACGGCGTCGTGCGATGAACTCTGCGCTTTGGCTGCGGTGCAGAGGGTCATTCCGAAAAGAAACAGGTCGGCAAGCAGGACAGTTCGACGAAACAAGGTGAACTGAACGGGGATATCCATGGGCCGCTCCTCGCAATTTGATGCCGGGAAGGATTTGTTCGCAGAAGCTCGATGCGTGGGCTGAAAAAAGCGCCATGACATTTCTGCGGTCGGCCCAACCGTGGGAACTCGGCGCGGTGGGCTCACCTGCATTAGACGCAGGTTTCAGACGCGGCGCGTACGCGAAAACGTGAGCGGCTGGGGTGAGCGAGATCGCTCGCGACGAATGGGAATTGAATCGATTTCTCTTGGACCGAGAATATTGGCCGAGCTCAGCCCGGGCCCGCGGCCTAGCTCACCAGCTCCATCTCTTTGAGGGATTCGAAATAGGGCGCGCGCATGACGCCGCGCTCGGTGATGATGGCCGTGATGTATTTGGCCGGGGTGACGTCGAAGGCAGGGTTGCAAATGCCCACGCCGTTGGGAGTGAGCTGCTTGCCTGCGTGGTGCGTGACTTCCTTCGCTGGGCGCTCTTCAATGGGGATGGCGTCGCCGGTAGCGGTGGCAAGGTCGATGGTGGACCACGGCGCAGCAACGTAGAACGGGATGCTGTGCTCGCGAGCGAGGATGGCGACGTTGTAAGTACCGATCTTGTTCGCTGCGTCACCATTGGCGGCAATGCGATCGGCGCCGACGACTACAGCCTGGATCTTCCCCTGGCGCATGAGGCTGGCGGCCATGTTGTCGCAGATGACGGTGGTGAGAATGTGATCGGCCATCAACTCCCATGCGGTGAGGCGCGCGCCCTGGAGGAACGGCCGCGTTTCGTCTGCGTAGACGTGGATCTTTTTGCCGTGCTCGACGGCGGCGCGGATCACGCCGAGTGCTGTTCCGTAGCCGCAGGTGGCGAGTGCGCCGGCGTTGCAGTGAGTTAGAACGCCGCATTCATCGGGCAGCAGCGCGGCTCCGTGCGCGCCCATGGTTTTGCATGCGGCAATGTCTTCGTCGTACATGGCGTGCGCTTCAGCCAGCAGTTTTTCCTGGATTTGGGCGAGAGAGGCGCCGGCGCCTGCCAACTTCGCGAAGAGCGACTTCATGCGGTCGATGGCCCAAAAGAGGTTGACGGCTGTGGGACGGGTTGCGGCCAGGCGGGCGCAGATGCGCTCGAACTCCGGCGCGAATTCGGCCACCGTGGAAGCTTGGCTGTTTTTCGCGCCGAGGGCCACGCCGTAAGCCGCAGAAACGCCGATGGCCGGGGCTCCGCGGACCACCATGGTGACGATGACGTCGGCCACCTGTTCGTAGGTTGTGGCGAGCACATAGCTCTCTTCGAGCGGGAGCCTGGTCTGGTCGATGAAGCGGACGCCCTCGGGGGTCCAGGTGAGGGTGGGAATCATGCAATTCCAGTGTAAATCGAGGGGTCGTTTTCGTCGTAGCGCTCTGAAGCTGGCCCCAGCCTCACCGCCAGCGCCGGTGCTATGATTTCGCCATGTCCCAGCCGGAAAGTTTGTCCAGCGAGTTCCGCAACATGCGGTGCTTCCGTCATCTCGTGTTTGTGTCGAGAATGCAGGGCTGGGTCGCCACTGCCATCTTCTTTTTCTTTCTCTATCGCTTGGCCGCTCATCTCGTTGCAAACGACATGAGAGTGTGGGCCGTTGCCTGGCTACCTTTGTCGGCACTGATGGCATTTATTGGTTTTACGAGCCGCGGCTATGCCACGCCCTGGAAGTGGCCTAAGCACCGGAGCTGAGCCCGAGCACCGAAATCGCGATACCGCAGAAGCCTCGCGCGCATCGGGCGCTTCAGGATGAATGCGCCTGTAAACATTTTCAATTTCCGCTGGACTTGCGGTCCCGCCCCTGCGTAGAGTGGTTGCGAACCTTTTTTGGCAATTTCTCTTTGCGGGAAGCTGAGGAAAGATCATCTATGTCAACACGATCGGTACAATCGGCGCCGCCGCGCGCGCCTAGTTACTTGGTTCCGTTTATTATCGTCACCTGTCTATTCTGTATCTTCGGATTCTTGACGAACCTCAACAGCAATTTGTCGCCGAAGCTTGAGGACATTTTCAACCTCAATCATGCCTGGTCGAATCTGGTTGCGACATCGTGGTTCTTCGCGTATCTCGTTTTCTCGGTCCCAAGTTCCAAGGTGATCGAAATGGTGGGCTACAAGAGGACCATGGTGATTTCGCTGTTCATCATGGTGGTAGGCGCGCTGCTATTTGTTCCGGCTGCTGCGCGAGTGAATTTTCCGCTGTTCCTGACAGCCAGCTTTGTACTGGCGTCTGGCGTGTGCATGTTGCAGACTTCGGCCAATCCATATGTATCGATCCTCGGGCCCGAACACAGTGCACCCGCGCGGCTAACCCTGGCCCAGGCGTTCAATTCGCTGGGCACAGCATTGGCTCCCCTCGTCGTAGGCGCGTTCATCCTTACTGATCCAGGAAAGCTGCAAGACAAATTTGCAGTGGCGCATACGGTGCAGGGACCCTATATCGCAATCGCAATTACGCTGCTGGTGCTGGCTTTCGCCATCATGTTCATGCATCTTCCCGCGATCACAATGGCGCGAGATGCCAGCGAAGCCGAAAAGGATATTGCGCAGGCGGGACGGAGCATCTGGAGTTTCAAGCACACCGTTCTGGCTATGGTGGGAATCTTTTTTTATGTGGGTCTGGAGATTGCCCTGGCGGCGAATGCAATCAAGTTTTTCGTTAGCCAGGGAGTCAGCAGCAGAGATACGGTCGCACTGCTGGCATCTTTCTACCCGCTTTCGATGATGATTGGGCGATTCGCCGGCACAGTTGTGATGAAGGTGATCAAAGCAGAGAAATTGTTGGCCGGGCTGGGTGTTCTCGGGGTTGCGCTGTTGGTTGCGGCCATGTTCACGACCGGGCAGGTTGCGATCTGGTGCTTAATTCTGTGCGGAGTGGCCAACTCGATTATGTATCCGACGATCTTCGCTTTGGGAATCGCAGAACTGGGACCGTTGACCAGCAAGGGATCGGGCGTGATCACCATTGGCAATGTGGGCGGGGCGGTGCTTCCGCCGCTGTTTGGTTTAGTTGCCGACAAATTTAATTACCAAGCCGCCTTTCTGATACCCATTGTGGGCTATCTGTTTGTGGTGTATTACGGACTTTCGGGATACAAGCCGGCACGCGATTTAGCAAGGTAGACGAATTCTCGATTTGTAATTCAGGCCCTCCGGTTTGCCGGAGGGCCTGCTGTTTCTGGGCCGTGAGGGGCGGAGAAATGCGGGGATCGTGCCTGAATTTGGAACGGATGGCTGTCACGCTATGGGACAGCGAATGGAGCGTATTGCGGCACCATTTGAGTCATCTTGCGACAATCTGAATTGGAGCGGAGCAGAAGAGAGCTGAATCGAGCCTGAAAATAATCACTAAAGTTATCCCGGGCCAGACCGATGAAGGTAGTGGATGCAAACAAGCCCCATCCAAAAATGGCGGCGGCCTTGAGAGAAGGATTAAGACAGCGCTGGAGATGGCGACCGCAGGCATCCGAGAAGGAGTTGAATCCCATGGCCCTCGGAGTTTTGAACAATCTGTCGGCGATCTATGCTGAGAACAATCTCAACAAGACAAATGTGAGCCTACAAACCGTATTGCAACAGCTATCCTCCGGCTCACGCATTAACTCAGGCGCCGATGACGCCGCGGGTCTCTCGTTGGTAAATGGCCTGGCGACAAACACGGCTGCGCTCACACAGTCGACGACGAACGCCACGGAAGGCGTAGGTCTGCTGCAGGTTGCCGACGGTGCTTTCTCGCAGGTGACGAGCCTGCTGGACCGTGCCGTTACGCTGGCGACCGAGGCCTCGAACGGAACGCTGAACACCTCGCAGGAGGAGGCGGCGGACCAGGAATACCAATCGATTCTTTCTGAGATTAACAACATCGGAACGACGACCACCTACAACCAGGTGCAGGTCTTCACCGGATCAGTCAACGGCGTCGATATCTATACCGGCGATTCGTCCGCGACCGGCTCGTCGATCGATAGCATTTACTTTGGCACCATGAGTTCGTCGACTCTGGGTGACTCGGGAGGTTCGGTGCAGCAGGATACCGGCGGCGAATTTGTGGATTTTTCGATAGACGCGGCAGGTCCGCCTCTTTCGCTGACCACCGCCGCGAAAACCACTGACGTAATCACAACCGGCACCGGATTCACGCTTAGCACCAAGAATGCCAACGGCACCATAACGACGCAGAACCTTGTGGGCGCTGCCGCCGGCACTGTCGCCAACCTGATTGCCGCAATCAACGCAGCGAAGATTCCCGGCGTGACTGCGAACTTTACCACCGCTGGCGCCGTACGCAGCACAAGCGGCACAGTCACCGGGGGCGACACCGGCATCCAGCTCACGAACACGAATCCCAATGTGACGATTGCCTCGGACGGTGCGCTTGCCGATGCAGGGGTGGGCGGAACGGTCACAGCCCAAAACGCCGTGGTGTCGACGAACAATGCCGCGACTACGACCATTAGTTACAAATTCGGGGCGAACGGCGACGCCTCAGCCAACCTGGCGCAAACCGATCTTCTGAGCGCGACGGATGCTCAAACTGCATTGGAGGCGCTCAACCAAGCAGTCACGTATGTGGCAGGTCAGGACGGCTACATTGGCGCACAAATTAACACTCTGAATTCGATCAGCCAGGTGATGAGTACGCAGGAAGAGAATGTGGTGTCGGCGCAGAACGCGATCCAGGCCACCGACTATGCCTCCGCCACTTCCAACATGTCGAAGTACGAGATTCTGAG
Source organism: Candidatus Sulfuritelmatomonas gaucii (assembly GCA_900290245.1). Taxonomy (GTDB): domain Bacteria; phylum Acidobacteriota; class Terriglobia; order Terriglobales; family Acidobacteriaceae; genus Telmatobacter; species Telmatobacter gaucii. The sequence continues at coordinate 113,948 of OKRB01000130.1, read as the reverse complement.
CCAGACCGGCATCGCGGCTCTTGCGCAGGCGAACCAGGTGCAGCAGGAAGTGACGAAGTTGCTGCAGTGATCAGTGGTCGGGGATCAGGGGTCAGAGATCGCGTGAACTGACGCTCGGCGGGAGAAAACAGCTTTAGCAAGACTGCAATACCTTCAAGACAACCCAGGGACAGGGCGGCGGCGATGCGAGAGCTTCGCCGCCCATTTTCTTGCGCAGAGCAAAAACAAGGATGAGATTGAAATTCAAGCGGATACCCATCAATTGAAACTTTGCGCGTAATTAATCGTCAGAATAAATAGAGACGTAAGCATCTCTGCTGAGTAATTTAGAAGGTCGCAAGAGCGAAAAAATCGTGCCGCAAGAGGCAACTCCGGCATGCTGATGATCATCCGAAGGCTGCTGGCGCAGAGGCGGATGGCCCACAAGCTAAAGCAATCACAGAAATGAAGTGCCGGAGGCCGCGCCTTCCCTCCAGGGAAAATGAGCGGATCGTGAAAGATCGCTGGTCGTATTTCGATTAAGACGAGTTAGAAGCGGTTTGAGTACAAGTGGCGGATCCATCGGGCGCGGTCATTCCGGGCGCGACGGTTGTGGCCACGACGACATCGGGGCAAGTGGCCGGTAAAGCCACTTCAGATGGTGTAGGCGCATACGCAATTCGGGGGCTGGCGGCTGGCACCTATAGCGTGACAGCGACAGCAAATGGATTTGCCGAATTCGAAACCCCGGGAATCGTCGTCGCGGCGGGCCAGTCGAAGACTGTGAATGCAAAACTGCAGATTGAGGTGCAGCAGCAACAGGTGCAGGTGGAAGCGGAAAGCAACACCGTAGGCACGAGCCCCGAGAGCAACGCCAACGCAGTCGTGATTAAAGGCAGCGATCTGAACGCACTGTCTGACGATCCTGATGAATTGCAGAACGAACTGGAAGCGCTGGCCGGACCGTCGGCAGGCCCGAACGGCGGCCAGATTTACATTGATGGATTTACGGGCGGTCAACTGCCGCCGAAGTCCTCAATCCGCGAGATCCGTATCAATCAGAATCCATTTTCGGCGGAGTATGACCGGCTGGGATACGGGCGCATTGAGATTTTTACGAAGCCGGGCACGGGGCAGATGCACGGCGAGATAGAGGCCAGCGGAAACGACTCCTCCTTCAACTCACCAAATCCATTGCTGGAGGGAGCGTTCGAACCACCTTACGACACATGGGGCATGCACGGATCGGTAAGCGGACCGATCTCGAAGACAATGTCGTACTTTGTGAGCGCCTTCAGCCGCAATCAGCAAAACGAGAATGTTGTGAAAGCGATTGATCCAGCGAGCATCACTCCAGGCGCCGACCTGAACAATCTGCCGTCATTAAACGAGGCGTTTGGCAATCCCGTGTCGCGACTCGACATCAGCCCGCGCATCGATTTGCAGTTAGGAAACCTGAACGCGCTGACTATCAGGGAAACCTACAACCGCATGCATGACACGAACAGCATCGGAGAGAGTGGCCTGACCCTGCCGGAGGAGGCCACGAACAGCGATAACCAGGAAAACGCGGTGCAACTTTCGGACAGCTGGACGCTGAGCAAGAACCTGGTGGACGATATTCGTTTCCAGTACAGGCGGATCCGCGACCAGACCTCGGCAATCTCGAATCTGCCTTCGTTTACGGTGCAGGGACAGTTCTCGGATGGAGGCAATCCAGACCAGAGCCTGGAAGATCATGAAAACAATTACGAGCTGCAGAATTACTTTTCCGGCGTGAAAGGCGCGCACACGCTGAACTTCGGAGCCAGGGCCAGGGTTTACGACGATGTGAACTACACCAGCGGCGGCAGCAACGGATCGTATATCTTCTCGACCGCGCAATCGTTCTTGGGCTGCTATCAGACGCCGCAAGGGTCGCCGCCTCCCTCATCGTGCGTTCCGCAGCAATATACCTACACGAAGATCAACAATGCGGTGGCGAAGGTGACGTTGTTTGACGCGGCGCTGTTTTTCCAGGACGACTGGAAAGTGAGCCCGCAGTTCACATTCAGCTACGGCGCGCGCTGGGAGACGCAGAACCGGATCAGCGATAAAGACGACTGGGCGCCGCGGCTGAGCCTGGCCTACGCGCTGGGCAGAAGCAAAGGCAGGCAGCCGAAAACGGTGCTGCGCGCCGGGTACGGATGGTTCTATCAGCGTTTCACGGTGGCCAACGGATTTGGAGCCAACGTGCCTTTCATCGTCAACACGATCCACGAGAACGGAGCGAACGAACAGCAATTCATACAGACCTCGGGCATCACTTTTAATCAATATGCGACGACGCCGCTCAGCGCCAGCACATCGGGAAGCACGACGGGAAAGAGCGCTCCGACGTTCTACACGATTGCGCCGAATTTGCACGCGGCGAATGATATGGAGGCGGCAGCCGGAGTAGACCGGCAAATCACAAAGGACATCACGGGAAACGTGACGTATGTCTTTTCGCAGGGAATCCACCAGTTCTTCATGGATAACCTGAGCGCGGCGGCGGAATTTCCGCTGGAGGACGCATCGAGCGATACATATCCGACGACAGCGCCCACTGCGCCAGGAACCAATAATCTGCAGTATCAGTCCGGCGGTTTCTACCGCGAGCAGCAGATCATGGTGACGGTGCGGGCGACAACCAGGAAGTTCAGCCTGTTTGGGAATTACACGTATTCAGATGCGAAGGGGGACACGGAGGGTGTGACTTCGGTGCCGTCGGTGTCGAGCGATCCGGGACTGGACTTCGGGAGGACGCACTTCGATGTTCGCAACCGTGTGATGCTGTTCGGAAATTTCATGCTGCCGTGGGCGGTGTCGGTGTCGCCGATGGTGGTGGCGAATTCAGGAACGCCGTTCAACATCACAACAGGCAGCGATTTGACGGGGAACAACCAATTCGACGGACGGCCGACGTACGCGGCCAACTGCTCGGAGCCGAACACGATCCAGACCCAGTGGGGCTGCTTTGACGCGGAGCCGTATGGAACGGTGAGCCCGGAGAGCGGCACACCGATTGAGCCTTACGCGGTGAACGAAAGGATTACGCCGTATGGCCTGGGAACGGGACCGGCGAACGTGAGCGTCAACATGCGGCTGGCGAAGGTGATCGGGATCGGTCCGAAGGTGGAATCGAGCGGGCCGGGTATGGGCGGCCGTGGACGAGGCGGCGGAGGCGGAGGCTATCGTGGCGGGCCTCAGGGTTTGGGTGGAGGAGGGCTAAGCGGCAGCCGTGGCGGCTTCGGCCCGATGAATGAGTCCGTGCCGCGGAAGTACAGCCTCACGTTCTCGGCGTGGTGCACGAACCTGCTGAACCACGAGAACCTGGGGGTACCGAATGGCTCAATTTCTCCGACGCTCGACAGCGCAGGGGCGCTGGAGCCGCAACGGTTTTTCGGCAGGTCGCAGACGTTGGCCGGCGGGTATTTTGCGTTACCTACGGCTGGCAACCGGAACTTGTCGTTGCAAGCGACGTTCACTTTTTAGAGCGCTGCTCTCTATTCCCAGGTCCCCGCTTTGAGGTATTCGTCGATCGCCTTCGCCGCTTTGCGGCCTGCGCCCATGGCGAGGATGACTGTCGCTCCGCCGGTGACAATATCGCCGCCGGCAAAGACGCCGCGCTTCGAGGTGCGGAGCGTTTCGGGATCGGCCACGATGTAGTTGCGCTTGTTGGTCGCCAGGTCGGGCGTGGTGCTCTGGATGAGCGGATTGGCCGTGGTACCCACGCCGATGATGGCCACGTCGGCAGGAAGGATGAACTCCGATCCTGGAATCGGGACGGGGCGACGGCGGCCGTCGGCATCGGGTTCTCCCAGTTCCATGCGCACGCAGCGTGCGCCGGTGAGCCAGCCTTTTTCGTCGCCAAGAAACTCAGCTGGATTGGTCAACATGCGGAATTCGATGCCCTCTTCACGCGCGTGCTTCACTTCTTCAGCGCGGGCGGGCATCTCGGCTTCTGACCGGCGATAAACCAGCGTTGCCGACTTCGCGCCAAGGCGGCGCGCGGTGCGCACCGCGTCCATAGCGGTGTTGCCGCCGCCCACGACGATCACATCGCGCGAGCGGCAGTCGTAAATGGGCTGGTCAAATTCCGGGAATTTATACGCGCGCATCAAGTTGGTGCGGGTGAGAAACTCGTTGGCCGAGTAGACGCCGTTCAGATGCTCGCCGGGCACACCGAGAAAGACCGGCAGGCCGGCACCGGTGGCGATGAAGATGGCGTCGTAGCCTTCGACGCGCATCAGCTCGTCGAGCGTGACGCTCTTGCCGACAACGACGTTGGTTTCGAACTCGACGCCCATACGGCGCAAGTTGTTCACTTCTTCGAGGACGATCGATTTGGGCAACCGGAACTCGGGAATGCCGTAGACCAAAACGCCGCCCAGTTCATGCAGCGCCTCAAAGACGCAGACGCGATGACCCTTCTGAATGAGATCGCCCGCGGCAGAGAGGCCGGCGGGGCCGCTGCCGACGATGGCGATGCTCTTGCCTGTCGGCGGCGCGATGGCAGGCAGGCCGAGTTGTCCGCTATGGCGCTCAAAGTCGGCGATGAAGCGTTCGAGGTTGCCGATAGCCACGGGCCGGCCTTTTTTGCCGATGACACAGCCGCCCTCGCACTGGCTCTCCTGCGGGCAAACGCGGCCGGTGATCGCGGGCAGCGCATTGTCTTCGCGCATCTTTGCCGCAGCGGCAAGAAAATCTCCCGCGTAGATCAACGCCACGATCTCCTTGATCTTAACCCCAACAGGGCAATCCAACTGGCAGCTTGGCTTGGCGCAGGCAATGCAGCGCGTGGCTTCAGTGACGGCGCCGGAAGCAGCGAGGCCCTGATTCACTTCCTCGAAACTGTGCGCGCGTACTTGCGCGTCAAGCTCAGGCATTCTGACGCGCGGAATCTGCATGCGCTCTTTCAAGGGCAGCGGATTGGCGAGAAGCGGCTCTGTGTCAGGCATTATGCTTCTCCTCGCTCGTGGTGCGGACCGCATCGAGCTGCGCGCGCTGGGGCGCCGTCTGCTTTTCCTTGTGGGCGAGTGATGCACGCTGATGGGTCAACTGCTCTTGCTTGTGTTCCTCGAAGGCCTTCAGCGACTGGCACTCCTGGCCGCGGTACATGGCGTTCCGCTGCATCAACACTTCAAAATTCACTTGTGACGCGTCGAACTCCGGCCCGTCGACGCAGGCAAATTTACTCTGGTTGCCGAGAAGCACGCGGCAACCGCCGCACATGCCTGTGCCGTCGACCATGATGGAGTTGAGGCTGACCATGGTCTTGATGCCGAGGGGCGCGGTGACGTGCGCTACCGCACGCATCATGGGAACGGGACCGACGGCGAGAACGAAGTCGATCTTGCGCCCGGCCCCAGGGCCGTTATCGACGAGGTCGCTCAGTTTTTTGGTCACAAGGCCCTGCTCGCCATAGCTGCCGTCGTCGGTGAGAATGTATGCCTCGTGGCTCGCGGCGCGCACTTCATCCTCAAAGATCACCATGTCTTTGCTGCGCGCGCCTTCAATGAAGATCACATGATTGCCGGCGTCTTTGAGCGCCTTCGCCGTGGGCAGCGCCATGGCTGTGCCCACGCTGCCGGCCACAATCAAGGCTGTTCCATAATTTTTTATCTCGGAGGGATGGCCAAGGGGGCCGACAACGTCGAGAATGGAATCGCCAGTTTCAAGACAATTGAGCAGAGAGGTGGTTTTGCCGACGGCCTGAACGACGATGGTGATGGTTCCGGCCGCGGGATCGGCGCTCTTGATGGTGAGCGGAATGCGCTCACCCATTGCATGCACGCGCAGGATGATGAACTGACCCGGCCGTTGCTTGCGGGCGATGCGCGGCGCCTGAACGGTGAGTTGCCGGATGTTGAGGCCGACGGTGCGAGCTTCTACGATCCTGAACATATGCTGGAGACTCGTCCTCCTGTTCGATCCGCGGCCGCCGAGCGCGAGCGGAACCCGCCTTGGGCAGCGTGAACGGGGCATGTTCGCGCGGCCAGCGGGCCGATTGGCGCAGCTTGCAGCATTGATTATTCAGGAATTAGGGGTGCCCGTTTGTGACGCGGGTCACTTGGCGGTAGGGGTCACCAGAATTGCGGGAAGGCCAAAGGATTACGAGTGACGCGCCTTCCAGAGGAGATAGAGGCCCCAAGCCGACAGCGTGCAGCCATCCCTGATAGTTCCCTCAAGCATCTTCTGCTCGAACTCGGCAATTGGAACGCAATGCGTGACGATGTCGTGTTCTTCGGGGTCGGGTTTGTTTTCGGACATTTGGAGACCCGTAGCGAGGAAGACGTGAAGGCGCTGGCGCGTGAAGCCGAACGCGATCCAGTTGAATCCGAGGTAGACCATCTGCTCGGCGACAAGGCCGGTTTCTTCTTTGAGTTCGCCGCGCGCCAGCTCTTCGGGGTTATCGATGGCACGCTCCCATGCGCCCTGGGGCAGCTCAAGGGTGCGCTCCTGGATGGTGGTAGCGGAATTGCTCGACGAGCCAGATGCGGTCGTCCTGGATGGGAAGAATGATGGCGCCGTCGTGTTTCTCAATCACGCCATAGATTCCCTTTTCGCCGTTGGAGCGCAGGATTTCGTCTTCGCGCACGCGCATCCAGTGGTTGCGGTAGACTTCGCGGCTTGAAAGCGTGGTGATGGAGGGATCCGCTTTCTTCCGCGATCTACTGTCTCCTGAGTGCATGAGCTCACCCTTAGCGTTTTCCCGTATACGCATCAAAAAACGGGGATCAGGAGCAGTTTAAAGGCCACAGATGTCGGGCAATCAGCAGTTGACCATCACGGCGGAGCAGCCGGCACGCGCCGGTCTCCATTTCACCAGGAATTCTGTGACTGAGGACGCCTGCATGCTGCGCATGGCTTCAAACTCTCCGTTCTTCTGGCTGTAAAGCAACGCGCCATGTTCACTGAGAACGGCGAGCGCTGGAACGCCGCGCTTGAGCGGCACTTCGTACTTTTGAGCGAGATCGAGGTTGGCGTCCATATAGCCGACGTTGATGTGCACGAGCACAAAATTCGAATCGAGGAGCGGCTTGTTGCGGGCGTCGTGGAAGTAAATATCCAGCACCTGGCAGTCACCGCACCAGTTGCCGCCAAAATCGAGCAGAACGTGGCGATGGGTGGCAGCGGCGGTTTTGAGGGCGGTGGCCAAGTCGGCTTTGGCCTGTGCGGGGTCGGGATAGATGGCACGATCGGCGGAGTAAGCGGCGGCCACGGCCAGCGCCAGCAAGCCTGCGATCGCGAACAGCTTTAATGGCTTCATTGGGACCTCCACCTCTGCTTTCAGTCTGCCACAATTGGCCTTGCAGGTGGCATTGCTGGAGAGCTGATCAGATTGCAGGGGGGTGTGTAACGATGGAGAGTTGAGGAAACGCACGAGGCAATTTGGTGCGCGCTGGGAGTGATCAATGGAACATCTGTTCCTGTTTTTAATTCAGCCGTGGCACCTGGTTTTGCTGGGCGTGGTGGCGTTTGCAGTGTTCGGGGTCATCGGACTGCTACCCCCTGGACCGCGGACCGGCCCGCCATGGACAGAATCCTGAAGTTTCTCATAACCATGACTTTCCGCGCCGGTCCAAGGCCGCCCGTTAAAGGCTCTGCATGTGGCACTTTCGGGGCCTGATCAGACACCCGAATCCGATTTGTGCGACAATAGACACCATAGGATGCGCGCCAATCAAGGCAAAGCGCGCGGAGGAATTTCTGATGGGCGATCTACTTCAGCCTTGGCACCTGATCGTGCTGGCGGTAGTTGCGTTTCTTCTGTTTGGCGCCAAGCGGTTGCCGGAGCTGGGTAAGGGATTAGGCGAGGGATTGAAGGGTTTCCGGGAGGGAATCCGGGGGATTACTGATCCCACCCCGACAGCGCCGCCGGCTCAGCAGCAGAATGCAGCACCGGCTCCGCCGCCTGCGTCGAACGCGCCGGTCGAGCCGAAGCAGGGCTAAGCGCCAGGCGGCAGCAACCGCTTCAAGCCGGTTTGGGGCGCGAAGCCGAACAAAGTTTGAGCGACACCGAGAAGGTCTGTGCCAGCACACAGGCCTTTTGTGTTTTGCACAAGACTTCGAAATGGGGTTCATCGGGCGACTCAGCCATCCGTGGGCGATCAGCTTTGCATAGCGGGCGTTTGCAGCGAAGATGCGCGGGTCTGGAGACCCGCACGACAGCCGGCCAGGAGGCCGGCGCTACCTGTTTCGCCGGCGCTACTCGTCAGCAGAAAAGCTTCTACTTGTAGTCCTGGGCAGAGGGGTAGTAGCCGAGCTTGGCGGTGACGATCACATTCGGCCGGTCGACACGCACGTCGATGGAGCGGAACTTGCTGTCGTAAATGGACTCGTGGCTCATATAGCCCAGCGTGTACTGGTTGCGGGCTTCTTTGGCGAGCTTTGCGTAGCTTGCTTCAATATTGTTAATGCTGCCCTCGGCGTACATATCGCCGCCGGTGGCCTGAACGTATTTGTACAGGATGTTGTCGTACATGGTGAAAGGCAAATGGAAGCGGTCGAGCCAGCCCTCGCCCGGGTATTGCGAGTCGCCCACCAGCGTGGCATAGACGGCAATCTTGTTGGTTTCGAGGTATTTCACGACCTCTTTCCACGTGGCCTTGCTGCCGTACTCCTTGCCGTCTGAGATCACGTAGATGATGCGCCGCCGATCTTTGGGGCGAGTCGAAAGTTCCTTGGCCGCCTGGAGAATTGCGTCGTTGAGGGTGTGGATCTCCTTGGGGATGGTGATGAAGGTGCTGTCGCCGGCGGACTTGCCCGGCTGCAAAACAGGATCGACGCAATTGCCGTTTTGATAGATGCCGCAGCCCGCAAGCGGGCCACTGTTGATCGGCACCTGGGGGTTGGTGCCCACATTCTCAGCCAGCGATAAGACCGCGGGCAGGCGCGCGCTCTGCGCTCCGGTAAAGCTGGTCCATTCCCTGGCGCCGTTGGTGTAGGTAAAGACCGCAGCCTCGTCATAAGGAGCGAGCGCACCCTGGATCGCACCCATGGATTGGTTCACGCTGGCCATGATGTTTGAAGGAAGGGTCTGGTCGATGACAAATGCAATGGAGAGTGGCTGCGGATCAACGCTGAATACACGCAACGGTTCGCGGGTGTTGTTTTCGTAGACGGTAAAGTCGCGCCAGGTGAGCCCTGAGATCAGATTTCCCTTGGTGTCTTTGACCGTGACCGGAACCTGAACGAAGTTGACGTTGACGATGAAATTGGCCATCGCGGTGCTGCCCTGTTCGGGAGGAGTCGCTTGAACATCGACTTTCGGCTGGTCGGCGGGCGGCGCGCTCGAGGGCGCGGGGGGCTGCTCAGGTTGCTCAGGCTGTGGTTGCGGTTCGCCCGTGGCGGAGGATGAGTTGGGTCCTGAAGGAGTTTCTGAGGCGCCAATTCCCGGCGTGATCGGCCCCGCTCCTCCGAACGAGGGCGGCGGTTGCGGCGTGGGCGCGTCGGGCACCGACTGTTGCTTCTGTCCCTGAACGCTTGAGCCCAAAAGGAGCCCCGCGCTTATAAGCGCTGCCAGCGCAATGGCCCTTCGTCCTTTCACAGCGATTTCATTCCCCCTGATGGCAATCTGCACGTGCAACTGCGCATTTAGGCCACACCTGACAGAGTATCAGACGCACCAGAGGCTCGTAGGTTGCCCGGAACGGGTTCGTTTGGTCGAATCCATCTGGCGGGGCTGAAGCCCGCACTGATTTGATCTTATTTATAATGAGAGGCCGGAGGAGTGGCCCCGTCGTGCCTGGTCGCGCCGCCTGCAGCAGTGTGCGTGCCTGGAGGTCAGCGCTACCCGTTTGCCGCCATTAGCTATTTGTTGGCGTGCTGGACAGGGCTGAACGGACCTGCGCAGAGGTTACCTGCCGCTGAGATCAGAATCGGGTTATGCTCTCTAAGGGGTTGGGTTTTCGTCTAACTCGCCAGAATGCTTCTCCGAATCGGAACAGCCGCGCTTCTGCTTGGGCTTTCGGTGTTCGCACCGGCAGCGTGGGCTCAGCTTGCGCCTTCGCCCGACGCGCCGCCGGTGAGCACCGCTCCCGCCGCACCGCCCGATGAGACGCCCATGGCCACTTTCAAGCAGACCGTGAGCCTGGTGGACCTGTTCTTTACCGTCAAGGACAAGAACGGCAACCTCATTCCGCATTTGACCAAGAACGAATGCACGTTTCTTGAAGACAAGGTGCCGCAGACGCTGAAGAGCTTTACGGCGGAGACCGATCAGCCGCTTACGCTGGGAATTCTGCTTGATACGTCGGGCAGCCAGCAGCGCGTGCTGCCCCTGGAACAGCAGGCCGGCAGCCAGTTCCTCGAACACGTGCTTCGTTCGAAGGATGAAGCTTTCCTGGTTTCATTCGACGTGAACGTGGACCTGCTGCAGGATTTCACCAACAGCCCGCATCTGCTGGCGCGAGCCATGGACAAGGCGGAGATCAACACGGCAGGCGGCAATGGCACGGGCATTCCGGGGCTCGGTGGGGGAACGATTCCGACCATCGGCGATCCAAAAGGCACGCTGCTCTACGACGCGATTGATCTCGCAGCCAGGGAAAAGCTGAACCAGGAGACGGGCCGCAAGGCGCTCATCATCCTGACCGATGGCCAGGATGAGGGCAGCCGAACCAAGATCGGTGAAGCAATTGCCGAGGCACAAAAGAACAATGTCATCGTTTATGTCATCCTGATCGCCGACCGGGAGATGTACTGGGACCAGGGCGAGGGCTATTTCGGTTACTCCGCGGCAAAACGGATATCAGATGAGACGGGCGGCCGCGTGATCGATGTGGGCAACAACGGCAAGAAGCTCGAAGCGGCGTTTCAGCAAATCCAGGACGAGCTGCGAACGCAATATCTTGCGAGCTATATTCCCAGCAACCTGAAGGACGACGGCTCATTCCGGCACATCGGGGTTGAGTGCAAGGGCGACCAGGGAGAGAACCTGAAGGTGCAGGTGCGCAAGGGCTACTACGCTCCGGCGCCCGGAAGGTAGCGACCCGTTGATCACTTCGGATTTGCTGTTCCTTTTCTGTTCCGGCGTCCTTCCGGAATCCTTTCTATTCACGGTTTGATCTTCGAGTAAAAAATTCACGTTCGCGGTAAGAAAATCTACACGAGACCGCGTTAAACTCGTTTCGACGGGGGAAATGCATCAGGTTGTGACTTTGGTTTTGGACCAAGAGTAACTGGCCTGATTTCAGCGATCTCTATAGACGGAGCGCCGTCCTGGCAGCTCTCGTGACAGGGTTTTGGTTCTTCATTTGCCATTCTTTCGGCATCAGACGGGTTATACCATCGCGCCGGATTCTTCATTGGCGCCTGCAAGCAGTCTGCGGAAGGAGATCATTGGCGCAAATGAAAGATATCGGAATGAAAATCGCCATCATTGTCGGGGTGGCAGCCGCCCTGGTCACAAGCATTCCTCTGCTGGCGCAAGAGGCTGGCGCTTCAGCGAATGCTGGGGCTGCGGGCGTGCAGGCTGACGATTCTGGGAGCGCTTCAGAAAAGGCAACCTACGCGGCGACTGCTGGAGGCTTTGGAGATCAGTCGTGGTCACATGCATGGGAGATGAGTTCGATTACGGGCGAATTGGACGGGAAGCTCGACTCGAAGACGGCCAAGCCCGGCGAGCAGGTGGTTCTGAAGACGATTCAGAAGATCCAGACCTCCGATGGAACGATCATTCCGAAAGGCTCGCGCCTGATCGGCCATCTCACCCAGGTGCAGGCATACAGCAAGGAGCATGGCGCAGCGCTGTTGGGAATCGCGTTTGATCGCGTGGAGTTGAAGGGCGGGCAAAGCGTGGCGATTTACACATTGATCCGCGGAATGACCTTCCCTGCAAGCGCGATGGCGATGAATTCAATGGACGGTGGCGGTGGAATGGGCGCGCCGATGGGTGGTGGCGGAATGATGGGCGGCGGCCAGGGAATGGGCGGCGGCCAAGGAATGGGTGGCGGACGCGGAGGCGGCGGCATGGTTGGCGGCGCCGACGGGGCCGTCAATGGAGCGGGGATGGGAGCGGGCAGCATGGCTGGCGGCGTGGCCGGAGCTGGTGTGGGAGATGTCGGCGGCGTGGCGGATCGCACGGGTGCGGCGGCTTCATCGATCGGCGACCGCACAGGAGCCGATCTTGGCGCGACGGAGAACGCCACAGTCGCGACCGCGGGACATGGCGACGCGGGCCTGGCCAACGATGCTCACGGGGCTGCCGCGGCTCGGGCCGTGCCTCGTCCAACGGGGATTCCGGGCGTAATGCTTTCGGGAAGCAGCTCCGCGTCGGGGTTGTTCGTTTCCTCTGCCAAAAGGGATATTCAGCTCGAGGGCGGCATGCAGATGCAATTGGGAATCGTGGCGAAGGACTGAGGGAGCTCACTGCCCGCGGCCTGGTTAGTGCGATCACCGCGACCTGTGATCGTTGGAAAACGACGCAACTGAACGCCGTCTCGTTTGCCGGGCACTGTACGGAATTCAGACAACAGGTTACTGAAGGTGCGCGACGCCGTAATCTGGCGCGGAGAACTGTGTTTCGTTAGTATCGGCACCAACGGAAAAAACTTGAGGCTGTGAGCAAGAAATTCTTCAGCTTCGGTGAATTCCGCTTGGAGGTACTCGCCATGGCCATTCAATGCGCCGCCCAGGAAGGCTTTGAGATCAGCCCGCGGTTCCGTCAAACCGTCGAGCAGCGCATTGCGCGCCTGGAACACGATGCCGATTCCGACGAAGCGCAACTGGATCGATTGGACGACGTAGACCACATCCGGCGGCAGATGCGCCTGGTGGCTGCGCAACGGGCCGAAGCGCTGCGCATGCGGCTGTTTCTCGATCGCGCAAAGACGCGCCTGCCAGGGCCGATGATTGCGCTGTAAAAGCAGGGGTCAGTGGTCAGTGGTCAGTGATCAGCCTTCTTCGCTGCGGTGATCGGCCTCAGCAGATTGCCTTTGGAAAACTCCACTGCTGAGCCACTAAGAACCCCTTCCAGTTCAGCATGCAACGAGCGTTTCCACAGGAACGCGTGTTTCCACAAATGCGCGCTGTTGCGATTCTACGTACACTTATGTGCTTTGGAGGAACAAGAAACATTGCCGAACCTTGAGTATTTTGTTGTGGACGTGTTCACGACCGCGCCGCTGGCCGGCAATCCGCTGGCAGTGGTGATGAACACGTGCGGCCTCACGACAGAGCGGATGCAAGCCATCGCGCGCGAGTTCAATTTATCTGAAACCACATTTGTGGAACGAAGACCAGCGGAAGTGGAGCGCGCAGAGGGCGTGCGCGTGCGAATTTTCACGACGCAGGAAGAGCTCAAGTTTGCCGGCCATCCAACGCTGGGCACGGCGAGCGTGCTGAAGATGTTTGCGCCGGAGACGGCGCGGGGCGACACAGTAACTCTTGCCGAGAATGGGGGGCCCGTACCGGTGCGCTTTGAGGCTGGACAGGCCGACTCCGCCGGCTTGTTCAGTGAGATGACACAGCCGGAACCGGAGTTTGGGCTGGACCTGCCTCAGGCTGCGGTCGCGGCGCTGCTTGGGCTCACGAACGACGAACTGGACCCGAAGCTGACGCCGCAGGTGGTTTCGACGGGCGCGCCATTTGCGATTGTCGTGCTGCGGTCAGTAGCGGCGCTTGAGCGGCTGAAGGTGGATCAGGACAAGGCGACAGAGTGGCTGCGGCAGCGCGGAGCGCGGTGGTTCTATGTCATGGCTCCCGTCCCCGACGAGAGCGAGGACGGCGCGAAGTATCGGGCGAGAATGCAGTTTTATGGCGGCGAGGATCCCGCCACGGGTTCGGCGGCTGGTTGCGCCATCAGCTACCTGGTGGCTCGCGGCGCCGTTTCGTCGGACACGCGCGTGCATGTTCTGCAGGGGGTGGAGATCGGGCGGCAGAGCCATCTTTTTCTGACGGCGCGAATGGAAAACTCGAGGGTCCGGGATGTACGCGTGGCGGGCAGCACTGTTCTTGTGGCAAAAGGACAGCTTTTCCTGCCGTGATGCACATGCTTTCAACAGAAATTCATCTTCGCAAGTGAAAGCGTGTGTTGATGCTAGCGATTTTTCATTTGTTACAGGCGGATTTTCATCGGGCTTTTCGCTTGCTGTTCCCTCTTTTCATGAAGGAGCGAGGGTCGTACTCTTCGATCTCGTTACAGACAATTTACTGGCGCGCTCTCGGGCCCCTATTCGCGCGCTAAAACGACAAGAGCTTGACCCGCGAAGAAAGGCTAGCCTGCAAAAGATCTGTTGCCGGTTGCCAATCGGCGCAAGGGGCCGCACATGCCTGCATCGTGCGGCCGCGCCGGGCAAACGGAAACGCTCCGAAGGATTAGGAGACGCCTCCTTCCGGTTTCCGGGCCAAGAACCACTGGTACGCTCGTCCGCCTTTCCAAGCGGAGGCGGTTGAGTTGCGTAAAAGCGACCAAGAAATTGAAGTGAGGAGTGAATCCCCTGCTATGCGTCCGAAGAAAGTGATTCTGTGTGTAAACAACAACGAACAAGAGCTTTCGGTGCTCCGGTTCATGCTGATGACCAACGGCTACCGCGTTTTGTCGGCCTCAAATGGCCATGAAGCGATCGCCATTTTTGCTAATGCGCCACAGGTTGACCTGGTGCTGGCCGATACAACCATGCCGGGGATGAATGGGGTTCAATTCGCCGAACGGCTGAAACGCGTGCGGTATCACGCGCCCACGATTTTGCTGGGCGACGCGCAGGCTATGAATGGGGATATTCATGTGGCTGATGCGGTGCTTGCGAGGAAGAACTGCTCCTCACAGGAGTTGCTGGAGCGGATCAAGGTGATGAGCGCGCGCAAACGCGGCCCGCGCAAAGGCGCGATGCGAATGCCGCCGATGGAGCAACTCGCCGCCGCCTCGTAAGAGCAGGGAGCTAGGGAGCTAGGGAGCAAGAAAGCGGAGACGCTGCGCAAGCCGGGGACAGACGCTTTCAGGTTCTGGGGGTTCGTTCGCCCCGCTACGCTTCCTGTTTCCGATGCGTGACCATTCACCCCGGTTCCCCGGGGGTCAGGCGCCTCGCCTTTATGTCCTCCTGGCCCCCGTTCCCCTGGGCCCTTGGCGCCTGGATTTCTCCTCTTGACGATGATGGGCGACTATGCGCATACTCGCCATCGGTGGCCCGGGCTGGCGGCAGGGTGATGCTGTCGGTGAAAGCTGGTTCGTATGGACCTAGTTCTTTTGCGTCTTCTTTTTGTGATCTTGCTTGCTGCGGTTTGTTACTTCCTCCGGCCTTTCGGCATACTGGCCGGGTGGGAGGGTGCGGTTGCGGGAACGGTTGCCGCCTGCGCGGTGATCGTTTTCGAGCTGAGGGTTCGGGCGCTGACGCTACGGCGACTGATCGGAGCCGTGGTGGGCAGCGTGCTCGGCATCTTCGGCGCGGCGCTGTTTTGCCTGGTGTTGCGCTCGGCACCGCTCTCCGGCTCAACTTCGGCCGTTCTGCAAATCTTCGTCCTCCTGCTGATGACATATGTGGGCTTGCTGGTCGGGGCCAGCAAAGGTGATCTGCTGAACCCGGCGGCGCTGGGTACGGTGTTCTCCGCCGACAAGCCGTCCAGAAAGAGCGCGAAGGTGCTGGACACGAGTGTGATCATCGACGGGCGCATCGCCGATATTGCAGAGGCAGGTTTTATCGACGGAACGCTGGTGGTTCCCGAGTTCGTTTTGCGAGAACTGCAGGTGGTGGCCGATTCGACCGACGGCTCCAAGCGCCAGCGCGGCCGACGCGGCCTGGACATGCTGCAACGCATGCAGTCGAACGATAAGATCCAGGTGCAGATTGTGCCCGACGACTTTCCATCGATCCGTGAAGTGGACCTGAAGCTGCTCGAGCTGGCCAAGAAATGGGAGGCCAAGGTCGTAACGAACGACTTCAACCTGAACAAGGTGGCCCATTTGCACCACGTGGAAGTGCTGAACATCAATGACCTGGCCAATGCCCTGAAGCCCGTGGTGCTGCCCGGCGAGCGGATGAACGTAGTGATCCTGAAGGAAGGCAAGGAGTACAACCAGGGCGTGGGCTACCTTGACGACGGCACCATGGTGGTGGTGGACCATGCGCGAAAGCTGATCGGCCGCTCGGTTGCCATCTCAGTGACCAGCGTGCTGCAGACGGCGAGCGGCAAGATGATCTTCGGCAAGATGGACGAGAACGGGAAGCCGGCCGCCAGCGAAATCGCGGAGAGTGCGCGCCAGAGTTTCTAAGGAGCCGCAGCGACCGGACCCAAGATGCCGACACTGGACTCAAATCTACTGCGCATCGATTGCCCCTGCACCAAGCGCAACTGCCCAAGGCATGGAAGTTGCGAGGCATGCCGGGAGTATCACAGGAAAGCCAAGCCCCCGATGCTGCCTTATTGCGAGCGGGAACCAAATTGGGTCCAGAAACTACTCGGCAAAAAGCGCCTGAGGGCGCGGTGAGACTGAGAATTCTGCGGGCGCGCGGACCAATCAATTGCTGCGCAAGCGCTCGATAAGCCTTTGCTTTGCATCGGGCCACTCGGCCGCGACGATTGAATAGCGAAATGAATCGCGAGGCGTGAAGTCGGCGGCAAGCCGGTGCGCGCGCAAAACGCCTTCGAACTTTCCGCCGATGCGTTCGATGGCGGCCTGCGAGCGCTTGTTGCGCGCGTCAGTGTGCAGGCAGACGCGGAGCATTCCCCATACCTCAAAGGCGTGCGTGAGCATGAGGAGCTTGGCCTCGGTGTTGGCGGCGCTGCGGATGGCCGGGGCCGTGAGCCACGTGTAACCGATCTCGCACGCGTCAGGGTGCTCGCGGCCGTGGCGAGGATGTCCGGTGGGCCAGGGCCAGCGCTCGATATCAAAGAAACGAGTTGAGCCGAGAACGACGCCGTCGGAGATGCGGACGGTCACGAAGGGCACGGCTGTGCCTGCATCGCGCAGGGCGACTGCAGCCTGAATGTATTGGAGAACAGCGTCGCGGCCGACGGGGACGGCGCTCCATTGATAGAGCGCGGGACTGCCCGCTGACGCGGCGGTGAGCGCTTCGGCGTGGGACAGGGCGAGCGGCTCGAGGCGAATGGTTTTGCCGGAGAGAACTGGTGGGTCGAGGATCATGTTTTTCAGGGTCGCGCTATTAGGCGCGCGGTGCGCCACAGCGAGCGCCGACGCACTCTTAGTACTTCTGCACTTTGGGGTCGATCTGGTCGGCCCAGGCCAGGACACCTCCGGCAAGGTTCTTCACATTGGGGTAGCCCTGCGCAGCCAGAAACTCCGCGATGCGCTGGCTACGGGCGCCGGAGCGGCAATGTACGATGATTTCGCGATTGCGGTCGATTTCCGCGAGCCGCTGCGGCACCTCATTCTGCGGAATGAGCTTGCCGCCGATGTTTGCGATCTGATACTCGTAGGGCTCGCGCACATCGAGGATGAACAGATCATCGCCGGCATCGAGGCGCTGCTTGAGTTCTGTGACGCTGATCTGGGGAATGCCGTTCTTCAATGATTTCTCCTGTGCGGTTTCTGGGGTGATGCCGCAGAACTGCTGATAGTCGATGAGCTCGGTGACCGTTGGATGCTCGCCGCACACCGGGCAGGCTGGATTCTTGCGGAGCTTGAGCTCGCGAAAGCGCATGGCGAGGGCATCGACGAGCAAAAGACGGCCAACGAGAGGCTCGCCTTTGCCGAGAATGAGCTTGATGACCTCAGTCGCTTGAATGATGCCGACCATGCCGGGAAGAATGCCCAGCACACCGCCCTCGGCGCAGTTGGGAACCAAGCCGGGCGGAGGCGGCTCGGGGTAAAGACAGCGATAGCACGGGCCCTCACGCGTGGCGAAGACGCTTGCCTGCCCTTCAAAGCGAAAGACCGAGCCGTAGACGTTCGGCTTGCCGAGCAGGACGCACGCGTCGTTGACCAGGTAGCGCGTGGGAAAGTTGTCGGTTCCGTCAGCGACGATGTCGTAGCCGCGAAGGATCTCGAGAGCGTTGGCGCTCGAGAGCATGACTTCGTGCTTGACCAGGTTGAGGGCGGGATTGAGAGCAAGGAGCTTGTCGCCGGCAGAGTCGAGCTTCTTGCGGCCAACATCTTTGGTGGAGTGGATGATCTGGCGTTGCAGGTTGCTCGCATCGACCACATCGAAATCGACGAGGCCGAGAGTGCCGATGCCGGCAGCGGCCAGGTAGAGGGCAAGCGGCGAACCGAGCCCGCCGGTTCCCACGCAAAGGACGCGCGCGGCCTTGAGCTTCTGCTGGCCCTCCATGCCGACTTCCGGCAGGATGAGGTGGCGCGAGTAGCGGGCGAGATCAGCCTGGCTGAGCTCGGGCAGCTGAATTGGGGAAGAGGTCGCAGCCATGACTCCGGTTCTCCGGTCATTCTCAGTTTATCGGGCGAAACCGGGAGGAAGGCAAAAGAGAACGGCTCCGCATTGTGCGGAGCCGTTCGGTTTGAATGGGCCGGTTAGAGCCGGTGAATGGGATGGACGAAGCCGGCAGTGACGGGCTACTGACCGGAGGCTCTCTTGGTGGCAGGAGCAGGCTTGGAGGCCAGGGAGGCGGCGGGATTCGACTTCCAGAAGGCCGGATCGGACTTGATCCAGTCGGCGCTGACGTAGCTCTGCTTCGCATTGACGGTGAAGAGTTCGCTGTGGGAAGAATCGACGGCCTCGCCGAAGAGTTCATCGAGCTTCTGCATTCCTTCCGCTCCGCCGATGGCCTCTCTGAACTTCTTATCCTCAGAGTAGCCAACGTCGATCGCGGACATGGAGGAATCGCCGGTCAGCACGATGTAGGTACCGTCCTGCGCGCCGAATGCGACTTCGTACGTGCCCCAGTGGGCGCTGGTTCCAGCCTTCTCGTGGGCATCCTTGACCATTTTCACAACCTCGCGCCATTCCTTCGTGTGGCCGGGACGAACATGGAAGACGGAGATCTGGTAGACGCGGTGGTTTTGGATATCGTCATGCGGGTGATAGCTCAGGTCGGCATCATAGGTGTAGACACCCTGCTCGACTTCATCCAGCAGCTCGCCATCGGCGATGCTGGCGCGCTCCAGGTCAGCGGAGAGAGTGGGATTGCCGTCCTGCATCTTGTTGTCCTTTTCCCATTCCGCGAACGAGTCGTAACGGGCCATATAGATTGCCCGTGTTCTGCCGGACATCGAGTTCATGGCGACGTAGTAGACGGGAAACTTGGCTTTGGCCTGGGCCAGGACGAATGCGCTCTCGGTCTTGTCGTGTGCCGCGCCACCTTTGTAAGGCTTGGGATATTCGATGGTGATTTGAAGAATTTTGGGAATAGTAGAGGTGGAAGAAGTATCTTGCGCCGCGGTGAATGAGCAGGCAGCGACCGCGAGGGACAGCCCCATAAGTACGGAACTGAGGGTCTTCATGTGTGGGATTCCTCCTTGATTTGCTCGGAGAAGGCGTGCGATGGGGGATGAGGGCGGGAAGCACAGTCTTTCTAAGCAGTGTGATTATCAGGCCCTGACCGAAGGGATGTAAAGGGGTTTCTGATGGCTGATGAAAGATTGCCGGGCAGTGGGAGCGGTCATCTATGGACAGGATGACAAATCGTCGATCAGGATGGCCTGTGGCGCGAAATGCTTGTCTTCTTCGGTGGTCCCGGCAAGACGATAGGCGTTGGTGATCGCGGCCTTGCCTTCAACGACTTCGGTGATGACATAGGTGCAACCCAGCCAGTGGGCTTCGGCCAGATCGGTGGACGACGATTGCGCCGGATGATTCGGATGGGAGTGATAGAAACCGGCGATCTCGAGGCCACGGCGGCGCGCCTCACGCGCTATCTTCACCAGTTCGGCGGGAGCAATTTCATAGCGGTCCAGCGCTGCTTCGGTGCGCGCGTTTGTCGCCCGAACCAGCGAATCGACGCGCCAGCCGTCCGCCGCCATGCGGCCAAGCAGTGCACCGCAACACTCGTGCGGATATGTCTCCTCCCCGTGAGCACGGAGATCCAGATAGACGGCGAGCGGCAAGTACAAGATGCTCACATATCCCTCCCAGGACGATCGATCAGAACGATACGTGATTGTGCTAGGATGGCGGCCATGAAGAATTGCAGCGCCGCTGCCGATGTGCGAGAGTGAAATTATAGAGCAAGCTGCCTGTTCGGATTATTGTTCCAAACCGGAATGCCATTATGAAACGAAAATCCGCTCATCCCAACTTCGACCAGACATTGAAACTGCTGCGTGCCCATTCCTTTGACGTTGCCCCGCACGCAGGTACGGAGGGCGGAGTGCTGGTGAGCAAGCACGGAGTCGGAGCCGTCCTGGTGCCGGCGCCCAAGAGCAAAAACCCCGACGATCCGGCCGTGGCGTACGCGGTTCACCCGGGAATTGTGGTGAAGGGCGAAGTAGCGCGGCTGCTGGATCGGGGCTACCAGAAATTTCTTAAGACTTCCCAATATGAGCTGCCAGCCTCGGCACAGCAATTGCAGGCAATCCACACATTCAGCGAGGAGCTGAAGCAGCTCGTCGGGGAAGTGAGCTTGTACAACGAGTCGCTGGGCACAACAAGCGATGTGTATCTCTACGATCGCCTGAAGGGCCGTGAAGCGCCACAGCCGGACCCTGCACAGCCGTGGGAGCCGGCCGACGGACATTGATCCCCGCTGAGAATTGGTGTGCAGCAGGTGATCCAATTGGAAGAACAGGGGCACAGCCACGCGGATGACCCACCGGAGCACCGCGATCACTCGCGCTACCCGGTCGATGAGGAGGCCGTTGTGGCCTTCGCGGGTATCAACAAGCTGCAGGCGGCCCGCATCATCGACCTGAGCCAGGAGGGCTGCCGCGTGCGCAGCAAGGAGCGGCTCGCTTTTCGCTCCGGCTGGCCCGTCGAGGTCTCTTTCAAAGTGAGCGGCGTGGTGTTCGAGTTCAGCGGTGTGCTGCAGTGGGCCGACAGTGGAAGCCTGATGGGCGTCCACTTTGTGAATGTGAATCCGCGGCGAGTGGTGGAGCTGGCCCAAGTGATTTGCGAGATGGAAGCTTGCGAGAAACCACGGACGGAAACCGAGAGCAGAGTTGTGGTGGACCAGGCGGGCGCAGAGCGAACTGAGCAGCCAGGGAAAATCGAAAGCGCGGGTCATGACGGGAATGGCGCCAAAGGAACTGGCGAGGAGCATCCAACGGCTCGGCCTGCCGATACCAAAGCCGTGGCGGG
>OKRB01000130.1:72159-92789 GCA_900290245.1 Candidatus Sulfuritelmatomonas gaucii | reverse complement strand
CCTGCCGATACCAAAGCCGTGGCGGGATCCGAACCACAGGCTGCGCAGGCTGCCGTGCCTCGATACCGTCGAGGAAGTTCACGCCACGAAGTGGACACTTCCGCATCGATCCTCCTGGTCAACGTTGGATCGACGCTGCGTGGACGAATTCTGGACCTGAGCCTGGGCGGCTGCCGCATTCGCACCGATGATCGCTTTCCGGTGGGCATTTACACCCGGGTGGAGACGGAGTTCCGGCTGGAGGGATTGCCGTTCCGGCTGGGCGGTGTAATCCAGGCGATTTACGACCGGAACATGGTTGGCATTCGCTTCCTCGATCTCAGCGAGCGGAAGCGCCAGCAGGTTCTTGACCTGATTGGCGAGATCGAGAGAACGCATCCAGCAGAAGTTCCCGTCGAAATCGGCGCAGCGGCAAAACAAGTTTGACGATGGTTGGGACGGCGCGCCAGTGAGAAGGAGCGTTCGCGATTCAGGCAAGCGGGGTGCCCGCGCGCTGATGCGGGCGGTTCAGCGAGCAACCGGATCAACTTCGATATAGTCGAGCGCGGCTGAATCAGAGTCGTCGGGCACGCCTTCGACACGAAGCGTGTCGCCGGGCTTGAGATTGACTCCATGAGAATCGGGGCCGCTGTAAGTGAAGCGCGTGGAGTTGTCGCCGTTGGGTCGGCGCGAGGGGAGCGTGTCGCTGGCCGCCCACGATACGAGTTGCCGGCCGTTCAGGTCCAACGTGAAGTGGGCCGCGCCAAGTTGCAGATCGAAATACTGAACGGCGATGTTGAATTGTCCGGCGACGCCGCTGTAGGTCCACTCGGCGGAGCAGGTCTTTTGCGCGCAGGTGACGGCTTTGCCGCGTGAGGCGTCTTCCCACGGGTGCACATCGAAGACGGTGTAGCCGGTGAGGCGCGCATCTTCTGCTTCGAGGCGGCCGGGAAAGTGGGCGGCGCGCCCACGCGCATCGGGAATGCCGCTCTCTTTGAGGAAGTACTGCACGATGGCATCGCGCCAGACAATGGCGTGGCCGGCCTGGTACTGGAGGCGAGCGTTTTCGTCGTTGTAGAGCTGCGGATCGATTTTGTCTTTCAGCGTCGCCCATTCCTCGCCGAGTTGCGCCGCTTCGGCAGCACCCTTGTAATGGCTGTCGTAGACGTACTGGATGACGGTCTTTCCCGAGTGCAGTTTGTAGGTCCAGGGCACGTGATGGAAGAAGAGCAGCAGGTTGTCAGGAGTGGTGGCCGCTGACTCGTACATTTTTGCGATGGCCGGCGGGTACTGGCCGATGAAGCCGGTGCCTGTGGCCACGGTGCGGTCCATGCCGATGCCCTGGGCGTCGTCGCGGTGCCACTGGCCCCAGCCGTTGCGCTCGCTGGCCTCGATGTTCGGGCCGTAGTGGCTGCCGGTAATGTCGGTCAGCGTTTGCGTGCCGAGGAAGCCGGTGTAGTCGACATACGCGGGCCAGGACTGCATCAGCATTTTGTCGACGGTAGCGATCACTTGTGGATCGTTGCTGATGGTTTGCCGTGTCCACTCCGCGGCGATCTGCTCGGGCGTGAGATTCGGGTCCCAGGCGAGGCGGCCGAAGGCATAGAGATTGGCCATGGCGAACGGAGAGCCGAGCCAATCGCGGCCGACACAGGAGACGCCGATCATGCCACCAAGGGGACGATTGAAGCTCTTGCCTTCAATGATGTCCTTGACCGGGGTTGCACGATTATCGGCGCGCAGGTCGAAGTCGAGCACCCACTTCCACATGGGCGCGATGTACACCAGGTGGCGCTGCTGGCCGAGATACTCCTGTGCGATTTGCAGCTCCATTGCCTCGCTAGTTTTATGGAGGCCGGCGAAGAGAGGCGAGATCGGCTCCTGCGCCTGGAAGTCGATCGGGCCCTCTTTGATTTGCACGATGACGTTGGGCAGGAAGTGGCCATCGAGGGGGTGAAAGATGTCGTAGGCGGCGCGGGCGCGATCGGCCTTCAGGTCATTGTAATCGAGATGATTGTTGTAGACGAAAGCGCGATAGAGAACGACGCCGCCGTGGGGCGCGAGCGCGGCTGCAAGAACGTTGGCCGCATCGGCGGGGCTGCGGCCGTAGCTGGCGGGACCGGGCTGGCCTTCGGAATCGGCCTTGACGGTGAAGCCGGCGAGGTCGGGAATTTGCTGGTAGATCTCATTCACCTTAGCGGCCCACCAGGCCTTGACTTCGGGATCGAGGGGATCGAAGGTGTTGAGTCCACCAATTTTTTGCGGGCTGGCGATGTCGACGCTCATCGCGAGACGCACGCCCCATGGGCGCATGGCGTCGGCGATGCGAGCAAGGCCCTTGATCATGTCCGGCGTCAGGAACGGTGCGGCTCCGTTCACGTTGTTGACGTTGCAGCCATTGATGCCGACCGAAGCGAGCAGGCGCGCGTATTCGCTTACCTGGCTCAGATCGCCGCGGACATGTCCGTTTTCAAAAAAGATGGACGGCCCGCCGTAGCCGCGCTCGACGAAGCTGTTGGCGTTGTCCCACTCGTCGACCCAGCGGATGGGCATGGCGGGGTGGCTGCCGATCGTCTCGTTGGGGACCTGATTGGCCTCGGCGAACTCACGCAAAAGGGCGAAGGTCCCGTAGAGTGCGCCGCGCTCATCGCCTCCGGCAACAATGATCAGCGTTCCCTGCTTTGCGTGGCTGGAATGAATCCAATAGGAATCAGGAGCAAGGTTCGCCGGAACACCCGCTTGCGGATATGCCTTGCGTGCTTCCGTGGCCGTACCAATCACGATTTGATTTCCGAATTCGTCAATCTCTGCACTGGAAATGCCGTAGAGATGGTAGAACTCCCTCCTGAACTCCTGAGCTGCAGTTCGCACCATCGGGCTTTCGCCAAGTGGATGGATAAAAAACAGGGTGGGTTGGGTGCCGCGCCAAAGCGCGTGACCAAGCCATGCCTGATCGGCGGTCTGGGCGCGTGCGGCGAGCGCGGCTGCGGAAAATGCAATGCCGGCGAATACTGCGAAGAAATCGATTTTCTTGCGTATCGCAAACCGTCTCTTGGCCATTGGCTTCGGCTCCCTACAACGTTCTACCACGATTGGGAGAAGCAGGGGACGAGAGAACGAAGGAGCGAGGGAGCAAGAGAGCATCATGCCGCGCGGAGCTGCGTTACCAATCGATTGTGACGCGGCGCAGGCCGCGGACGGCGTTGGTGAGATAGACGACGTCGGCGCTGTGAAGATCGTCGAGCGTGAGTACGCGCTCCTCTATGTCCGGACGGGTTTCAAGCAGGTGGCGGCGGTAGACTCCGGCGAGCAGGCCGCACTCGATGGGCGGCGTGAACCAGCGGCCCTCTTTCTCGATGAACACATTGCTGATGGCGCCCTCGGTCACTTCGCCGCGCAGGTTGAGGAAGAGCACATCGTCGTAGCCGTTGCGTGTGGCCTTCTGGTATTCCAGCGCGTAGAGCGGGCGCTGCGTGGTCTTGTGGTAAAGCGTGGGGTCGGCGGGATCGGTGCGATGCGAGGAAATGCGGACGCGGGCCGGATCCGCGCTGGACGCGAGCGGTTCACTGTTGATGCTGAAATTGCCATCAGCGTCGATGAGAAGAAGACGGACTTTTCGCGGAGATGCATCGACGAACTGGCGTGCGTGCTGCTCGAGAGCGGAGCGGATGGCTGCGCGGTCGCAGGCGAAGCCGAAGTAATCGGCTGAATCGGCGAGGCGATCGAGGTGCAGATTGAGGAGCGTGTAGGCGCCATTCCAAAGCATGGTCTCGATGAGGAAGAACTCATCGGGCTGGCTGACAATCAAGCGATCGCTCGTACGATGCGCGGGGTCGGTGAGGAATTTGGCTTTCAGCAGGCACTCGCGAAATTCTTCGGCGGGATCGGAGTCGATGACGACGCCGCTGCCGGCGCCGAATGTGCCCTGGCCGCCGGAAAGCGCAAGCGTGCGAATAGCGACGTTGAAAACGGTCTGCTGCGGCGAGAAGAATCCGATGGCGCCGGAGTAGATTCCGCGCGGCTCTTTTTCGAGCTCAGCAATGAGCTGCATGGCCCGCACTTTGGGCGCGCCGGTAATGGAGCCGCAGGGAAAGAGGGCGCGGAAGATGTCGTGAAAGCCGATCCCGGGCCGCAGCTCGGCGCTGATGGTTGAGGTCATCTGCCAGAGCGTGGGGTAGCGCTCGACGTTGAAGAGATCTTCGACGCGCACGGTACCGAAGCGCGCCAGGCGGCCCAGATCATTGCGCAGCAGATCAACGATCATGAGGTTTTCGCTGCGGTTTTTGGCGTCGGTGCGGAGCCACTCGGAAACCTGGCGGTCTTCGCGCGTGGTGCGGCCGCGTGGGGCCGTGCCTTTCATGGGGCGCGTGACGATGCGGCGCGCGTCACCGGCGCGGTCGACGCGAAAGAAGAGCTCCGGCGAGAAAGAAAGTACGTAATGGCCCGGCTGCCAGTGCAGGAAGGCCCCGTAGTTGACAGGCTGGCGAGCGCGGAGACGCGCGTAATGGGACGCGACGCTCCCCGGTGCATTGACGCGGAATGGAGCCGTGAAGTTGAGCTGATAGACGTCGCCAGCGCGGATCCACTCGTGGATGGCGGCGATGCGCTGCGCGTATTCGGCTTCGGTGAGGGTGAAGCTGGCGTCGAGGGTTTCCTCAGGGACTAAAGCCCCCGCATTTTTTTGCGGTTGTTCGGCACGAGTAAACTCGTGCCCTGTCACGGAGCGTTTGTCTGTCCGCATCCTCTCGAGGCCCGGCGGAATGGCGCCTTCGAATTCCCCCGCCTCGTGGTTGAACACGTAGCTGCGCTCGTAGATTCCGAACCAGGCCAGCGGCGTGCCGGCCGGCGGCGGCCGCATACCCGCCTTCGGCTCAAAGCAGTTCCCGCACTCGTAGGTGAAGAATCCTGCGGCGCATCTTCCTTCGGCGACCCCGTGCTCGATTGCTGCGAACAGATCGAGAATCTCTTCCGCGGTATAGGCTGTGCACACACGCAGCGGAGCCGTGAACAGTTGCGTCCAAGGTTTCTCTCCGAAATCGCAGCCATCCGGTTTGCCGCCTTCGAGCAGAACCGTGGCAGGCGAATGCTCCACAAGCGCATAGACCTCCGCGGGAAGGGGATGCCGGCGATTCATGCTGGCAGTATCACCGAGGCCGCGTTCATGGGGCCAGCGATTACTGAACGGTGAGAACGAAGGTGGTGGAGTTGGTGATGGCGGTGACCCCGTTCGTCGACTGCCCGGTAACGGTGATGGTGAAGTTCCCGGTGGGAGTGGAGGGCGTGACCGTCGGACCGTGATTGTAGTAGTAGTAGAGCGGATTGCAAGCGGTGGTTCCGAGCGTGGTGACCAAGCCGAGGAGAGCGACGAGCATGAGCCTGTTGAGCCACTTGCGGCGACGCGTACCCCACGCCAGCCCTCCGAGGCCGAGCACGCCGGGCAGCAAAATGGCCCAGGCAACGGGACTGTTTTTGCGTCCGAGCGGGACGGGGGTCAACGCGCCGGTAGTTCCTTGGCGCTGCGTCTGAATCAGCATGGAACTGACCGGTGGGCAAGCCGACGGCGGCGAACCGGAGGGGCAGCTTGCGGGTGTTGTGGGCAGGATTTCGAGCGACTCCGGCGTAAAGGTGCAGGAAGCCAGGCTGGGAAGTCCCGAGCAGGAAAGCGTAACGAACATGGGAGCCGTGAGGGCAGCGTTGTCTTCGGGCACAACGGTGACAGCAACGGTGCCGGAACTGCCGTTCGTAACGGTGAGCGGGAGCGAGGAAGGAGAAACTGCCGCAAGCGTGATGGCGAAATTCGGTGTCGAGCTGGCTTGGCCGCTGACGTTGCTGGTGATAGAGGATGATTTCAGGTGAGCGGCGTCGCCGGTATAAACAGCGTGAAGAGCGTGGCCGCCGGCGGGCAACGAAACTTGAGCGGTTGCCTGGCCATTGGCATCAAGCAGTACCTCGGCCAACTGCTTGCTGCCGTCCTCAAGGACGACCGCGCCGCTTGCGGGGGTGCCGTCTATGCCATTCACCGAGATCGCAGCGGTGGCCTGCGTGTGGCCGCTTTGGTCGCTGGTTTGTACGTTCAGGGACGTTTGGGTCGCAATGGCCGGCGCGGCGGCTGCCGCTAGCGCGGGAAGCGTAAACGCCAGGGCCAATCCTGCCGCCCATTGAAGCCGCAAACCGCGGCAGATCATGCCTCTCACTTGCACCTGCTCCAACTCTCCAAAATGATTGCGCGATTGCCTTGCGGCGCTTCGCTGATTCCGTCTGCGTAGACCCCTATTGTATCTGGCGAGGGCGCACTCCGGCCACCCCGCCGCTTTCCGTTGGACGCAGTTCCGGCCGGAACGCAATCCAGCAACCGCGCTATGCTTTGTGCGTAGGGGAATCGCCATGACAGAGGTAGCTTCTCGCCCGCAGCTTGCGCATTTGACCCAGGTTCTCGACGATCTTCGCGCCAGGGGCACGCACTTCAGGCTTCGCGTGCTCGACGACCAGCAGGCGCCGGTGTGCCACTACGACGGCCGCGAAGTGATCAACCTGGCCAGCAACAATTATCTGGGGCTGGCAAACCATCCCAAGCTGATCGAAGCGGCGATGGAGGCCACGCGGAAGTTCGGCGTAGGCTCTGGCGCCGTGCGCACCATCGCTGGAACCATGCGCATCCACATGGAGCTTGAGGAGAAGATCGCACGGTTCAAGAACGTTGAGGCATGCGTCGTGTTCCAGAGCGGATTCGCGGCCAATGCCGGCACGGTAAGCGCGATTCTGGGCAAAGAGGATTTCATTCTCTCGGACGAGCTGAACCACGCCAGCATCATTGACGGTGCGCGATTGTCGCGGGCGACGATCAAGGTGTTTCGGCATAAGGATGTGGCGCACTGCGAGGAGCTGCTACAACAGTTGGCCAACGAGCCGGGCAAAAAGCTGGTGATCACTGACGGCGTTTTTTCGATGGACGGCGATATTGGGCCGGTAGACAAGCTGGCCGCGCTGGCCGAGAAGTACGGCGCCATCATGATGGTTGACGATGCGCACGCGTCCGGTGTGCTGGGCCGCAATGGCCGCGGATCGGTGGACCACTTTGCGATGCACGGCAAGGTGGATGTGCAGGTCGGCACGTTGTCGAAGGCCATCGGCGCGCTGGGCGGATATGTTTGCGGGACAAAAGACTTGATTGATTACCTCTACCACCGCGCGCGGCCGTTTCTATTTTCGACGTCGCATCCGCCGAGCGTGGCGGCCACATGTATCGCGGCTTTCGACATCCTGGAGAAGGAGCCGGAGCGAATTCTGCGGCTGTGGTCGAACACGCGGTATTTCCAGGGCGAGCTGAAGCGGGTCGGTTTCAACATCGGCGGAGTGAGCACGCCGGCGACGGAGACGCCGATCACGCCGATCATTGTGGGCGAAGGCCGCGCGGCCATGGATTTCAGCCGGGCGCTCTTCGATGAGGGCGTTATGGCGACAGGAATTGCGTTTCCGACGGTGCCGGAGGGCAAGGCTCGGATCCGCACCATCATGACCAGCGAGCACTCGAGAGCGCAGTTGGATCAGGCGCTGGAGAAAATGGAGCGCGTTGGAAAGCAGATGGGGATTCTACAATAGGCACCAATGATCGCTCATCTGCGCGGCAAGCTCATCTTCAAGCAGCCCGGCCAGGCCATTGTGGAGGCCGGCGGCGTGGGCTACGACGTCGCCATCTCGGTACCCACGTTTACGGCGCTGCCCTCGGTGGGCGCCGAGGCCTCATTACACATTCACACACAGGTGAGCGACGACCAGATTGCGCTCTTTGGCTTTTTGGATCGTGACGAGAAGCGGCTCTTCGAGCGCCTGATCACAGTGAGCGGCGTGGGACCGAAGCTGGCGATCAAGATGTTAAGCGGGCTGTCGGCGGAGCGCACGGTGCAGGCCATTCGCGGGCAGGACCATGCGCAGCTCACGCGCATTCCCGGCGTGGGCAAGAAGCTGGCCGAGCGGCTGGTGGTGGAGCTCAAAGACAAGCTCGACGACTTTGCCATTGCGCCCGCGCCACATGCCGTGCAGGGCCCGGCAGTGGATGATGTGCTTTCAGCGCTCACCAATCTTGGCTACCAGCGCGCAGCGTCAGAGAAAGCCATCGAGCAGGCCATTGCCAAAGACAAGGCGCTGGCCAGGGATTTCGATGGGCTGTTTCGCGGCGCGCTGAAGGTGATTCGGTAAAGCAGCCTTCTAGCTGCTAGCTGTTCGCTGTTAGTTCTTTGCTGTTAGTTGTTCGATTTCTGCGGTTGACCCGGGTGGGTGGCTTTTCTCATTCGAAAACTGGCGGAAAGCGGCTTAAATCGGGGATTTTTGGCTTTTTTGGTGCAACCTGGCGTTAATTTGTAACCCGCTGTAGCGCGAATCCGTTTAATCTATACAGACCGCTGGTTCGCACTTCCCTGGTTGGCACTTCCATGGAGCGACAGCTTTTTCCCCACTGCAAGGATCGTTTGCGTGCGTTTCATCGTCGCCATTATCAGCCTGAGTGTCGCCTGCAGCATCTGCGCGGGGGCCACGCCGATTCCGATTACGGCGCGGCTGGCTGATCTGCCGCCCGCATACTTCGATACGCCTAATGGAAGCGCTGCGGGTTACGATCCAGGCGCTGTCGCTGGGGGTTTACCGGACGACCCGGATCCGATGCCTGAGGCGGAGCCGATCGATGCAGGGCAGTCCGCGACGGCCGCAAATCCAGATGATGCAGCCGTAAGACAGCGCCCGACGCCGAGCCCGAGCGTCCCGGTGGATGCCGATGGCAATCCCGTCCCGTTGGAGCGTCAACAGCCGCAGCGCATCCTTGGCTTCATGCCGAATTTCCGGTCTGTTTCAAGCGGAGCCAAGCCGCATCCGCTGGGATGGGAATACAACTTCACCGTTGCCACGCACCAGGCTACAGACTATTCCTCGTTCATTTTTCTTGGGCTTACTTCGCTGACGGCCGAAGGGATGGACATGCATCCGGCACTCGGAAAAGGCGTGAGCGGATTCTATGCCTACTCGTGGCGCGGCTTCCTCGACAAGTCAGACAACACCTATCTTTCGGCATTTCTTCTACCTTCGTTGTTGCACGAGGACACGCGCTTCTACGCGCTCGGCAACGAGCACAGCATCCCGATTCGCGCGCTTTACGTGATCAGCCGCCAGGGCGTAGCAAAGACGTACGGCGGCCGCCAGATACCTAATGTCGCGGGCCTTGGCGGCAAGGTTCTCACGCAATTGGTCTCGCGGAGTTATTACCCGCCCAGTGCAACGACACTCGTCGTCCTGGCGAGCAAGTTCGGTTACTCCGTGATGCGCGACGTGATCTTCTCGTCGATTCGCGAGTTTTATCCGGATGCGGCGGCGCACTTCATTCGCAAACACCAGAAGAAGATGGCGGCGAAGGCTGCGGCGAAGGATACGGCGGTTCAGTGAGGGTGCTTCCAGCTCGTAGCTTTCAGCCCGAGACTCTTCGCGTTGGTGTGGCGGGGCTGCTGCGTGAAAACTTTGCGAAAAGCAACTGCAGATCCTTCGGCTCCGCTTACCCCATGATCGTGTAACGATCATGGGGCCCCAAACGCGCTCAGCTCAGGATGACACACTTCTACATTGGCGTCGAAGGCTCATTCGAGTGAGCGGTCTGCTGTGAAAATGTCCGCGACCTGCGCGCGCTAAACTCCATTTGTCATGGCTCCAAAAGCAAAGCCTGCTTCCGCAGCACTTCCCTACTTTCGTCCCGAGGCGCTCACGTTTCTGCGCAATCTTGCGAAACACAACGATCGCACGTGGTTTCAGCCGCGCAAGACGCAGTTTGAGGCCGAGTTGCGCGAACCGATGCTGGCCATCGTGCGCAAAATTACGGACGCCATGGTGGACTTTGCGCCCAACCACGTGCGGCCCGCGGAGAAATCGCTGTTTCGCATTTACCGCGACACGCGATTTTCTTCGGACAAACGGCCCTACAAAACGCATGTGGCGGCGTGGTGGACGCACATGGGACTCGAGAAAACTTCGGGCGCGGGTTACTACTTTCACGTGAGCCCGAAGGAAGTGGTCATCGCCGCCGGCTCTTACATGCCGGAGAAGGAGCAGCTGGCCGCGATCCGCCATTGGCTGCTCGATCATCACGCGGAGTTCCGCAAACTGCTCAAGCGGCCAACAGTACGCAAGCTCTACGACGAATTCGAGGGCAATGCTCTGACGCGCCCGCCGAAGGGATTTCCGTGCGAGCATCCGGGGATGGATTTGATTCGCTGCCGCCAATGGGGACTGGCTGCGGAGCTGCCGGCAAAGGCCGCACTCAAGAGAGATTTTGCCGACGTGGTGATCCGATACTTCAAAGTGGCCGCACCGGTGGTGGACGCGCTGAATACGCCGATCGCGGCGGCGCTTGTACCGAAGAAGCGGGTTCTGTTCGGGCTACGGTAAAGGCCATCGAGGTTTGTTTCCCTCCCTTGCGACAAAAGAGGCGTCGCAAGGATGGGGCAACAGGATTTGACACTCCCCACCTTCCGTAAACTGCGCGGAAAGGATGGGGCAACCTCGATGTTGAACACACCAAACCCGCACCAATCGCGGGTTTTCTAATGCACAATAGGCCAAAAACCGGCAAAAATAGGGGTTCCACCCACAAAAACCCAAGAAAACTGTGGAAAACCGGTGCTTTCCCATTGACTTTGGCTGCCTGAAAGCTGCATTGTAACCATCGGCAGGGTTCTTCGTAGCCGCATGAATACAGGGGTTTCGCGCACCAGCAGTTTCGCCCGGCATTCCTCCATGCGGTCAGCATTTCGCGGCGGAAGCCCAACCACGCGGCAGCCCGGAGGGCTCGCCCAGAAGGAGAACAATCAATGGCATCAGGAATGACCAAGACCGCACTGACTCGGCATATGGCCGAGAAGCTCGAACTGACCAACAAGCAATCCGCAGCCTTCCTGGACATGCTGGCAGAGACAGCCATCAAGGAGACCAAGAAGAACGGAGTGTTCGTGATCCCCGGCATCGGCCGTTTGGTAAAGGCTGAGCGCAAGGCCCGCATGGGCCGCAACCCGCAGACGGGCGAGGCCATCAAGATCAAGGCCAAGACCGTGGTGAAGTTCCGCGTGGCCAAGTCCGCCAAGGACGTGATCGCGCCGCCGAAGAAGTAGTTCCTTCCACACAATTCGAGCAAGAAAAGGGGAGAGGCACCGCGCTTTTCCCCTTTTCATTTGGATCGCGGCTCGAACAAAAGAATATTCTGGACTCCTGCGGCTCCGCGGCTCATCGAATGGGCCATGACAACTGCTTCAACCCTCTCCGAACCGATGGCGGTGTCGCCGGCGCGAAGTTCCCCAGTACAGTGGTTGCTGCGGATTGAAGGCCTGGCGATGGCGGCCGTTTCAGCCGTACTCTATGCGCGTACCGGTGCAAGCTGGTGGCTTTTCGCGGCCCTGTGGCTTGTGCCGGACCTCTCGATGCTCGGTTATCTTCGCGATCGGCCCTGCCGTGCTGCGCGAATTTACAACGCCTTCCACACTTACACAGTGCCCATGGTGCTGGCGCTCGCAGGATTGCTTGTGCACGCGCAGATATTCGTGCCGGTGGCGCTCGTCTGGATGAATCACATCGGCGTGGATCGCCTGCTGGGCTACGGACTGAAGTATGCAGACGGCTTCGGATTCACGCATCTCGGCGGTCTTGGCGCGCACAAGGCATGATCAGGCGGAGCTGGCTTTGATCTGGCCGCGAGGCATGAACGCGCGCACGACCAGGGAGATGCCAAAGCTGATGAGGACAGCCTTGATCATGAGCAGATTGTTGTAAGTCCACGAGAGGAACGCCAGCGTAACGAAGATGCCGATGGGGTTGATTTCGGTGAGCAGCGCAATGAGCCAGTTTGGATGCGCCGCGGCGCGAGGCAGGCGCGCGTGCAAGCGCGGTATGAGGCGTGGCACGGCGCGAAGATACTCGCAATAGGGCTCGCCAATCTGCGCAGTAAGGAATACTTCCTCGCCGAGAATCAGCCGCAAATAAAAGATCGTGACGAGGACCATGGTGAAGAGCGCTCCGGTGGGCGGCATGAGCAACGAAATGGCCGCCATCATGAACCATCCGCCGAGGTAGAGGGGATTGCGCACATAGCGATAAGGGCCGGCGGCCATCACGCCGCCAGCTTGCATCTGCAGGTGGTGCACGATGTCATATCCCAGGTAAGCAGCGCCCCAGATGCGGAGCACGGCGCCGGCGAGAGCGGCGAGCGAGCCAAGAACGATCACGATGGGCGCGGCAAACGTGAAGCTTGCGATTCCCGCCCGGCTGATTTCGAGGGCCAGCCACTCCAGCGTAGCGACCCGACGGCCAAGATCCCACATGCCAATCCAAGGGGCCCAGAATCCCAGACCAACGATGACGATCTGAATCAGCATCCGCAGGCGAAATTCGATGGAACTTGCGCGCATTTGTTTTCTCTTTCGGCGGAACTTGCGCTCGTGGCGGCGAGCGCGGCAGGTTTATTTCAGCTCTTTGATGGTGGCGCCGTCGGGAATCTTGACCTGGAACTGATCAGCGGGCATGTCGATGTTCTTTTCGACGCGCTCGACAGCGAGCACAAGCTGGATTCCTTCCTGGGGCCGCTTGATGGTGATCTTGGATGGATACCTGCCGGCGCTAAAGGTCTGATAGCTGGTGTAGAAGATTTGCGTCTCCAGCACCCCGTTCTTGTCGTAGACGTACTGGTCGTAAGGCAGCATGTCGTCGCGATGGAAGGTGATGGTACGAACCGGCTGGATCTCCTGACTAGACTTGCGGCGCATCACGCTGAGCGTGTATTCCGGCTCGATATACAAATGTTTGTTGGCAGCGTCGGGCACAGTTTCGGTGTCAGAAGACACCATGAATTCATCGTCGGATTCCAGACCCTGAACTGCAATCGCGCTGAGGAAGAAGTCGGGACGCAGATTCTCCAGTGGATTGTCTGATCTTTGCGTTACCGTATCCGAGCCTTGAAACACAGTGTTCTTATTCGGAATCACGAGGGTGAAGTGGCTGCCATCGCTGGCCATGTCAAAGATGGTTACGCCAAAGTACTTCCCGAGCACGCGGAGCTTCCTGGGTTTCTGCATCAGGATGTATCCGCGGCACGAGGGAAAGTCTGTGGCAACGGCTTCCTTATTCTTGGTCTGGGTGGCGTATATCTCGACAGTCGCGGTGAGCGAATTCAGCGCATCCCAGCGCGCGTTGACCTGCTTTACGAGGTCTTCAGGGGAGACGGTCTCGACATTCGCCGGCGCTATGGGTACGGGCAGGTGGCGCTTGGTGGGGATGAAATAGGAACAGCCCGAGAGCAACAGCGTCAAAGCAAGGCAGGGCGCCGAGGCGAGAAGGCGCAGGGATCTCATCGTCCACCCGCCTTTTTCTGCGCCTTGCGGTAGATTTCGACATTGCGATTGTGCTCGTCGAGTGTGCTGGCAAAGCGCGACTGGCCCTGGGCGTCGAGGCCGGCGGCAACGAAATAGAGGTAATTGGTTTTGGCCGGATCCATGGCTGCGCGCAAGGAAGCGATGCCCGCATTGGCCACCGGTCCCGGCGGCAGACCGGCATGCAGATACGTGTTGTAGGGCGTATCGCGGCTCAAATCGCTCTCGTAAATCGTGCCCCGCCACTGACCTTTCAGTTCCAGCCCATAGATGACGGATGGATCGGTGCGTAACGGCATGCCTTTGGCAAGCCGGTTCTCAAATACGCTTGCGACAAGCGGGCGGTCCGCATCCACCGCTGTTTCGCGTTCGACAAGCGACGCCAATGTGACAATCTGATGGACGTTTTCGCTCAATCCGAGTTGAGCGGCCACCTGCCGGAATCGCCTGACCATCGCGGCTACGATTTGCGCGGCCGTGACGGTGGGAGAAAACCGATAGGTATCAGGAAACAGGTAACCCTCCAAACTTGCAGCGTCGGGATCGAGGCCGGAGATCAACGCGGATTGGCTTACCGCGGCGTCGAGGAATTGCTGCCTCGAGCAGAAACCAGCTTGTTCGGCGCGCGCGGCAATATCAAAGACATTCGCACCCTCCGGCACGATCAGGGTCTTGGTAAAGACGTCTCCCCGCGCAATGCGCGCGTATACGACTGTGACCGGCTCCGGATGGTCGAAGCGATACATGCCCGCTTCGAGCGTTGCGCGATGGACCCAGCGCAACAAATCGAAGGCAAACCGGCTGCGCACAATTCCAGCCGATTCCAACCTGCGGCCGATGGCCGACACCGAAGAGCCCGGCGGGATGTTCACAAATGTTTCAGAATCAGGCCCGTAGGGGGTGAGGATCAGCCACGCTGCCCCGCCCGCCAAAACCGCCATAACGAACAGAATTCCAAGCAGGAAGCCAGCCGCACCGGATTTTTTTCGTCTGCCGCCTCTCCGATTGCGCTGCGCCATCCTGCCGATGTGGACCCTTCTCCAAGAATTAGGACGCAAAAATCCCGCGTGGGATTCACCCCGTTCTTCGATTGTAGCGGTTGAACACTGCGGCTGGCCGCAGAGAAGCCGTAAGCTGAAGCTGAGGAGTTACATGGATGAGTTCCGGCTTACGCCCGCGCTATCTCGGCCTGGATATCGGCAGCCGCCGCATCGGCGTGGCCGTGACCGACGAATTGGGGCTGACGGCGCAGCCGGTGCTGACGCTCGAAAGGCGAAGCAACCGGCGCGAGGATCTGCGGTCGCTGGCGAGGCTATGCCGGCGTTTCGGGGTGGTTGGGATCGTGGTGGGCAATCCGCTGCATCTGTCGGGCGAATCGGGGACGCAGGCGGCAAAGACGCAGGCGTTTGCCGCTGAATTGGGCGCGCTGGCGGGTCTGCCGATTCACCTTTGGGATGAGCGGCTGACCACGAGTGAGGCTCATAAGATTCTGTACGAGTCGGGGCATGCTCGGCAGAAACATCGGCGGGTAGTGGACCAGGTGGCCGCGACGCTGATTCTGCAATCGTTTCTGGACGAGAAGACGGCTTCCAGCTTCTAGCTCCTAGCCACTAGCCTGCATTGCACAGGAGCAGTCTTCCAAGCCTGCCCTTCGCTTTTCCGAGTCGGCTCTATACGCGTTGGTGGACGTGGACGCTCAAGCTGGAAACTTGAGGCTGGGAGCTGTTCTTTCCCCTGCCTTATAATGAGGAGTCAGGTACGTTCATCTTTTGCGGCTGGAGCAGCCTCCCCGCCATCGGACCACGGATGCCCGAGCACATCAAAAAGAAGCTTCTCGAGGAGATCAAGCACCTCGAGTACGAGCTTGCCCACGAGTTGCCGGCTGAGATCAAGAAAGCCAGGGCGTTGGGAGATCTGTCGGAGAATGCCGAGTATCACATGGCCAAGCAGCGGCAGGAGTTTGTGAACGCTCGGCTGGGCCAATTGAAGAAGCGCATGGCAGAGCTTTCGCTTGTCAACCTGTCCAATATCCCCAAAGACAAGGCCGGATTCGGATCGACGGTGGTGGTATACGACTCGACCAAGGACGAAGAAATTGAATACCGGCTGGTGACCAGCGAGGAGTCCGACGTCACCAAGGGATTGATTTCCACGACCTCGCCGATTGGTCGTGGGATTGTGGGGAAAAAGGTGGGCGACACTGCAACCATTGTGACGCCAAACGGCAAGCGCATGCTGGAGATTCTGAAACTGACAACGATCCACGATGAAGCCGGCGAGGGCGACGGTGACGCCACGGCTGGTGGATTGCAGTAGGGCCTGTTGCGGGACCCTGGCAAGGATAAACGGGAATGACCTGGACAAGCGCCTTTGGCCGTGCATGTGGGTGGCTTTTGGACCGCATCGTGCATGGGCTGGCACTCACGCGCATCTCTCCTAATGTCCTCACGTTTCTCGGCCTCGTCATCAACATCGCCGCAGCCTTCCTGTTTGGCCACGCCAACGCAGCCAACGCCGACCACATGTTTTTCTACGCCGGCCTGGTGATCTTCGGAGCCGGCATCTTTGACATGGTGGATGGCCGCGTGGCTCGGCGCATCAATAAGGTGACGGTCTTCGGGTCCTTCTTTGATTCGGTGATCGACCGCTACTCCGACGTGGTGCTGTTCTTCGGCCTGCTGGTCTATTACGGACGCATCAACCGCTTCCGCTACGTGGTGCTGGTGGCGTTTGTGATGATCACGTCGCTGATGGTCAGTTACACGCGGGCCCGCGCCGAGGCGTTGATTGGCCAATGCAAGGTTGGCTTCATGGAGCGGCCGGAGCGGGTTGTGCTCATCCTGTTGGGTGCGCTGTTCAACTGGGCGGGCGTGATGGCGCCGGTGTTGTGGTTGCTGGCCGTCCTCTCTACCATCACCGTGGTGCACCGTGTCGTCTACACCTACCAGCACACCAAGCACCTGGCGCCGCTGACGTGAGAAGAACAGCTCCTAGCTACTAGCTTCTAGCAGTTAGCTTTTTCGTTAGAGAATCTTGGGTGTCACCGTCTGAAACTCATTTTCGATATCGATTGAGCTGTACGAATGATTGGATTGTCGCGTCATTCTTCCCTCAGATGCGCCTCTTGCATCTCCGATTCGCGCAGTTCGGAGATGGGCGGGTCTTTGCGGAACGTGACGTTCGAGCGTCGAATGGGCGCATATTGTGCGTCTTCGATTCGGCTAGAAGCGTCTGAGGACATATGAGCACAGAAAAAGCAACCTTCGGGGCGGGATGTTTCTGGGGGGTAGAGGCGGCATTCGCGGTCATTCCAGGCGTGATGGCAACGGCAGTGGGCTATGAGGGAGGGGCACTCGACCAGCCCACCTACAAGGACGTGTGCACCGACAAGACCGGCCATGCTGAAGTGGTTGAGGTCGACTTCGATCCCGAGAAGGTGAATTACGAGAAGCTGCTCGATGCGTTTTTCGATCTCCACGACCCGACAACGCTGAATCGCCAAGGGCCCGACTGGGGCACGCAATACCGCTCGGTGATTTTCTTCCACACACCGGAACAGGAAGCGCAGGCGCGGGCAAAAATCGAACAGTTGACCGCCGAGGGCCGCTTCAAGCCGCGGCCGATTGTGACCAGGGTGGAACCCGCGCAGACCTTCTGGCGCGCCGAGGACTACCACCAGCGGTACCTGGAGAAGCGCGGGCTGGCAAGCTGCCATATCTAAAAGCAGGGACCAGGGAATAGGGGCCAGGGACAAGAAGAACAGAGACGAGAGAGAAGAGAAAAGGTGTCCGGGGTCCGTAGAAACCCCGGTTCTCAGTTCTCAACGATCGTGTTTCCGTCGGTGGGCTGTTCACTGGTGCTCGCTATTTGCTGTTCGCTGTCCGCTGAAGTTTTTGCGCCCGGCTCGTCGAACCACAGCCAGATAATCCACCAGACCAGAGCGGCGAGATAGATCGCGTTGTTGGCGTGATAGATCTTCCCCTGTAACGACATCACCCTGTCGTATTCAACCTGGCTATGGATGGTGGTATGCATGGCAATATGCTGCCAGACCACGCGCACGGTTAATTGCGAGATGGACACAGTGGAGAGACCGATAGCGATTTGCTGCGGATGACTGCGCCAACCCGCGCTGAAGCGGCGACCGAACAGCACAACCAACACGCCGAGCTCGACGATGAGCAGGTCCGCAAGCAAATCACCCTTCTGCGAGAAGAGCTGCATGAAGCGCATCGCAGCCAAAGTCGAAGCGGCAAACATCGTCTTCGGCGAAGGCCAGGGGCCCCACTCGACTAGCACCACACTGGCCAGGGCGAGCGTGATCAGCGTCGCGGCAATCCACGCATTGCGTTTGGCACCCTTGAATGCTCGCCGCGCGATTTCGACCACCACCAGAAGGGCAATGATCGTGGCGATATCAGACAGCACGAGGAAGATCTGGCTGGAGACGAGGGGAGACATGCGGCCAAAGAGCAACCGGCTGGCTACCATGCACAGAGCCATCATCACCATCGCGGCGGTGAACCACGGAAATCTTTGCGCCCGGTTGCGACCCAGCAACACCACCAGGAGCACCAACAGTCCCGCAAACGTGAGGGTCCACAGGACCTGGTTGGCCGAAAAATCAAAATGAAAGTGCATTGGCACCTTGCGCCGGGCATTCTTCAATTGTGCGCGGCGGACTCATCTCAGTCTAAATGGGGCGGTGGGCGCGCGACCTCTTCCTGCCATAATGCGAACATGCTGGTTCTGGCATCCGCCTCGCCACGCCGCCGGGAATTGCTCGCGCAGGCCGGTTACAAATTCGAAGTGCGTCCGGCGCACATTCCTGAAGATCCGCTGCCGGGCGAGGATCCGATCGTCTACGTCACGCGGCTGGCTCGAGAGAAGGCCGAGGCTGTGTTTCGCGAAATGATCGGAGCCAACGAGACAGCGGGAAAGGGACGCCTGGACGGCCAGTCCTCCCTGGCAGTGCTGGGCGCCGACACCACGGTCACCCTAGATAACGCGATCCTGGGCAAGCCGGAGGATGCGGCGGATGCGGCGCGCATGTTGCGTCTGCTCTCTGGACGCACACATCGCGTAATCACCGGTGTGGCTGTGACTACCGCAGAGGGCACTCAAGTGGCTGCAGAGGCCACGGCGGTAAAGTTCCTCACGCTTTCTGAAGAAGAGATCAGCGCCTACGTGGCCAGCGGCGAGCCGTTGGACAAGGCCGGCGCTTACGCCATCCAGGGCCGCGCCGCCCGTTGGATTCCGCGCATTGAAGGCTGCTACTTCAACGTGGTCGGCCTTCCACTTGCACTGGTGGTTTCGATGCTCGAGTCATGCAAGGTTCGCGACTGATGGATTCTTCCGATCCTGCATCGCGAACCCGGGACTTTCGCAGGCTCGAGGGCGCCATTCTCTCTGACGAGAGAGGCACGGCGGTGTTGAAGAAACAGTAGACAGCGGGCGCGGGGCTTCGCCGCAGGGGTTTCGCCGGTCCTCTGGCAAATACTCTGGAACCGCTCGGGCCCGGCAGTCATCCAAGTGGCATATGACGGTTCCTTTGCTTTCATCTTTCAAGCTTCGATCGCTTGAGTTTGCCAACCGCATTGGCGTGTCGCCGATGTGCCAGTACTCGTCAGAAGATGGATTCGCCAACGACTGGCACCTTGTACACCTGGGCAGCCGCGCGCAGGGCGGTGCGGGCCTGGTGACAACGGAAGCGGCTGCTGTGCTGCCCGAAGGCCGCATCTCGCCGGACGATCTCGGGATTTGGAAAGACGAGCACATTCCGGCGCTCGCGCGGATCGCCGGTTTTCTACACGCACAGGGTTCCCACGCCGGGATGCAACTGGCCCATGCCGGCCGGAAAGCGAGCACGCTGAGCCCGTTTGTTGGCTCCGGCCTGGTGTTGGCGAAGGATGGCGGCTTGCAGCTGGTAGCGCCGAGCGCCATTGCGTTCGGGCCAAGCTACGCGGTGCCGGCTGAGCTGGATCAGGTGGGAATAGACGCAGTTGTGGAAGGATTTCGACGGGCAGCTGCGCGGGTCTTGCAGGCCGGATTCGATTTTGTCGAGATTCACGCGGCGCACGGCTACCTGCTGCACGAGTTTTTGTCACCGCTCTCGAATCATCGGACGGATGAATACGGCGGAAGCTTCACCAACCGAGCGCGGCTGTTGATCGAGGTGGCCGATGCGGTTCGGCGCGAATGGCCGGAGCATTTGCCGCTGTTTGTGAGGATCTCGGCCACCGACTGGGCCGAGGGCGGTTGGGACATTGATGAGTCGGTTCAGCTCGCCCGGCTACTACACGACCACGGAGTTGATTTAGTGGACTGCTCTTCGGGCGGGTTGGTTTCCGACGCGAAAGTTCCGGTTGCTCCTGGCTACCAGGTTCGCTTTGCTGCGCGCATCCGGCGCGAAGCCGGCATTGCCACAGCAGCCGTGGGAATGATCACGGAGCCGGCGCAGGCCAACGAGATCATCGCCAAGGGCGAGGCCGATTTTGTGTTTCTGGCGCGAGCGATGCTGCGCGATCCCTACTGGGTGCTGCACGCCGCTGCTGCACTTGACGAGCAAGCAAGCTGGCCCAGGCAGTATCTGCGCGCGGCTCCTACGGGCTCTCCCGCGCGAAAAGAGCTGGCGCCCGACGAAATGGTGGTGGCGCAGGATGGCAGGGTTGGCGGGTAAATCCGCCCTGTTTTTCCTCTGCAACTCGAGGTTCGCCGAGATATTTTGGTTCGCACAGACGGAAAGACCTGGCCTATACTGCGTGTAGAGCAAGGTCCTCCCCGGCAAATGCAGGCCTCGCACCGACTTTATGGCAACGCAACCCAGCCGAAAGCGCAGCTTCGAACCACCAACGATCCCGGATCGGCTTTACTTCAAGATCGGCGATGTCGCCCAACTTTGCGGCGTGGAGACGTATGTCTTGCGCTTTTGGGAGTCGCAGTTCCCGCAACTGAAGCCCAACAAGAGCGGGACGGGCCAACGGCTCTATCGTCGACGCGACGTGGAGCTGGCTCTTGAAATCAAGCGCCTGGTGCACCGCGATGGATACACCTTGTCGGGCGCGCGCACGGTTCTGGAGCAAGTGCAGCGCCGGAGCACGAAGCGCGATGACTCGCAGGGCAAATTGCCTATCGCGGCCGACCAGGGTAAAAGGCTCGACGCGGTAGCCGCGGCCATCGGGCACGCACGCGCCGAATTGCGAGAGATAGCCAACCTGCTGGGCGCGCCGGCCGAGCATCCGGCGCGCCGCCGCAACCGGCTTT
>OKRB01000130.1:0-72149 GCA_900290245.1 Candidatus Sulfuritelmatomonas gaucii | reverse complement strand
CCGCCGCAACCGGCTTGCGCCCATCCGGGCGGCTTCGGGGTCGCTGTTTCCGTCGTAGGATTGTGCAGGAGCAGTAAGGAGTTGATGGCCGCGTCCAATGGACGCGGCCATCGTGCATTTGTGCGACGAGAGGCGCCGCTTACTCTGCCGCCGGCGATTCTTCCGCGGCTTCAGCAGGTGGCGGAGCGGCCGCTGCAGCATGCTTTTCTTCGTCGGTCGCTTCGGCCCGGACCTTGACGGTGACGCGCGCGGTGACTTCGCGATGAAGCCGGATGGCCACCTTGAAGTCGCCTACGCCCTTGATCGGGTCGCCCAGTTGGATCTTGCGGCGATCGACCTCGTGGCCCTGCGCAGCCAACTCCGCCGCGATATCAGCCGAGGTGACCGAACCAAAAAGGTGGCCCGCCTCTCCGGCCTTGCGGGTAAAGCTCAACACCAGCGGCTCAAGCTTGGCGAGCAGTTCCTCGGCCTGCGATTTCTCGCTGGCTGAGCGGCGCGCGGCCGCGACCTTCATCTGCTCGATGACGGCCTTGTTGGCCGCTGTGGCCTGCATCGCCAGCTTGCGCGGCAGCAGATAATTCCGTGCGTAGCCGTCGGCAACCTTGACCACTTCTCCGCGGAACCCGAGGTCGGCTACATCTTCCTTCAAAATGACTTCCATGACAAACTCTCCAAATTCTCTTATTGCCCAATCTGCGTTCACAATTCCGCATGGGCGAAAGCCCAGGGTTTGACGCCCATTTGCGGCATGACTGAAACCAAACCCTGATACAAAACCGGAACTGCGCCTGCGTTTGACAGACGCGACACGCCAGCGAACGACTAGTGTTGCGTGGCAAATGGCAGCAGGGCGATGTTCCGGGCCTGCTTGATGGCGCGCGTCAAGCGCCGCTGATGCGTAGTGCACACGCCGGTGAGCCGCCGCGGAACGATCTTGCCGCGCTCAGCCACGAATTGCTGCAAGAGCTTGACATCGCGGTACGGGATCGCGTCGATC
Organism: Candidatus Sulfuritelmatomonas gaucii; assembly: GCA_900290245.1. GTDB lineage: Bacteria > Acidobacteriota > Terriglobia > Terriglobales > Acidobacteriaceae > Telmatobacter > Telmatobacter gaucii. The sequence continues at coordinate 71,152 of OKRB01000130.1, read as the reverse complement.
TTTTCCGTGCAGAACTTGCACACTTTTTTGCGGCGGAAGAACTTGCCGCGGCCGCCGGGACCGCCGGAGCCGCGTGGCCCGCGAGGACCCGATCCGGGGCCGGAGGGGGCTTGTGGTGTTGGGGCTGCGTCCGATGCGCCGGACGCTCTTGCTTGGGTTTCTTCAGGCATCGTGTTTCCTCATTCCATTGCTATGCTCCGGCGAGGCCGGAGGATTTCTTAGGGGATCAGAGGTCAGAAAATCAAACTTGACAATGTGCGACTCTGAGTTCCTGTTCCCTTGTTCCCTGCTTTTACGCGTTGGCCTGGACAGCCGAAGCCGTCTCAGCCGGAGCCGCACTTTCGCCGGCCGGGGCCGCGGGTTCGCTGCTCGTTTTGCGGCGCGTGCCGCGCGCTGCCTTCACTTTGGCCAGGCGCTTCTCTTCTTTGTCGATGCGCACGGTAATGAATTTGATCACCGGCTCGGTGACGCGCAGACGGCGCTCCAGTTCCAGGACCACGGGGCCGGTGGCCTCGATGGTCAGCAGGATATAGTTGCCGTCAGTGAACCTGCGAACCATGTAGGCAAGCTTGCGGCGGCCCAGTTTCTCAGCCGACTTCACTACGCCGCCACCGGTCGTCACTGTGGAGCTAAAGCCGGTGATTAGCTTTTCCACTTCTTCGTCCTCCACATCAGGACGGACAATGAACATTACTTCATACAAACGGGACATCTGTGTTCCTCTCAGTCGTCAGTGAAGAGTGGTTAGTGATCAGATTTTGGTTCGTGTTCGTGAGTCTTTCTGATCCCTGTTCCCTACTCCCTATTCCCTGTCTTTTCGTCTTTCCGGTTGAACTCGTTCATCGCGGCGGCCGGTCCATCTGTCAGAATGCGCCGAACCGCTGTTGCGACCCGATCCAATACCTCGTCGAGCACTGCGAGGTCCGCCTTGCGCATGGGCGAGAGCAGATAATCTCTGCCCTGGCGCGCGCCGCCACCGGCCGCAATCGCTTCCGGTGGAAGATTCGGCGCGACGCCGATGCGCAAGCGCAACCACTCTTCCGTGCCCAGAGCGCCAGTCACGCTGCGGGCTCCATTGTGCCCCGCCGGCGAACCGCGTTCCCTGATCTTGAAGGTTCCCAGCACAAGGTCGAGCTCGTCGTAAATGACGAGCAGATCCTTTGCCGGGTCCACCTCAAACTCGTCAACAAGAGCGGCAACTGCACTGCCGCTCAGGTTCATAAACGTCTCCGGCTTGGCCAGAACCACCAGGCACCCTGCGATACGGCAGGTCGCTGTCATGGCCCTGCAACGCCGGTTCTGAACCACAATGCCCTCCTGCTGGGCGATGCGGTCGATTGCCATGAATCCCGCGTTATGCGGGGTCCACAAATACTCGAGGCCGGAATTGCCAAGCCCCACGATCAGGAAAGGGCTCATCCGGCTTTCGGATTCGATTGCATCCGTCAAGCTTTACTTCTTTGCCGGCGCTTCCGCGTCAGCCTTGCCCTTCTTCATCACTTCCGGCTCAGTCGGAGCTGCAGCCGCCGCTTCGCCCGGTGCAGCACCTGGTGCTCCAGGCACTGCCGCCGCTGCTTCCGCAGTCTCCGGCGCCGCAACCACTTCTTCGCGGATATGGACGACGTGCGCCACGGTGGCATCTTCCGGGGTTAAATACTTGATTTTTTCCGAATGCGGCAGACCGCTTACGCGCACGACCTGGTGCATCCCGAGCTCGCTGACATCCACGTCAATATGACCCGGAATATCCGCAGGCAGACATTCAACCTCAACCTCGCGGAGCACCTGATCGAGGACGCCACCCTCGGTCTTGACGCCGACCGGCGTGCCTAACAACTTGACGCGCACGCGAACGCGCAGAACTTTGTCGAGGGCAATACGCTTCAGGTCGATATGGATGAGCTGGTCCTTGATAGGCTCGCGCTGCCAATCGACAATCATGGCTTTGGCGGTGGGCTGGCCCGCTACTTCGACATCGAAGATGGTATTGTGGCCACTTTCAGAGTAGAGGATCCGTGAAATCTGTTTTGGATCCACCTCGACGGCGACCGCATCACGGCCTGACCCATACAGCACGGCGGGAATTTTGCCTGCGGCGCGCACCCGGCGCGCTGCATTCTTGTTGAACTTGCCCTCTCGGGGCTTTGCTACGACGACTTCTGGCATTTGCGTGTTCTCGTTTCTTCAAAAAGATCGGGCACGGAAATTGCTCCGCTCCCTTTGTGAAATGCAGCTTCTAGCTTCTAGCTGCATGTGGCTGTTGCACGGCGAATAAACGTATCCGCCGCTATTCCATTCATCGCTTCGCTGACACGCGAAGGCTAATCTCCAACAAGCACCAGCTAGCAGCTTGAAACTAGGAGAACAGCGTGCTCACGCTGGTCTCCATGTGAATGCTCTCGATGGCTGCGCCTAACAGGCCCGCGATCGTGAGCACCTTCAACTTCGGCAATTTCTGCGCCGGATCGTTTGCCGGCTGGGTTAACTTCTGCGCCGCCTCGCGCAGCGGGATGCTGTCTGTGACGACGAGCTGTTCCAGCCGCGAGTTGGCAATGCGGTCGATCGCCGGTCCCGAGAGCACGGCGTGGCTGGCGCACGCGTAGACTGCCGGCGCGCCTGAAGCGTACAGAGCGTCGACGGTTTTCACGAGCGTGCCGGCCGTATCGATAATGTCGTCGATGATGAGGCAGGTTTTGCCATGCACATCGCCGACCACGTGCATCACCTCAGCAACATTCATGTCGGTGCGGCGCTTGTCCACAATGGCCAGCGGCGCACCCATCTTTTGCGCAAAGAATCGTGCCCGCTCCACGCCGCCCGCGTCGGGCGAAACAACGGTCAGATTGGGCAGGTTCATCTCGCGGAAGTAGCTGACCAGCACCGGGCTGGCGAAAAGGTGATCGACGGGAATATTGAAAAAGCCCTGGATCTGGGCGGCGTGCAGGTCGACAAACAAAGCGCGATTGGCGCCCGCGGTCGTGAGCAGATCGGCGATGAGCTTGGCGCTGATGGCCACGCGGGGACGATCTTTGCGATCCTGGCGGGCGTAGCCGTAGTACGGAACCACCACCGTGATCCGCGCTGCCGAAGCCCGTTTTAGAGCATCAATCATCACCAGAAGCTCCACCAGGTGCTGGTCCACCGGATAGCAGGTGGGCTGCACCACAAAAACATCTACGCCGCGTACGTTCTCAAGCAGTTGGAAGTAGACCTCGCCGTCGGCAAAGCGCTGCAGCTTGGCCTCACCGACAGGAACACCAATATGCTTCCCAATCGCCTCAGCCAGCTTTGGATTCGCCGTGCCGGTAAAGAGCTTGAAGCGCTTGTCCTCGCTGAGCTTGGTCGGCTTCTTGCGCTCCGGCGCGGGAGATTGTTTTCCCTCCCTGGCTTTCGCGCCCTCCCCGGCTCCGCCCTTGCCGCCGTCTGGTTTCTCCGGGCCTGGTTCGCCCGGCTTCTTGTCTTCCACCGCTATGGTCAACGTTCCCGTCTCCATTGCTAGAGCACCTCCATGCTGGTTTGCTATGGCTGCGTTCCAATTCAGCTAGTAGCCTGAAGCTCGTAGCTTGTAGCTCTTCCGCGAAGGAAGTGATCGTCGGTGCTTCCGCCGATTTCAGCTACATGCTAACGGCTGCAGGCTGTTTTTCTGGCTGGGCGACCAGGATTCGAACCTGGATAAATGCCTCCAAAGGGCATTGTCCTGCCATTGAACGATCGCCCAGCATGACTGACAGCCGAGGGTGAGTCTCGCTTGCCCAAATGTGGGCTGTCAATCCGCTTTTTTCAACATCTGATCCCAATACGCGGCTCGGGGCAGAGTGCGCGTGATTTCTGCTTTCACCCCTTGGATCCCGCTTTCCACGCGATCCTTCGCCGCTTGTGCATCTCCCTGGGTCAGGTACAACCCGAAGAGCGCCGAACCCGAACCCGACAGAGAGGCGTACAAAGCTGCCTCCGGTGTGCCCGGAGCCGCAAGAAGACGCTTGATCTCAGCAAGGGAGGGATGCTGGGGAAAGACAACGCGTTCGAAGTCGTTCTCGATCCAGCTCATGATCCCGGTGCGGACAAGCGCGGACTCTTGAGGTCCGGCCAGGTCTTCTCCCAAGGAGAAGACACCGGAGGAGCCCGACTGACGCCCGCCTTCGGGAATCTTTCCCCGAAAGGCTCGGACATATGCCTGACTCGACACTTCCAGTCTATCGGCAGAGGCCTCCGTGGTCAAACTTTGTGCTGCACAGAGGGCATCCCAGTCGCGAAAGGCCTGAGGGGTGGAAACTCCCGCGCCGGGTACCGCGATCACACACCAGGTCGGTTCAATATCGGGCAAGGCGGAAACCTGCTGGCCGCGATCGACGCCGAGCACTGTGCCGCCCACCAGGAAAAGCGGTACATCGGAGCCAACCTTCGCCGCCAGCTCGAATTGCCGTGGAGATATGATCCCTGCCCCGCGGTCCCCGACCCCCAGTTCGTTCTCCAGTCCTACCAGTGCGGCAACCGCATTCCCGGAGCCGGCGCCGAGCCCGCCTTGCACAGGGAGCCGCTTGTCGATATGAATATCGACTTCCGCCGTGACGCCAAGTTGCTTCAAAGCGAGGGAAATCATCTTCCAGGCGGTGTTCCGGTCGTCGATAGGCACCCGGGCATCATTGGAGGTGATCCGCAAAGCGATCTGCGCCGCCAGGCGGGCCGTAACTGTCACAATGTCATGGATTTCGAGGGTCTGGTAGACAGTGACCAGTGAATGAAACCCATCAGAACGCGGCGCACCCAGAAAGAGACCGAGGTTGATCTTGGCGTGCGATCGGACTCGAGTGGGCATACCAATTCATTTTAGAAGGGCGTGGAATGGAGGAGGAAACGAAACGGCCGAACAGCCAGCGCGAATGGATACACTTTCAGCTTTCCATCCTGGCACCCGGCACTTTGGTCGGCTGCGAACCGCACAAGACGCAGAGCGCCGGGCCTGCGAAAGGCTTGAGATCCAGGATTGGTTCCGTGCTGCTCGGGGTTCTTACGCTTCTTTGTACAGCGCAGCCCCCGCAATCGCGCCCACAACACACTCGACGAGTGCGCCCAGCGTTGTGTAACCGACCAAGTGGCCCGTGAACAGGTGGGGCACCCACATCAGTGCGAAATTGGGTACCAGGAACGCGAGAATCCACGTGGCGATGCCAGCGTATATCGCTGTCTTCACGCCCGGTCCGAAGCGAGGCCGGATTCCGGCGTAGATCCAGATCGCAACGAGTCCAGTGACGATACCAAAAAGGTTGAAAATGATGATCTGGTTCGTCGAGAGAGCAGTTCTTCCGAGTGCGGTCATCTGGTCATTCCACATCGGCGCCAGCCAAACGCCGTCCACGGGATAATCGAGGATATCTCCGACAATCCCGGCGACGATGCCACCGAGGATCCAACGACCCACGTTGATCTTACCCATGATTCCTCCTTGGTTTTTGGGGGGGGACGCCGGAAGTATACGCGCGGGCATTGTGGCGCGCAACGGGAAAACTTGCCGCAGGGCGGTTCAAAGCCGGCAGCAATTCTCGGGATGGGGAACTTCGGCACTAAGCTCTGCGTAACACTTTGCGAGCAATTGCGGGGGTGTTTATGCATTTCCTGATCTTCGGCATCGGCTTTTATTTCCTCCCGGCCATCATTGCCGCGGTGCGCCACACCCACAACGCCACGGGCATCCTGCTGCTGAATGTGTTTCTCGGCTGGACCGTTGTCGGCTGGTTCGTTGCGCTCCTGATGGCGATCTGCTCGCGTCCCTATTACGCCTGCTACTATCATCGCGGATGGTGAAAGCGGGGGCTGAGCCCTTAGATTCGCGCTATGTGCTCCGTGACCGGATTGCGGGAGCTGCGCTCTTCGGAGCCACGGCAGCAGTTGTGTTGTGGCAAAACGCGCACGTCGCGGTTCTCTTCGACTTAAGCTATGTGCTCAACACAGCGGCGCGGATTGCATTGGGCCAGATGCCATACCGCGACTTTCCCCTGCCCCACCCTCCGCTCACTTTCCTCACCCAGGCCGTAATCATCCGCCTCACGGGACGAGTCTTCTTTCACCACGTGGTTTATGTCGCTTTGGCCGGCGGGCTCGCGACCGTGATTACCTGGCGTCTCGCATTTGCGGCGCTGCGCGAACGACTCGCTGCGGCATGGATCGTCTCTGTGCTGCTCTCCGCGCCGCTCGCCTTCGTGGGGATCTACTGCATCGTACCCAACCCGGAGTACGACTGCGACTGCGCGTTATGGATTCTTGTGGCCTTGTGGTTTTTGCAGCGGGTGAAATGTGAAGCCCACCCTAGCCGCAAGATCGGCGACGCGGCGAGCGTCAACCCCGCAGATAAAGACCCGTCTGCGGGGGCCCCTTGGGTGGGGCACCTCTTTTCTTCCGGGCGCTGGCTTCGCGGATTTATCGCCGGGATCTTCGCGTGCGTGCCCGTCTTCTTCAAACAAAACATGGGCCTGCCATTTCTCGCGGCGGTCGTTGGCGCAGTTCTTCTGGTGCTGTGGTTCAACTGGTTCAGGCGAGCGCAGAATCCCGCGGAGTGGCGTGAGGCCCGAACGCTGGTCGCACTATTGGCCGGCGCCGGCACTGCGCTCGTGGTTGCCGCGCTGTTCTTGCATTGGACCGCAGGTATTGGCAACTACATCCAATGGACAATCCGGTATGCCGCGCAACGCCGCCTGCCCGCATTCAGCCTGATGATGAGCGTCTATCGCGATCCAGACTTGCTATGGGCGCTGCCGTGCGTTGTAGGCGGACTCTTATTGATTCACTTCAGCGGACGAGCTCGATCCCACCCTGGCGACAAAAACAATAGCGTCGCGAGGGCGGGGTACCCGATTGCGGCGCGCATCGCGGCCTTCGCGTTGCTCGCTGCGCCGTTTCTGTTCACACTCGCCTCGCTGCTGATTTACGACGATCCCGACTCGGGCGGCGACAGCCTGCTGGGACTTTGGCCTCTGCTGCTGGTGCTCGCTGCCGCTCTGGCGATCGCGAACCTGATTCGCTTGCCACGCGCGGCTTCGCTGCGCGCACTCCTGCCGCTGATTTTGCTCGCCGCAATCAACGGCACGTTCATGTCGCAACAGCTTTGGGGCTCGACTTACGCCATCTGGTCTCTGCTGGTGTTGCTCGTTGCCGAGTTGCTTGCGTTTCTCAACGGATTCACGGCGCGCGTTTCGGCTCGATGGATTACGCCTTCGTTGGTAGCGCTCATCTCTGTAACGCTATTGGTTTGCGGAGGATTTTACACAGCGAGCGAAGAGCGGCTCTCGTATGCGCAGATGCCGGATGAGCCGGCGCAGCACTCCACATTCCCGCAGCTTGCGGGTCTGTCGATGTCCGGGCCCTACTTGCCGGAGATCGATGAACTGCTGCGCTATGCCCAGGCAAACATTCCGTTTGATGATGGCATCGTTCTGATGCCCGGCGAGGAGCCGTTCTATTTTGCGACGGGACGCGTGCAGCGCTTCCCGCTGCTCTTCTTCGATCCGACCATCGATCCGTATTCGCCCGAAGAGATTGCCTCGCTGGTGCGCTCCTGCAACATCCGCTGGCTGATTGTGAAGCGCGATTTGCAGACGAAGGAGGATCCAACGCCGGACCGCGCGGCGACGCTGGATCTGCTAATGAAAGAGTTCACGCCGGCTGCGCACCTGCGCGGGTACGATGTGTATCGGGCGAAAACAGCGGAGTAAGCGGGGTTAGCGGAGTTGGTGAAGTTGGAACCGCTTTTGCGGCTATGATTTTTTCTCCGCTTTGCCCGATTTCTTGAGCTGCTCCCAGTCTTTTTCCGTTTGGTCGGCGTAGTCGACGCCGAACTTGGCGAGCGCCTCAGCGAAGGAAGCGCCGGAACCGATGTAGCCGCTGATCACCAGCGGGTCGCCGGAGCGAGCGTGGCCGCGCGCGAGAAGTTCTCCGCAAACTTCTGCGTAGGCTCTCAAATTTGCGCCGGCCAGGTCATGAATGTCGACGGAGCCTTTGTGATCGTTCAACTGGCGGACAAGGAATTGCCGGTTCCCGACGTGCGTCCAGCCGAGGAACGGATCGGTTTGGATCTGCATGGCGCGCTGGCCCTCGGCGACGCGCTGACCGTTATGGGTCGCAGGTCGGGCGTCGGGAAGATAGGGTGCGTAGGCTGATGCTATCTCTTCTTTGATCTGCAAAAAGAGCGGATCGGCGGGGCCATTGCCCTCCATGTAAATGCAGTAATCGCGCAGACCCACCGAGCCGGTGCCTACCACCTTGAACCCCACATCGACAGGCCGGTAAAAGTCGAGCAGGTGCCGCCGCTGCTGCTCCAGCATTTCGCGGTAGGGGTCGAGCGCGCCAAGAACCAACGCGGCACGCGCGCCGGTGATTCGCGCGAGCATGGGCTTCGCGTCCTTGAAGTGGCGGTGGGCTCCGGGCCGGGGCGATGCGGGCAAAGTGAGTTGTTGAAGAATATGCTGCGGGGTGGCGCGTTCGGCTTTGGAGAGCGCCGCCTGCACCGGCTTGGCCAGTCCCAAACGGTGCACCTGAAATCGATTGACTTCGAGGTTCGACATACGGGAGAAGGCGCGCATTTGCTCGGCGTAGCGTCCGATGCACGCCTCCACAGCCCTGCGCGACGAGCCGTCCTTATGTCCTGCCGCACGCCCGGCAAGCACCAGCGAGGCGCTCATGCGCTTCAGGTCCCATTCAAAAGGGCCGCGGATGGTTTCGTCGAAGTCGTTGATGTCGAAGACGAGGCGGCCGTCGGGCGCCGCGTAAGCTCCGAGATTGCGCACATGAGCGTCGCCGCAGAGCTGGCTGCCGATGCCGGTATTGGGAAGTTGGGACAGATCCGCAGCCATCACCGGCGCTGCGCCACGGAAATACCCAAACGGCGACTCGGCCATGAGCTTGTACTTGAGGTCTTTGAGCGCGGGGACACGGCTGCGCATCGAACGATTCACGATTTCAAGAGCAGAGGCCGGCCGCGCTTTCGGATCGACGGTATCGTGCTGGTGGCGGCCGACCTGCTTGCGTCGTGCCTGTCCGAAAGCGCGGCGTTCTTCAGGTGTTGCCCAGTGCATATTGCGGAACATACACCGTTCGCCCTTGCTGCGCAAAACGGAGTGGCTGTTCTTCAATGCGCCCGAAAACTAGCGGGATCAGCAGCACGCGCAAAAGGCTGCGGCGTCAGTCCTCCCCGAAGAAGCGCTTCCTCGTTGCTTCGTCAGCGGGCAGGTCGGGTCCAGCAAAGAGGGAGTCGGGCTGCCGGCTGGGGTCTTCAGCGATGAGCGGCATGGCGCGCGCACGGCGAGCATCGCCGTCCGGCCCGGCGGAGAGAAACATCTCAGTGAACCACCGGTTGAAGGTGTGCAGGCGGCTGGCGTAACCATCATGTTCGGCGGCGTAGGCGTGACCGGCGGCATCCCAATCGCTGGAGCTCAACAGGTGATCGCGCAGCACGCGGGCATCGCGCAAGGTAAGTGACAGACCCTGGCCCCAAGTGGGGTCGCTTGACGTGGCCGAGTCGCCTACGAGCGCTACTCCGTCGCGGTAGGGGTGAACGACCCAGCTGTGCGCGCAACTGAAGGTCGCCAGCGGGCCGATTTGGCGCGCGTCCTCAAAGAGCGTGGAAGCCGCGCCGGCCTTCTCGCAGCTTTTGACGAACCTCGCAAGATCGTTCGCTCCCTGGAATCGCGGCTGCGTTGCGTCGTGGTAGCACAGATACATGCGCACGCGTCCACCACCTTGCGGGGCGATGACGACAAGCTGTCCCAGCGCGAAGTCGTTAACGCCCTGCAAGGTGTCTTCCGCCGCCGGCATGTTTTCGAACAAAATGCCGGCGATCATCATGTCGTCGAGATCGCGCTGCACCGGAAAGCGCGCCGAAGAACGAGCCACGCAGGATCGACCTCCGGCCCCGACAACCATCCGCGCTGAGATGGTTTCAACGTGGCCATCTTCCTCGACGATCATCGCGGGCGGCGTGCCTGGGCGCACCTCGCGAACGGCTGCACCGCGCCGAACGGTGGCTCCTGCTGCAGCCGCGCCTTTCAGCAGCGACTCCTGCGCGGCGGGGTGATAGCAGGTGAGGAAGGGCAACTGATGCGTTGTGCTGGGAACAACCTCGCGATGGTCCGCGCGGTTACTCGAGACGTAAAGGTCGAACCAGTTGAGGTGGTGCCGTCCGGCTTCAGCGAGACAATCGGCGACTCCGAGAGCCCGAACTTCAGCGTAGCCCCAGGGAAACATCGCTTCGCCGCGGACGCGATCTTTGAATTGCCGTTCGTGCTCGATGACGAGAACCCTGGCGCCTTGTTCCGCCATGTTTTTGGCCAGAGCTGCGCCCCCCAAGCCGCCGCCGGCGATGGCCACATCATAAGTTGTCGACATGTGTCGTCCTCCGGGGGAGTTTTCACAATGTACGCGACCTTGCCCGCATTGATCAAGATGTTTTGAAGGGGATATACCGCAGGAGCACGGTCGATCGAAGCCGCGCGATCATGGAATCGCGATCCTCCCGAATTCCAAGATCCGCTATGAGATTTTGGGAGCAGTGCGACTTTCGAATCTCCTGCAATTCCGCCGGCTTTCGAAGGCGGTGATTTAAACTGAGTCATCCGGAGCCGCCGGCATCCTCCGTTAATCTCTGCGCACCAGGCTGAAAATTCGCTCCGAAACTCGTCCCAGGAGGAGTCACCGCTTGACGCGAATCTCCGTTGTTCTATTGCCTGCTGTTGCCGCGCTTTCGCTTGCTGCCGGTTTCATCGCCGCTCAAACTTCTGAAAAACCTCTAACCGTTGAGGCGATCTTTGCGCATGGACCGCTGATCGGGCACCCGCCCGACGAGTTGACCTGGTCGCCAGATCGAAAGCACCTGACGTATCTAGAAGGTGGCCAACTGATGGAAGTGGATTCAGCAACGGGCAGGACGCACGTGCTGGTGAGCGCCGCCAAGATGTCTCCACTGGACGAGAACAATGTTTCAGAGCGAGATCGCGATCATCGGTCGCGGTACAACATGGCGGGCTACTTTTGGTCTCCGGACTCGACCCACCTGCTCTTCGATGCCGATGGGCGCTTGTGGCTCTATGACCTGCACAACGGCACGGGAGTGCAGATCGGCTTTACCGGGCTCGCTGCCGGGGACGACCCGAAGTTCTCGCCCGACGGGTGCTGTGTTTCGTTTATTCGCGATCACGGGCTGGCGGCGATCCGGTTGCACGATGCGGGCACGCCGATGATCTCTCTGGCTCCATCGCCGGCTCCGGCCGCCAACAACGGTCAAGTCTTACTCAATGGCCAGGTGGACTGGGTGTACGAGGAGGAACTCGACGTGCGGAGCAACTACTTCTGGTCGCCGGACTCGAAGAACCTGGCGTATCTGCAGATGGACGAGACCCAGGTGCCGCGATACCCGCTTGCAGACTGGATTCCCAATCACGCCTCCGTGGACTGGCAGCACTATCCGCAACCCGGCGACGCCAACCCAGTGGTTCATGTGGGAGTGGTAAGCGTAAAGGGAGGCAAGACCACATGGGTGAAGCTGCCGATCCGCGAGGGTGACGACTACATACCGCGCTTTGGCTGGGTCGACCACAAAACCTTATGGATCGAGGTGCTGAGCCGCGATCACAAGCATCGCGTTCTATATTTTGCCGACGCTGAATATGGAGACGCGCGACAGGTTCTGGAAATCGATGACAGGAAATTTCTCGACGAAGACTACGACATCTCAGTGGACGACGGCGCGATTGTTCTCGCCAGTTGGAGCGATGGTCACAACCAGCTTTACCTCTACAGCTACGACAAGGAGAAGCCGCTTGGCGCCGAGGCGAAGCTGGAGAAACAACTGACGAAGGGCGCATTTGAGGTGGGAGATGTGTACCGCGTCGACACTTCGCACAAAGCGGTGGACTACGCGTCAAACGAAGGCAATCCCCTGGAGCAGGGGATTTGGCGCGTCGGTTTCAACGGTGATCGCGCGGCGTTGAGCACCGATGCGGGATTTCATCACGCCAGTTTTTCTCCGGATGGCAGCACGTTCACCGACAAGTTTTCCACGCGCATGCAGCCGCCTGTGATGCGACTTTGCCATGAGACTGCTCCGGGCGCCGCGGCCAGTTGCCGCGTGTTTTGGGAGACACACGCGCTTGACTCGTATCATTTGCGCGCTCCTGAGCAAATGGAGGTGAAAGCGCGCGATGGAACCTCGCTGTACGCGACGCTTTTGCTGCCCGCGGGTATGACAGATCCGGCTACGGTGCCGCTGATCGTGAATCCCTATGGTGGGCCCGGTGAGCAAACGGTGGCGAATGAATGGAAGGATGGCCTGCTGTTCGATGAGTTGCTGACGCAACACGGTTTTGCCGTGCTCCATGCCGATAATCGCGGCATGGGCAAGCGCGGTCGCGCGTTCGCCCAGGCGTCTTATCGCGAGTTCGGGCCTGTCCAGCTTGCGGATCAGATGACAGTTATCGACGCCGCGCTCGCGAAATATCCGCAACTTGATCCGAAGAGGCTGGGCTGGTGGGGTTGGAGTTGGGGCGGGACGTTCACGCTTTATGCGATGACCCACTCTGACCGATTCAGAACCGGCGTCGCCGTGGCGCCGGTGACTGATTGGCGAAACTATGACTCAATCTATACCGAGCGCTATCTGGGCTTGCCCGCGGATGACGCCGACGGCTATCGCGATTTTTCCGTTGTGAACTCCGCTGCGAACCTGAAAGGACGCCTGCTTCTGGCGCACGGAACCGGAGACGACAATGTGCACATGGAAAACACCGTGCAGTTTGTCCAGAAGCTTATCGAGGCGGGAATCCCTTACGACTTGCAGATCTACCCGCGCAAGACGCACTCGATTGCGGGGCCGGATGTGCGAACCCACCTTTACCACCGGATTCTGGCGCAATTTGAAGAGTATCTGAATCCGAAGGAGTCTCTGGATCAGAAGCCGGAGGCTCCGGCAGGGAATGGACAATAGGCAGTTCTATACTTCGTGGCGATGAAAGATCTCGTCCTTTTCGCCTTTGGGGCAGCGGGTGCACTCCACGCAACATACGAGGAGTACGGCTACGCCTACCGTAACCAAAACGGCCAGGACGATTCCATTCTCCACAAGCCAATGCGACAGAGTCTGCATTTTCGGTCACCAATCCGGGGTCGCCGCACACTTCTTTCGATGCGTTTGAGCTTCGCAGAAGGCTACGGAGTTGTCTTTAAGGACGGTACTCCTATCTTCAAAGTTTAGCCCAGATGGATTGTGAAACAAACATTACTGATGATTCCCATTGATTTCAAGGATTTTGGCAGTATGATAGAGAACAAAAGGCGAAACTTGGCGCCAGATGGCTACGAGTTCCAATTCGGGGATGTCACCGATTCCAGAGGAGTGGCCTGAAGAGCTGGCCACCCTGGGACTCGAGGGCGGTGCCAGGGAGCCGGACAACCTTGCGGAAATGGATTCTTCCCCTGGCGCCCTGCTGAACTGGCTCTTCGTCGACTTGAATTCCTATTTTGCGAGTGTGGAGCAGCAGGTGCGGCCCGAGTTGCGCGGGCGCCCGGTGGGGGTCGTGCCGATGATGGCCGACACCACCTGCTGCATCGCCGCCAGCTACGAGGCCAAGGCCTTCGGCGTGCGGACCGGAACGATTGTCGCCGACGCGAAAAGGATGTGCCCGGAGATCGTGCTGGTGGAGGGCCGCCACGAGATCTACACCGAGTACCATCACCGCGTGGTCGAGGCCGTAGAGAGCTGCGTGCCGGTGACTGCGGTGTGCTCGATTGATGAGATGGCGTGCCGGCTGATGGGGCGGGAACGGCCGCTGCTGAAAGCGATCGAGCTTGGCACGAGGGCAAAGGCCGCGATTCGAGAGCACGTGGGTGAGATGCTGCGCAGTTCGGTGGGCCTGGCGACGAATCGCTACCTGGCGAAGGTGGCGAGCGACATGGAAAAGCCTGACGGACTTGTCGCGCTGCCGCTGGACATTCTGCCCGAAGCGCTGCACACGCTCACACTGCGCGATCTGCCGGGCATTGGCGCGCGCACCGAGAAGCGGCTGAACGAGAAGGGCATCCGCACCATGGACGATCTGCTCGCGCTCGACCGCGAGCAGACCGGCGAGCTCTGGGGATCGGTGTGGGGCGAGCGGATGTGGCACTGGCTGCAAGGCGAAGATGTCGAGACGGCGGAGCTGGAGCATCAGAAATCCATCAGCCACTCGCACGTGCTGGCGCCGGAGATGCGTACGGCAGAAAAAGCCTGGGCCGTGGCGCACAAGCTGCTGCACAAAGCGGCCATGCGGCTCCGCTCGCAGGGCCTGTGGGCCAGCAATATCGGACTGGCGATCGGTTTTGCGGTTCCACGCAGCGAGAACACGCCGGTGAGCCGTTTTGGCGTGCCAGCACGCGGCTGGCGCAGCGAAATCAAATTGCACGAGTGCCAGGACAACCAGATGTTGATTGCAGCGCTGCGCCGGCTCTGGGAGTCGCGGCCTTCAGGCAAGCAATACGACAGCCCGTACTTTATCGGAGTGCAACTGAACAACCTGGTTCCGGATCGGCTGCACACGCTGGCGCTCTTCGACGGCCTCGAAGAAGAGCAGAGCCGCACGCGATTGCTAGTGACGATGGATCAGATCAACGACAAGTACGGCATGAGCACGCTGGCGCCGGCGGCGATGCTGACCGCGTATAAGGCCGCGCCGACGCGCATCGCGTTTCACAGTATTCCTGATTTGTTTTGAAGACGGAGAACGAGGGACCGAGGGAACAAGCGAACAAGCAAACGAAGAAGCGTCACGCGGGAGTCTCGCGGTCATTTTTCTTGGGTTGGTGCCGATTGAAGCGCGTGAGGATTGAGTTTGCCGATGCGGCCGTGGGGGCCGACAACGTAGGGCAGGGAGAGCGCGTTCCAGTCGCGGTCGGCATCGGGCGGTTCGTGGAGCGCGGGATCAGGATGAAGCGCACGCCAGTTGCGGCCATCGTCGGTGGAGATGTCGGTGCCGTTGGGGCCGACGGTGATCCAGGTTTTGCTGGCGGCATCGTAGGCTACGGCGGAGCGGAAGCCGTGGGGCGGGGTGGCGGATGCTTCACAATCGAAACGTCCCGCGATAAGTAGCTGGGTGTCGCGAAAACAGGATGCGGAGTTACCAGCATGGTCATTAGGGTTCGCATAGTCCCCGCCAACAACGACGAGGCTTGGGTCCGGAGAATTGGGATCGTCAACAGCGACGGAAAAGGCTCCTGCAGTTGGGCCAGACTTCAGCGGAATTCGACTGCTGCCGGCCATTGCGCAGGGAGATTTGCACAGCATTGGGTTTGGTTTGTCGATCATTTCCAATTGCCCGAGAGACGGCATCACTCCGCCTTTGGCGAAGATGATCATTCGGTGGTCTTCGATTTCCAAGAGCGACGAATTGCTGGCGGCGAAAATGAATTCGGTCGGATTACCCTTGGAATCAGAGAGCGCAAACAGGTTGTTCGTATCGAGGCGCATCCATGTATCGCCAGCATCAGCGCTTCCGTACAGGGGAAAGTGGAAGTACGTTTTCACCTTCAATCGATCGAGTTCCTTATGCGGGAGCGGGTCACCGATCATCAGCACAGTTTTCGCACCGGAAATCCGAATCGCATCCCAAAAGCCATCCTTATCTGGATTGGTGAACACCAGCTTCCACGTGTGGCATCCGTCGGTGGTTTTGTAGAGGCGCGACAGATCGCCTTTGCCGCTGGACATCACGATTGCCGTGTTCGCGTCGAAGGCCTGGATACCGCGGAAGTCGAGATGCTCAGCGCCCGGCGGAATCGTGCACTCTTGCCACAGATAGCCGCCGTCTTCCGTCCGCAGCACGGTGCCGTTGGTACCCGAGGCCCAGGCGACGCCTCCGCCTACGTCGTCGATGCCGCGCAGATCGGCCGTTGTGCCCGAGTTCTGGATTTGCCATTGAGCGTGGGCCGGGCCGCACGCAGCGAGCAGCAATGCGAGTAGCGACGCAATTTTTCGCATAAAGCCAGTCTAGTGTTGTGCGCCGGAAAAGCTGTCGAGAACGTCTGTCGACGAGCCCCCCTACGTATGCCATACCTCCGTATTTGATTACAAAGAACTTACATGCGCCCGGTATGGAGGTATACACGGAAGACTGTAAGTCTATGATTCTAAAACAAAAACACGCAAACACATCCTTCCAAAGGACTTAGCCTCTAACCCAAAAAAGGCGGACCCACCGAAAGCCGAGCCCTCGAGTCGGTGATGCTGTCCTGATTTTGCAGCAAAAGGCCGAAATTCCCAGCAAGACTCAGCAGGAAAGTGAAGCTGGCGCAAGTGACAAAGAAAACAGCATGTTGGGGCCTGAAGGACCTCGACATGGGGCACCAGGAGCCTTGACATGCGAAGGATCCCCCGCGGCGCTTTGGGGCGGGATCCGCAGCGAACAGGAAATCGGGTGCAGTCGTTGAACCAACGTCCGAGCTTCGACGTAAATCTCTGCATCCCCAACCGCATGCCCGTGCGGAATAGGAGGTAGCAGCGAGAATTATGGCCGGCGACTGGCAGCCCGACTTCGAACAACTCGTCGACGAGCACCAGTCGATGGTCTTTTCTCTAGCGCTGCGTATGACCGGCGATCGTGGCCTGGCCGAGGAGATTGCGCAGGATGTTTTTCTCGAGTTGGACCGGCATCTGGGCAGAATCGAGTCACCGCTGCATGCGCTCGCGTGGCTGCGCCGCGTGGCAATGAGCCGATCGACCGATGCGTTGCGAAGGCGGCGGGTGCGCGGCGTGAACATGTGGGTGGAGATCAACGAGAACCATTGCGCGCAGGTAGACGAAGACAGCTCGCCGATGGCGGTGCGGCTGGCGGCGAAGGTTGACCGGCTGCTGGCGACCTTGCCGGAGGCGCAGCGCGCGGCGCTGGTGATGCGCTACCAGGAGGATCTGACGCCGGAGGAGATTGCGGCCACGCTGGGCGCGCCGCTGGCTACGGTGAAGAGCCATCTGCAGCGCGGATTGAAGCTGTTGCGGGCAAAGGCGTCGACGCATTTGCAGGAGTACAGTCGTGGAGCTTGAACCCATGGACGATTTTGAGCGCGAGCTGAGCGAGGCGATGAAGCGCCAGCCTGCTCCCGCCGATTTGAAGCGCAAAGTGCTGGAGCGCAGGCGGCGGGAGCATGCGCAACGACGCCAGTCGCGCGTGATGTGGTGGCAAAGGTTGGCAGCATCAATTGTGCTCGCCGGCGTGGCAGGCGGAGCGGTGTATTGGCGGCACACAGTTGAGGTTCACAAGGGCGAGGAAGCAAAGCAGCAGGTTTTCACGGCGTTGCGCATTGCCAATCGAGCGCTCGAACAGATGAACGTGCAACTCGAGCAGCAGAACCGGAAGGCGGAGTAGCCGTTTTGCGAAAAGGAATTTGGACCGCGGAAGCGCGAACCGGGTTGAAAGAGAGGAAATCGATGAGGAATCGAATGATCGTTTTCGTGTTGGGAGCTGCGATGGCGGCCATGCCTGCAGCCGCTTTGCCGGAATTGGAAGTGACGGCAGTTACGGATGGTCAAAGCGCATCGGCGCAGGCAGTTTCACCGCTGCCGTTGCCGGCGCAGGTGGAAAAGGATCTTGCGGCGCGGGCCGCGAACGTGACCGAAGTGACGCTGGGCAAGAACATGCTCGATTTCGCGGCAAAATTCATGAACGGGAATGATAAGGACCAGGCCGCGGTGAGGCAGCTGATTGAGGGACTCGACGGCATCTACGTCCGTGATTACGAATTCGATAAAGAAGGCGAGTACTCGATGGACCAGATCGACAAGCTGCGGCAGGCTTTTGAGACTCCGGAGTGGTCGCCCCTTGTGCATACGCGCGAGAGCAAGGGCAATGAGACGACCGATGTGATGGTGAAGCTTGTGAACGGTGAGCCGCACGGCATGTTCATTCTGTCGGCAGAGCCGAAGGAGCTGTCGATCGTGCTGATCCTCGGGCCGATCCGCATGGACCAGTTGGGCATGTTGAAAGGGCTGGGCGGACTGGGCGCACTGGGCGACATCGACAAGAACACGAAAGGCAAGGACAAGGAAAAGGACAAGGACAAGACCAACAAGGGTGGTGACCAATGAGCCAACATTTTTCCACCCCAACGACAAGGAGTCGATGGGCGGTCCATTTCTTCGTTCCTCTGGGATGCGCACTGCTGTGCGTGGTCATCGTGGTGCCGTGGATTGTGCGGGCGGGCGGCGGCGAAGGCGGCTTTGACGGCGTGGTGAACTCTCTCGAGAGCCGCTATCACGCGCATGCCACGCGCATCCCGTTCATGTTCCTGGCGAGCGTGATTGCGGGCGGGGCCACGCACGGAGGCGTGGGCGGCATTCACGTTGCTGAGTTCGAGCACTTCTCAGCGCCCGTTGACGGCGAAGAGCTAAATCGCATGGTCGAGGAAAAGCTCGGGCAAGGATGGGAGCGTATGATCCGCGAGACCAGCCGGCACGGCGGAGAACAGACCCTGATTTTCGCGCGTCCCGCCGGCAGACGGATGGCGCTCTTCGTGCTTGATGCGAACGGGCATGAGCTCGACGTGGTACAAGTCTGCGTCGATCCCGACCTGCTGAACGAGACTATCCGCAAGTACGAGCACCACGACCACGACGGCGAAGCGTCGAATTAAGGCGCCTGGCGCAATTCCTGAGTTGCTGTGACCTCTTGAATTCTGTGAAAGGTCGCCGCTCCCTGGGGGTCGCGTCAACTTGGGTGTCGCGGCTTCGAGATACAGGGACTCAGGATTTGCGCCTGGCGCGAGCTCGCGCCGAATGGCTAAGGCGTGCGCGTCATCAGGTCAACAAACTCTTTTTGGAAGCGCGGAAGATCGAGATCGAGTTGCGCGTGAACGAGGCGCACGCCGGTGGCCGGCTTCAGCCTCTCGGACCAGATGAGCGTGTCGCCGTAATTCGGGCCGTGACTCAGGTCCACATCCATATAGACCAAAGCTTCGCGGGTGGTGATCGCGGGATCGATCCAGGCGCATGCTTCGAGCTCGTCCCACATGTAGGATCGCGCCTGGCTCCACGCGGCGATGTAGCGCGCGGCGGGAGCCTGCGACTTCGCGATGGTGTCAATCATCTGCTTCGTGAAGGGGGCCTTGACTGAGACATCGACGGTGGTCGCATCGATTCGCGGCCAATCGGCGTGCAGGACGATGTGCGCGGCCTCGGGATCGAACCAGAAGTTGAACTCATGGCGCGGGTCGGTGGCGAACTCGGGATCGGCGGTTTGCGGATTGAGGCTGCCGCCCATGAGCACGATGCCTTTGGTGAGCGAGGCGAACTCCGGGTCGAGAGAGATAGCGAGCGCGATATTGGTGAGCGGTCCCGCCGCATAGATGGTCACATGGTGCGGATGCGCGCGCACTTGACGGATGAGGAAGTGGGCGGCGTCCTCATCGAGCGGTTTGATGGCGGGCAGGCCCTCGGGCATCGGTGGAATCTCGTAGGGACCGTGGGATTCAAATCGCGCCGGCGCGGGCGAGCTGGCGCCGTTGGCGGGCTCGGCGGTGGCGACCGGAACGCGGCCCCATGCGCCCAGCCAGGCAATTTTGCCGTAGAGCGCCGTGTCCAGGCGAGTTTCGTCTTCAGTGCGAACGAGCGGAAACACAGCGCCTTTGGCAACGGGAACATCGGTGTGGCCTGTCAGCTCCAGCATGCGCAGCGTGTGCAGGGCCTCTTCGTCGCGCCAGGCATCGCCGGTGACCATGGTGATGCCGAGCACCTGCACGTCGGGCGATTGCAGAAGCGCGAGCATCGCCATCTGATCAGTGCCGCCGGGGCCTGCACCATCCTGATCGATGAGTACGAGACGCTTTTGCGCCGGAAGCAATAGGGCGCACGCCGCCAGCAGCAACGTCGCGAACACTTTTCTCATAGATGGGTATTGTGGCATACGCGCGCGGATCGGATAAATGGGCATGGGCGCCGAAACTGGCGTCCGGGATCATCTCTCCGCCCTGACCACTGACAACTGATCACTGGCCACTGCTTTATCTGCGGCCAAACCCTCTTGGCCGGGATTGTGCTTTCACAGGAATGTTGGTTTGGCCTTCGGGATAAACGACAAGAAAGCGGTCCTGGCCTTCGCCGACACTGGCGGTCTCAATACCCTCAAGCTCGCGGCACGCCAGATGCAACATGCGCCGTTCGCGGCTGTTCATGGGCGGAAAACTGTAGGGAACGCCCGTCTGCCGGACCTTCTCCGCCGCAGTTTCCGCAGCCATGCGCAGCTCCTCGGCGCGGAGGGCCTTGAAGTTTCCGGCATCAAAGCTGATCAGATCGTGCTCGTGGTGATCCAGGCGGAGCATCTGGACGGCAAGCGTCTCGAGCGCGCGCAGCAGCTCACCGTTGTGCTGGATGACCAGCGGCACGTCTGGCCCGGCCAGCTCGACATAAATCTGGCGCGCTTCGACTCCCTGAGGATCACGCGCCCCATCGCCTGCCGTGATTCGGTATTTCAGGCGCATTCCGCCCAGCTTATTAAGGGTGTTGAGGAATGAGGCAATCTTCCCGGCGGCCTGCTGCAAATCTTCAATCGGCATAACAAACAAGTATCGCAGAGAGGGGCCGATGATGGGAGGCGATTTGCTGAAACCGGCCGAGTCGAATGGAGCTGGGGCGCGATGTCGCACGGGTTTCCAAGGCGGATGGTTTCTCGACGAAGTTAGGGTATCCCGGCACAGCGATCTACAAGTCCAGGATCAGGCAGAATGCAGGCGCAGTTGTATGCTTCTGAGTGTGCATATTTATAAGGACCTCAGGAGGGCCATTGGTCGGGGGCTTGCTCGCTCCCTGAGTCAAATCTTTGCGTGTTTGCTGCTGGCGGCTGCCGCTGTGTGTGCAGCCGCGCAAACGCAAGAAAATCCTGCTCCTCCGGAACCCCAGGCGGTGGGCAGTTCCGCGCCAGTGGAGATCACGCTGGCGGAGGCGATTCGGCGGGCGGAGGCGAGCGAGCCGGGGTATGCGGCAGCGAAGGCTGCGGGGCGCAGCGCGGGACTGGACAAGTCGATTGCCGTGGCAGGACTTTTGCCCACTGCGCGCGCTTATAGTCAGGATATCTACACGCAACCGAATGGAATAACCAGCGAAGGCGATGCAGGTGAGCCAGCGGCGCCTTTGCCCCGATTTGTCGCCAATGATTCGAGACCCTGGGAGTACATTGCACAGGGGATTGTCGAGGAAACATTCAGCCTGGCGGGACCGGCGGGTGTGCGTCGTGCTAACGCGGCGGCGGCGATGGCCGCGGCCGAGCAGGAGATCGCGCGTCGGGGCCTGGTGGCTGCGGTGACAGGGCTGTTTTATACGTCACTGGCGGCGGGCCGCAAGCTGGTGGTGGCGGAGCAGGCGCGCCGGGAGACAGAGGACTTTACCAAGATGACCACGGAACGTGAGAAGGCGCGGGAGGCGGCGCACGCCGACGTGGTGAAAGCAGAATTGCAGGAGGAGCTGCGCGATCGCGATCAGGAAGACGCACAACTGGCGGCGGAGAAGGCGCGCCTGGAACTGGGAGTACTGTTGTTTCAGGATCCGCGAACGCCGTACACACTGAGGGCGGACGAGCAGGCAGCACCGCTGCCCACGCAGGAAGAGGTGGAGCAGGTTGCGGCGAAGAACAATCCGGAGCTGAAGAGCGCGCTGGCCAGCCTGACCATGAGCCAGGCCGATGTGGAGGCGGCGTGGGGAACGCTGCTGCCCAGTGTCGGTTTGAGTTTGAACTACGGGATCGACGCCAACCAATTTTCTGTCAATGCTCCGCTCACCACTGTCGGCTCGCAGCCATTCCAGCCGCGTAACCTCGGGTACTCCACGACCTTTACCGTGAACCTGCCGGTGTGGGACTGGCTGGCCAGTGAGCACAAGGTGAAGCAGAGCGAGATCCGGCGCGATGCAGCGCAAGTGGCGCTGACCAACGCGCAGCGGCGAATGATCGCGCAACTGGACGAGGCGTACGGGGAGGCCCGCGCGGCGCGCGACCAGCTTCAATCGCTCGACCAGAGCGTGGCCACTGCGGCCGAGAGCCTGCGGCTGACCAGGCTGGCCTACCAGGGCGGAGAGGGCACAGTGCTGGAAGTGGTGGATGCGGAGAACGCCTACGTGACCGCGGAAAATGCGCGCGCGGATGGGCGCGTGCGCTACGAGACGGCGCGCGCGGAGCTGGAGACGATTACGGGAACGATGTAAAGAAAAGTGGTCAGTGGTCAGGGGTCAGGGATCAGAGAGAGAACGCAGAATATCAAGAAGAACAAAATGAGCAACGAGAACACAACTGGAACAGCGCGGGCGATCATGTTGGCTGGGGCGACGATGCTGCTGGCCATTTTGCCGGGGTGCAAGAAGGAAGCGGCACCTGCGCCGGAAGTGACAGTGCAGGCTGCGCATCCGGCGCAGGGTGCAATCTCAGAGCAAGTGACTGTCGACGCCATCCTGCAACCCCTGGCGCAGGCGGCTATCGTTCCCCGCATCACGGCGCCGGTGAAGAAGTTTTATGTTGAGCGCGGGCAGCGGGTGCACGCGGGCGAACTGCTGGTGACGCTCCAAAACGAGGACCTCGCGGCGGCGGCAATGGACACGCGGGGCTCGCTCGAATCGGCGCAGGCGGCTTATGCCACGGCCACCAAGGCGCAGGTGCCCGAAAACACGATGAAAGCAGAGTCGGACTTTGCGCTGGCCAAGGCGAACCTGGAGCTGAACCAGGACATTGTGAAGAGCCGCAACGAGCTGTTCAAAGAAGGCGCGATTCCGGGCCGCGATCTGGATACCTCGCAGGCGGCGCTGGTGCAAGCGCAGGCAGCATACGATGCGGCCAAGCAGCATTTGGACGCAGTGAAGAGCGTGAGCCGCGAGGCAGAATTGAAATCGGCGCAGGGCCAGTTGACTTCGGCCGAAGGCAAGTACAAGGGCGCGCAGGCGCAGGTGGATTCCTCAGAGATCCGCAGCCCCATCGACGGCGTGGTCACTGATCGGCCGCTTTTTGCCGGCGAGACTGCCGCAGCCGGATCACCGCTGATCACGGTGATGGACACCACGGCGCTGATCGCCAAAACACATATTGCCGAGAGCCTGGCCGTGCAATTGAAAGTTGGCAACGAGGCCTCGGTCCGCGTGCCGGGCTTTTCGGATCCGGTTCCTGCCAAGGTCTCGATGGTGAGTCCGGCTCTCGATCCGGGATCGACGACCGTTGAAGTGTGGCTCAGGGTTGAGAACAAGGCGGGCCGGCTCAAGGTGGGAACGCCGGTCAAGGCCCTCATCACGGGCCGGACCGTGGCGCAGGCGTTGCAGGTCGCGGATTCGGCGATCCTGACAGCCGATGACGGAACCAAGTCGGTGATGGTGATCGGCTCCGACGGGGCGGCGCACAAGAAGCCGGTCACGCTGGGTATCGACAACGGCACCGATGTGCAGGTGACCAGCGGGCTGACGTCTGCGGACATGGTGATCACCAGCGGATCGTACGGTCTGGATGAAGGAACCAAGGTGAAGATCGGCGCGGCAAGCGGCGAAGGCTCCGGCGGCGGAGGGAACGACTGATGCCCGCGGAAGCTGCGGGCGACGGCCAGAAGCAACCGGGTTCCCCTACGCTCGGTTCTGGGCACCTGCGTGGCGAGAAGCCGTTCTGGCTTGCCCGGTCCACGCGCACCATCTTCTTTTTCGCCGGCATGCTCACCGTGGCCGGAATCTATCTCGCCTTCCAGGTGCCCATCTCGGTCCTTCCCGAGACCAACTTCCCGCGTGTCGTCATCGGCGTGGATAACGGCGTGATGCCGGTCGAGCAGATGGAAGTGACCATCACGCAACCGATCGAGAACGCCGTCAACTCGGTTCCCGGCCTGACCAGCGTGCGCTCGACTACCAGCCGTGGCTCGGCCGAGGTGGACCTGTTCTTCAACTGGAACGTGGACATGGTGCAGTCGCTGCAGTTGGTGGACGCGGCGCTGTCGCAGGTGGAGCAGACTCTCCCCTCGACGGCGCGCATCACCACCAACCGGCTTACCTTCGCGAGCTTCCCGGTTTTGGGTTACAGCCTCACTTCCGACAGCGTTCCACTGACGCAGCTCTGGGAGGTCGCCACCTACGACCTGAAGCCGCCGCTGAATCGCGTCGATGGCGTGAGCTCCGTGGTGGTGCAGGGCAGCCAGGTGCCGGAATATCACGTGGTGCCCAACCCGGCGCTGCTTCAGGCTACCGGCGTCACCATCACCGACCTGGTCAGCGCCATCAACGCGTCGAACATCGTGCAATCGCCCGGGCTTTACTCGGCCAACCACGAGTTGATCCTTGGGCTGGTGGGCGCGCAGGTTCACGATC
This sequence comes from Candidatus Sulfuritelmatomonas gaucii, assembly GCA_900290245.1. Lineage (GTDB taxonomy): Bacteria > Acidobacteriota > Terriglobia > Terriglobales > Acidobacteriaceae > Telmatobacter > Telmatobacter gaucii. The sequence continues at coordinate 46,836 of OKRB01000130.1, read as the reverse complement.
TCGATGGACTGCGGCGGCTCGTGGTCAAGACGACTCCGGGCGGCGCGCCGGTGCACCTATCCGACGTGGCCACGATTGAGGCGTCGACGATGCCCGTCTATACGACCGTTACCGCAAACGGCAAGAAAGCGGTGCTGTTGATGGTCAACCGCCAGCCCTCATCGAACACCGTGGCTGTGGCCGACGCGGTGGCGAGTCAAGTGACTGACCTCGAGCAGAAGCTGCCCAAGGGGGTGAAGCTCGAGCTCTTCTACGACCAGTCGCAACTGGTGCGCGACTCGATCTCGAGCGTGCGCGACGCCATCTGCATCGGGCTGGCGCTGGCCTGCGTAATCCTGTTCCTCTTCCTGCGCGACTGGACCTCGTCGCTGATCGCCGGGCTGGTCATCCCGGTCACGATCGCCATCACCATCGGAGTGCTGTGGGTGATCGGCGAGAGCTTCAACCTGATGACGCTGGGCGGTCTGGCAGCGGCCATCGGCCTAGTGATCGACGACGCCATCGTGGTGGTCGAGAACGTGGTGATGCATCGCGATTCCGGCGAGCCGCGCGCCGAAGCCGTGCACAAGGCGCTCAAGGAACTCACCGTCCCGCTCGTCGGATCAACGCTCACGCCTGTCGTTGTCTTTTTACCGCTGTTCGTTTTCGGAGGCGTCACCGGCGTCTTCTTCCGCGCGCTGGCCATCACCATGACCGCGGCCCTGATCACTTCGCTCGCCCTGGCGCTCACATGGACGCCAGGCCTGAGTTACGTGCTGCTGCATGAGGGTGGGACCTCGGGAGAAAGCTCTTCATCGCCGGGATCGGAGGATCCGAAGCGCGCCGCTCGCCACGCCGGCCCCGGGCCGCTGCTCACGCGAGTGCTCAAGGTGCACGCCCGGGCTCTCGAGTGGGCGCTGGACAAGCCTCTGTGGGCCGGCGGCATCTGCCTGCTGCTCGTCCTCGGCACATGGGGCGGCTACCAGTTGCTCGGCACCAACCAGTTGCCCGATATGGACGAGGGCGGCTTCATCCTCGACTACGTCATGCCCGCCGGCAGTTCGCTCAACGAGACCGACCGCGTGCTTCAGGACGTCACCCGCATCCTGCAGTCGATTCCGGAAGTCGAAAACACCTCGCGGCGCACCGGCCTGCAACTCGGGCTGGCAACCGTCACCGAGGCCAACACCGGCGACTTCACGGTGAAGCTCAAGCAGAAGCGCAGCCGTACCGTGTGGGACGTAATGGACGAGGTGCGCAGCCGCGTGAAAGCTGCCCATCCAGAGCTCGATATCGAGCTGACCCAGGTGCTGCAAGACAACATCAACGATCTCTCGAACACCCCGGAGCCCATCCAGGTAAAGATCTTCGCGGACGATGCGTCGCTGCTCAACCTGCTCGGGCCCCGCGTGGCCGATGCGATCTCGAAGATCGACGGTGTGGTCGATGTCGAGAACGGGGTCGACAACACCATCAGCGGGCCGGCCACCAATTTCCAGGTTGATCCCACCGTTGCCTCGCGGCTGGGCTTTACTCCCGCCGAGGTGTCCAATGACGCGACGGCCATCCTTGACGGCATTACCACGAACCCGCTTATCGCCAACGGCCGCGTGTACCCCGTCCGCGTGCGCCTCGGCGATGAGCATCGCAGTTCGCTCGACGCCATCGAGAACACCGTCTTTAACAGCGCCTCAGGCCACACGGCGACACTGGGGTCGCTCGCCGACGTTCAGCAAATGCCGCCGCAAAACGAGATCGCGCGTGAAAACCTGCAGCAGCTCGTCGAAGTGACGGCCGACCTCGAAGGATCGAACCTGGGCGGCGTGATGACCAAGGTTGAGCAGGCGGTTCAGGCTTTGCATCTGCCGCCCTCGGTGCGTGTTGAGTATGGCGGCACTTACGAGCAGCAGCAGCAATCCTTCCACGACCTGTTGCGCGTGCTCTTGCTGGCCCTGGCACTGGTCTTCGGCGTGCTGCTTGCCGAGTTCCGCAACTTCCCCGCCCCCATCGCCATTCTCGCTTCGTCGGTTCTCTCCATCTCCGGCGTCATCCTCGCCCTGTTGATCACCGGAATCACGTTCAACGTGGCATCGTTCATGGGCCTGATCATGGTCATCGGCATCGTAGCCAAAAACGGCATCCTGCTGCTCGATGCCGATGAACGATACCGCGCCGAAGGCGCCGCGCCTCATGACGCCATGCTGCACGCCGCCCAGCGCCGCCTGCGGCCCATCGTCATGACCGCCATCGCCGCCGTCTGCGGCATGCTGCCGCTGGCCTTCGCTATCGGGGCGGGCTCCGAGATGCTCCAGCCCCTGGCCATCGCCGTGATCGGCGGCCTCACCGTCTCCATGGTCCTTTCACTCATCATCACGCCCATGGTCTATTTCCTGCTCACGCGGCATCGAGAGCTGCCTAACTGACCTACGGCAATTCCTGAGTTGCGATGATGTTGAAGAGTTTTGAGCAAGGTCGCTGCTCCCTGGGGGTCCCACCCCGGGATCGCGTCGACTTGAGTGCAGCGTCTTCGGGTTACTGTGACTCAGGAATTGCGGTAGTCTGCAGCCCTGCGCCCGCGAAGAAACACCCCGCACGCCAGCAATCCCAGTACGAGGATCGAGATCGCGGTGATCACCGCGTCGGCCGTGAAGTTCGCGATCGGTCTTATGCCATGCAGCGTCCTGATCGCTTCGTGGGCGCGGAGAATCCCGCTGCAAATCGCAATGAGCAGAAGAATCACAACCATTGCGAATCGTTGCGCTGTGGTATACGGCTGCGCGACCGGATGCTCCGCCGGTTCCGTCGTGCGATACCAGTACCAAATCCAGATTGCAACGAGCACAAGTCCGGCCACCGAGCTAATATACTGGAGCAATTTGTACATTACGGACTGCCCCAGAATCGGTAATTCGACGGGCAGCCTAAGGAAGCTCCAATGCCCATAAGGCCAATAAGTCCGATGCGTAAATCCATCCCACAGAATGTGCGTGGCCGATCCAATCAGAATTGAGATCGCGATCAACGCGAGGCGAGCGGGCGGCAGAAAGGAAAATGCGCCGGCCTTGAGTCTGCGGCGAAAGCCGTCGGGCAGAAAGATCAGGGACGGTTGCTTGATGTAGCGGTGAAACAGCCATAGCGAAACCAGGCCGACCGGTAAATCGAAATAGAACATGCCGAGCAGCGTATGGCCTCCAAATCCGTGCGACCAAAGGAGTAGGAAGTATGGAAAATCGGGCACGAAACATCCCATGATCAGCGCAGAGAAATCAAGACACGTTCGTCGAAGAGGCCATGCGGCGGCAGCGTGAGACAGCGTGAACGGCATTAGTTCAAGTATCTCCTGCCGGAATGGCCGCCGTCTGGCGCAAGCCGTTTGCGTGATCATGGAGTCACAAGCTAGGATTCCACTGAAAAGGTTTTCAGGAGGGTTTTACCATGAACCGTTTCGCGGTTATCGTTGTTGCTGCTCTTGCCTTGAGCCCGCTGGCTGCGGTCGCGCAACACCCTGCCTCATCGCAGGTGGCACCGACCCCGCCCATGGGCTGGAATAGCTGGAATTTCTTTCACCGCGACGTGACCGACAAGGACGTGCGCAGCGCCGCTGACGCGCTTGTGTCCACGGGGATGAGAGATGCGGGTTATGTCTACGTGAACATCGATGACACATGGGAGGGCGATCGCGACGCCGACGGCGTGCTGCACACGAATTCGAAGTTCCCCGACATGAAGGCGCTTGCCGACTATGTGCACTCGAAAGGACTCAAGCTGGGAATCTACTCGGGGCCAGGGCCCAAGACTTGCGCGGGCTACGCAGCCTCGCTTGACCACGAAGTGCAGGACGCGCAGCTTTACGCATCATGGGGTATCGATTATCTGAAATACGATCTGTGCAGCTTTCGGTCGGCGGTGATGACGGCCCAGGCGCCGAACGACAAAGCCGAGCAAATGCGCCTGATGATCGCCGCTTACGCAAAGATGGACAAAGCGCTGAAGGCGACCGGAAGGCCCATCGTTTACTCGCTCTGCCAGTATGGATGGGACGCAGTGTGGGAGTGGGGACCTTCAGTGGACGCGAGTTTGTGGCGCACGACCGGCGACATTCAGGCCAATTGGAACAGCATTTACTCCATCCTGAACGAACAGGCAGGACTCGCGAAATATGCGGGGCCGGGCCACTGGAACGATCCAGACATGCTGGAAGTGGGCAACGGCAGACTCACATCGGCTGAGAATCGCACGCACTTTTCCATGTGGGCCATGCTGGCGGCGCCGCTGCTGGCCGGCAACGACCTGGCGCACATGCCGCCGGACGTTCTTGCCATTCTCACCAATCGCGACGTAATTGCTATCGACCAGGACCGGCTGGGCCACGAAGCCACGCACGCCTACTCTGACGGCGAGGTCGACGTCTGGACGCGGCGTCTTGCGGGCGGGACGATGGCGATTGCTGTGATCAACGCAGGCTCCGATCGAGTCTCCACGCATCCTTTTCACTTAAGCCTGACAAAACTAGGGCTGCACGGCACGCAAAAGGGCAAGGACCTTTGGGCGGGGAAGGAAATTGCTCTGACGGATAACATGCCGCTCGAGATCGCGAGCCACGACATTCTGCTGGTCCGCATCCCCGCGCCGAAGTAGCGTGACCAGCGGCTCCCGCAGGAGTATTCGCTACACTGCCCGTCCCAGGCACACGGCAAACCACTCGCGCGCGTCGGTCCAGGTAGCGGCCGCGGAGAATCCTGCTTCGGCCAGGAGCGCTTCCGCCTGTCCCGGCGAGTACTTGTAGCTGTTCTCGGTATGGATGCTCTCGCCGGGTGCGAAGTCGATCGTCAAATCCAATGCGTCCAGGCGCACCCTTTGCGCGGAGTGGCTCACCAGGTGCATTTCGATCCGTGATTGCACCGCATTCCATACCGCCCGATGCGCAAAAGATTCCGGAACGAAGTCCGCACTCAGATCCCGGTTCAAACGCACAAGCAGATTGCGGTTGAACGCCGCAGTTACACCCGCTGCATCATCATAAGCGGCGAGCAACGTCGATTCATCCTTCACAAGGTCCACACCGAGCAGGAGACTGTCACCTGCCTTTAGGCCAGCGCGCGTCCGACGCAACAGGCGCTGCGCTTCGTGGGGTTCAAAGTTGCCGATGCTCGAGCCGATGTAGAGAACGAGGCGCTGCTCGCCGCGGCCAACGGGACCAAAATGCAGCCGTTCGCCGTCGCCATCGGTGTAATCCATCACGCGCGGAGCAACGGAGACTCCGTGAAGCTCTCGCTCAATTCGCTGTCTGGCCGTGCTGAGGGCGCTGGCCGAGACATCGACCGGCTCGTAGACGACGGTCCTCTGCCTGGCGGCCGCAGCCTTCAAGAGATGCCGCGTCTTGTTTGCCGAGCCCGCGCCGAGCTCGGCGATGCGCAGGCGCGCGCCATCTGACGCGTTTGCAATCATATGGCCGGCGTGCGCCGCCAGAATGCCGCGCTCCGTGCGCGTCGGGTAGTATTCGGGCAGGCGGGTGATGGCCTCAAACAGCCGCGATCCCGCTGCATCGTAAAACAGCCAGGCAGGCAACCGCCTGGGACGGTGGGTCAGGCCCTCCGAGACAGCGGAGGCGACGCGTTCATCGACAGAGTCCCCAACATGACCCGCTTTCAGGCCGGGTTGAGTTGGAACGACAGGAAGAGTTGCAGGGGAAGCTGCTACGCTCATGGACTCTCACTTGGATGCAGCAGAATGACTTACGACGCGAGCCGGATGCCAGAAAATTGCCAGCGGGTCTCCGGCGCAAAGAAATTTCGATAGGTTGAGCGGATGTGTGCCCTTGGGGTGACGCACGATCCGCCGCGCAGCACCATTTGTCCGCTCATAAATTTACCGTTGTACTCGCCGAGCGTGCCATCGAGGGGGCGAAAGCCTGGATAGCCCAGGTAAGCGCTGCCGGTCCACACCCAGCAATCGCCGTAGTACTGGAGCTGCGCACGGCCCTGGTTTTGCATGAGTTTGGTCGCAGGTTCGGGCATCAGGTTCCCGGAATCGAGCAGGTTTCCCTCTACTGCCTGGCCTTCAGCCGCAGCTTCCCATTCGAATTCGGTCGGTAGCCGGCGGCCTGCCCAGCGCGCGTAAGCGTCTGCTTCATAAAAACTTACCTGACTTACGGGCACCTGCTCGAGGTTTGTGAGAGACTGCTCACCCCGCAAGGTAAACATGCTCCACGCACCGTCTTTCCTCGTCCAGTAAAGGGGCGCCTCCCAGCTGCTGGTCTTCACGGCGTCCCATCCGGCCGAAAGCCAGTATTCCGGCTTGCGGTAGCCACCGTCCGCAATAAACTCTGCATACTCACCGCAGGTGACGAGCCGGTTCGCCGACCGGAATGGCTCCAGCCAGACACGATGACGTGGCAGCTCGTTGTCGAAGCAGAAGCCTTCGCCGCTATGGCCGGCTTCGCGCAAGCCGCCTGCAAACTCCAAAAACTTCAGCTCCCGCGTTTCCCCTCGTTCCCTCGTTCCCTTGTTCCCTTGTTCCCTGTATTCCGGCCGCAGCGGGTTGGTGAAGAACGCATTGAGGACGTCGGTGAGCAGCAGTTCCTGGTGCTGCTCCTCGTGGTTGACTCCCAGCTCGATGCGGCGCAACGCCTCCGGTGCCGGCTCGCATTCAAGCAGCCGCTCCATGGCTGAATCCACATGCTCGCGATAGCGCAAAATCTCTTCGAGGCTCGGGCGCGCGAACGAGGCGCGCAGCCGTTTTTCGGGGAACGGCGAGAAACTTTCGTAATAACTGTTGAAGAGCCACTCGAAATCCGGATGAAAGAGCCGATAGCCGGCAAGGAACTCGCGCAGCACGAACGACTCGAAAAACCATGTGGTGTGCGCAATGTGCCATTTGGCGGGTGAGGCCTCAGGGCACGATTGCACCATCATGTCTTCAGGAGTGAGCGGCTCGCACAGGAACATCGTCTGCCGGCGCGCGGCGCGAAAGCGATTGGCAAGTGTAGTTTGCAGAATCGGGGCAGCGGTTGTGCTCAATGGGGACCTCCCATCTCGGGTCAGTTTAGTTCATTGTCATGAAAATCAGTGCATCGGGCGGATCCCCAACGGAACCAAGGCTGGGTTCGACCCGTACCCTATGGATGCTGCGTTGCGGCGCTTTGATCGAGTTTTTGCTCAGTTTGCGCAAGGCTATTCACCTTGTAGTCAGGCATTCGCGACGAACGCGGCGATCCAGGCAGCGGACTGGTATTTGCAGTGCAACGGTGCTTTAATTTGAATCGGACGATGCGAAAGCTCTTTCGCCCCCTGGTTTTTCGACAGGAGGGATCATGGGTAGATTCGATGCAAAACGCCGGCTCTGGCTTCTGATCTTCTTCGCGGCACTCTTTGGAAGTTCGCACATTCTCCTTTCCCAGGCAACGAATCCAGCTCCCGCGCAGAGTCCGGCGCCGCCGGTTTCGACGGCTACACCCCAGCCACAAAAACAACCGACCCCTGAGGAAATCGGTGACTCGCTCACCGCCCGCCAGCGCTACCAGGCTGCCATTGCTGCCTACGAAAAGGCGACGGAAAGGACGGCAACTCTCTGGAACAAGATGGGCATCGACTACCAGATGATGTTCAACTCAAAAGACGCCCTGCGCTGCTATAAAGAATCTCTCAAGCTCGATGCGCGCAATTCTCAGGTCCTGAACAATCTGGCCACGGTGTACGCCTCTCTGAAAGAGTACGGTCAGGCAGACAAGATGTACCGCAAAGCGCTCAAGTACGACGCGCAGTCCGCATTGATCTACAAGAACATGGGCACCAACCTGCTGGCAGAGCACAAGTACGACAGAGGATGGGATGCTTATAAGCGCGCGATCGCCCTCGATCCGCAGATCTTCTCTGATCACTCCAGTCCGACCGTTGAGAATCCCGCTTCGGTCCAGGAGCGGGGAGCCATGAATTACTACATGGCGCTGGGCTGCGTGCGGGCAGGCTACGCTGACTGCGCCCTTCAATATCTGCGTATGGCGTTAGATGAAGGGTTTATCACTCGCAAAAAGGTGGCAGCAGACGCCGAATTCGCCAGCCTACGCGACAATCCGGCCTTTCAGCAGCTTCTGAAAGAAGAAGACAAGCGCAGCCAGTAGTCCAAGCTGGGCGTGTTCGGGAGGCACTGCTTCTCCTGACGCGACTTTTTCCGTCCCGGCAGCGTATTTTTTCTTGCCTTCATCCCTGATTCAATGCTGTAATCGCATCATCGGGCCAAGAAAGCATCTGACGGTGGGAGTACGGGATCGCCCCTTCGATCCACTCTCCAGGAGGCAAGATGTTGAGGCTCAATGGGTATCTTTGCCTGTCGGCATGGATGCTGACAGTAATTCTGTTTGTTTGCCCCAACCTTAGCGCCCAGGCTCAAACGCAAGTTGCTGCGTTCGCGTCGACTGATGCACCATCAGGCACTGCGCTGAGGCCGGCTGACCGCGTGCTCACGCCCATCGAGACCGGCGATTCGCTTTTCTCGCAGCGCAGCTACGAGGCCGCGATTGCGGCATATTCGGAATCACCACAAATGACTGCGGTGATCTGGAATCGTATCGGCATCTCTTACGAGATGATGAACAATACCGCAGAAGCGGAGAGCAGTTACAGGCGGTCTCTCAAGCTTGAACCGAAAAATCCGCTGGCCCTGAACAACCTGGCCACGATCGACGCCTCGCGGCGGGAGTTTGGCGACGCGGAGCGCGAGGTTCGGAAGGCACTCAAACTCGACCCGAATTTTGCACTCGCCTATATGAACCTGGGCACCATCCTGATTTCAGAACAGAAGCTCGAGCAAGGTCAGGATGCCTACGCAAAGGCAATGGCGATCGATCCAGCAATCTTCAGTGCACACAACAAACCCAAGACGGACAATTCCGCTCCGGCCCATGATCGCGGCGCCATGAACTATTCCATCGCGGCGGCTTGCGCGCGCGCCGGCAGCGTCGAATGCGCCATGCAGTACCTGCGCTCATCGCTGAACGAGGGGTATGCAACCCCCGATAAAGTTGCCTCAGATAACCAGTTTGCCAACATAGCCGGCAATCCTGAGTTCCAACAGCTTTTGGCCGAGCAGCGCAGCCGGTAACGCCAGCCCGGCATTATGCGCGACTCTTCACTGCAAGTACGGCGTATAGCCGGCGGCTTCTTTAGCGTTCCTTTATATCCAGGGTGTTGTAATTGCAAGATCGGGCCCAGGGCATCCGGCGGTAAGAGCAGCGAGTCGCCCCTTCGATTCGCACTCCGGGAGGGAAGATGTTCAAGCCCACAGAGTCTTTCTGTCACTCAACATTTCTGGCGGCTGTGATCCTGGCCGCCTCTCCAATCCTGCACGCAGGCGCGCACAAGCCGGTTTCCGATCAAATTGCGTCAGACACTGGCCCTGATGCCGCGGCATCCATCGATTCCGCCCAGCTTGCCATCATCGACATCGGCGACATGGTCGCGCTCAGCGGACGCTATGAAACCGCGATCAAGATTTACGCCAAGTCCCCACGGAAAACGGTGGAGATCTGGAACAAGATGGGCATGTCTTACGAGATGATGTTCAACACAAGTGAAGCCATTCGTTGCTATATCGAATCACTCAAACTCAACCCCAACGACCCGAGCGTTCTGAACAACCTGGCCACCTTGTACGAGTCGAAAAAGGAGTATGGAGCTGCGGATCACTATTTCGAAAGGGCGTTGAGTGTTGATCCGCAATTTGCGGCGATTTACAAGAATCTCGGAACGAGCCTGATCGCCCAGCACAGGTACGCGGAGGGCCAAAAGGCCTATGAGCAGGCTTTGGCGCTCGATCCGAGTGTGTTCGACGTGCACGGCAATCCGACTCTTGGGAGCTCGGGCTCAACGCACGAACGCGGCGCGATTAACTATTTCATGGCGCTGGCCTGCGTGCGCACGGGGCAAATCGATCGCGCTCTTGACTATCTGCGAATGTCTCTGAACCAGGGGTTCGTTGACCCCACACAGGTGGCTGCGGATGGAGGGTTCGCCGCTCTGAGCGCCGATCCCGGGTTCAAGAAGCTCCTCGCCGAAGAGAGCGGCCAATAGGCTGACCGACCGGTCAAGCGCCGCGCCATTTCCCTCAAACGTGTCGACTTCATGGCGCTCTTTCACGTCTATGGCGATAGGACGTTCTTCGGATGCCGTTGGAGCTTGCAATGAAGTCACGCCTGTTTCTCGCGATCGTTGTTGCCGCCGTTTTCACCTCTGCAGCCTGTGCTCAGGATGCCGGATCAACCGCGCCTGCGGGCCAGATCTCCGGTCAGGAAAATGGCGGAGGCTACGGCCAGCATGGCGGCCGCCGAGGGTTTGGCGGCATGAGCGGTACAGGCATGGGAATGATGGGCCGCGGCGTTATGGGAAACGTGACTGAAGTGGCCGCCGATCACTACACGATCAAGACAGAGACGGGCGATGTCTACACTATCCACTTCAGCGCAAATACTCGCATTGTGAAACAACCTGCAGGCATGCGTGGGCCAGGCGGCTCGGGTGGTGGCGAAGCCGGAGGGGGTGCGGGCGGCGGAGCGGGCCGTGGCAGCTACGGCGGAAATCCTCCTGAAGAAATCAAGGCCAGCGACATCAAAGTAGGTGACGCCATCGGCGCCGCGGGCGAGATCGACGCCACGGCCAAGTCAGTAGGCGCGGTTCGGATCATGCTGCTTGACCCGGAAACCGCGAAACGGGTCCAGGAGATGCAGGCAAATTTCGGGAAGACCTGGCTACAGGGCAAAGTGACGGCGATTGACGGCGCAATGATCACACTCACGGGCGCACTGGATAACGCGCAGCACGTCGCTGTGGCCGACGAGAACACAACGTTCCGGAAGCGGCGCGAACCCGTCACGCTGGCCGATATTCAGGTTGGTGACACCGTGCGCATCGAAGGCGCGGTCAAGGACGGCGTTTTTTCAGCCACCAGCGTAAGCGTTGGTGGGATGATGGGCGGCGAGCGACCGAATGGCCCGGGCATCGCCCCACCGCAATAACGTAGATTTGGAACATGCGGCGCTCGACTTATGCCACCCAAAGGCGTGAACCGTGAGCTGATGGGCACGAGTCAGGTTGTGTGAGCTGTGCGAGGTAATTCTGTATCAGCGGTGTGGACCGCAGACTTCTGCGGTGATCTTCGAGACGCGCCGCAAGCACGTTTGACACAGCCTGGTTTAACATTGCTAACTATTGTTTTTTGAGTTAGATAATTACCCTCCCAATGAGCCAAACCGTAAGTCACTTGCCAACCCTCTAACCGCTGCTGGTACAAAGCCGCATGGCAAAGCAGAGGTGTATCTGGGGAATATCCGCTCATTGCGGGGCCGGGCTCTTTCCGATCCCGCGATGATGAGGTTACGAGTGGGCGCGAAAAAGGCACCCAATCTTCGGTATTTGTCCCAAGCTTGCGTTGACTTCGCTCAATGGCTCGTCTATTGTGCAAGTTACACAATAGACAATCGTTTGTGTAGCGATTTGCAATCGATGCCGCGGCCATCGCGGTAAAAAAGGAAAGGCGGGCGCGCTCGCAAGCTGCAGAAGGGCGATGCCTAAACATATGCAAGCAAACCTTCAGGAGGACAGAATGAGGGCAAACAAAGCGACACAGGTCTCTTCTCGCAGTGCAGGCTTATGGAGCCTGATGCTGCTCTTGGTCTTTGCCGGCGCCAGCTTGACGGCGTATGCGCAACAAATCACCGGTTCGATCGTGGGAACAGTGAAGGATCCGCAGGACGCGGTGGTTTCCGGGGCAGGCGTGAAAGCAACCAACACCAACACCGGGTTCACGCGATCAGCGCCTGCCAACGGATACGGTGAGTTCCGCATCGACTATCTTCCCGTGGGGAACTACACCGTGGAGGTGACCGCAGCCAATTTCAAGACGTTTGTGCAAAAAAACATCATGGTCACGGTCGATCAGACGCAGACATTGGCGGTGATGTTGGAGATCGGCGCGCAAACCCAGACCGTCACGGTGACTGAGGCGCCGCCGCTGGTGGATACCACCACGGCAGAACTGGGAAGGACGATTTCGCCTGCTGAAATCACTGGCATGCCTCTGGTGAACCGCAACGCCTACTCCATGCTGTCGCTAACGCCGGGTGTGATGGCCAACAGCATGAGCCAGCAGAGCAACCCCAGCGGCACGCCGAACTTCGTCATCGGCCTGCCTTCTACTGACGTGCAGATCAACGGCTCCATCGACGGCGGTAATCCCGAAGTCAGCTTTTACCTGGATGGGGGCCTGAACATCAACGGAATTCGCAACTACGGCAACCAATTGCCGAATCCCGATGCTCTTGAAGAGTTTCGCGTCGAGACGAGCGACTTTTCGGCGCAGTACGGCCATATGTCGGCTGCGGTCGTCACGGCAGTGACCAAGTCGGGCACGAACCAGTTCCATGGCACGCTATTCGAATTCAACCGCAACACCGATTTCAACGCTTACAACTGGAACGCGCCGAAAGACCTCAACGGAAACTTCATCAAGGCGCCGTATCACCGCAATCAGTTTGGCGGAGTGATGGGCGGGCCGATCAAGAAGGACAAGGCTTTCTTCTTCTTCAGCTACGGCGGGCTGCGGCAAGTGGTTGGCCAATACGTCAGCGGCGGCCGCGTACCCACGGCGGCGGAACGTCTGGGCGACTTCACGCAAGACCTGCCCAATCCCAGCGACAGTGCCGGAAAGTACTCCTACTATCATTCAACGCCGTTCACCATCAACAATCCGGTGACGAAGGCGCATTACACCGGCAACACCAACACCAGTTCCGGCTGCCCGGCGGGCGGCACTGCGAACAACCCGACCAACCTGAACTGCCTGCCTCCCAGTGCAGAGGACGCGTTGGCTGCCACCGTCATGGGCGGCAAGAATACCAATGCGTCGCTGCCGCTGCCCAATGCGCCTCTGAGCGGCTCGAGCACGAATCTCCAGTGGATCGGCTACTTCACCGGACCGACCGACGAGAACGAATATCTCGCCAAGTATGACCAGGCGCTTAGCGATAAGGATCACGTGGCCGCGACGTATTTCTTTGTGCGCACCACGCAGAACGCCTTCGGTGGCGGCAACATAGCTCCCTGGACGATCAATCAGTCCTACACCAACCAGACCAACGCAAACGTCAGCGACGTTCACACCTTCGGCCCAACAACAGCAAACCAGGCTTGGCTTTCGTATACGCGGGCGGCCGGCGGACGCGTCAACCTGCCAACGGCCAACGCGGGCCAGCTCGGCTCCAACTACACCATTCAGGGGCCTTCGACGCTGCCGGATCTGAACGTATCCGGATATTTCCACGCCCAGGATTCTCTGGCCGGTCCGGTCACCACGTCGGACTTTTATTCTCTCCGCGACATGGTCAGCATGACCAAGGGCAAACATTCCCTCTATTTTGGCGGCGAGCTTGCGCTCGACAAGGGGATGTTCGTGGGCAATCTGTATAACTACGGCAACTTCTCTTATGCAAGTTCCGCTCCAACCACTACCGGCAATGCATTGGCCGATTTCTACACAGGCATGCTTTCGTCGATGGAGCAGGACACGCCCTACCACACGTTGATGAGCGCGTGGCACACGGCCGTATTCTTCCAGGACAATTACCGCATCACTCCCAGGTTCACTGCGGATCTTGGCATCCGTTGGGATATCGACACGCCTCCGGTTGAGTCCTCAAATCTGACGGCGGCCTTCATTCCCAGCAAAGCCGCGCTGACGAGTAACGGAGGCGTCGGTGGCACAGAATCCACAGTGATTCCGAACGCGCCGGCAGGCATGTTCTTCCCGGGTGACTCGGGTGTGGCCCGCGGCATCATCAGCACGAAATACCACCACGTGGCGCCCCGCATCGGCTTTGCGTGGGATCCGTTTGGTGACGGCAAGACCGCCATTCGCGCGGGCGCCGGCGTCTTCTACGGAACCACCAGCGGCAACGAGTGGAACCAGCCCGGCAATGCCAACCCGTACGCAGTTCGCCAGACTTTCGGGTCGGTGCGCTCGGCCTCAGACCCGTACAACACTCAAATGGTGAATGGGACCGCATCGTCGTTCCCCAGCGGGGATCCCTTCCCGTACACCTTCAATCCCAAGAGCCCGCGCTTCCTGCTTCCGGCCAGCATTGAGAGTATTGGAACGAACGTGCAATGGCCCTACATCTACCAGTTCAACCTCGCCGTGCAACGGCAACTGCCCTGGCAGGTCGCCTTGACCGCGGCGTATGTTGGCACGATCTCGCGTGATGTTCCCACCATGATCGATGGCAACTACGCGCCGTATGTCCCGGGAATCTCGGGTGAGAACTCAGGTTCATCCGGAACGGGCGGCTACAACGCGCGGCGTCCTTACGACCAGAACGCCACGGGCACAGGAACCCTGGGCCAGAACATTTTCCTCATCACCAACCAAACAGCCTCTTACCATTCGCTGCAGATCGCGGCGGGCCGGCCGCTGGCGCGCAACGTGATGGTGAACGGCTACTACGTCTGGAGCCATGCAATCCAAAGCAGCAACGAGTCGGCTATCGGACAGATGACCGCGCAGGACTTCGCCAACCTGAACGAGGAGAGGGGCCCGATGGACGCGGACCGGCGCAACATCGCCACCATCTCCGGCATGTGGAACATCGATTACTACCATGGCAAGAACTTCTTCATGAAGCAGGTAGTGAACGGCTGGACGATTTCGCCGATCTGGGTGATGCAGAGCGGGTCGCCGTTCTCTGTCACGACCGGTTCGAACAAGAATGACGATAGCGCGAACGCAAACCGGCCTGACTTTGACACCGTAAATCCGGTCAGCGCATTTCTTGACCCGCATCGCCCTCGCGCCAAGGCAGCGGCTGAGTGGTTCAACACGGCAGCATTCGTCAACAACGGCCCCGGCATCGCGGGCGGCATCGGGCCCGGCGGCGCCGACGGCAACGTGCCGCGCGATTACCTGCGCAATCCGGGTTACCGCGACGTCGACCTGGGACTCTTCCGTGATTTTCGTTTTGGGGAAGGAATAACCTTCCAACTTCGCGGCGAAGCGACCAATGCATTTAACCTCGTCAGCCTGGGAGGGCCCGGGGGGAGCGGTCCGCCTCCAACGGATGGCGCGGCACCCTCTTCTTCCGGCTTCGGCGTGATCACCGGCGCCTCAAGCCCCCGCGTCATCCAGGTGGGAGGCCGCCTGACCTTCTAGATGTTGGGTGTTGTCTAAGAAACTCAGGCCGGACAAGTCAATCTTGTCCGGCCTTTTTTCGCGCCCTGTCGAGCGCTGCAAACGAAAGCGGATGGAACCCCTCAGGTTGGGTCCCGTCCGCTGGTAAATCGATGCCCGTTTATTCGATCGATTGCAGAGTCCAGGCTCCATTCGTGAGGACAAACGTGGCTTGGCGGGTGGAGGCCAGCATGTTGCCCGGGGTCTGGGCGATCCCCTGCAGTGGTTGCGGGAGCGGAGAGAGATCGACAGAGTCGGTGAAATTCACGACTCTTGTTTCTCCCACGGTTTCGATGTCGCCCAGATTGCCGAACTGGTGACGGACATTCGCCAGGGTTTCCACAACCACACTGAAGCGCGGATCTGTCGGGCTGTCCGGCCGCCATTGGATCAGGTCGCCGGCACTGGCCAGCTTCACCAGTTTCTTGCCGTCCGGCGTCAGCGTGAAGTCACCCCAATATCCGTTTGGATATCTCTTGGTTTCGACCCAATACTTCGCCAGAATGCCCTGCGTCATACCCCGACTCGCCAGTGTGATGTCAAGCGGCGCAGGCGGAGTCTGGTCATACTTGGCCTGAATCATCGTCTTTGCCTGGGCCTGCGTTAGCTCTGGAGCCGACTTGCACCCCCCCAGCCACCATCCCGCGCTCAACAGAACCACCGTTGCCAAAAGCTGGATCTTCACCCTGTTTTTCACGATTCCCCTTTCACCGCATGAAACGGTTCGATTTCCTTCGCTCCGCCATTTTTCTCCTACTTTCCGCTGCTGTCAATCAGGCTGACAGTGACCCTGCTCACACATGTAAAATCTGCGAGTTGCGGATAGGGAACTGCTCAAATTGAGAGCCAGAGTTAGTAGACCCTCATTTCGCTTCTTGATCGTTGGGCTGTGCGCCTGCGATGCGCTTGAGAAGAAAGTCTAGGAAACCTTTTTCGTCGGATTTCAGACAGACCTCCACATTGGGCGGTCCTGCCACAGGCCGAGTGAAACCGTTGTCGTCGACGTCGAGGCGCATAGGCTCCACGGGGCAAAGCTCCGGTCGTATCGCGTAGGCGGTAGCAACAGGATCAAAGAGCGTCGGCATGCGCCACGCGCTCGCTCCGGTCCACTCGTGGTAGAGAAAAGTCAACTGATCCGACAGAGGTGAACCGCTGGAAAGAACTTGCCCCAATTCCGGCAGCGTGAGATGAATCTGGGTTGAGTCGAGCGGCATCATGAAGACCGGCACGCTTGACTTAAGTAGCGCTCGAAGACCTGCCGGATCGCAGCGAATGTTCCACTCGGGGGATGGCGGCTCGTGGGTATTTCCGGATTTTTCGTTATCGTAGCCGCGATCGATACTGCCACCCGTCAGGACGACTCGTTTCAGCTTGCGGAATATGGCGGGGTCGCGCTCGACAGCTGCCTGCACATTGAAGAGCGGGCCGATGGCAATCAGCGTGATCTCGCCAGGGTGTGCGCGGATCTCGCGCAGCAGAAAGGCAACTGCGTCGCCGTGTTTTTGTCCAGGCGCCTGGAGTGCGTAGGCGGCTTGCGTGAAGTGATTCGTGGCGGAAGTGAAGACTCCTGCCTGCACCGGGATCTCTTCGCGCCCGACAGAAGCAAGGTAGCGATCGACAAGGCGTGCGCGCAATTCGGTGTCGCCGAATGCCGTGGTGATGCCGAGCAGCTTGACCTCAGGGCTGCGCAACAGAAGAGCCAACGCAAACGCATCATCGATATCGTCGCCGATGTCCGTATCGAGAATGACTAGTTGCTGTGCTGCGGGCTTCATCCTGGCTTCCGCCGCTGGCTGCCCGTGTGCCAAAGCGCCTGCGGAAATTGTCAGCACAAGCGCTGCGAAACAAAAGATCGCGCCCTTGGTTTTCATGCGCCCAATTGTAGCGGGAGCAGATGGGTTCCACACGAACCCGGTGCGATTTCAAGGGTGAAGGCGCCGTTCAACCGGCAGATTCGGTTGACATCGCGTAAAAGCTCAAGGCGGCATCGCCTTGCTCGAGCAGTCGCGTACGCTTAAGGCTGCCATACCGCTCTTCAAGTGCTTGCTTGCGCCTGTGCTCAGCGACAACGACCGCGCCGGGCGCAAGAATTCCGGCATTCGAATGGCCCAACTGCTCCATTGTCGCGGCATACTCCTGCGCCGCGTCGTAAGGCGGATCGAGAAAGAGCACTTCGTGCAGTTCTGGTTTTGGACCGGCTTCCGCAGCGGAACGGAGAAACGTCTTTACACTCTCCGCATAAACGTGGAAGCCGCTGGTAATTCCGAGGCGTGCGAGATTGCGATGCAACACCTTGAGCGCGGCGGGGGCGTGTTCGACAAACGTCACCCGCGCCGCCCCGCGACTGATCGCCTCAATGCCTACGGCACCCGAGCCGGCATACAGATCAAGGAAAACGGTCTTCGGCATTCTCGGTGCAAGCACGTTGAAGAGCGTCTCGCGCAGACGATCGCTCGTCGGCCGGGTGCTCAGTCCGGGAGGGGCCTCGAGCACACGCGAGCGGTACATTCCAGCGATAATGCGCATCGACAATCAGCATAAGGGACGTACTTCGCTCTT
The DNA here is from genome assembly GCA_900290245.1 of Candidatus Sulfuritelmatomonas gaucii. Taxonomy (GTDB): domain Bacteria; phylum Acidobacteriota; class Terriglobia; order Terriglobales; family Acidobacteriaceae; genus Telmatobacter; species Telmatobacter gaucii. The sequence goes on along the minus strand of OKRB01000130.1, from coordinate 29,088 downwards.
TGCAGATCGACTGCCCGGGAAATGATGCAATTCCCGGGAGCCGAAAGCTGAGACCTATCTTTGGGCAGGAGACTCTACAATCGGAATATGCGCGGTTGGTCTATCCCGTTGGGCCGGTGGATGGGCGTGGAGCTGCGCGTTCATATCTTCTTCCCGCTGCTGATTCTGGTGCTGTTCGCCATCAGCGGTCCTGATGGCTGGCCGCGTGGGCTGGCGCTGTTTTTCGCGCTGGTGGCGGCCGTTGTGGTGCGCGAGACCGCGCGGTTGCTCGTCGCGGCGTGGCTGGGACTTCGGCTTCGCGCCGTCCTGGTTTTGCCAATCGGCGGGCTTTTCGCGTACGCCAATCCCGAGAGCCAGGAAAATGCGAATCGTGGACTCGGGCAGTGGATTCTCGCCGCTGCCGGGCCGCTGGCGAACTGGGCTGCGGCCCTTACCGCTGGAGCCGCAATCATGGGTGCAAGCGGCGACGTGCGGCTCATGGACCTTCCTCTGATCTCCCCTGCTCACCTGTTGCGCAGCCTGGTCTGGATGCAGGCGTTCCTGGGTTTGCTCCATCTGTTGCCTGCGTATCCGCTCGACTGCGGGCGGTTGATCCGCAATGCATTTGCGCGGACGCACGGATTCGGCCCCGCAGGGCGCGCCGCTGCCGGCCTTGGCCAGGCGTTGGCTCTTACTGCCATGCTGGGTGGCATCCTTGCGCAAAATCCATGGCTCATCCTCGCCGGCTTTTTCATTATGATCGGCGCGCAAGTTGAAGATCAGGGGGTCTTCTTCCAGTCTGTCGTCGATACGGTGCGCATGAGCGAGGTGATGCTGACTGACTTTGCCACGCTCTCGCCCTCAGATACACTCGCTGACGCCTTGCACCGCTGCGTGCATTCGCTGCAGGAGGATTTTCCAGTGGTTCGCGGACCGCAGCTCGTGGGCATTGTCTCGCGGCAACGAATCGTCGACGCGCTGCGGAACGACGGCAACGGTTATGTGCAGTCGGTCATGTCACGCGCATTCCAGGTGGCGCGGCCTGAGGACACGCTGGGCACTACCATCCGCCGCCTGACAGCCGGCCACGGCCTGGGTCTGATTCCAATCACCGAAAGCGGGCGCGTTGTGGGCGTGGTGAGCGTGCAGAACCTCATGAGCTCCATGTCGCTGCTCGCCGAGCAACGGCGGATTGAGCGCCAAGAGCAAGGCAACTGAGGGTTACGCCATGGCGCAAGAGGAAGATTCGGCGCTCGCCAGAGGGGCCGCGCCGCTCATGCCACTTGCTCCCGGTCTCTATGTCGTCGCCACTCCAATCGGCAACCTGAACGACATTACTCTGCGCGCGCTCAATGTGCTGCGCGGCGTGGATCGCATCGCCTGCGAGGACACTCGCCAGACGCAAAAGCTGCTCCATCATTTTCAGATCGCGACGCCCACGGTCAGTTGCCACGAGCACAACGAACCGGCTCGCGCCCGGGAGCTGGTGCAGGTGATCAAGGCCGGCGGGCGCATCGCGATCGTCACCGACGCCGGCACGCCCGCCATCAGCGATCCGGGCGGCTGGCTGGTGCGTGAAGCGATTGCCGCTGCGGTTCCGGTGATCCCGATTCCCGGCGCGAATGCCGCCATCACCGCCTTAATCGCCTCGGGGCTGCCGGCTGAAGAGTTCGAATTTCTTGGATTTCTGCCAGAGAAAGCCGGCGCACGGCGCACCCGGCTGGAGAAACTGGCTGGGGAGCCACGGGAAACGGCGCGGACTCTGATCTTTTATGAGGCGCCACATCGCATTCTCGACACGCTGGCGGATCTTGAAAGCGTTTGGGGTCCCACGCTGCGCGTGGTCACAGCTCGTGAGCTGACCAAAATTCACGAGGAGTTTGTACGCGGGACGGTCGCCGAGGTGCGCAAAGAACTTGCCGTGCGGGATCGCATCCGAGGCGAAATTACGCTGCTGATCGAAGCGCCGGCGCGGAGCGCATCTTCCGGCATCGCGCCCGGTGCGGCAAGCGCGCACGAAAAGATCAGTGACCGCATTGCAAAGATAACAGCCGAGCCTGGTGTCGATGAGAAGGAAGCGTTGAAGCGGCTGGCGCGCGAACTGGACCGATCGAAAAGCGAGCTTTATCGCGAATTGCAGCGCGAACGGGCGGCGAAGCGCTAGGCCGCATTTCTCACAGGTCGCCGAGAATTGTAGCGCTGGTCTCCCGACCGGCTGTCGTGCGGGCGTCCTCGCCCGCACATGCCCTTAAACAAGTACCAAGTCTTACACGTCAAGTACTTCTCAGGCTTTTTCCACGTCCACCAGCACGGAGTAGAAGGTCGGCCCGCCGCCGATGTCGGTGAGCCGTTCGCTGGTCAGGGCGTTGATGTTGACGCCCTCCGGGTGCAGCTTGGCCCAGTCGAGCCGCGCCGCCACCACACCGGCAGGCAAATCGGCACTGAGTTTCACCGTCAACTCGATGGCGCCGCGGTCGTTGAAGACGCGAACGCGGTCGCCCTCGGCCACGCCGCGGGACTGAGCATCGGAGGGGTGCATCTCGAGCCGCCGGCAGCTCGATGCCTCCACCTTGCGATGGCCGGGTAAATTGGCGAAGGTCGAGTTCATGTAGTTATCGTTTTTGCGGCCGAGCAACTCGAGCGGGTAGCGCTTCGCCGTTTCGCTCCAGCGGGATTCCGCGGCAGGAACAAAGGCCGGAAGCGGGTCGAGACCAGCGGCTGCCAGTGCCTCAGAGTAGAACTCGATCTTGCCTGAGGGCGTGGCGAGCGGGAGTGAAGTATATGGAAGGAACGGCTGCTTTTCGGGATCGGCGTGAAACGCGAGCGGAATGTGCCCTTCGCTCTCCAGATCTTCAAGCGTGACGTGTTCCATGTTCGGGTTTGTGGAGTGGCCGTCGGCGCCGATCGAGAGCGCCTGGCAAATGATCTCCTCCGGCGAGTCGCGGAAACAGGTTTCAGTGAATCCCATGCGCTGCGCGAGCTGGCCGAAGAGCCATACGTTCGAGCGTGACTCGCCGAGCGGCTCGATGGCCTGCTTTGAAAGCTGCACGAAGTAGTGCCCGTAGGCGCCCTGCACGTCAGTGTGCTCGAGAAACGTAGTGGCCGGCAGAATAAAGTCCGCATAGTCGGTGGTGTCGGTGAAGAAAAGGTCATGCACCACGGTGAAAAGATCGTCGCGCTCCAGGCCGCGCTGGACCGCGTTGTGATTCGGAGCGATCGCGCCGGGGTTTGAGTTGTAAACAAACAGCGCGTGAACGGCGGGCCCTTCGTCTTGCTGCGTTGCTCTCTCGCTCCCTAGCTTCCCGTTTTTCTGATCTCTTCCCAATTCTGTTAACGCGCGGCCCAGCTCGGACATGTTCACGGTGCGCGCCAATCGGCCTAGCGGCGAGGCGAGAGCCAAATCGGGGCGGCGTACCGCTTTCTCATCCCACTGGAAAGCACCCGAAGTGGAAAGCTGAGCGCCGCCGCCGCGATCCTTCCAGGCGCCGGTGAGCGCGGGCAGCATGGCGATGGCGCGCACTGCAGCGCCGCCGTTTTCGCAGCGCTGCACGCCGTAGTTCAGGCGCAGCGCAGCAGGGCAGGTGGTGGCGTACTCGCGCGCCAGTTGCTCGACCTCCGCCGCAGTCATTCCGGTGAGATGGGCCACGTACTCCGGCGTGTACTCGCGCGCGCGTTCAGCCAGGCGCTCGAATCCGTGCGTCATCTCCGCGATGTAGGCGCGGTCTTCCAAAGCTTCGTTGAGGATCACGTGCATCATGCCCAACGCCAGTGCTGTGTCGGTGCCGGGGCGGATGGCGATGTGCCAGTCAGCCACGGCCGCGGTGCGCGTGCGGTAGGGATCGATGACGATCAGCCGCGCTCCATTGCGCCGCGCTTCCTCAACAAATGGCCAAAGATGAATGTTGTTGCCGTGGATGTTCGCTCCCCAGGCGAGGATCAGCTTCGCCAGGCGGAAATCCTCAGTGGGCGTGCCGAGCTTCTTGCCGTAAACAGAAAGCCACGCCTGGCCACCCGCTTCAGAGCAGATGGTACGGTCAAGCTGGCTGGCGCCGAGGCGATGAAAGAAGCGGCGATCCATAGAGCCGTAGCCAAGCACGCCAATTGTGCCCGCATAGCTGTAGGGCAGGATGGACTCGGAGCCGTAGCGGTCGCTGATCTCCTTCAAGCGCGCGGCGATGGCGTCGAGTGCTTCGTCCCAGCTCACTCGCTCGAAGGCTTCGTGCTCCTGGCCACGCGGCAGTGGCCGTTTTGCCACGCCGGTTTTGCGGCGAAGCGGGTAGAGAACGCGGTCGGGCGCGTAGACGCGATCGAGGTACTTGGCCACTTTGCCGCAGAGGAAGCCGCGCGTGACCGGCTGCGATGGGTCACCCTCAACTTTCACGGCGCGGCCTTCTGCGTTCACTGTCACCAGCACTGCGCACGAGTCGGGACAATCGTGCGAGCAGACAGTGTGAACGATGCGTAGGGCCGGGGAAGCCGGTGGTGCAGCCATGCCGTCATTGTAAGCTGGACGGGGAGTTTCGATTGCAGGCTTAGGCCGGGCATCCTGAATCCGCATCTGCTTTCGCTCGATGGATGGACGCGCCGGCTATGCAATCGCAGTGCCATTTTTAAGAGGGGCCGCAAAAAACAGGCGAGCCGAAGGGGTTATCGAAGGATTGGCCTGAACAGATACTGGTGATTCTGGTCACAATGGGATTTCCGGCTTCCGGGGACAATAGATCGCAAACCTTACAGGTAAACTGATCACGCCATGAATTGCACTTTTTGCAAGATCATTGAAGGAAAGATTCCGTCCACCTCTGTTTTTCAGGACGAGTTGGGCTTTGCATTTGCCGACATCAACCCGAAGGCGCCTGTGCATGTGCTGGTGGTGCCGCGTGAGCACATCGGCTCGCTGGCCGCGGCGGATAAAGACAATCGCGCGCTGCTCGGGCACCTGCTGTGGGCGGCGGCGGAAATTGCCCGCAAGAAGGGCCTCGCCAACGGCTACCGAATCGTGGTGAACACCGGTCAGGATGGTGGTCAGACGATGGACCACCTCCACCTGCATCTGCTGGGTGGCCGAATGATGACCTGGCCGCCGGGATAGAAAGTCAGGGAGTAGCCAGAGATAGGGAATAGAAAAAAGGCGCGCCGAAATGGCGCGCCTTTATTGCTTGTTCAGGTATTGAGCTTTTCTGTTTCCCTGCTCTCTGCCCTTAAAACGCCGGCTGATGCGAGTGCTCTTCTTCTTCTTCCACGCCGTAGCGCCGCAGAAGGATGGGCAGGCTTTGCGAGAACGCCGAGCGCGGCATGACGACGTCACATCCCGCCTCGATGGCCTTCATCTTCAAGTCGCCCTGCAGATGGTTGAGAAAGCCGATGATGGAAACGGCCTTCTTGAATTTTCCTTTGAACTTGGGAATCAGCGCCATCGGCTTGGCGTTGAGATTGTTCAGGTCGAAGACCAGCAACGCAGGCTTTTCGCTTTCGTGCGCGTCGATGAGGCGCGCCACTGCATCCTTGTTCTCGCCCTTGATGAATTCGACCTTCACGCCGAGCTTGCGCGCCGTCTCCTGAATTTTGGCGAGGAAGAAGAGGTCCTCGATGAAACAGAAGATCCGGGTCGGCGCATCTTCGCGGATCGGCGCAGGCGGCTGGGCCGAATAGACGTCGGGATAATAACCTCCGCCATGGCCATTGCCCGAGGTGGGAATGGTGGAAGGCGGTCCGTCAGCAACGTTGCCGTTTACAGCCCGATAGCTATGATCCATGGGGCCGACAAATGTCCGGGGGCCTTTCTGCCGTCCCTTGCGCTTGCCCTGCGACCCCGAGATGCTGTTGCCGGGCTGCGCTTGAGGACCCAGGGACTTTTGGAAGAATTTCTTCTTCTTGCGATTCTGGTGCTGCTGGTGATGATGGACAGGCCTGGGCGGAGCGGATTGCGACGGTGGGGCTTGTGCGGGAGCCTCCGCCTGCGGTTGCTGCTGCCCCTGCATCTGCTGACCTTGCATTGCGGGCTGTTGATTTGATTTGTTCTTGCGGCGGCGGCGACGGCGCCGATGCCCGCGCTGCTGCACCTGACCATTGTCAGGCGCGGGCCCCTGTTCAGGCTGGGGCTGCATCGATTCTGTTGTCATGATGCGTGTACTTCCTGGTGCATTGCTCTCTGTTGCATTGAAGTGCGCGTTACGCAACTCGTGATGGAACGACATGAACCATGGTCTGCATTTTTCTCCCCGCGCCGGCAGCGCCGGCAGATGCGCGACAGAAAGCTGCCCTCACAATCTAAGGGAGGTGCCTCTGTCTCCGCCCATTCGAGGAAATGCAGCAGCGGGGAACCTCTACGAACCGATCGTCCGGCCTCGGCCTCCGTGGCTTCAAAAACTGAATCCCTTTGAGAATGCGATTGCCGCCTTTTACGCGGGAGTCAATATTCAATCCCATCCGATCGCCGAAATTCATTCGGCGCGGCGTTCTGCTTTTCTCAGGTGATGCCCTTTCCTATGCGAGCCTTCGCCGCGTATATCCGAATGAACAGATGTGCCGGGCGAAATTTGCTTGGCTCGGCGGCGAGCTTGCTCTACCCATGCCCGGGTGGCCCGCGTCAGCCGCTTGATAGGCAACTCTGATAGTACAGCGAAGCCGGGAGCGTGGCAAGTGCGCGATGTGGAGAGAAGCTTCTTTAGTAACGGCCGTGTGGAAGTAATCCCAAACGTAAGAAACGCCACTCCTCGGAGTGGCGTCTCGAAGCCTGCCTTGGTCACTGGCCTCCCAGCCAAGTGGAGAGTAGCGGCTTTGCGCTGCTCCGGCTGCAGGCTTCCCGGCAGGCTCTTCCCTTTTGAGGGCCGCTCGTTGGCGGTTGCTCGTGCCGGGTGCCCGGTGTTGCTCAGGCTCGCTGGGCGTTCCTCCAGCGGCCGATACATCACTGGCGCTTATAACGTAGCAATCCAGGGTCCTTTCGGAACGCTATTTCTTATCAATAACTTGTGCCGCTTCCGCAGCGCCTTTGTCTTGATTCTGGTAGCAAAATGGCGAAAATTCTTCAAAAAAGTGTAGGCGGGCTCCTTTTGTGCTGATTCCCTTGTCAAAAAAAATCAACGCTGGCAGTGGGGGCAATAGTGAGTTCCCCGGCCTGCAATCAGGACCCGGCGGATGGGAGTTTCGCAATGAAGGCAAGGCTTGCCGGTGCGCTGGTATACACAGTGCTCGAGCTGAAAAAAACCCTGTTCGCCGTTGGCATCGACATAATTGGAGACCGATGAGCCGCCGAGCCGGACGGCCTTCCTGAGGACCTTGCGCAGCGCCAGGCGAAGCCGCTCAAGCTCAGCGAACGTAAGCCGGTTACTGCGGCGGCTCGGCCGGACGCCGGCTTGATACAAGCTTTCGTCAGCGTAGATGTTGCCCACCCCGGCAAGGAGAGACTGATTGAGCAAAGCCGCTTTGATGGTCATCTGCCGCTGATGGAAGAGCGCGGCGAATTCCCGCGCTCCAATGGCGAGCGGCTCGGCGCCGGGCCGGTGAAATGTGCCATCGCGGCGAAAATCGCGGAATTCGAGGCGGCCAAAGCGGCGTGGGTCCACGAAACGCAGCTCGCTGCCGCTGGCCAGATTGATTCGGGCATGCGTATGAGGCGCAACGGGACTTTCGGGGCTCGTCACGAGCAACCGACCCGTCATGCCCAGGTGCACAATCCACTGCGCTTGAGGCGAGTCTGTTTTGGTGCGCTGGTGAGCCTCCTTTGGATTCGCATTCGGCGCCGCCCCAAGTGCTCCCAGTTCGAAAACAATGTGTTTCCCGCTGCGATGCACTGCCAATATGGTGCGGCCAGTCAGACCGTTGGCCTGTTGAACCGGCGGGGTCTTGAAGGGTTGAGGCTGACCGCAGAACCAAACTTGAACGATCCGGTCACCACGAACGCGTTCGTGAACGCCGCGGGCGATCGTCTCCACCTCAGGAAGTTCGGGCATCGGTTCATTTTAGAGGATGGCGGGCGGCGGATCGAGCAGCAGCGGCCGTCTAGCCTGCGTGAGGCGCGAGCTCTGATTCTTCGCCTTCGTCGCGCGCTTGCAAGCTTCCCCACATCTCCAGGTAGACCACACCGAGCGCCAGGCCGAACAGGAAAACTCCTACAGACGAGTTTTCAACCAGGTTGAACTCTCTGTTTTCGGCTGGAGTCTGATACACGGTCGTGCCGTGGATTCCGCGTGGAACAGTGCGATACTCTTCCGGCACTGGCCACCTTGGCATGGTGTCAAGGTAATGTGTGGAGATCATGGCGGAGACGACGAGGCCAGCGAGGCCGGGCCAGAGGAACAATAGTGCGAAGAACTTTAACGTAGCTAATCTCGCAGCTTTCATCGCATTTACCTCAAGGCGGTCGGGACCCCGTGGCCGCAAAGGCGGAACCCTGGGATTGTGGAGTTTCCAATCAGAGTTTAGAGCAGTTTCACGCCCCGCGCCATGATCAAGAACCAGGCGTCGGCAGCTGTATGGCCAATCAAGTTGGCGGGAGACACTAAACTGGGTGCAGTCAATGGCCGCTCTAGAAGCTGCAACCGACACCATCGCCGCCATTTCAACACCGCCAGGTCGGGGCGGCATCGGAATCGTGCGTCTCAGCGGGCCGCAATCCATGGCGATTGGGTCACAACTCGTAAATCTGCATCAGCCGCTCGAACATGCTCGCGCGCGCGTGGCAGACGTGCTCGACGCAGAGGATGCGGAAGCCGCGCACGGCGAATCCACGCGCATTGACGAGGCGGTGGTTACGTTTTTTGCGGCGCCGAATTCCTATACCGCGGAGGATCTTGTTGAGATCGCCGCTCACGGATCGCCGGTAGTTCTAGAGGCCCTGCTGCGCCGCGCGTTGGTGCTGGGCGCGCGGCTGGCCGAACCCGGAGAGTTCACGCAGCGCGCCTTTCTTGCCGGGCGCCTCGACCTGACTCAGGCCGAAGCGGTGCGCGACCTGATCGATGCGCAGACGTTGACTCAAGCACGCCAGGCCGCAAGCCAGATGGGTGGCGCGCTCAGCAGCCGCGTCGCTCCCCTGAAGCAGTCACTGGTGGAGTTGATTGCGCTGCTCGAGGCGGGAATCGACTTTGCCGAGGACGATCTGGACGTGACGCCGAAGGCGGAGATTGCGCGACGCATCGACAAACTCACTCCGCCGCTCGCGGCCCTCGAAGCATCGTTCGCGCGCGGCCGCATTGTCCACGACGGCTTGACGCTGGCCATCGTCGGCCGGCCCAACGTGGGCAAGAGTTCGCTGTTCAACCGGCTCGTGGAACGTGACCGCGCCATTGTGACTGCTTCGCCGGGGACCACACGCGATCTGGTCACGGAGCGCATCTCGCTCGGCGGTATTCCGATTGAGCTGGTCGACACCGCAGGGTTCCGCGAGGGAGCGCATGAAGCTTTGGAGGAGGTTGAGCAACTCGGCATTCGGCGTAGTCACGAAGCTCTCGCTGATGCGGCTATTGTGCTCGTCGTACTCGACGCCACGCAGCCGCTCAATGCTGAGGATCGCCGCTTGGTCGCAGCAGTCGAAGGCCGGGCCGCGATCGTGATCTTGAACAAGCATGATTTGGTGAGGAGCGAAACGGACCCGGCTTGTATCGGCGAACCGGTGATCGCGGGTTTCACTACGCTTTCGACATCAGCGCTCACGGGCGAAGGGATCGCGGGCCTTCGCGAACGGATTTTAACCCTCGCTACAGGCGGTGCTGCGGCCGAGCCCGGCCTCTTGACCAACCTCCGGCAGCACCAGGCCGTTGCGACGGCGCTCGGTGCCCTGGCTGATGCGGCGAAGGCAAATGCCGGCGGCATACCGCATGAAATGATTCTGCTCGACCTCTACCGCGCGCTGTGGGCTCTCGACTCCCTCACCGGCCAGACCACGCCCGACGATATTCTTAACCTGATCTTCTCAACTTTCTGCATCGGAAAATAACCTTGCTTCCAAGGCCGTCCGCTGAAATGTAGAAATCTGCTCCGGCGAATACTTCTTCCCCTTGGCCATTCCAGGGTCCTCTTATACGAGTTTGTCTCACACTCACTGGTACAAAACTCGCCGGGCACTCCAGGTCAGCAAATGGTCCATCCACTGCGCGGGAATTCCACCCCGTCCGTGCACCGCGCCAAGCAGGGCGCCAGTGGCATGGCAGGTGGAAAGCAATACGGGGCATGGAAAAGTGGAAAGCAAACAACGCGTCCCACTTTTCCACTCCCCCGACTGCGGCTATCAAACTCACCCGATAACTGCGCTACACTAGCTCTCGCGCTGATGCAAAACGATCGGGCAGGCCAGTTTTGAGGAGGTTTGGATGTCAAACAAAGAACAGTACGCACAGAGGCGCATGTCTGCTTTCGATGCGGTCCACAACGTAAAAACCGGGGAGACGATCGTGGTTCCCGCCGGAGTTGGTGAGCCTCCGACGCTCCTAACTGCACTCTCGGAACAGCGCCGGGACTTCCACGACGTCAAGGTTTCCCAGGTTCTGCCTATTCGAGAGTATGGGTATTTTGATCCGGAAACAGTTGAGAACGTCCGGCATGTAGCCTATTTTTTCAGCGGTCCTTCGCGGACAGGCGGTCAAGAGGGCTGGATCGACTTCATCCCTGCATATTTTTGGGAACTGCCCACACTCATCAATCGCAATCTGATCCCGGCCGACGTTGTCTTCAGCATGGCCTCGCCTATGGAGGAACACGGCTATTTCTCTCTCGGTCTTGCTGCCGACTACACCATGGCGGCGATCCAAAAGGCGCGGGCCATCGTTTTGGAAGTTAATCCAAACGTCCCCTTCGCCTACGGCAACTGCCACGTGCGCATTTCTCAGGTTACCGCTCTCGTGGAAAGCGAAGAGCCCGTGATGGAAGTGGGATTGCCAAGAATCGGACCTGTGCAGGAAGCAATCGGCAAGTACGTGGCCGACATGATTCCCGACGGCGCAACCCTGCAGATTGGCTATGGAGGCATTCCGGACGCCGTGGTCATGCAACTCATCGACAAACATGACCTCGGCGTTCACACCGAAATGGTCGGTGACGGCATCATGTGCCTGGTCGAGGCCGGCGTTGTCACTAACCGCAAGAAGAACTACAACCCTGACAAGATGGTGGCCACATTCGCTCTGGGTTCAAAAAAGCTATACCAATTCATGGACCGCAATCCAGCCCTGGAAATGCACCCGGTCGATTTCACCAATGACCCCGCCCTTGCGGGCAAGAATGACAACCTGATCGCCATCAACGGCACAATGCAGGTGGATCTCATCGGCCAATGCGGATCCGAGAGCCTTGGCTGCGTACCTTACTCTGGCACTGGCGGTCAAGCCGACTTCGTTCACGCCGCAAACCGATCCAATGGCGGAAAGGCCATTATCGTCCTGCCATCAACGGCGAAGAACGACACCATTTCACGCATTGTTCCGACCCTTACCCCGGGCACACATGTGACGACTACCAAGAACGATGTCAATTATGTGGTCACCGAATTCGGACGTGCCCAATTGCGAGGCAAAACTGCAAAGCAAAGAGCGCTGGAACTAATCAACATCGCTCACCCGAACTTCCGCCAGGAACTGACCGAGCAGGCTAGGCGCATGAAGATCGCTTGAGACAAGGAGTCCGTTGTACAGCGAAGATTGATTCGCCTGGCGAAATCTGTGCTAGTAGTTTTGAGACAAACTGGTATGGAAGCAGCATGGGATGCATAGGGCAAAGAAATACAGTCCGGAGCAGATCGCGAGCCTGCTGCACCGGGAGACATTGCGGATGAAATCACAAGTAACGCTGCGCGCAGATCATTGCCCGCCATCTTCTCCACCAAGCAGTGCGGGGTGATCTAGAGGCGTGCGGGAATTCCGCGAAGCAACTGAGGAAGCGCACTCAAGGCTAGCTGCTTACGCGAATAGCGCGCTGCTCAATTCCGACGCGGTGCCTCCCCGGTATCAGATCGTCTTCGTCGAGTCTGATGGGGATGGCCGCCCAGCGTCCGGCACTGTCATCGACGCCAGGAACGCAACTTCGCCGCATTCGTTGTCCGCTAATGCGGATTGATCGCTACAGACGCACAATAAATCGAGTAATGTCCGCGTAGCCGGTGACACCGGGCCACTAGAAAGAAAGCCTGTCCCAGTGCCTCTGGCACCTCACCACAGCGCTACACTAACAATTCGGCTGGTACAAACGATCGGGGAGGCCATGCTGTTCTGAGAGCGAAGCTCGACCAGAATGCGGAACCGGTTATGGCATATGCCAAGCTTTTTCTCGCTGGGATCACGCGTTGACTTTTTTGCCAACTTACGAGACGCAGGGTCTAGTTTTCGCGGAGGGAAACATGTTCAAGGGTATTTTGATCGAAAAAGACGGGAACAGTTCGAGCGCTACGTTGAAGGATATCAACGACTCGCTTCTACCTGAGGGCGATGTCACCGTAAGGATCGCGTATTCTTCACTCAACTACAAAGACTCCCTAGCGATCACAGGAAAGTCTCCCGTCGTTCGACGATTCCCCATGATTCCGGGAGTCGATCTGGCAGGCACGGTCGAAGCGTCAAGCAATCCAGACTACCAAGTGGGGGACTCTGTGCTGCTGAATGGCTGGGGCCTAGGGGAAACCCATTGGGGAGGTCTTGCGCAAAAGGCACGTATAAAAGGCGAATGGCTGGTCCATTTGCCCTCGGCCTTTTCTCTCCAGCAAGCCATGGCCATTGGTACAGCCGGTTATACCGCCATGCTATGCGTGCTGGCGCTGGAGCAGCACGGCATCACTCCGGACAAGGGCGAAATCGTGGTCACTGGTGCGGCTGGCGGTGTGGGCAGCGTGGCGGTTGCCCTTCTTTCCAAGCTGGGTTATCGAGTGGTAGCCGCCAGCGGAAGAATGGAAGAAGCCGCTTTCCTGAAGGGGTTGGGTGCCGCGGAGGTGCTGGGACGGGCTGAATTTGCGAGCCCCGGAAAACCACTCGGGAAGCAACGGTGGGCGGGGGCGGTCGATGTGGTTGGCAGCCACGTGCTTGCGAACGTTTGTGCCACAACCAAGTACGGCGGGGTAGTTACCGCTTGCGGTCTAGCAGGGGGAATGGATTTTCCGGCGACGGTCGCGCCATTCATTCTGCGTGGCGTGACGCTCGCTGGTATTGACAGTGTGATGTGTCCGCGTTCGGCCCGGCTTGAAGCATGGGCACGTTTGGCACGCGACCTCGATATTTCCAAGCTCGACGCAATTTCTCACGGTATCGGCCTCAGTGAAGCGATTTCATCGGCGCCATCTCTCCTGGCAGGAAAGGTTCGGGGACGGCTCGTTGTCGACGTTCAGAGGTGAGCAGTGACAGCTACGACTATACGGGAATTCTCGACGCCTCCATGTGGGGTGTTTCGTCCCTCACCACGAGAATGCTGCGATGCCCAGCGGTTATGCGCGCCGGAAGCAATGAGTTCAGCCGCAGGAAAGTTGGACTATCCGCGCCCGGAGATTTCGCATGCTTCGGGGAGAATTGCAAATCTCCGCATGATTAAGATGCGCAAACCTTGACGACGCCATTCACTCGCCGGTGGAATGATGGGAGCCGCGGCTGGCGCAGCCCCCCGGGCAAGCGCGCGGGTTGCTTCGGGCGCATTTTTATTTCCTTGACTTCGATTTCCCCGAGGAAATCCAAGTAGGCCTCAGAACATCAGTAGCCCGCCGTTTACGTTGATCGTCGTTCCAGTGATGTAATCCCCATCCCGGGCCAGGAAGAGAACCGCTTTGGCGACCTCTTCGGGTTTTGCCAGCCGGCGCAGCGGTATCTTGGCGCAAATCTTTTCAAGAACATCTGCCGGCATCGCTTCTACCATTTCCGTACCGGTATACCCTGGGGCAACTGTATTGGCAGTGATGTTATCTCTCGCATACTCCAACGCTATGCACTTGGTGAACGCGATGATTCCGCCTTTGCTGGCGGCGTAATTGGCCTGGCCGAATGCTCCCGTTTGGCCGACGATGGAAGCAATGTTGATGATGCGCCCGTATTTCTGCTCGGTCATCGCCGGCAATGCGGCAGTGGTGCAGTAATAGGTCCCATGCAAGTTCACCGAGATTGCCGATTCCCATTCCTCATCGGTCATCTTGCGCAGGGTGTGGTCGCGGGTAATGCCGGCGTTGTTGACCAGGATGTCGATCCTCTTGAATTGCTCGAGGGTTGAGCTGACGACACGGCGTGCGTCCTCCTTGCGAGCCACGTCGCCCTGCGCCATCAGGCACTCGACGTCCATGGTGCGAATCTCGGCCGCAACCTCTTCCGCCTTGGCCAGATTGCTGTTATAGGTGAAGGTCACCGTTGCCCCGTTGCGGGCAAGTTCCAGGGCGATAGCCTTTCCGATGCCGCGCGATCCGCCCGTCACCAGCGCCACTCTGCCTTTTAGCGAGTCCGTCACCGGCTCGCTGAAGTTGCTCGTACTGCTTAAAACGCTGCTTGCTGCCATGAAATGACTCCTTCCGTACGAAGTGTTGAGACCCGAAAGTTCGAAGTGCCGGTGGTTTCCGCCAAGAACCGGCTCTGCCTTCTGCCCGAACTACCCGAGCTATTTCGTCTGCTGCGTCTCCTCGAGCTCGAGCAAGTGCTGGCTGGCCTCCTCGGCATTCTCGTAAATTTGAGGAGCGACATTGCGCTCTGCCAGGGCGTCCCCGAGTTTCATGCGCGCGAAGCCGCTGGTCGTGTAGCGGGTTACGCCCGAGTAGCAATCCTCCATCAGCTTCTTAACCATGTCGGTATACGGCCCCAACAGCTCGGGAGAGATCGAGAAATTGTCGTAATTGACAATTGTGTATACCTTGCCAGAAGCCTGCTTCAGATGCTGCCGCACCGCCTGGTCGATGCGCCCGATCTGTTCCAGGCTGCGCACCGCGAAGCCTTCGAAGTTGACGAAGAACAGATTCTGTTTCGGCTCGTAGCTGAGCCGGCTCTCCAGAGGCAGATCCAATAAGTCGCTGCGTAAATCCATGGGCTTGGGCAGGAAAAGGCGCGCGTCCATGAGCTTGGGCTGGTTCACGATGGGCTGAAAATCCATGTGCGCCAGGATGTCCTTCTCGATATCGATCCCTGGTGCCACTTCAATCAGCTCCGGGCCTTCCTTGGTGAGGCGGAAGACGCAGCGCTCGGTGACATAAAGCACCGGCTGTCCGCGCAGGCTGGCATATCGGCCGCTGAAGGTTCGATGTTCCACTTCGTGCACGAATTTGCGTGTGCGGCCCTCCTTGAGGATTTGTAATTTGCCGTCCGCGAATCCGACGTCCAGATTGCCCGCCGTGAACGTACCGCAGAACACCAGGCTCTTGGCGTTTTGGCTGATATTGATAAACCCCCCTGCACCCGCCAACCTGGGACCGAATTTGCTCACGTTGAGGCTGCCCTCGCGGTCCGCCTCTGCCAGGCCGAGGACAGCCAAGTCGAGTCCACCCCCGTCGTAAAAATCAAATTGGTAAGGCTGATCGATGATGGCCTGGGCATTGACCGCGGCGCCGAAATCGAGCCCTCCGGCCGGAACTCCGCCGACCACTCCTGGCTCGGCGGTGAGTGTAATGAGATCGATGATCTTCTCCTCATTGGCCACATTGGCCACGCCTTCGGGCATGCCAATTCCCAGGTTGACCACGCTGTTGGTCTTCAGCTCCAGCGCCGACCGGCGCGCGATCACCTTGCGCGCCGATAGCCCCATCGGTGGGATGGCTCCCATTCGCGTATGGATCTCTGCGCTAAAACCGGGGTTGTACACGGTAGCGAAGGTCTGCCAATGGTACTCCGGCTTTTCCGCAACCACGACGCAATCGACGAGAATTCCCGGTATCTTCACCTGTCGTGAATTCAGCGTGCCGCTTTCGGCCACGCGTTCGACCTGGGCGATGACGATCCCGCCGGAGTTGTGGGCTGCCATGGCAATGGAAAGCATTTCTATCGTCAGCGCCTCGCGCTCCATGGTGATATTGCCCTCTGGATCCGCGGTGGTGCCGCGGATAATACCGACGTTGACCGGAAACGCTTTGTAGAACAGGTACTCTTCGCCGTGAATAGTAATCAACTCAACGAGATCGTCCGTAGTGCGGGAGTTGATTTTGCCGCCGCCGTAACGCGGATCGACGTAGGTCCCCATGCCGACCTTGCTGAGGTGCCCGGGACGATGTGCGGCAATATCGCGAAACAAATGCGAAATCACTCCCTGGGGAAAGTTGTAGGCCTCGATCTTGTTATTGACCGCCAGTGCCCCTAGCTTAGGCACCAAGCCCCAATGGCCACCAACGACGCGTTTCACCAGACCCGGATGACCGAAGTGATTCAGCCCCCGTTCCTTTCCGTCGCCCTGCCCGGCCGCATAGAGGAGCGTCAGGTCGCAAGGCCGTCCGCTGGCGGGGCCGGCTTCCCTGTCGGGCGCCAGGAACTGTTGCTCGATGGCAACGGCAATCGCTTCGGGAAAGGCGACGCCCACGAAGCCTCCGGTCGCTACTGTGTCGCCGTCGCGAATTAAGCGCACGGCCGCAGCGGCGGTAACGACTTTGTTCCGCTCCGGAGAACGCGTGGCGGAAATCTTGACTATAGGGTGCGTCTCATGAGCGGTGGCCAGAGGATTGGCAGGCATGATCATTCTCCTCCGTGTTATGAAGGCGTGCCTTGCGGCACGCCTTGAAGTATCTTGTCCTAGTGCGCCGTCCAGCCCAAATCAATGTCGAGCGCCGCGCCGGTGATACCTGCGGCATCGTCCGAACACAAGTAGCGAACCAGCGAAGCGACCTCGCTGGGATCCAGCAGCCGCTTGATGGCGGCGGGTTCCAGCATGATCTTTTGAATCACTTCCTCCTCCGAAATGCCGTGAGAACGGGCCTGATTCTCAATTTGCTTCTCGACGAGCGGAGTACGCACGTAGGCGGGACAGATGGCATTACAGGTAATGTTGTGCTCGGCCACCTCCAACGCCACTACCTTCGTTAACCCCAGCACCCCGTGTTTGGCCGAAACATAAGCCACCTTGAAGGGCGACCCCACTTTGCCGTGGAGCGAGTTGACGTTAATAATCCTGCCCCACTTTTGCTTGATCATGTGGGGCAAGGCATACTTACAACAAAGAAACGTTCCGGTAAGCATAACGCCTATCAGAGTGTCCCAGCGCTCTTCAGGGAACTCCACCACTGGCGTCACGAATTGCAGACCCGCATTGTTGACCAGAATGTCGAGACGCCCAAATTTTTCGATGGTGGCATCGACGAGATGGCGCACTTGGTCGGGCTGGGAAACACTTGTAGCAACGAACAGGCAGGGCGTTCCGGCCTCTTGAAGTTTCGCCGCGGCTCGTTCCCCACCGGCAACGTCCATGTCGGCAATCACGCAGTTCACGCCCACTTGGGCGAACGACTCAACAATCGCTAACCCAATCCCGCTTGCACCACCCGTTACGATCGCGACTTTTCCCTTCATAATGTGCTCCTTGCGACACTACCGTCCGCTGCTTGGCTCTGTCTGGATTCTGGCTTCTGGGTGTGTGCCTTTGGCGCACACCCGCCGTTATGGATTCAATCGCGTTGCAGGGCCATGGCCACGCCCATGCCGGCACCGATACAGTGGAAAGCCAAGCCTTTCTTGGCATTGCGCTGCTGCATCTTGTGAAGCAAGGCCACCAGAATCCGGCGCCGCGAAGCTTCGATCGGATGGCCCAGGGCAATGGCCCCGCCATTCACGTTCACTTTCGCCCAAGTCCCAGCCCATCTCCGTTTCAAACAGGATTATGCTCGCCTAAACGAATAGTGCGCTCTACAGATAACTCGGCAGTGACCGCTATCACGCTCATCTGAGACAAGGTTTCTAAATTGCGCAAACAGACGTACAATTCCGTAAATCTGTTTTCAAAATAGATTCGGGCCAAAACACCTTCCTACTCAGAAAAACTGAGCGGAAGCGGAGGCGCGATGTACAGGATTGTCGACGCGCGCGACGTGGGTCTCAACATACGTCAGTTGGTTGTCGAGGCGCCGCGCATCGCCCATAAGCAGGAACCGGGCCAGTTCGTTATCTTGCGGCTGCACGCCAAGGGCGAGCGGATTCCGTTGACCATCAAGAGTTCTGATCCGGAGGCGGGCACCGTCACCATCGTGGTGCAATCTGTGGGCAAAACGACCGCCATGCTGAACTGTCTTCGGAAGGGCGACTCCATCCTCGACCTCGTCGGTCCTCTTGGCCGGCCATCGGAGATCGAGAACTACGGCACGGTGGCCATTCTGGCCGGCAGCGTGGGCACGGCCATGGCTCTGCCCACAGCCAGCGCCCTCAAACAGGCCGGCAACCATGTCGTCTTTGTTGAAGGCGCCCGCTCCAAAGAGATGGTCATCTTTGAAGACGAGGTGCGCCAGTCCAGCAATGAGGCTTACATCATGACCGACGACGGCAGCTACGGCGAACAGGGGCTGGTGACCGAGAAGCTCAACGAACTGATCGCCGCCGGGAGGAAGATCGACTTCGTGCTCGCCGTTGGTCCTGTGCCTATGATGCGCGCCGTCGCCCAGCTAACCGCTCCGCTGGGGATCAAGACCATGGTCAGCCTGAACTCCATCATGGTGGACGGCACCGGCATGTGTGGCGGCTGCCGTGTGTTGCTCGGCAACAAAAGCAAATTCGCCTGCGTGGATGGGCCGGAGTTCGATGCCTCGCTGGTCAACTTCGACGTCCTCATGCAGCGCAACTCCATGTATCGCGAGAAGGAGTGCCAGTCGCTCAAGCACTTCCAGGAACACACCCAGGAAGAACTGGTCGAACTTCGCGCTGAGTTGGCCGAGAAGGAGCGGGAACTTGCCGAGCTGCGCAGCATTCCCATCAAGCTCAATCCGAAAAGACGCCCGATGAAGAACGAGGCCCAAAATGTCTGAGAAGAACCTCGTTCCTTTGAAGGACCGGATGAAGATTCCGCGCGTCCCCATGCCGGAGCTCGATCCCCAGGTGCGCAGCCGCAACTTTGAAGAGGTGAACCTGGGTCTGAGCGCAGCCGGCGCCCTCGAGGAGGCCACGCGCTGCATTGCCTGCGCCAAGCCCGGCTGCGTCGTCGATTGCCCGGTGGGCGTCAAGATCAAAGAGGTCGTAGCGCTGATCCATGCGGGCGACTATCTCGCCGCGGCGGCCAAGATGCGCGAGGACAATGCGCTGCCCGCCATCACCGGCCGCGTCTGCCCGCAGGAGAATCAGTGCGAGGGCGGATGCGTGCTGGGCAAAAAAGGCGCGTCCGTCGCCATCGGCAACCTCGAGCGCTTCATCGCCGACTACGAGCGTTCGAGCGGCCAACTTGGCCTTCCTCCCAACGCGCCGCCCACGGGAAAAAGCGTGGCCATCGTCGGCAGCGGTCCGGCCGGGCTCTCGGCCGCTGGCGACTTGGTCCAGATGGGCCATCGCGTCCGCGTCTTTGAGGCCCTGCACGAGCTCGGCGGTGTGCTCGTCTACGGTATCCCCGAGTTCCGCCTGCCCAAGTCGATTGTCAAAAGCGAAGTCGACAACTTGCACCGCATGGGCGTCGAGTTCGAAACCAACGTGGTGGTCGGCAAGAGCGTAACCATCGATGAGCTGATGCAGCATGAAGGCTACGATGCGGTCTTCGTCGCCACCGGCGCCGGTCTGCCGCGCTTCCTCGGCATTCCCGGCGAGCACCTCATCGGCGTCTACTCGGCCAACGAGTTCCTTACCCGCGTCAACCTGATGCGTGCATACGACGCCACCGAATATGACGAACCCGTCTACGACTGCCGCGATCGCGACGTGATTGTGGTGGGTGGCGGCAACACTGCCATGGACGCGGTGCGCAGCGCGCGCCGCCTAGGCGCGCGCACGGCAACCCTGGTCTATCGCCGTTCTGAAGCCGAGATGCCCGCGCGCCTCGAAGAAATACACCATGCCCGCCAAGAGGGCATCGAGTTCCGCATGCTCACGAACCCCGTCGAATTGATCGGCGACGAGAAGGGATGGCTCACCGGCGCGCGCTGCGCCCGCATGGAGCTGGGCGAGCCCGATGAGAGCGGGCGTCGCTCTCCCGTCGAGATCAAAGGCTCTGAGTTCATTTTGCCCGCCAACGTAGTCATCATCGGCGTGGGCACCAACGCTAATCCCCTCGTTCAGGCCTCGACGCCCGATCTCCAGACCACGTCGCGCAACTACATCGTGGCCGACACCCAGACCACCCGCACCTCCAAGCGCGGTGTCTTCGCCGGCGGCGACATCGTCACCGGCGGTGCCACGGTGATCCTCGCCATGGGCGCCGGCCGCAAAGCTGCGAAGGGAATCGATGAGTATCTGCGCAGTGGGGAGTGGGCGTAGGGCTACGTCCCTGCCTTTTAAGAAGATAGGCGGCAAGAGTTGTGCTCTTGGCGCCGCCCGTTTCTGTGTCGTCTGATGTCGCAGTTCGGGCCAGAGTGCCCAGCGTCGGTGCAATTTCTGTTCTGAAGCGCGCGCTAGTTGCTGTTCAGCATCAGGATTTCGAGTTGAAAAAGGAAATTCCAGTATGAATGGTTCTTCTTGTAACTTGTCTTTTCGTCTCCGGCTTCTTTCATTCTTTCTGCTGATTCTGGTGCTGTTTGCAGTACTTTGCACGCCAGCAAAGGCACAGCAGGACGCCGCAAAGCCCCACGATCCGCTGGCAGAGATCCTGCTCCGCAAAGGCATTCTCACGTCCGACGATATGAAGCAGATCGATGGGGTGGCTACGCCGCAGCAGGCCGAAGATCTGATGGCCCGCATCCTTTTCGACAAAGGCGTTCTCTCGAATGACGAGTATGCACAAATTGCCGAAAGGCTGCCCGCTCCTGCGATGCCGGCTTCAGCCGGTGCGCCAGCCGCGCAGGTCGCGGGCGCTCTCACCTCAGCTACTGCGGAACTCAGACAGCCGTTGGTCAACCCCCGTTCACAAGCTCCTGCGGCGTCCGTCGCGGAGAAGTCCCCGTCCCAGGCGATCAATGAGGCGCTCGTGCCCATTCGCCAGTTCCCCGTGAATGGGATTTCGCGCACCGGCATCGAACCTGCATTCAGGGCGGAGGGGGTCGGTTTTGCTCCCTATGGATTTATCAGATTGACCGGGATTGAAGACAGTTCTTCTCCCAACGGAGATGATTTTCCACTCTCCGGCTTTCTTACCGACACCCCCCCTAATGGATCTCCAGAGTTCCACGTCAAGGCGCGCAGCAGCCGCTTGGGCGTGAACTTCGCGTGGATCGATCCCAATCCGAAGTGGAGCATCACGGGCAGGATCGAAATGGACTTCGAGGGTAACTTCAACCGCTCAGATAATCGCAATCTCTCCAGTATTCGCTCCAGCAACCCTTCGCTCCGCGTCGCATGGGGCAGGTTGGATTACCACTTTGACGACAAGAATACATTTTCGGCGCTCGCTGGGCAGGACTGGACAATCTATGGCTCTTCAACACTCGTCAACATGGTTGAGTTGACCCTCGCTGGCGGTGAGTTCGGCGGCCTTTGGGAGCGCGATCCGCAGATGCGCGTTGGCTATACGCACAAATTCAGCGGATTCTCGATCATGCCGGAGTTTGCCATCGACCTGCCGGGTTCAGGTCTTCCACCAAGTGCAGCCAACGTCTCAGAGCAGCTCGGTTACGGCGAGCGCCAGGGACCGGACTCGAACCGTCTCGAGATTCAGGGACGCCTGGTTGGCCAATGGCAGCTAGACCCCGCGGCCGGAGTTGCTCCCGCACAGCTCATCTTCAGCGGCTTCAAAGGTGAGCGCACTGCCAATGCCCTGGGTTCGGCAGTTCCCGCGCCCTATCAGGCCACGTTTCCTGACGGCGTAAGCGCAAGCAGCACACAGGATGGTTGGACCGCCGAGTGGCAATTGCCTACACGCTGGTTCACGCTGACAGGCAAGACTTACGGCGGCAGCGATCTCCGCTGGTTTTTCGGCGGGCAACTTTACTCCTTCTTTAGCGACACCGGCGGCCTGACCAATTTGGCTACCGTCGCCTCTTTAGATGGCGCATCGGACATTGTGCTCGGCACCAACGCGAGTGGGAAGCAGGTGGTTGCACCCGAACGCCCGGTTCGCGCCGCGGGCGGCTTCGCACAACTGGGCCTCCCGCTCTCCCGCATCTTCAATGTCAATCCCACGGGCCGCAACGCCGGTTGGTCCATCTATGGTCTTTATGGCGTTGATCAGGCTAAAGCGCGAGACATCGATAAGTTGCAGGGAACCCGGCATGTGAGCACGATGCTCGTAGGCACGCTCAACTACAGGCTCAATAAGTGGGTCATGTTCTCGTACGAGCAGTCGCTCTTCACCACCCACGCCAACGCCGAAGAACCCCTGCCGCTCTTTAAAGGCGTCCGGTCGCGGGAGTGGAACGACATTCACGAGGAATTGGGCCCCACATTCACCTTCTGAGATCCTGCCATCGGCTGCTGCGCATTCTACTCCAGCGCAGCGGCTGATCCTGACACCTTGGGTCACAGCTTTCAGAAAAATCGGAGCGCCACCGCTGGCAAGTATCAGGGATTAGCATTTCTCTCATACTAGCCTTCCAGATCGGGTGCTGGCTTCGCAAGCAGGATGCCGAGGGCGCAACTTGCCATTCGAGCCTGTTCTCCGTCCGCGCGGCCGGTGAGAACTACCGGAACCTTGGCTCCCACTACAACTCCGGCCGCCAGCGCTCCGGCCAGGTACTGAAGCTCCTTGAAGAGGATATTTCCGGCCTCCAGATTGGGAACCATGAGAAGATCAGGGTCTCCTGCGACCGGCGATTTGATCTTCTTGATCCGTGCGGCGTCGCTTGAAATGGCATTATCGAATGCGAGCGGACCATCGACAATGGCTCCGGTAATCTGTCCGCGTTCGACCATCTTGCAAAGGGCGGCGGCATCGAGCGTGGAGGGAATGGCCGGGGTAACCGACTCGACCGCCGACAGGATTGCCACCTTCGGGTTCACGACCCCAAGTTCGACCATCATGTCGATGGCATTCTGCAGAATGTCTATCTTGGTTTCCAGGTCCGTCTCGATGTTGACAGCCGCATCAGTAACGAACAGGGTCTTGTGATAGGACGGAACATCCAAAGCGAATACGTGGCTGATGTGCCGCCCGGTGCGCAATCCTCCCTCGCGTGAGGCCACAGCTTTCATGAGTTCTTCTGTCTGCAGCGAGCCCTTCATGAGCATTTGGACCTCGCCTTTACGAGCCATCTCAACAGCCCGGATGGCGGCATCGCGGCTAACGTCGACGTCAACGATCGGGATGGATCCCAAGTCAAGTTGCATCGTTCCGGCAATGTTGCGGATCGCCGCTTCAGAACCCACAAGAACCGGAACAATCAACCCATCTTTGTATGCCTGGATAGCGCCTCCGAGAGATAGTTCGTCGCACGGCCAGACGATCGCGGTTTTCACAGCCGGCTTGGAAGCTGCACGCGCGATGAAACCGAGGTGGTGACGATGGGGATTGTTCACAATGAGTTTGGGTACCGGGAGTGTGGACAAGCGCAGCTTTTCCACGGGTGCAATGAGCTGTGCAGTGCCCGTAAAGACGGACGCGCTGGCGTCATTGCTTGCCTCGCAATCGAATATAACCGTCTTTGTAGAATCGTCCTTGGCCGTAACCTCGACTTTGACCAGGATGCGTTCTCCGACACGGATGCGATTATGGAACGTGAGCGACACGCTCGTCAGTGAGCATCCAGGCCCAGGTAGATTCGTGGCGAAAAGACCGGAGATGAGCGAAGCACACCACATGTTTGGTCCTGTCGGAAGCATGCTGCTCACGGCGCGATCGATGAGTCCTTCAGAGTCCAGAACGGCGGTGAATCCGGAAATCGAGGCCCACGCCATCGCGTCTTCCGTGGTCAAAACGTGCTCCGTCCTGGCTGTGTCGCCAACTGAAATCTCGTCGTATGTCTTGTTCTCAATAAATCCCAGATTCATTGAAGTTCCTTTCCCACTCCAGCGCCGGCCGATGTGTAGGCTGAATGCCATCGTATTCTCTCGGAGCACAGCCCAACGTGACTGCAATCACGGACGCCAGCTACCTGGGAATAGAATCGGAATCTCATTTTTCAACGCTGGATCCTTGCAATTGGAACGCTCCGAGGCAAACGGGCGTATAATCGCCGCGAATTTGTTGTCAAGAGATTCCGGTTGCGACTGCTCCACTTTCGGATTCGCCTCCGCGCACCTGGAGTCCGGCATTTGACTCTCAGTGAGTTAGGCGGCTCTTGGACCGCCTAGTGGTTCAGCCTGAGAGGGCGTAAGGCGGAGTAAATCGTCTTCCGCAACGAGTGCCGTGGCGCGAAAATAAACCGTAAGGTTCGCCAGCAGTTGGCTGCGCGCCTGGGAGAAGATACACATGAGCGATCTGGCTCTCCTGGCTGAAGGCATTACCGTTGACTCGCTGGTCGGCCATCCCGCCGACTATCATGTCTTTCACAGATTCATCGAGCGCTGCAAGAGTCTGCCGGCCATCACCACGGCGGTCGTCTGGCCACTGTCGGAGGTGGCCCTCCGCGGCGCGGTCGAAGCCACATTCGAGGGCCTCATCGAGCCCATACTCATCGGCGACGAAGCCGCAATGACAGTGCTGGCCGCGAAGATTGGTGTTGACATCAGCGCTTATCCCATTCTCGATGCCGAAAGCGAGTTCAAGGCCGCTGAGTTGGGTGTAGCCATGTGCCGCTCCGGCAATGCCCAGGCCATGATGAAGGGCAGCCTGCACACCGACGCGCTCATGAAGGCCGGCATGCCCCGCGATACCGGTCTGCGCACCGCCCGCCGCATTAGCCATGTCTTTATTGTGGATACGCCGGCCTACGCCCGCACGCTGCTCGTCACCGACGCGGTCATCAACATCACTCCCAAGCTCGAAGACAAGATCGACATCGTCCAGAATGCCATCGATCTTGCCCACGCTCTCGGCATCCCCGAGCCCAAGGTCGCCCTGCTGTCGGCGGTCGAGACGGTGAACTCCAAGATCAAGTCCACCCTCGACGCCACCGCCCTCTGCAAGATGGCCGACCGCGGCCAGATCACCAGCGGCATCCTCGACGGGCCTCTTGCATTTGATACTGCCGTCAGCGTGAAGGCCGCAGGCATCAAGAAGCTGGCCTCGCCCGTTACTGGCCGGGCCGATATCCTCGTCGTCCCCGATCTCGAGAGCGGCAACATGCTGGTCAAGCAGTTGCAATACCTGTGCGGCGCACAGCTGGCTGGCATCGTCCTCGGCGCCCGCGTACCCATCATTCTCACCAGCCGGGCGGACTCGGCGGAAACCCGCCTTACCAGTTGCGCAGTGGCCGTTCTGCTCCACTACGCCACCCATTCAGCAGTGACGGTCTAGCCTCCAACCGCACGCGCCGACTTAAACGGGCGCCACTCCCTCCCGTGGCCCCCGTTCCAGTGGTTGGAAGAACTTCTGCTGCCACAAATGGAAACGGATGCAAAAAAGATAAGCGGGCGAAGGCAAATGGGGGTATATTGGTTCGCAGAAAAAACAAAACGGAAACTGTGGGGAAATAAGGCAGCTGTCCTCAAGTTGCGATAGCGTGATTGCCGTATCTCCCTTGCATTGAACCCCGAATGCCGCAGAGACAACAGAGAGTCTCCTTGGCCTCGCGGTTCTTAGCATAACCTTCTAGCCCGGCATCGTAAGCCAGGACAGAGAGCGAGTGTGATCCTATGGCGACTGTTGCAACTTCCACACGCGGCCTCAACAAGCTCTACCCCGACGCGCGCTCCGCCCTCGACGGCGTCGTCCGCGACGGCATGTTGCTGGCCGTCGGCGGTTTTGGCCTTTGCGGAATTCCTGAAGCGCTCATCCAGGCTCTTCGCGATACCGGCGTGCGTAACCTCACCGTCGCCAGCAACAATGCGGGCGTCGACGGCTGGGGTCTCGGCCAGCTCCTTGAAACGCACCAGATCAAAAAAATGATCTCCACTTACGTGGGTGAGAATGCCGAATTCGAGCGCCAGTTCATCACGGGCGAGCTCGAGGTCGAGTTCTCGCCGCAGGGCACGTTCGCCGAACGCCTGCGCGCCGGCGGCGCCGGCATTCCCGGCTTCTACACACGCACCGGCGTGGGCACGATGATTGCCGAAGGCAAGGAGCACAAGGAATTCGACGGCCACACCTACGTCCTCGAGCGCGGCATCGTGGCCGACGTAGCTCTTGTGAAAGCCTGGAAGGCCGACCTATACGGCAACCTCGTCTACCGCCTCACTGCGCGCAATTTCAACCCCATGATCGCCACCTGCGGCAAGCTCACCATTGCCGAAGCCGAAATCATCGTCGAGCCCGGCGAGCTCGATCCCGACGAGATTCATACGCCCGGCATCTTTGTTCACCGGCTGGTACACAACCCCAACCCCGAAAAACGCATCGAGCGGCGCACAGTCCGCGAAGGCTGATCACCGATCACAGAAAACTTGAACCAATGACGCCTCGATCGCCACAAGTCGAGCTAAGAGCTAAAAGCTAGGAGCTTCCTTTCATGCCATGGACCCGTCAGCAAATGGCCGCACGCGCCGCCCGTGAGTTAAAGGACGGCTACTACGTCAACCTCGGTATCGGCATCCCCACCCTGGTCGGCAACTATATTCCCGAGGGAATCACGGTTGCGCTGGAGTCAGAGAATGGTCTGCTCGGCGTGGGCCCGTTCCCGCTGGATTCCGAAGTCGACGCCGACGTGATCAACGCCGGCAAGGAGACGGTAACCTGCCTTCCCGGTGCCTCCATCTTCTCCAGCGCCGACTCTTTCGCCATGATCCGCGGCGGCCACGTCGATGTCGCCATCCTCGGCGCAATGGAAGTCTCTGAGAAGGGCGACCTGGCCAACTGGATGATCCCCGGCAAGCGCGTCAAAGGCATGGGCGGGGCCATGGATCTGGTGTGCGGCGTCCACCGCGTCATCGTCATCATGGAGCACAACGGCCCCGGCGGAAGCGCCAAGCTGCTGCCCGAGTGCAAGCTGCCGCTCACCGGCAAGGGCGTTGTCCATCGCGTCATCACCGATCTCTGCGTGCTCGACATCACGCCTTCGGGATTCGAAGTCGTCGAGCTTGCTGACGGCGTTACTCGCGAGATGGTCGAGCAGCGCACCGGCGCACCAGTGCGCTTTCAAGAAGCGATGGCCACCGTTCAAAATTAGCTTGTCGTCCTGAGCAAGGCCGCGCAAGCGAAGCAGTTGAAAGTGTGCCCGCCGTGGTGGCCATCTGCTGTTGGGGATGCGGGCCAGCCAAATCTATTTGAGAAGAGAGCGAACACTCACTTCCACCATTTCGCCTTCTGCTTTTCCAAGAACGCCGCCTCGCTCTCGCGAAAATCCGCTTTCGAAGCGGCAGTTTAATCGGCCGCACGCACAACCATGGCGATTCCCATCCCTCCGCCAATGCAAAGACCCGCCGCGCCCAGCTCTTTCTTGGCAGCGCGCAGGGCATGGATGAGCGTGACGAGCACGCGCGCTCCCGACGCGCCGATAGGATGGCCGAGCGCGATGGCCCCTCCCAAGGGATTGACTTTTGCTGGATCGATCTTCAATTCCCGCAACACGGCAATGGATTGCGCGGCGAAGGCCTCGTTCAATTCGAAGAGATCGATGTCCGCCAGTGTCAGTCCGGCGTGCTGGAGGGCGGCCGGAACCGCGAACGCTGGGCCGATGCCCATGTGGGCCGGGTCTACGCCGGCTGTCGCATAGGAGAGCACCTCGGCGAGAACGGGCAATCCGGCGTTCCGCGCATACTCCTCGGTGGTAACCACCAGCATAGCGGCGCCATCATTGAGTCCGCTGGAATTTCCCGCCGTCACGGTGCCGCCCTGAGGCTGAAAAGCCGGGCGCAACTTGGCTAGCGTTTCCACCGTCGTTCCCGGCCGGATGTGCTCGTCCTTGGTTACCGTCACTGAACCCTTGCGTGCGGGAACTTCGACCGGGATGATTTCGGCTGCGAAAGCTCCACGATCGGTGGCTGCAGAGGCGCGGCGCTGGCTTTCTGCGGCGAAGGCATCCTGGTCTTCGCGGGTGATCTTCCAAAAAGAAGCGATGTTTTCAGCCGTCGCTCCCATGGCGCATTTGTGGAATGGGTCGGTAAGGCCGTCGTTGATGGCGGCGTCGACCAACTCGCCGTTTCCGTAGCGGTACCCGGAGCGCGCTTTGAGCAGAAGATAAGGCGCGGTGGACATATTCTCGGTTCCTCCGGCGAGATAGACGCGTCCGTCGCCCGCCTGGAGGGCCTGTATTGCTGAAACTACCGCCTGCAAGCCGCTGCCGCATACACGGTTCACGGTCTGGGCCGGAACGCTGAACGGCAATCCGGCATGGATCGCAATTTGCCGGGCGATATTCATTCCTTGCCCGGCCTGCAGCACATTCCCAACGATAACATCGGCGATGTCCTGCGGCGGCAGGTTGCCGAGAACAGCTTTGGCGGCCACGGTGCCGAGCTCAACAGCGGAGAAATCAGCGAATGCCCCCAGGAAAGTACCAATGGGCGTGCGTTTTGCGGTAACGATAACCGTCTTCATAACTCTTTCACCTGAGCCGCACAAATCCGGGCTTCTGTTTTGGCCAGCACTTCCTCGAGCGAAACGCCGGGGCCAACTCCAGTTTTTCCTAGCCCATACTTCGAGCGAGGATCCCGTATTCCCGGCACTGATCTTCGACTTAGATTCACACGCATACGCCCGCCCGCGGTCAATCTGCTGTGATGTATGGCATTCAAGGTTGTGATATGGCCTTCACATGCTAGCCTGCCGGACGATCTTCTGCCTCCGGGTCTGGGCAAATCAAAGCCTCCTCTCCAGGGTCCCGGCTTTCTCCTGCTTCTACAGCTCCCCGGGCCGGGGGAAGACAACCGTGCGCTTCGCCTTCGCCAAAAAGCTGGAGACCCTGGACGTCGCCGTGGCTCGCTTGCGGGCCTACCGGGGCTGACCGGAAATGCATGGTAAAGATGACAGAGTCGAATGAGGATTATGACCAAATCAGGGTTGTGGTTCTCCTCCGAGACCCGAAAATCGATGACTCGGAACTGAGCCGGTGTAGCTTGGTCCTGAGGGAAGCACGTCGCAATGCATCTTGGAAGAAATCATCGCAGGAGATTTCGCGAGGGGCCATGCGAGTACCACTTCGCATTCGGGTAAACTAGG
>OKRB01000086.1:206654-269762 GCA_900290245.1 Candidatus Sulfuritelmatomonas gaucii | reverse complement strand
AGCCTACTCGCCTCCAGAAAAGTATCTACAAAGGTACACCTTCATATTGCCACAGACCTAGGCGATTGCACGCGGTTCACCAATGGCGACGTTTTGTTCAGCTACCGTTGGGGCGCAAGCATCGTTACGCCGGGCAAAAAGATTATCTGGAACTTCGAGGCACCCCCAAACACTGAGATCCACTCAGCGCAGCCGGCGGGCAAGAACCGAGTTCTCCTGGCCGAAAACGGCGCACCCACAATGCTTCTCATCGTGAACACGAAGTCCGGCAAGATTGAGAAAGAGCTGGAGCTTCCCACCGCTCACCCCGATCAGGTTCACGGGCAGGTTCGCCGTGCGCACCTTACTCCAGCCGGAACTTTTCTGGTTGGCAAAATCGAGGAGCATCAGGTAATGGAATACGACCAGCAGGGGAAGGAGATATGGTCGGTTCAAATACCCGGAGACTGGGATGCCGTGCGGCTCAAGAACGGGGATACCCTGATCAGCGGTAACCAGCACGGATTCGTGAAGGAGGTAAATCCGAAAGGAGAGGTGGTGTGGGACTTGGAACCGCAGGATCTTCCTGGGTTCCCGCTGGATGTCGTGCAAGAGGTGAACCGTCTCGCCAATGGTGACACCGTCATTGCAAACTGGATCGCGGGCAACAATAAACCGGATCAATGGCCGAATACGGTGCAGATTATCGAAGTTACTCCGGCGAAGAAGGTGATGTGGGTATTGAGCCAGTGGAAACATCCTGACCTCGGCCCTGCTTCTTCAATTCAATTGCTGGATCAACCGGGAATACCAGAGAAGGGCGAGTTGCAGCGCTGAAGACGTCGAACGATCTGATGACCCTTGGTGCCAAAGAGGAATTCATTGAAAAGCGTCTCCGGAGATCTGACAAGACGAACTTTTATTGAGGCGATCGCATTTACGGCGGCTGGCTGCGCACTTAGTCACGCCGGAAAGATGAGCGCTCAGGGAGATACATCAATCTCACTTTTTGATGGCAAGACGTTGGAGGGGTGGATTCAAGTCCAGAACAGCTCCACCGCTTTCTCAGAAGAAGACATCCTTGACGCTTCTTCGCTCGCGGGCAGGCTCCTAAGCCCTTCCGGCGCGCTGCTTGCCTTTCTCAGGGATCAATTGCCCGACGCGCTTCGAGAGCAGTTGCCTTCGATTGCCGCTGCGAAGACGGAACCGCAGTCTGGACGCAGCCCGCTGGCTCATGGTCTGAATAAGATCATCACCGGCGGACCGGTCTACGAAGCGGAGCGCTTTGCCGATGTAATTTTGCGGCCGGGAACGCAAGCTCTGCTCCAGAATGACCCGCGTGGGGCTGCACTCATCCATCTCAACCGCCTGCTTCTCGAGGACGCGCTTCCCTCGGAACTAGCCAGGAGTCTTCCGAGCGGCTGGATTGTGCAGGAAGGAGCGATGGCAAGCACCGGGGTAGGGCGCGGCGTCATTTACACCGAAGCCGACTATAGGAGTTTCCGGCTGCTTTTCTCCGTGCGGCACGTTTATGGCAACCCCGATCATGCCGCATGCGTGCTCTTCTTCTGCAGCCGTCCCCACGGCGACGACCTGCCACTCGACGCGCTGGGTGGAATTCAGTTCCAGGTGCCGACAGGTGGCCACTGGGATTACAGACCCGGCCGTAACGACGCCGGCGACGCGGAGTTCACAAGGATTGTCAAACCGGCTGTCGATCAGCACGACTGGAGCCGGATCGAATTGCTTGTCGATGGCGCGAATGGGGAAGCACGCCTGGCGGTTGCGCAACCAGTCGGCAGCGCAGCCACTGAGGTAGCAAGGTTCAAAGATCCGGCGGCCGCCAGAAGCGGGCCAATCGGCTTGCAAATGCACAATGGTGGATTATTCGATGAGTACAAGGACATCGTCATCGAGGTCGATCCGCCGGCGGATCGACTGATCACCGTCAAGTGAACTGAGCTGTGAGCTATTCCGCGGAAACGCGGTGACCATCAATTAGCTGAGACATTTTGAGGTGAGGAAATGACGACGAAGTACTCGCGTCGCAAGGTGATCAAGAGCGCCGCGGCGACAGTTGCCTTGATGGGAATGTCCAATGTGCTTGAGGCGCAGGCGCCCGGGGAAGGCACTACACGCTATAACTATGCACCGAAGTCCCGCAATACGCCATTGGGTAAGGCGCGCGGTATTCATCCAGGTCAGGTCGTATGGGTGCACGATCCCAAAGCAGCCCACTGGAGCGGCAATCGCAAATCGGTGTCAGACCAGTGGTGGATGGACTCAAGTACAGACCAGAATCGGGTCGACGAAATGCTTTCGCTTGCTCTGCGCAAGTTGACTGGAGCGGCATCCGACGAGATGGCATGGAACCTCATTTTTACCTATTACAACGGGCAAGGGAGGGGATTGAGTGTCAGGTCTTATCAGGAAGGAGAAACCGTTGCAATCAAGGTGAACTTGAACAATAGCAAGCCGGTCGTGCCTACAAATCTGGTCAACGTTTCTCCGCAGGTGACTCTCGCCATGGTTCATCAACTGGTGGAAAGGGCGCACGTGCGGGCAAAAGACATACTCGTATACGACGCTCAGCGCAATATCTACCCGGGCCTTCTTGACAAGATATGGACTGAATACAAGGAAGTTCGGTTCGTGCAGAAGAACACGCCCGATCCCGAGTACCAGAAGCATCCTGCTTACGGCGCTGTTCATAACACCGAGGAGGCCAATTGGGTAGAAGGAGTAAATTACTCTGCTAGCCACTACGATGCTGCGCGCTTCATACCACAGCAGGTGATAGATGTGACTTACCTTGTAAATCTCGCATTGGTTAAAGCTCATTCCTATCCCTTCTCGCGGGCGGAGGGGGGTGACGAGGGGCAAACCGGCGTCACCCTGACCGGGAAGAATCACTTCGGTTCGATCAAGGGAGCCCCGGAACTACATGCGATCCTCAACACCAATCAGGAAGGAACACCGCACGCCTATTCGCCCATCGTCGATTTGTCTGCTTCGCCAAATCTGGGTGCAAAGACTATTCTTTATGCCCTGGATGGTCTGTACTGCGCTCGGCGCCACATGTCCTACCCGCTTCATTTTCCCAATGCGCCTTTCCACAATCCTGTTGAGCCGTATGAAAACCCCAACTGGCCTTCGAGCATTCTGGTCTCCCTCGATGGGGTCGCGATTGACTCGGTAGGAATCGACATCCTGTATTCTCAAACCAAAAATAACGTCGACGAGTACGGACATCCGAGAATCATGATTCGCGAGAACGCTGATGACTACCTGATGGAAGAAGCACTAGCCGACCATCCTCCATCGGGAACAAACTATCGCCAGGGTGGCAAAGCTGTCACCAGTCTCGGCGTCTTTGAACACTGGGACAATGATGAGAGCCGCAAGTACTCGCGTAACCTCGATCGGAAGCTCGCCACTGGCATCGAGTTGACCTACATCAAGAGGGCCTAGCTTTTTCTTTTGAGTTGCGAGGCGCTTGCCTTTCGTGTTTACGAGAGCTAGGAATTCATCCCTTCATTGAAGGCTATGCGCCGCTGAGCGCGGACCTCGTGCGCTCCCTTTTTCCTAATCGCTGTGGACCCAGTCCCCCCGCATCGAGGAATGAGATCCTCGTGCGGCGTCTCCAAATTCAAGTCTGCAGTGGTTGGGGGTTAGCACATGATCTCCCAAAAGCGGGGACATGACAGGTTAATCGGTAGACTGATCCGGCATCAGCTGACGTGGGACCTTTAACCCCGAGTTGCCAGAGGTCGGGCCGAGCCCGGTGTGCAGAAAGTGTGCGGAAACAGTGGCGGCCGCTCAGACGATAAGTGGTCAGGAAGTTAGCCGTTTCCTTCCTGCCACTGTCCGACAGAATTCCCTCAACAAACCGTTCGGGTCAAGCACACATTTGGCACACAAAATGCCGTCGGGAGACGACTCGACCCGGTCCAGGCATGTGTTCAGTGGACGACCTCCTTGCCATTCTCGTCCAGTCCCATCTTCAACCACGCCTCACGCTGTACTTCGTCCAAGCGGTAGTCATGTCGTCATTCATAATCTGCCCCTCACTGAACGTCGACCCCACTTCGAGCTGCTGGATGAAGGGAACGGAGGCGCATGAGCTAGACATGACCGTTCCCGAACCATTGAGCCGTGGGCGTAAACCCTCCTTTTTTTAGGGTTCCTCGAACGAAGTGGCGGCCCATGCACTCACTGAACCGCGGTTGTTGGGTTCTGTCCCGGTGCCGAAGAGGTTTCGCGTGGCTGTTGACCACGGTTCACTCGGCAGCTCCCAGTCC
The DNA here is from genome assembly GCA_900290245.1 of Candidatus Sulfuritelmatomonas gaucii. Lineage (GTDB taxonomy): Bacteria > Acidobacteriota > Terriglobia > Terriglobales > Acidobacteriaceae > Telmatobacter > Telmatobacter gaucii. The sequence continues at coordinate 265,482 of OKRB01000086.1, read as the reverse complement.
TTATAGATCATGGGTGACAGCGTTTCGGCCCAGAGCCCGGTCATCCACAAGGGCTGGCCTCTCTTCTTTGCTAGTGGTTCTCGCCTCATACCATGCCAACGCGTCGATAGGGCTGATCCTGAGCGTCGAGCCAATCCTAGAGGCGGGCAACTGTCCGTACGCTATCGCGTCGTAGAGCGTGTGGTCCCCAAGGGAAAGCAATCCCGTGAGTTCCGGAACCCGCCATGCAGTCTGGCGCTCGCGCAACACTGCGCGAAGGTCCAACGGTCCAGCATGGGATTTCAGCGCTTTTGTCTTGATTCTTCTCATATTGAGGGTGAACGCTTTGACCTCGCCGTTTGCCTCCGCCCACTTATTTCTCTGCGGCCGAGCGGCTTCTAGAAGAGGACATCGAGCGGTGAATATCCTCTGGCGTCGGCCAAACGGACCGCTTCTCACAATGTCCTCCTTGCATCCCCATTGTCTCGGCCGGTCTTCGCGGTTGCGGACAGCCATCCGCGACAAGTAATGGTCAATCCTTCCATATTCCTGCAAGAAATGCTAGTGTTATGTGAAGTGCACGAAAGGACCACCTAGCAATGGTTGCAAGAGTGGTAGAAAGACTCAATTTCACCCCTGCCCAAGTTGATCCGTTTGCCGAATGGCTGAAAGATCGTGTGGCAGTTCCTGACTGGTTGAACGCAGCGAAAGGCTCTGAGAGCTACGCAAAAGTGGCGAAACTCATCTACTCAATCCGCCGGGTAGAATCCCTTGTGGATAGATTCTTAGCGGAGAATTGGTTCCGGGTTGTGTCTGACGCCAAAAGAATTCCGGCGGAGATTGACGAACAGTATCAAGAACTCCTTCGTACCGAAGAATGGATTGACGAAGCGCTCTCGGGGTACGAATATTCGCCAAGAATGATGAATGACGTCGATGAAAATCATTGGTCCCTATCAATGTATTCAGCGCAAGCGCCAACAGGATTCGTTCTAAAACGCAAGATGTCGGGGAGGGGTTTCAAAGGTGTTATGCTCACCGCCACAGGATCCAACACTGTCTATCTGCAGACAATCGGCGAAGCCGATATAGTACTCCGGATCCTAAACCTCTCCGCCGCCTCTGAGTTGGAGCGACTGAAACAGTGTGCTCGGTGCTCGAAATGGCTGTATGCAGAACGTTCGCACCAGAGATTCTGTCCAGGCGGTGAGTGCCGAAAGGAGAAGTACGCCGAGTCTCCCAAATACAAGGAATATCGAAAGCAGTACATGCGTCGGCAGCGAAAAAAACAGGCCGCTGAGCAATCAATGAAGCCGCTCCAGGTGAAACACAACGATGACAGACCTTAGCTCGAAAGGTGTTAATGCTACGCTGCACCGTACTACTTACCCGTACCTAGACCTACGTAGACAAGTACCCGCTACATCCATTCCACTCCATCGACATGCGCCTTGATTACCGTGTCGGCAGCGGGTGAGAGGTAGCGCATAACGCTTTCGAGATCGCTGTGACCGCTGAACTTCATTACCGTCCGCAGGTCCATTCCGGACTGGAGCAGTCGGGTTATGCATGTGGCGCGGAACTTGTGTAGCCACCACCGTTCACACTCTTTGTGGGTCTTGCACCCCGCGCACTGGCCACAGTTCAACCCGGCAGCCTTCACAAGGCGCTTGAGTGTGCGTAGCAGCTTATGGTTAGGCTTGTCCGTTGACGTCCCTGTTACGAGGCGCCCCGCCGGATGTTGCTCACGGTAGGATTTCAATCGCCTCAAGAGGTCGGCAGGGATCGGAAGATCCCGCTCTTCCTTGTCTTTGATTTTGAAGTCGAACTCCGGCTTCGACCGGACTCTCAGGGTGCCGGTCGCGAAGTCAATGTTTTCCCAGGTGAGGTAGACCGCCTCCTGTTCGCGAAGTCCACACTTCAGCAGGATCTCGAAAATCAAGTACAAGTGCTCGTCCTTGATCGAGCCGAAGAAAGTCCGGAGTTCCTCGGTCGCGTAGACTTCGGGCACCGTCTTTTCGAACTTCGGCTTGGCTGGCGCCAAGGTCTTCACATCCAACTTGCAGAATCTCAGGAATGCAGTGATGCAGGCATGGCGGTTGGCAATCGTGCGCTGTTCGCATCCGCGCTTGCGGAGCCCCCGCTGGTGCAGCAGAATGTCCTCCGGTGTGATTTCATCGGCGAATGTCTTCCCTACGATCCTCAGGAACTCATCGGCGGCGGTTCGGTAGACGGCGGCAGCGGAGTTCGAGCCTCGGTCTTCAGCGGCCTGCACGAACCGGTTCAACTCGCGTGTCAGGCTCAATCGGCCAGGAACTTCCTCGATTTTGACACCCGCCTCCTTGGCGGCGACCTTGGCTTGGAGGAGATGCTCGGTTTTTGTCTGGGCGGTTAGGGCGGCAGCGGCGTTCTCACCGGCATCGCGGTAAATCATTCTGGAGCCCACGTACGTCCGTAGCTGATAACGTCCATTGGGGTACTTGCGTTCTTTTCCATCGACGATGACAAAACCTGGCTTGACGCGCCCGTTTTTGCCGATGACTGCGCGGTACCTGCGCCACCCTTTTTCAGTTTTGCAGAGCCGGATCAGAACCACTTTCTTGTTCGCCATCGATATTCCCCTGTGTTGAGCACAGCAAGAATATCATTGATTACCTTACAAATACCTTACAATTAAAGTATTTATATCTATATAGCGATGTATTTAAACGTACTTATTGGATTTCTTAATAGAATCCCCCTCTCTCCGCCAGGCGCCATTTCCGGGGCGGCCGGTTATTCGGCGAACATCCGCTGCGACGTGCGAGCGTCACGAATCCCCGACAATCCAGCGTTTCTCCAATAATCCACCAATCCAGCGTTCCTCGATCAGGACTGCAGAGGTAGAACGGTCGCGCCTCGTCATCGGTCGCGCTGAGGCCGGCTTGGCGAAGGAAGGGAGGGCATGTGCTAGAGGTCCATAGCACTTTAGTAACACTTACTTACGGTTATCTTAGTTTCGCATTAGCTGAAAAATGGTTACCATCTATCCCACGGTAATTTGTTTTGGAAGGCAGCCACAGGCTGACCCTCTCACTGAAACTCGCCCCGGAATTGCACCAGGTTTAGTTCATTTGGGGGAACGAAGCCTGCAGATTCTGCTCCCGGACAACGTGTCGATTCGAGGTTAGGCCGGGAATGGGGCAGTTACCTCAAGGAGCACTGAATACCGTGAGTGCAGCAGACGTGTCACAAAAACTCGGCACCAAACAAACAGACGCCTACGGAGCCGATCTCTTGTCGGTTGCCTTGATCGGGCCGCACGAGGAAAGACGCGCGGCAGTAGCCAAGGCACTTGATGAAACGCGCCAGGTTAATACTCGGGAGTTCGATTCCTACCCCCCGGAATCAGAACACATGCAAAGGCTGCTGACGTCGTTCGACGTTCTCATTCTCGACCTGGATAGCGACCCCGAAGTGGCTGTGCGACTCGTGGAACAAGCGAGAGCCCGCAACGAAGCGACGATCATGGTCTATTCGGAGAATCCCGATCCGAAGCTTGCGGTTCGCCTGATGCGCGCCGGCGCGAGTGAATACCTGCTTCTGCCCCTGGAGCAAGGCGCGATGGCCGAGGCCCTGGTTAGGAGCACAAACACCAATCATGAGCAACCTATTCCGGGAGAGAAGGGAGAAGGGAAGCTGCTGGTCTTCGCCGGCTCCAAAGGTGGATCCGGGGTTACGACGATGGCCTGCAATGTTGCGATCGCGCTGGCGCAGAATTCCGACCAGAAAACCCTGCTGATCGATCTTGCTCTTCCCATTGGAGACGCGGCACTGTGCCTGGGGATTGCAGCGGGTTACTCGACGGACGACGCGCTACGGAATATCGACCGGCTGGACGCAACGTTCCTGCAGAATCTGCTAGTCAAGCATCGGTCGGGAGTGTTTGTGCTTGCTGCTCCCACCAAGATTCCTGAAATTGAAGTTTCCAATAGCGCCATCGTGAAGCTGATGGCAATCGCGCGGCGCGAATTCGATCACGTAATCGTGGATGTGGGATCGAGGATTGACGTTGCGGCAAAGGTTCTGTTCGAAGATGCTTCAAGGGTTTATCTGGTCACACAGACCGGCATCTCGGAACTGCGCAATTCCAATCGACTGATCTCACAGTTTTTCGCCGAAGAAAGCCCGAGCCTCGAAGTGGTGATCAACCGGTTTGATTCGCGCTTTCACGAGACGACGAACGAAGATGTCGTGGCCAAGGCTCTGGGCAGGCCGGTGCGGTGGAAGATTCCCAATGATCAGGACGCCGCGCGCGCGCTGCAATACGGCGACACGGGGCTCTCAGAAACGGGCATTTCGCGGATTAGCCTGGAGATGGCGAGTTCCATTACCGGACGCCCGATTCCACAAGACAGGAAGCGGGACTATGAGCCCAAGAGCCCAGGCAAAAGTGCTGCGCAGGCGGACGCCGGCAAGGATGACTATGCGAGACCTGCGAACCTGGGTTCGGATCATGCGCGCGCGACTCCGGTCATCACATGGCCGACGCCCGAACCGATCGCCTATGGAAACAAGCTCACCTTTGCCCAGCTCAATGCGACAGCATCGGTGGACGGGACTTTTGTGTACACTCCCGGCCCTGGCTATGTGCTGCCGGTAGGAACGCACACGCTTTGGGTTACATTCACTCCGACAGACCTGGGCGGGTACTTGCCGTTCCAATCGGCTATTTCAATTGTTGTGACCAGGGCAACACCGCACCTGTCATGGCCAACACCCGCCGACATCATTTACGGCAAAGCCCTGGACGATGCGCAACTGAATGCCTCGGCGTCGGTACCCGGAAAACTCGAGTACTCTCCCGCGGCGGGCGAAGTGCTTACTCCGGGACCTCATGCACTCTCAGTAAGATTCACACCGACGGACGGCACGAACTACACCACAGCAGAGGCGACAGTGCCCATCGCTGTGGCCAGAGCCGCGTCTGCCATTCAATGGCCTACACCCGATGCGATCAGCTACGGCACACACCTGAGCGTGACCCAACTTTGTGCCACAGCATCGGTTCCGGGAACATTCGAATACAACCCAGGGCTGGGAGCGGTGCTGGCGGCTGGAGAGCACAAACTTTCTTTGTCTTTCACGCCGACAGATCGATTGGGCTACTCCATATCGCACTGTGCGGTTTCGCTCACGGTTGCCAAGGCAGCTCCGGTCATCACGTGGCCGTCACCGGACCCGATTGCGCAAGGTGTCGCCCTGAGCGCCACTCAACTGCAAGCGACCGCATCAGTGCCGGGAATCTACACCTATAGACCCGCGGCGGGTGAGATTCTCGCACCAGGAGTGCATGAACTCTCAGTCATCTTCACTCCGACCGACACTTTGAATTACTCAACAGTGAGCGCAGCGGTGACGCTTACGGTTACCGAGAAGCCGGCAGCCACCATCACGTGGCCGGTCCCCTCACCCATTTCCTACGGCACCGCACTCAGCGCGATTCAGTTGAATGCCACTACACCGGTTCCAGGAACGTTTGTTTACACTCCTGCTGCGGGCCTCGTGCTCGCGCCGGGGAAGTATATCCTCGCGGCAACTTTCACTCCATCGGACACGGAAAACTACGCGACGGCGCAGGCTTCGGTGGTGCTTGAAGTGCAGGGACCGCCTGAAACTGATTCGTCGCCGGTCGCTGCCGCAGCGGCACCCGCTGAGCCTGCGCCGAAGTGGACCTTCACCGAGACCAATATTGAAGCTGCAGATCCGGCGCGGCCGGAAGGAACGGACGAGCGCACGGAAACCAAGACAAATCCGCCCGAAACACGCGTCTACAAAGGTGCGGTTTACGAGAAAGGAGAGGACGGCAAATGGCATCTCCAGAAGAAGTAGTTCCGTCGTTACCCGATACGCTACCCGAGGATTTCAGCGAGTGGGATGGCCAAGCCTCTCCCGCGGTTTTACCTGTGAACTCCAGAGAATGGGAGGCATGGGCAGCTTCTCATTCGTTGGCGAAGCCTCCGAAATCGGTTTCGCACCCCGCCGAGCGCAAGACAATGGCGTCGCAAGTAGTGGACAGGCCGCGTGATAAGCGGCCAGCCCCTACCGCGCCCGTCCCTGCCAAGCCACAAAAGGATTTTGATCGCGAACCTACTCCTGTGCCCTTGCGCGTGAATTCGAATGAATGGGAGGCATGGGCAGCGTCATTCGGCAAGCCGGCGAAGCCGCTCGCACATTCTGGTGATCGCGAGGCAACGTCATCGCCCGCGGTGGCAAAGCCGCGCGATACGCGCCGTGTACCGTCCGCACCGCTCGCTTCAAAGCAGCAAGCGCCTGCGAGCGAGTTGGCGGATGCATCGTCGAGTCATGCTTCGGTCGGGCTGGAGGCCAGCCATCCGACGAGCGAGGTCGCCGTGGCGGTGATTGAGCCGGACGAGGCTGTGGTCGAAGAGGCGCAGAGCTCACCTGAAGCAGCGCCGACCTTGAGCCCCGCAGCTGAGGGAGCGCTCTTCCAGGGATTTTCGTCGAAGAATATCGAAGCGGTGAAAGAGCCGGCGACATCGGGAAAGAAGAAGAAACAGATTATCGTCGCCGCAGCCAGCGCGTGCGTGATTCTGCCTTTGCTCGTGATTCCGTTTCTGCATCATGGAGCGAAGGCCGCGGCGAAACAATCCGTCGAAACACTTTCGACCGCAACCGTTACGGAGACGCAGACTGACACGCCGAACCAGCCAGCGAGTGCGCCGTCGTCAACCCCGGACAAGTCGTCGGCAGCATCTGCCACGCAGCAAGCACCAAATAGCGAACCGGCCAACGGAGAGAAGGGAACGAACTCTGCGCCCGCGCCGACGAAAGCCCAGGCGCAATTGATGGACGATCAACTGACTGCACCAACGCGGATTCCGCAAGGCGCGAACAAGCAAGTGGCGGAAAATGCGCCTCCACCGGCGAACTTTGGCGCGGCCGGTGCGGATGGCCTTGGCGCGAATGACAGCATCTTCAACGGGCACGCCCAGCCGGTGGTGAAAGCTGCGCTTTCCAAGCCGCTCGCTATTTCATCTGGCGTGGCGACGGGAATGCTGATTCAGAAGACGCCGCCGATCTATCCGGCTATCGCCAAGTCGGCCCGCGTGGCCGGCACTGTGCAACTGCACGCCGTTATTGCAAAGAACGGAACGATCAAGGATTTGCAGCTTGTGAGCGGTCCGGAGATGTTGCGGCAGGCCGCCATAGATGCTGTGCGGACATGGCGTTATAGACCGTACAAGCTCGACAACCAACCGACAGAAGTGGAAACGACGGTCAATGTTGTTTTCACGCTGGGCCAGTAACGCGGCGGGTCGGGCCGGATTCCGGGATATCTGAATGCCTGGACCGGAGGCTCGGGCGCGAAGAGGCCACGGGTGATCCGAGACGCAGTTTGGCGTGACCCGATCTTGATTTGAAAGCCGAGAGCGTGGACCTTGTTCCCCCCCGTGTCCCATCTGAGCCACGCTCTCAGAGCGGCTTTCATCACTAGTGGCCTGTCTCAATGAAAGCGTTACTACCGGTTGGACCGAAGTTTCCGGCGCTCTTGATCAGAATGCTGGTGCCATCATGGCAGCGCTGGCCCATGTTGGTAACGAACTCTCTGCGACAGGCCACTAGTTGCGCAATTAGTGCCGAAAAGAGCTCATTTTTTTTCGAAGAATCGCCAAACGAACGCCAAGTGCTGCTTTCTGTCAGCCCCCGGGGAGCTAACGGCCGATGCGGATCGAGCCAGCCCGAGGGCGGCACGCCTCTGTCAAAAGGACATGGGACCCGAACATGACTGACTCAATTTTCACGCGCTGTCCGTTGGGGAAGATCGCAATTGCGTTGACTCCCGAGCGGCGGTGAAGCTATCTTCATATCCAGCAAGCAACCCCCGGGGGCATACACGTGCCGCAATCGTCAGATTCGGCAACCGAGCTGCTCGTTCGCTGGAGGAGCGGAGATCAAGAGGCACTCCACGCTCTCATCCCGCTCGTCTATAAGGAGCTGCGACTCGCTGCTCACCGGTGTTTGCGAGCTGAGCGTTCCGATCACACGCTACAAAGTACGGAGCTTGTTCACGAAGTCTACCTCCGTCTTGCGGGTGACCGGGCACCACTTACTGTTAATCGCGCCCATTTTGTCGCGATTGCGGCCAAGCTCATGCGGCAGGTTCTGGTGGATTACGCCCGGCGCCGTGCGGCAGCAAAACGCGGGCCTCAGTACAAAGTCGAGCTGGACGAGAGCTTCCACCTCCCCGAAAGACAGAACATCGATGTAGTGGAACTGGACCATGCGCTGACCAGGCTTTCGCGTCGCGATGCGCAGCAGGAGAAGATTGTCGAGCTGCGCTTTTTCGGCGGCCTGACGGTTGAGGAAACTGCCGTTGCCCTGGAGATTTCCCCGGCAACCGTGAAGCGCGACTGGAACATGGCCAAGGCGTGGCTCACGCGCGAAGTGGGGAAAAGCCTTCATGGAGAGAACCGGCCAGTGGGAGAGAGTGAAGGAGCTGTTTGACGCCGCCCTGAAGCGGAAACCGGAGGATCGCCCGAGTTTTCTGAGCGAGGTTTGCGGCTCTGACATCTCGCTCCGCCAGGAATTGGAATCGCTGCTCTCTGCCTATGAGCGGTCCGACGGCCTCTCCCAGCCAGCAATTCCCGCGAACGGGCCGCAGGAACCGCAACCTCTTGAGTCCATCGGACCGTACCGACTGATCAGGAAGATCGGCGAAGGCGGAATGGGGCAGGTGTGGCTCGCTGAGCAATCGGAGCCAATCCGCCGCCAGGTGGCGCTCAAGCTGATTCGCACCGCAGCCTTCGACGACACGCTGCTTCGACGCTTCCAAGCCGAGCGCCAGTCGCTTGCGCTGATGGAACACCCGGCCATCGCGAAAGTCTTCGACGCGGGTACGGCCGCCAACGGCCAACCTTACTTCGTGATGGAGTATGTTCCCGGCGAGACCATCACCAAATACTGCGATCGCAAGAAGCTCTCCATTCCGGAACGCCTCGAGCTCTTCGTGAAGGTTTGCGAGGGCGTGCAGCATGCACACCAGAAGGCGATCATCCATCGCGACCTGAAGCCCGCCAACATCCTAGTGGTTGAAGTCGACGGCAAGCCCGCTCCGCATATCATCGACTTCGGCCTGGCGAAAGCTGCCGCGCCGTTAGTTCCCGGCGAATCCATCTTCACCGGCATCATGGGCATCGCAGGCACGCCCGGATACATCAGTCCGGAGCAGGCTGCGGGCGGTGACATCGACACGCGCACCGACGTTTATGCGCTTGGCGTCGTCCTGTATGAGCTGCTGACCGGGACGCTTCCCTTCGACAGCGAGAATTGGCGGAAGCAGCCGCTCGATCAAGTGCTGCGCCAGCTACGCGAACAAGATCCGCCGCGCCCCAGTACACGCCTCACGACGGAAAGGAATCTCTCGGCCACTTCGGCTCCGTTGCGTTCCACGGAGCCAAGGCAACTCGCGGGCCTGCTCCACGGTGACCTCGACTCGATTGCCATGAAGGCGCTGGAGAAGGACCGCTCGCGCCGATACGGAACGCCCTCGGAGCTCGCCGCCGACATCGAGCGCCATCTGAACCACGAGCCTGTGCTTGCCCGGCCGGCCAGCGTGGCTTATCGTTTCGGCAAATATGTCCGGCGCCACGGTGTCGCTGTTGGCGTCGCCGCATCGCTGGTGGTCCTGCTCGCCGGCTTCGCCGTGGTGGAAGCAATCCAGCTCCGCAACATCACCCGCGAACGCGATCGCGCCAATCGCATCACGGACTTCATGACCAATATGTTCAAGGTTTCCGATCCTGGCCAGGCCCGCGGCAACCAGGTCACCGCCCGCGAAATCCTCGACAAGGCCTCTTCGCAGATGGAAACAGGCCTGACCAGCGATCCGCAGATGCAAGCGCAAATGATGATGGTGATGGGACTGGTTTACGAGAACCTTGGTCTCTATGACCGCGCCGATTCCCTCTACGACAAGGCCGCGGCCATTCGCCTGCAACAGCTGGGCCCTGAAAACGACGACACGCTCAAGTCGCGAGCGGCGCTCGGCTGGGTACTCTACCGCCTCGGCCGCTTTCACGATTCCGAAACGATCCTGCGCCAAGTGCTCGCCATCCGCATGAGCCGCTACGGCGCCAAGAACCCTGACACTATGGCCGCGATGAGCTACCTGGGCGTAGTCCTCAATGAGGAAGGCCACTCCGCCGAAGCCGAGACCCTCGAGCGCCAGGTTCTCGATTATAGCCGCCGCGCTTTTGGCGACTCCAACTCTGAGACGCTCACCGCGATGAATCACCTCTCTCTGGCGCTGCTCGGCGAGGGCAAATGGGCTGAAGCGGAGAACCTCGACCGCGAACAATTCGCCATCTTCCGCCGCCTTGAAGGCGACGACTCTCCGCACACCCTGATAGCCAGGGAGAATCTCGGCATCGTCCTCTACCGCGAAGGGCGCCTTGCAGAAGCCGAGGCAATGGATCGAGAAACTCTCGCGATCAAGCTCCGCGTTCTCGGTCCGGACCACCCTGAAACCATTCGCACCATGAACACACTAACCGCTGTGCTCACCGATGAAGGCAAGCTCGAGGAGGCGCAGTCGCTCGCTGAGCAGGTGCTGGCTGCCCGCACCCGCGTGCTCGGCTCCGACCACCCGCTTACGCTCTCAGTCATGAGCAACCTCGCGGAGATCCTGACCCGCCGTGGAAACTATGCGCGCGCGGAACAGCTCCTCACGCAGGCCCATGCAGCACAAGTTCGCGTTGTCGGCATCAACAACCCCGCGTCCGCGCTCAGCACGTACAATCTTGCCTGCCTCAAACTCCGCGAGGGTGACCGCGACGGCGCCCTCCGCCTGCTCCATGACGCCGTCGATCACGGGCTCGCTGGATGGGTCATCAAAGGGATGCCCGACGACCCCGATCTCAAGGCGCTCAAGGGCGATCCGCGCTTCACCGCTCTCATCGCATACGCCACCACCCGCACTGCTCCTTCGGGCAAATGAACAGGGTCCCTTGTCAACATGCGGCTGCGGCGATGCGATCTCTCGATCCGGCTATTCCGCGATCGTGCTCGACACTCTCAATAATTTGATTCCGGAGAACATCCCGTTCGGCAACGGTCATCTTGTATTCTTCATTTCATGTGGGATCTCAACATGGCGAGGCAACACAAAAGTGTGGCTCCATGGATCTTGCTGCCCGGCGCTTTCTTTCTTGCGCCGATCTTTCTGCGCGGGCAGGATGCAGCGCCGCAGCGCCCGCAGATTACAAGCATCTCGCATGTGGGTTATTTTGTCAGCGATCTGCCGAAGACCATCTCGTTCTGGCACGATCTGCTTGGCTTCAATGAGTACACCACGCTGAACCGGGCCGGGACCGACCAGATAAGGATCGCGTTTATCAAGATCAACGACCACCAGCATATCGAGCTCTTTACCGACAAGCCGCCTGCGCCGCCCAACATGATGAGCCACTACTGCTTCAGCGTAAGCAACGTGGAGCAGATGCGCGCCTATCTGCGCTCGAAGGGTTTCGATGTGAAGGCGGGCAACGGCGGCAAGACGCGCACCGGCGATTACGCATTCGAGATCCGGGATCCCGATGGAACGCTCGTCGAGTTTGTGCAAAGCCTGCCCAGCGGCATCGAGATGCAGGATGCGGGCAAGTTCATGCCGCCGACGCGCATCTCCGATGCCATTTACCACGTCGGCTTTCTCGTGGGAAACCTCGACAAGTCGCTGGCCTTCTACGAAGGCGTCCTGGGATTTCACGAGACCTGGCGCGGCAGCAGCAACGGAAAAGAGTTGAGCTGGGTCAACCTGCAGGTGCCGAACGGCAAAGACTACATCGAGTTGATGCTGTATGACAAGACGCCTTCGGGATTCGGCACCAAGAACCACGTCTCGCTTCTCGTTCCCGACATGCAAAAGGCGATCGCAGAACTGGAGTCGCGACCGGCGTACAAAACCTATTTGACCTACGGCAAACCGCTCGAGATGCATGTGGGCAAGAACGGCAAGCGCCAGGTGAATCTCTACGATCCTGACGGCACGCGGGTAGAGTTGATGGAAGCGCAAACCGTCGATGGCAAACCTGCGGCTTCGTCGACCGCGCCGCCACCGCCGCCGGCGCACGACTAACGTAATGGTGTTGCGATCGCGATCTCAGAGTTGGAACTGTTGCCCAGTTTTCATACAATAGAGAGTAGAGTGACGGTTAGAAGGTATAAAGATGCCAGCCTATGAGTACGAGTGCGCAGCATGCAGCCACCATTTTGAGCGGCGCCAAAAGATGTCGGATGCGCCAATCGCCGACTGCCCGGAATGCGGCGGCAGTGTGAAGAGGCTTATCAGCGGCGGCGCGGGCGCAATTACCAAGAGAAGCGGACATTCCCGATCCGCTGAGCGGCCGGCTTGTGGACTTGACGGCGCATGTTGCGGCCAGGGCGGCGGATGCTGCGGCGACCTGGCTTGCGACGACTAGACTCCTACGGCGTTTTACGAAATAGTGTGAGGATTTCGCCTGGGTGCAAGGTCGTCGCTCCTTGTGGTCGCGCCGACTCTGGTGCAGAGACCGTCCGTTGCGGCATTTCCCAAAACGCTATAGAGCCCCAACACCTAATCCTTTCTTCTCCATACGACTCCTCATCCGCGGTGTGATCTGCGTCATAGCAGGCCGCACCGGCGATCCTGCACGCTGATGATGGAGAGCTGTGCCAATGGCTCGGCGGCGCCGTGCGCCGAACGCAGCTCGAGGATGGATGCGAGGGTCTATGACTCAGAAACGGGTTGTCATCGTGGGAGGTGTCGCCGGCGGAGCAACTTGCGCAGCGCGCATCCGCAGGCTCGACGAGGACGCGGAAATTCTTGTTCTTGACAAAGGGCCGCATGTTTCCTTTGCGAATTGCGGCCTCCCGTATTATGTGGGCGACGTGATTCACGACGAGAGCAAGCTGCTGCTGGCTTCGCCGGAGCTCTTCCGCAAACGGTTCAACATCGAAGTGCGCACAAAGCACGAAGCGGTTGCGATCAGTCGTGCACAGCGCACCGTGACGGTGAGAGACCTTGAGACCGGAAACGAATGTGTAGAGGCTTACGATGCCCTTGTGCTCTCACCGGGCGCTGCTCCTATTCGCCCGCCATTGCCGGGAATCGACCTGCCGGGGATCTTCACGTTGCGCACCGTTCCGGACAGCCGTGAGATTCGCAACTGGATCGAGACCAGGAGACCGCAAAAGGCGGTAATTGTCGGCGGTGGATTTATCGGGTTGGAGATGGCAGAGAACCTGATGCAACGCGGCATGGCTGTCACCATTGTTGAGATGGCCGCGCAGGTGATGCCACCACTCGACCCAGAAATGGCCGAGTACGCACGGCAACGCCTGGAGTCGCACGGCGTAAACCTGGTTCTCGGTGACGGCGTCGCAGGGTTTGAGCAGAGCGGGGACGGCAGCCTGGTTGTGCGCACGCAAGACGGAGCAGAATTTGGTGCGGATCTCGTGGTGTTGTCGATTGGCGTGCGGCCTGAGACGCAGTTGGCACGGAATGCAGGAATCGAAATCGGCGAGCGCGGCGGAATCCGCGTTGACGAACAGATGCGCACGAGCGATCCGCAGATCTGGGCCGTTGGGGACGCGGTGGAAGTGAAGAATTGGGTTACCGGGCAGTGGGAGCTTGTGCCGCTGGCGGGACCGGCGAATCGGGAGGGCCGCGTGGCGGCGGATGCCATCTGCGGGCGCGATACAAAATTCAGAGGAGTGCAGGGCACCGCGGTTTGTGGCTTCTTTGGCCTGACCGTTGCTCTTACAGGTGCGACGGAGAAATCTCTGCGCCGAGCAGGACTGAAGGACGTTGAAAGCGTCTACCTGCACCCGAACCACCACGTGGGCTACTATCCGGGCGCCCAGACGATTCATCTCAAGCTGCTCTTTCGCAAATCGGATGGCCGTGTGCTCGGAGCGCAGGCCGCAGGCGAGCAGGGTGTCGCACGCCGCATCGATGTGATTGCCCAGGCGATCCAGATGAGAGCGACAGTCTTCGATCTCGAAGAAGCTGAGCTTTGTTACGCGCCTCAGTACGGCGCCGCGAAAGATCCCGTGAACTTCGCGGGGATGATCGCTTCCAACGTCATGCGCGTCGACATGGGGCTCGCTCCATGGGAAGATCTGAGTTCGACATCTGCATTGATTCTTGACGTGCGCGAGACGCACGAGTTCCGCGCGGGCGCAATTGAAGGCGCTGTCAATATCCCGCTCGGAGAACTGAGGGCTCGCCTTCATGAATTACCGCGTTCAAGAGAGATTTGGGTGAACTGCGTTGTAGGGCAGCGTGCCTACTATGCTTGCAGGATTCTCGCGCAGCAAGGATTCCGCGTACGAAATCTCTCAGGCGGATACAAGACTTATCGCGCGTTCTACCCCGAGGGAGTACCAGAGCCTGCGGCGGTCTAGTGGTCTGAATAATCCTGTGAATCCATGACCCACTTGGGAGTGAATTCGCTCTTTGCCGCCTGCTCCTCAAGCATCTGTCGCGCTTCAGCCACGTGCAGGCGCATGAGCCGCTCTGCTTCGTCGGGGAAGTTGTGATCAATGGCTTCGATGATGCGCAAGTGCTCTTCATGGACAATGCGCGGATCTCGCGACGCCCGAACCGCCATGCTCAAAACGCGATACCCTTCCGCAAGGCGCAAGAGCACCTTGTTGCGGGAAAAGTCCATGATGCGGAGGTGAAGGGCCCGGTCGGCGGCTCCCATTTTCTCCTCGTTATTTTGCTGCGAAAGCTCCCAGATATGGTCTGCCATCTTGCGAAGGAGAGCTACGTCGGCGCGTGAAACATACTCGCATGCCAGGCGCGCGGCAAGACCTTCAAGAAACTCGCGGACCTGGTACGCCTCAATCAATCGAGCGGCGTCGAGCTTGCCCACAAAGACACCCAGACGGTCAATGGATTCGACGAGCCCAAGCCATTGCAGTTCGAGCAGAGATTCCCTGACCGTGCCCTGGGCTACGCCCAGCTCCTTAGCCAGACTTTGCTGGGTCAGCCTCTGGCCGGGCTGGCTTTCGCCCGACAGAATCCGGCGCTGAATCTCTTCGCGAACCTGGTGCCTGCCAACTGGGTTTTGAACCGGCATATCGATCGTGTCCTCCATCGTTCCGTCCGAGGTCACTGCGGACCACTTAGTTTCTGAAACGCTGCTGATCGAGAAAACTTGATTTCGTCATTCCTGATCAAAGTCACCCAGCTGTTTCCCGATCCTCCGCCGCGATGCTTTGCGGCGGAGGAGACAGGGAAACCAGCCAGACAGGAAGAACGGTCAAGCTGCCTAGAAGATCATCTTCAAGGCAAACTGCCACACGCGCTGCGCGCCGGCCGTCGAGGGTGAGTTGACGGTTCCGGTGGCCGTGCTGGTGGAGGTGATTTGCCCAAAGGTCCCCGATGAAGCACTGTTAGTGGGATTGGCAAGGTTTGTGTGGTTCCATGCGTTGAATGCTTCTGCCTGGAACTGGCCGTGGATGCGATGTTCCGTTGCGAAATCCTTGAAGAGTGAAATGTCGGTGTCTTCGTAAGCGGGCCCACGCAAGATGTTGCGCGGCACGTTGCCAAAGGTGCCGACGGCATTTTTGGTGAACGCGGCGGGGTTAAACCACGCCGTGATCTTGGAAACACCGGCGGGACGGGCCAAGCTGACTCCCGGCACAAAGTCCGCGTAGTCGTTGTTGATACCAGAGTGAGAGTTGTCGACGCCGCTGGTGATGGTGATCGGCAAGCCGCTTTGCGAAGTGATGATTGCGTTGGCTTGCCAGCCGTTGACAATGGCACCCGCGACGCTGCTCACGTGGAAGCGCGGGAACGGGTAGTTGGCTGATGTGGTGAAGCGCAGTGCCTGATCGAAGTCGGCAACGCCGCGAGCGCTATTCAGGTTGAAAGGATTCGGTGGTCCATTCTGACCCTCAGTTCCCGACGAGCCGTTGTCGATCGTCTTCATCCAGACGACGTTGGAGAGCAACGTGAGGCCGTGGGCCGACCGGCGCGTGACATTGATCTCCATGGCGTTGGTCATTGCATAGTCATAAGCGTCGGCAAGTTCGACCGCGGCCAGGCCGGGATAGATCCTGTAGCTATTCTCCACGCCCGAACTCGGGGCTCCTACAGCCGGATTGAACTGCCGCGATGCCATCACGTGCTCGGCGTGGTTACCCACCCATCCAACGTTCATAGCAAAGCCGTGGCTCAGATCCTGCTCGATGGTGAAGTTGTACGCCTCTGTGTATTCCACCTTCGATGCAGGGTTCAACACACCTCC
The DNA here is from genome assembly GCA_900290245.1 of Candidatus Sulfuritelmatomonas gaucii. Taxonomy (GTDB): domain Bacteria; phylum Acidobacteriota; class Terriglobia; order Terriglobales; family Acidobacteriaceae; genus Telmatobacter; species Telmatobacter gaucii. The sequence goes on along the minus strand of OKRB01000086.1, from coordinate 249,205 downwards.
GGAAAGAGGCTGAAGGAACGTGTAGCTTTTGAACTGCGATGGGGTGATGTGACCGCGCGGGAACGGATCGCCCCCAGAGAAGCTCCCGTAGATGTTGTCCCATGTTGATTGAGGCGCGGGGATGTTGAGGTACAGGTCGATGGGCTGCATGGCGTCGGTGCGCTGATAAAGCAGGCCTTCAGGGAACCCATAGAAGATTCCATAAGCCCCGCGGACCACCGTCTTGCCGTTGCCGAAGAGGTTTTCGGCAAAGCCCACGCGCGGAGCCAGGTCTTTGAAGTTGTTGCTGAAGACTGAACCCGGCAGGCCGGGATCGCCGACGAACCACATGCCTTTCGGGGCTCCGGGGGCCACGGTGGACTGGAAATTGGGATTGTTGACATTGAAGCCCACCAGCGTACCGTTGTCGTCGATGGGCGGCATCCACGGATCCCAGCGTAATCCAAGGTTGAGGGTCAATTTCGAATTCACCTTCCAGTCGTCCTGGAAGTAGATCGCCGGACGAAGTTCGCGCAGGTAAGCTTTGCGGCCGTTGTCCTCGAAGAACGTGGATTCGTAGCCGAGATAGAAGCTTGCGAACGGGTCGCCGCCGGAGCCACTAAATCCCGACGGCACTGTCGTCCCGGTAGGAGCTTGAGTTTGCTGCGCACTGAAGCTGTTGTCGCCCGGGGTGTAGGAGTAGTCATCCATGTCGATCCGGTCGCGCTCCACTTCGCCGCCGAAACTGAGCGTGTGGGTGTGCAGCACCTTCACCAGTTGTGCAGTGAAATCAAAGGTCGTCGAGTCCTGCGTGAGCGCGCCGCCAGAGAAGACGTTGATGTACGACAGATTGGCGCGAACTCCGGGGAAGGGCACCAAGTTCTCGGTCGGGCTGCCGTAATTGATCGTCTGGCCCAGGTCCTTGAGCGTCTTCAGGCCAGGCGCCTCGGGGATCTGCGTGCGTGCGCCGCGAAAAGCGCCGACGTAGATTGCTCCTGTAAGCGTGTTGGAGAAGACGTGCGCGTCACTAATAGTTAGCGCCTGGTTGCGGAAAAGGTTCGCCGCATAGAAACCCAACGGAGCGGTGAATGGACGCTGGAAGTTGTCCTGGTTGTAGAAGTACCGGCCGCTCAAGTGATCGTTGTTGCCGATGGAATAGTCGAGCCGGACCAGGTACTGCGTGTTGTCGATATTGTTGTTCGTGCTGGTGGTGAGAGTGTTGTACTCGCCGGACTTGGAACCGGTCACGGGAGAGGACGCATTGATCTCCGACTGCAAATACTGTTTTGTCAACGCGGCGGACAATGTATTCATCGGCTTGCTGGTCTTGTCGGTAATTGTGCCGCTGCAAGTGGGGGCGGTTCCAGTCTGGCCCCAGCCGCAGCCTGTGCTGGGATCGTAGAGGGCGACCCCGTGGGTCGCGAATGCAGAAAAATCACCAGTGAGCTCGGCCGGTGTGGGGACCTGGATCGTAATCGGGGTGGGCGCTGAGCGCTGCTGGAGGTCTTCAGCCGAGAAGAAGAAGAAGGCCTTCTTGCTCGAGAAGACGGGTCCGCCGACGGTGCCGCCAAATTGATTCATTTTGAATGGCGGCTCGTACGATTGGTGCCAGAAGTAGTTGCGGGCGTTCAGCACGGTGTTGCGGAAGTACTCCCATGCCTCGCCGTGCAACTCGCTTGTTCCAGAGCGCGTGGAAAGTTGGACGAGCGCGCCCGCGCCGGCGTGGTCGGCGCTGTAGTTTGCCGCCTGGATGGTGAACTCCTGCAGGGCGTCGGGGTTGGGCATAGTTGGTACTGAGTCGAAGAAGCGGTCGACATAGATGGTTCCGTCGAGCGTGTAGGTGTTTTCCGTCGCCCTAAGGCCGTTGACGGAAAGGCCGGGATTGTCCTGCTGGGTGTTTTCAGTGCCGGCGGTGGTGATCACGGCGCCAGCGGTAAGGGTTGTCAATTGCAGCGGGTTGCGGCCGTTCAGCGGCAGGTCGCGCATTTGCTGCTGGGTGACCGACTGCGCAACGGTCGAGGTGCTGGTATCAATTTGTTGCGTCTCAGAGGTGACGGTGACTTGCTGCGTCTGAGCGCCGACCGTCAGGGTGATCGGAAGGTCGATGACCTGGCCGGTGAGCAGCGTGAGGCCGGGGCGATTCTGCGTGGCGAACCCTGATGCCGCGATCTTGAGTGCATACGTGCCGATAGGCAAGTCGGGGAAGACAAAAATCCCGCTGTCGTTGGTGGCTGCCTCGCGACTCAAGCTGGTGCTGGTTTCCGTGACGGTGACCGATGCGTGAGTGATAGCAGCTCCGCTGGGGTCGATTACAGTTCCGCGAATGACGCCGGTGGACTGCGCAAAAGCGCGGGATGCAGCGCCCAGGGAAAGAAGCACTGCAAAGCTGGCGATGAGTAGTTTGCGAAGTGAGTTGTTCATCCTGTCCTTTCATGAGAGATGCGACGTGGGAATGCATCTCGTCTGCTGGTTGCGGTTGATCGTCACTGTTTGTGCTGTCTCAGGATCGACAATGCCAGACGCGAGATGTCGCGTCTTGTGCCACGCCTTCGAGCGGTTCCAGCGCTACGGTTCCTGGCCAGTCACCGTATTGCCTGCACCTCGACACAAATTGTGAAAGCCTCTCCAGAAAAGCCTTGGTTCGTTTCAGGTACGGGTGAACTAGCGACCCGTGCCCTGGCTTGAGCGTTGATGTTGCCGCAGGCTGGGGAGAGCATGCGGGGCCTCTAATCAAGTTCCGTACAAATCCTGTGCGACCAATAGGAATCGAGCGCCATCATCACGGGGATGCTGGCTTCGAGACCTGCCGAAAGCGGAGCATTGACCTTGTCGCCCTTGACGATGGCGTCAATGAAGTTGCCGGCGTGCGCATCCTCCAACCTCTGCGTGGCCTTCACCTCGACGGGCTCACCGTTGCCAGGGGTGAATACGTAGCCCTCGCGCGTGATATCGAGGTTTCCTTCGGTTCCTTCGAAATATACCGAAGGATGAGGATTCCGAACCGAAAGCACTGTCGACTCGAAGTTCATGTTCCAGTCTTTATAGCGGACGACGGCGCTCACCGTATCTGGGTTGGTGAGGTCGCCGTGGAGCTGGAAGTCGCCGCCGAGCGCGGCTGCGCTGACCGGCTTCGAATCGTTGAGCATCCACTGCGCCACATCGGCCCAGTGGGTGAGGATGTCGGCCAGCAGGCCGTTGCCGTAGTCGTGATATGAGCGCCACGAGCTGTAACGCGACAGCTCAAATGGAACTTTGGGCGCGGGACCGAGAAAGAGGTCCCAGCGCAGGCCGGCAGGTTTCGGCACGTCGGGGATGTCGCGGCGCTGCCAGGGAAAGTTGTGCCACACGCAGCGGGCGAAGACCACGTGGCCGAGCTTGCCGGCGTCAAAGTACTCCTGCCGGGCCTGCATGTAGTGTGCGCCGCTGCGCTGCTGCATGCCGCACTGGAGGATGTCCTTACTGCTTGCGGCGGCTTTTTTGAGCGCATCCATCTCGTGCCAGCGGTGCAGCGTAGGCTTTTCAAGGTAGAGGTTTTTATTGGCGCCGAGGACGGCGGTCGCAATCTCTACGTGCAGATGATCGGGCGTGGCGACGTAGACGGCATCGACATCTTTGCGGTCAAGCAGCTTCTGGAACTCGACCGACAGGTCCGCATTCGCTACATGATCCTTGAAGCGGTCCTGGAACTCTGCTGCCTGCTTGTCGTAGATATCGCAAAGCGCGCGAAATTCTACCCGGGGATCCAGAGCAAAAGAGCGACAAATATCGGTCGCGCGGCGGCCAAGTCCGATGACGCCGAGGCCCACGCGATCGTTGGCGCCAGGGATCGCGGCGTAGGAGCGGGCGTCCATGCTGCGCGCGGCCACGGCGGCGGCAGCCCCGGTATAAAGAAATTCGCGACGATTCACGATGTAAATGCCTCCTTCATCGCTTTAAAGGCCGGAGCAATCACTTTCAGGCCGGCTTGTGAGTGGTCGGCTCGCTCTTCTTCGTTTTCGACCCACCCTTTCCAACCGATATGGAGGATGGTCTCGGCGACCTGGCGCAGAGGGAAATCGCCGGTGCCGAGCTCAACATATTCATCGTTCTTGAAGTCGCGGAGATGAAAGCCGATGATGCGTGCGGAGTGAGCGCGGATAAATGCGGGAACATCAGCGCCGGCGTGGAAGGCGTGGCCGGCATCGAGCACGAAGTGAACCAGCTCAGGGTCGGTCTTTGTATAGAGAGCTTCGATCTCGCCGATCTTCGATTGGAACTCCCACCAGTGATTGTGATAGGCAGTGGAGATGCCGACGCTCTTGGCGAATCTGCCGGCAGCATTCAATCCTTCAATCTTGTGCTTCAACTGGTCGGGGTCCGCGGCAGGGGCGCCGCTCAGAATCAGGTGCCTGGCGCCGAGCGCCGCTCCGCCGCGAGCCACAGGCTCGAGAATCAGGTGCCTGGCGCCGAGCGCCGCTCCGCCGCGAGCCACAGGCTCGTAGAGTGAGGGCGCGGCGATTCTGGTTTTGGGGTCGTACATTTCAAAGCTTGGCAGGAAAATATGAATGCCAAAGAAGGTGAGATCTGTTTGCTCGATCTTGCGCCGCGCAGGTTCGGAACCGCCGAACTGCTGATTGACGTTACGGAAACCGACTTCGAAACCCTGGTAGCCGACCTGCTTGATTTGTGCGAGAGCATCCAGAAAGGTGTCAAAGCGCTTGGGATCGATGGGGAACGCGTTGAGCTGCACGCCAAAGCGGATGCCGGGCGGAATGGGGCCATCCTCCGCAAGAAGCCGCGGCAGCTCGGCAGGCAAAAGCGACCCACTTGCTGCGATAGCCGCCATCGCCTGCAGGACCTCTCTTCGCGTTCTCCGTTCCATGATCTTTTTCACGATCCTGACCTTGCTTTTTCGAGAACAAAATGAAATGTTGAATGGCCCTAAAAACAAAAAGCCCACCACGCCCATTGGCGGGTGGGTTGCCGGGGTTCGGGGTCTGTTTCTGACTCTAGTCCGTGGCACACACCCGCATTGCGCAAAGCCGGCAGCGCATACACATCGCGGGAGTGAATTCTGATTGCATTGAAACCTGTGCCTGGTGGATCTTCCGGCTCGGCGCTGGAATGGGAAATTGCCTCGCCCGGTAAACACACTCTATGGATCGTATCCGGATCTGTCAAACGGCACCGTCTTTTCTGCACAGATTGCTTCATCGCAATGGCCAAATCTGCCGCAAACATGGTCCACCTGGACGTGTCCTCATCGAACGCCAGTGAACAATGAGCCGACTCAATGGAGACGGATGGAGTTTTGCGGTATGACTTTGGGGGCAAAAACAACGGTCTCTAGTTCGGGGCGAATTATAGGCAGACGGAGGAACAGCTGTCAATCAATTTCAATCGATTTTCAAGATGGTGCTGCGGTCCCGGCAGCGCAGCGTGGAAGTCCGCGAGTTTAATCCGCCTATCTATTTGATTCCAATTTGGATACCGGACAGACATTCCGATTTTGGGGTAAAGGGGAGGACCAGGGAGTCCTTGCGGATAGAGCAGGCGCGAGGCCTGCCGCGCGCCAAGACGCGTGGTTCCATCGGAGGCGGCATCTTTTCGTGGATACATCAGGAATCGAATTCTCGCGCAGGATTGGCGGCAGCTCACGGCGTCTGCGCAATCTCATAAGTGATCAATGACTTGTTTGCCCAAGGACGGAGGCGGCGCGTGCTCTATGCGTTCGATATTGCGGCGACTGCAAGGGCGGAAATCATTGATTATCATTCATAATCGATTGACACTCGACAAACGGTTCCGCTATAGTCATTTCCGATTTGGCTGACTGGCACGACGAACGGCCGCGGAATTTCGCGCTACGGGGACCGGAGAATTTGCCTTCCCGGAAAGTGATCAGGAAATTCGACGCATTGCCCTTTGCGCAATCCATATGAGGGGAAGATGACCATCAAACTGACGCCGGGAAAGATTGCCGGCCTGGAGGCCGTCTCCGACCGCAACGGCGTAATCGCCGCACTGGCGATGGATCAGCGCGGGCTGCTGAAGAACATGCTGGCAAAAGAGCTTGGGATTCCCGATCCTCCCGCGGCGATGATGACGGAATTCAAGACGCTGGTCGCGCGGACGCTCACGCGAGAGGTGTCGTCAATTCTCCTGGATCTCGAGTACGGCCTTGAAGCCGCGAAGAATATCAATGGCAAGGGCCTGCTGCTGGCATACGAACATGCCGGCTACAGTCCTGACAAGCTGGAGAGACTGCCCTCGCTCAGCGAAGGTTGGTCGGTGCTGCGGCTCAAGGAAGCGGGTGCCAACGCAATCAAGATCCTGATCTACTACACGCCATTTGAAAAAGCGTGGGTGAACGATCGCAAGACGGCCTGGGTGGAAAGGATCGGGGCCGAGTGCAGATCCGTCGACATTCCATTTTTTCTCGAATTCCTCGGATACGACGTGCACAGTGACGGCGAAGCGAGCATGGAATACGCGCGCAGAAAGCCAGAGATCGTACTCAGGTCGATGGAGGAATTCACCAAGGATCGTTATGGCGCAGACGTGCTCAAGATCGAAGTGCCCATCCAGATGGCGTTCGTCGAAGGCACGAGTGCGTTCGGCGGAGTCAAGCTGCATACTCGCACCGAGGCGATGGATCTGATCCGCAGCGTAGCGTCGCTGACCGACAAGCCGATCATCTATCTTTCGGCTGGCGTGAGCAGCGCGGTGTTCCTGGAGACGCTGGAACTGGCCGTCGAGAGCGGGGTGAAGTTCAATGGCGTGTTGGCCGGCAGAGCAACATGGCAGGATGGAGTCCCGATTTACGCGAAACTTGGCCCGCAGGCTCTCGAGAATTGGCTGAACACCACAGGAATGCAAAATGTAAGAGAGATCAACAAGGTGCTTGAACAGGCGCAGCCCTGGTTTGCGGCGCGCAGCATGCAAGCATGACGTGAAAACTCTGACACGACTTTGTGTCTCGCAGGGTCGGGGCTGTAAAACTGATATCTGGATGAGCCGAGGCTCTCGCTGGAGGATGTTTGATCGAAGCAGGTGAGCTACGCCAGGCGGAGAGCGCAGGAGCCACGGGCGATTCCAAGGGACGCCCCTGGGTGATTCTCACCCTGTTGTTCATCCTCACAGTGGTTATGTTCATTGCCCGCCAAGCGCTTTCGGTGATGGCGCCGGTGCTGCGGACGGTGTTTCATCTTTCCAACGAGGCTTACGGCCGCATCGTTTCCGCGCTCGGATTCGGCATGATGACGGGCGAATTCCCTGTGGGCGCATTGATGGACCGGCTGGGATCGCGGCTGGGACTGACGGCGGTTATCACGTGGTGGTCGACTGCTACGGGATCGTTTGCTCTTGCCGGATCTGGGCTGTCGCTGGGCCTGTCGCAATTCTGGAAAGGTACGGGCGAGTGCGGCGCTTACTCCGGCGGCGTAAAGACCGTGACGCACCTGTTCGAGAAGAAAGACCGCACGCTAGCGATCGGCATCTTCAACGGCGGCAGTGTCATCGGCGCTACGCTCGCGGTTCCGGTGATCGTTTATTTGTTACAGCATTACGGGTTTCGCGTGGCTTTCCTGGTCCCTTCGGTTGCGGGGTTTGCCTGGATCCCGCTTTGGTGGTTTGTTTATGGGCGTGAACCGAAGACAAGAGTCGAGGAAGCTCAACCTGCTATCTCGTTCCCGCAGATGCTGCAGAAATCGTCTTCCTGGGCAGTGATCTTATGCCGCTTCTTTATTGGCCCCGTGATGCAGTTCTACTGGTATTGGACGCCCAGTTATCTTTATAGCGCGCGTCATATGACGATGTCGCAGATTGGGTTTCTGGCCTGGATTCCATTTCTGATGGGCGACGTGGGTGGGATTGCCGGCGGATGGGCCGCAGGAGTGCTGCTGCGAAGAGGAGTCACAGTACGCAACACGCGGCGCATTTTGATGTATGGCAGCGCCCTCGTTTGCTTATTGAGCTTTGTCGTGCCCTATACGAATGGAATCGGCCCGGTGCTCACAATCCTCTGCATCACCATAGCCGCCGACAATTTTCTTTCCGCCCACATGTTTGCCGCGGTCACAGATTTGTTCCCCGACTACCAGGTGGGGCGTGCCACGGGCCTGACCGGCATCGCCGGGGGCCTGAGCGGCATGTTGTTCCCGCTGTTAACTGGTGTGCTCGTAGATCGCATCTCCTACACGCCGGTCTTCCTGTTTGTGGGCCTGATGCCGCTTGCAGGAACCGTCGCACTGTTTGCAGTTGGACGCAAATACCGCATGCTCGACAAGCCTGCGGCGGCCGCATGAACGATATGAGGGCTCCATGTCCCAACTCTCGCGCCGCGAACTTCTGGCGTTGCTGTTAGCCGCGCCGGCTGCTGTGCACGCGCTTGGCGATGAATCCGGAGAGTGGATCTCCCTCTTCGACGGCAAATCGCTTGCGGGGTGGAAGTCCACCGGACATTTGGGCGCCTTCAAGATTGAAGGCGGAGAGATTGCCGCGAACGGCGGTCCGGGAACGCTCTTTTATGCGGGCGCGGTTGAGCAGGCGAATTTCAGGAACTTCGAATTCAGTGTGGATGTGATGCTGCGGCCAGACGCGAAGTACGGCGTCTGCTTTCACACTGCGCCTGAATCTGCGGGCGTGCCGGCGCAGGGGTTCCAGGTATTGCTGGCGAATGACTACCGCGGCCCAAACGGCTTTGTGCAGCGCAGCAAAACCGGATCGCTTTGCGGTTTGCGCAACGTCTACAAGCAACTGGTGCGCGATGGCGATTGGTTCACGGTCGGCATTCTTGTGCGGCAAAGGCAAGTGTAGATCCGGCTCAACGATGTGCTCGTGGTGGACTACATCGAGCCTAAAGACGCCTTCTCGGCGAGCGCAGATTTTCGCTGCCGGTTTGGCCATGGCACATTTGCGCTGCAGGCTCTCGACGCGCGCAGCGCCGCAAACTTCAGGAATCTGCGTGTCCGTGCGCTGCCCGATAACATTCCGGAGCTCTCGAACGAACAACCTGAAGTGGATGAGGTTTATCGCGAGATTATCCGCCTCGGCGCGGAGAATTATCCCGTGGTGGATTACCACGCGCATCTGAAGGGCGGGCTCACGGTCGAGCAGGCGCTCGCCAATTCGCGGCGCGTTGGCATCGGCTATGGCATCGCCATCAATTGCGGCTTGAACTTCCCCGTGCACGACGACGCCAGCGTGCGCGATTACCTTGCAAGCATGAAAGGCCAACCCTGCTACGTGGCCATGCAGGGCGAAGGGCGCGAGTGGCCGACGCTTGTCTCGCCGGAGTCTGTGGCTCGATTCGACTATGTATTTACCGATGCAATGACTTTCCGAGATGACACCGGCAAACGCATGCGCATCTGGATTCCGGAAGAGATCGGCGTCATTGGTGACAAGCAGGCTTTTATGGAGATGCTTGTGAAACGTATCGAAGGCGTGATGCGCGAGCCCATCGACATCTACGCCAACGCCACGTATTTGCCTGACCAGATTGCGGCTGATTACGACGCGCTGTGGACGCCGGAACGGATGCAGCGGGTGATCGACGCGGCGCTCAAGAATAACGTGGCAATTGAAATCAACAATCGACGCAGGATTCCGAGCACCACGTTTCTTAAGCGAGCCAAGGCCGCCGGCTGCAAATTCTCCTTTGGCACCAACAATGCCGAGGCCGAGCTCGGCCGGCTCGAATACCCGATCCAGATGGTGAGAGAGTGCGGCCTGGCCTGGCAGGATATCTTTGTTCCTCGTCCTGACGGGCAGAAACCGGTACAGCTCAGGAAGTGACGCGCGGCATGGGCGTGGTCCGCCTGACTGCGTTTACAGCCGGTTTGCCATCGAGCACCCGCGCCACGTCTTCGCAGATCGCCGACGTCACGCGATCCTGCGCCTCGTGGGTGAAAGCCGCGATATGCGGGAGCAAAACTACGTTTGGCAGCTTTTCCAGTTTGCCAATCTGGGGCGGTTCCTTTTCCCGAACGTCCAGTGCAACTCCGCCGACGATTCCCGCTTTGAGCGCTTCCAGCAAGCCCGACTCAACGACGACCTTGCCGCGTGAAGTATTGATGAACAGCGCGCCGGGTTTCATCCGGAACAATCGCTCGCGGTTCAGCAGGCCGACAGTTTGGGGAGTGGAAGGCAGATGGCAGGAGACCACGTCAGCGCGCGACAAAAGATCGTCCAACTCAACGAGTTCAGCCTGGATCTCGCTCAGCAGAATATTGTCCTGGCTCAAAAACGGATCGTAGGCGAGGATCTTCATGCCGAAGGCGGTGGCACGCCGGGCGGTCAAATATCCGATCTTTCCCGCACCAACGATGCCCAGCGTTTTGCCATAAAGCTCTGTGCCGACAAAACGCTGCCGGTTCCAATTGCCTTTTTTTGTGTCGGCGTCGGCGGCGGGAATATATCGCGCCAGCGAGAGCATCATACCGATGGCGATTTCGGCCACGCTGATGGCGTTCTGATCGGGAGTGTACGAGACCACGATGCCGGCCTGCTCGGCGTGTTTGTAGTCCACATTGTCGAGGCCGACGCCGGCTCTGCCGATCACAACGAGCTCTGCCGAAGCGTCAATCAGCGATGCGGTCACTGGTGTTTGATTGCGCACGATCAGTGCGCGGCAATTCTTTGCCTTTTCAGCAAGCAGAAGAGGATCCTTCCACAGATCCGGCTGGGTAACGACTTTGAAACGCGATTGAAGCGCAGCAACGGCGGCGCCCTGAATATTCTCTGAGATGATGATGTCGATCATGGTTGGCCAACTACCTCGTGACAATTAAACTCAACCTTCAAACGCGAGGACCACTGGTCGATCTCCGCCATGGTTTCGGGCGAAACAGGAACTCCTTGGGCATCATTGATGGCGGCCTTGCGCGCCGATCGTTCGCCGGGAACCAGGATCTCTTCCGCGCCAGGGCGCTTCTTTGAAGCCTTGATGCGGTCAATCGTCTCGTCAATGCGTCGCAGATATTCGTCGTAGTCGAGAAACGCCTTGACGTCGAAGAGGCAGAAGAAATGGCCCACGTCCTGCTTGCGGTCGAGATTCTTGTACATCGAACCCACGTCGGGTCCAATTGCAGCGCCGGAAAGCACGCCACTGAAGAGTTCCACCATTAGCGCGAGCGCGTAGCCCTTGTGACCGGCCATGGTAAGCACGGTGCCGAGCAGCGCCTGCGATGCATTGGTCGTGGGATTGCCGTCGGGGTCGAGCGCCCATCCCTCAGGAATCGGCGCGTTCTTCTTCTGCGCGGCGATGATGTTGCCGCGCGCCACGATGGACGTGGAGAGATCGATCTTGACGGGAAATCCCTTACCCGTCGGGAAAGAGGCTGCGATGGGATTGGTGCCGAAGAAGGCTTCGTATCCGCCCTCGGGCGACATGGCCGGCTCGCAGTTGGTCATGGAGAGCAGCACCATCTGCCGGCTGGCGGCGTAGTTGCAGTACCAGGAGAGCGCGCCGAAGTGCTGCGAGTTGCGGATGGTCGCCACGGCAACGCCGTTCTCGCTCGCCATAGGCATCAGCAGGTCGAGAGCCTTGCGGGCCTGCACCTGGCCGAGTCCGTTGCCTGCATCGAGCGCAAGAACGCAGCCTGCGCGACGGTCGATGGCGAGCTTGGCTTTGGGATCGATTAGGCCGGCGTCGATTCGCTTCAAATAAATATTCAGCCGGGAGACGCCGTGCGTAGGAACGCCATGCAGATCGGCATCAACGAGCGCCTCAGCAAACAGCGCCGCATCGTCGGCGGGTGAGCCCATGCCGGCGGCGAGTTGCGCCACCAGGCTTTGCAATTGTTCTTTCGGGTATCGATTCATAAAGGCCTCACAACGGAAGCTTCGCGGGATCCCAGGTCTCAAAACCGAGACCTGGGACACCCAGTTCGTTTCAGAACGCAGCGATCTATGCGCTGCGATATAGCTTGGTCATCACGAACTCGCGATGGCCGAGCGCTTCTGCCGCGGTATTGCGGCCGTTTGCGGTGCGCACGATCATTTCGATCAGCGCATCGCCTGCCTGGTCGAGCGTCATCTCGCCCTGAAGAACCGGCGAGACGTCGAGGTCGATGTGATCCTTCATCAGCTTCGCAGTCTTCGGATTCCCCGTGAGCTTGATGACCGGCTCGATGGGATTGCCGATCACGTTGCCCTGGCCGGTGGGGAACAGGTGAACGACTGCGCCCGAAGCGGCCCACAGCGTGACGGCCTCTGCCGCGGCGCTCGACGTGTCCATGAACCAAAGGCCCGTGTTCGTCGGAGCTTCCGCGGGCTTGAGGCAGCCAACAAACTTCGTCTTTTTGCCTAGCTTCTCCACGTTACCCAGAGCCTTCTCTTCAATCGTCGTCAGGCCGCCGGCGATGTTGCCCTTGGTCGGCTGCGACTCGGAGAGGTCGTTGGTCTTTTCGCCAAAGACGAGCTTCTGGTAGTCGTCAAACATGGCCTGGAATTGCTTGCGCACCTTCTCATTCGCAGCCTTCGAGGCAACGATGTGCTCGGCACCGGTCAGCTCAGTTGTTTCGCCGAAGGAAGCCATGCCGCCGATGGCGCAGTGCTTGTCAATGACGTTGCCGACGGCGGGGCAGCTTGCAAGGCCCGTGGTGGTGTCGGACTCGCCGCACTTCACGCTGATGTAGAGCTCGCTGAATTTGCATTCGGTGCGCTGCAACTCAGTGGCCCACTGCACAAATTCTTTGGCCTTCGCGGAGGCTTGCGCGATGGTGGCGATGTCGCCCTGGCCCTCGATCGAGAATCCAGCGACAGGCTTGCCGGTCTTAGCGATGCCGTCGACGATCTTCTGCGTCCATCCCGGCTCAATGCCGATCACAATGGCGGCGGCGACGTTGGGATTGCTGCCCGTGCCGATCATGGTGCGGAAGAACAAATCCAGATCTTCACCGAACTGCAGGCGGCCGTAGGCGTGGGGCAGGCCGAGCGTGCCCTTGATGTTGTTGGCCACGGACTCGCACGCGGCATTCGAAATATCGTCCACGGGCAGGATGATGACGTGATTGCGCACGCCGACGCGTCCATTTTCACGCCGATACGCGTAGATTTTCTGGTTCTTCATTATGCCCACCTCTTCGTCTTCAGGTTATGCACGTGCACGTGTTGCCCGGCCTTGATCGGCTTCACTACTTTTCCAATCTCATTGCCATACTTAATCACTGTTTCGCCCACTGCGAGGTCCTTGAGCGCCAGCTTGTGGCCCAGGGGAATGTCCTGCGCCGACTTTGCCTTCAGCGGCTTGTTGGTTGATAGATCCCGGCCGGTCAATTGCATTCCGGCCGCAATATCCACGACGGCCACGGCAACCGTGTCCGCTGTATCGTGAACAAGAAAGTGAATCATGGATTTTGCTCCTTCATCGTACTTGGAAAAACTTCGGTTCTAAAATCAAATTCCGCCAAGGGAGACGTGTTTCGTCTCAAGGAAAGCATCGAGCCCTTCGCTGCCCAGCTCGCGGCCCCACCCGCTTTGCTTTACGCCGCCGAACGGGCTCTGGCTGGTGGTGGGCGCGCCGTCGTTGATGCCGATGGTCCCCGCCTCGATGCGCTCGGCCAGCCGGAAGATGCGGCCGATGTCGCGCGTCATGGCGTAAGCGCTGAGGCCATAGTCGCTGGCATTCGCCAGCTCGATGGCTTCATCTTCAGTTGCGAAGGTCGTGAACGGCGCCACCGGCGCAAAGGTCTCCTCGCGCATGCACAGTGATGCCTCGGTTACGCCGTCAATCACTGTCGGTTCGAGGAAGTAGCCTTTCAATCCAGCCATGCGCTTGCCGCCGCACAACACCTTGGCGCCGCCGTGCACAGCTTCTTCTACCTGCGCCAGCGCTGCATCGAGCCCCTGCTGATTGATGAGCGGCCCAACGTCGACGCCCGGCTCGAGACCGGGGCCTGTCTTGAGCTTCTGCGTGCCCGCGACGAAGCGCTTGAGGAATTCGTCGTGGATCGAACGCTGCACGTAAATTCGGTTGGCCGCGATGCACGACTGCCCGGTGTTGCGGAACTTGGCGATCAGGGTTTGCTCCACGGCCTGGTCCAGATTGCAATCGTCAAAAACCAGCAGCGGGGCCAGGCCACCGAGCTCGAGCGAGAGCGGCTTGATGGACTGTGCCGCACCGCGAATCAGCTCCCGGCCCACCTCAGTGGAACCGGTGAAGGTGATCTTGCGGCAGATGGAGTTGGTGAGGAATTCTTCGGCGATCATGCGCGCGCTTCCGACGACAACCTGAAAGACGCCGCCGGGAAGACCGGCAGCCTCAACACACTCCGCGAAGGCCAGCGTGGAAAGGGGTGTTTGGGATGACGGCTTGAGAACCACGGGGCAGCCAGCCGCAAGCGCCGGCGCGGCTTTGCGCACGGCCAGCACCAGCGGGAAATTCCACGGAGCAATCGCTCCGACGACGCCGATGGGCGTCCTGACCACCATGTTGCGTTTGCCCTGCACCTGATGCGGAATCAGCCGGCCGTAGGCGCGGCGGCCCTCCTCTGCAAACCAGCGCAGATGATCTTCGGTCATAGCCATCTCGCCCTTGCTCTGCGCCAGTGGCTTGCCGTTCTCCATCGTGATGATGCGGGCGATTTCGTCTGCGCGCTTGTGCACTTCGTCGGCGATGCGCAGCAGCAGCGTGCCGCGCTCTTTGGCTGTGAGGCCGCGCCACGCGGGATACGAAGCCTGCGCGGCTGTGAACGCATCGCGCACCTGGTCGCGATTCACTGCGGCCACGCTGGCGAACGTTTCGCCGGTCGCGGGGTTCTTTACGTGAATCTCTTCACCGGTCTCGATCCACTTTCCGCCGAGATATACCTTGTGCACTTTTTCCTGAACCTCGCTCATACGGTTCGCCTCATTCCCTTATGTGCTGATCGAGCGTCTATGCAATCTAATTCAAAATTCGATCCATCCTCGCGCATTTTATGCCCACCATTCCACCTTGAGCGCCCGGGCGAGCCTGCGCAACTGCTCGGCGTTTTTGCTGAACGACAGAATCACGTGGTGCGGCATGCCCGCATGCACCAGCCGGTCGAAGCGCGCCGGCACATCACCGCCGCTCGCCACGTCGGCATCAGAGAGCTCGACGAGCACGAAATTGCCGGTCACTTTGCGGCGTGGCGCAACAGTGCGCACGTCGAAGGCCGCCATGTGGTAACGGTTGTCGCAGCGCCATAGCCGGGCTACGGTCCCGTCCTGGTTGATGCGGATCTGCGCGTCCACCACCATCGGCTTAACGATGTTGAAATGCTTGGCCAGCGTGGGCCCGCCCGCGCTGCCGATCGGATTGCACATTTCCATCGGCGCCATGCCCGGATGCCAGAAGTAGATCGAGTTGCGGTCGTGTTCCAGCCAGTCGGTGAGGAAGCCAGGACCTGTGCCCAGGTGGCAGTTCATGAGGCTGCCGATAGCGCCATCCACGTCGCCTTCAATCGACACCGGGAAACCCTCGGTACCGAGCCGCGTCACGGCCAGGTACGGCCATTGGCCGATCATGTTCGGCAGCTCGGGCCAGCATTGAATCGTGATCGCGTCGAGGCTCTCTTCCGCGATCAGCTCCTGCATCGCCAAGTAGACGCGCGAGCTCATCGGCAGATCATCCGCAGTCACGTCGCGCATGGGCAGCTTCATGTCGAGCACGCGCTGCACATCTTTCTTGATCGCATCTTCGGGAACGGCGTGAACGCGCTCAATGAACTGCGGCAGGCTGAGCGGGTGTAACTGGATACCCAGCGTCCTGCGAAGCAAAAACGGATCGGCGGCAAGATCGATGAATCCGGGAGCGTGTGTGCCGATGACTCCAACCTTCGCCTGACGAAGCACCGCGACGGCCCGCGCAATGCCAATTGCCCGCACCAGCTCTGCGCGCAGCACCTTGTCGTCAGGATCGCCATAGACCAGCTCGAAGGCATGGCCGGCCTGGCGCAGAGATGAGCCCCACAGATGCTGCCCAACCAGCGAACACGAACTGACTTTTCCGTCTCCCGGCCGCTCAGGCGTAGCCCAAAGCACCACGGGATCGGGCCATTGCTGCGCGACAGTGAGTGCAAGTTGCCCGTGCCCCATCGAAGGCTGCAGCATGACCAGAGCCTGGCATCCGGCCGCGCGCAGATTGTCGAGAGCGACCTTGATGGTGGCATCGTCGACTACCGGCTTGTCGGCTCCGACGGTCTTGTAGCCAAGACTCTTGAGCGCAGCGACAGCGCGGCCGCAAACTTGCTGGTTCCATTCCTGATCGAACCCGGGGCGCTTGCGGCCGAGGATCATCACGCCAAGCGGAGCGGCAGCAACTTCTTTCGCGGACTTTAGCATCTTCTTCCTTTCGAACCATCCATCAGTTTGTAAAACGCACAAAATAGGGTGTAAGGTCGCCCACCAGCGGGCGCACGTAATCAAAGAACTTTTTGCCGACGGGGATCGCTGCTTCTTGAATCCACTCCGCGGGAAACTTTCGTTCGACGCCGGAGACGCTAGTCAACGGAACGAGTTCATATCCGCGTTTGCCCGAATGCGCGAGCGGCAAGAGCGACACCATCTTCTCTGTTTCGCTCGCGGCAAGCGCACGCACGCCGGCGCGTCCAACCATCTCGGCGTCTTTCTGGTCTTGCGCCGACACGTGAGCCCGCGCGGCTCGAGCAATCAGCCCGGGCTTTTCGCTTCGGCAGCGGATCTTCAATTTCTCTCCGACCATCTCTGCGAGAAACTGCCCGACGCCGCCGGTCATGGGGCGCTTCAGCGGATCGAGATGCGTGGGATCGGTCAGTTCGTAAACCAGACTGCCGTCGGAATTGAGAATGCCCTCGCTGGCGACCACAATCGCCCATCCGAGTTTGGTCACGATCGCGTCGAGATCCGCGAGGAACTTGTCTGCCTGGAACGGTTTCTCGGGCAGAAAAATAACGTGTGGCGCGTCCGCGTCTTTCTCCTTTGCCAGCGCAGTTGCGGCAGCCAGCCAGCCGATGCTTCGGCCGATGACTTCAAGAATCGTGACCGGCTGCGGCAATGAGCGAATGTCCATACCAAGATCGCGCGTTGACTGCGCCATGTAGCGCGCCGCGCTGGCAAAGCCGGGGCAGCGATCGGTCATGGCAATGTCGTTGTCCACGGTTTTGGGAACGCCAATGATCTGAACCTCAAATCCCAACTTGCGGCAGCGCTCGCTCACGAGCGACGCGCCGCGCATGGTGCCGTTGCCGCCCATGAAAATCAGCGATCGGACTTCAAGCCGGCGGAACGTGGCCACCATGCGGTCGAAATCTTCATCGCTCGGCTTGTGGCGGGACGATCCAAGCGCCGCACCGGGGCTATCGTGCAGAAGCTGGAGCTCACCGGCCGTCAATTGGTCGAGCTCAACGACGTCACCGTTCACGAGGCCACGCATGCCGTAGCGCGCGCCATAAATTCGGCCGATTCCCGGCTGGCTGGTTGCTTCCTCAATCGCGCTCGATAAGCTGGCATTGAAGACGGATGTTGGCCCGCCGCCCTGCACGATCATCAAATTGCCGGCGCCCATTGCGGCTGTCACCCCTTCTACCACGCGGGCAAGACATCACTCAAAAACACTCGATCAAGCTGCGCTTTCAAAAAAAGCAGCGCACATAGAGTTAAACGGTTGTTGCGGCCCGCGATTCGAGTTCGGCCGCGCGCCTGGCAAGTTGCGTTTCCAGCTCAACGAGTGCGGCAGAGAAACCTTCAATGCCTTCCTTCAGCTTTTCGGTCGCCATGCGGTTGGCGGCCAGCAGCCGTTCGAAGGTAGCCTTGCTGTCGACAACAATCTTCTCGATGGGCATGGCTTTGGCCGCGTCCGGATCGAGCTTGCACGTCAACTCGCCTTCAGTGCTTTCAAGTTCAGCCAGCACCTTGGGGGCGATGGTGAGCAGATCGCAGCCGACAAGCTCGCGCACCTGGCCGGGCGTCCAGAAGCTTGCGCCCATTACCTGTGTCTTGTAGCCAAACTTTTTGAAGTAGTTGTAGATGCGGGTCACCGAGATCACGCCAGGATCTTCCGCACCGAAATAATCCCTGCCGGTTTCTTTCCGATACCAGTCGAGCACGCGTCCGCAGAAAGGCGAAACGAGCGTGGCGCCGGCCTCAGCAGCCGCAATCGCCTGGATCAGATCGAAGATCAGCGTGATGTTGCAGTGGATGCCTTCCTTCTCCAGGACCTCGGCAGCGCGCACGCCCTCCCAGGTGGCCGCGATCTTCACCAGGATGCGGTTGCGGCTGATTCCTTCCGCTTCGTACTGGGCGATGATGCTGCGTGCCTGCGCAATCGAGGCTTCGGTGTCGTAGGAAAGCCGCGCGTCCACCTCGGTGGACACACGGCCGGGGACGATATCGAGGATTCTTTTGCCCCAGGTGATCGCCAACCGCCGGAAAGCCAGGTTCGCAACTGCCTCATCGGACGCCGCGGGTCCCAGCTCCTTGCGTGCACGGGTCAGCTCGCCGTCCAGGATGGGCTGATACTTCGGCATCTTTGCGGCGTTGCCAATGTGCGAAGGGTTGGTGGTAGCATCCTGGGGCTTGAACCGCTCCATCGCCTCGATGTCGCCGGTGTCGACAACGATCACACTGTATTTGCGTAACTGTTTCAGCAGATTCTGCGGCATGATTCCTCCCGGGCTGGCTGATTCCCCGTTTTGGTGTCTCTGGCTCCAGTGGACCACAGACATGGGCCAATGCCCAAGCGCGAAGCCGTTCCAGCGGCGATCAGAGAGGGGACGTGCTCCCCGACAACGCTGAAGGAAAATGGTATTATCGATTGCAAACGATTGTCAACTGCCAGGTGCCGTTCGCCGGAACGGATCTGCAGACGGCCTCGGAGTTTCTTGACAGCGTCAATCAATTGTAATAGATTTCTCCTGCTTTTGAGTCCACCATTTGAGAGCCTGCGAGGACGATTGCGCCGCGCTCTTTACAATGGCATTCGGCTCCATGCAGCGTGTCGCCCCGCTGGCTGAATGTCTGGGAGGAAAAGTCACAATGCTGACGCGAAGAGAGTTTGCTGGAAACGCCGTGGCCGGCCTGGCCACCATGGCCCTGGCGCCGGGTGCTTTTGCAAGGAAGGTGGACCGGCCGGTCGGCGTCCAGCTTTACACCGTGCGCAGCGTGCTACAGAACGACGTGCCGGGCACGCTCGCGACTATTCGCAAGATCGGCTACCGCACGGTGGAAACCTTTGTGGCCGAGTACAAGGTGACCGCCAAGGATCTGCGCCAAGCCATCGCCGATGCCGGCCTCATGGCGCCGAGCGCGCACTTCGCCTACGGCGATTTTGATTCCCGCTTTGATTACGCGAAGGAACTCGGCGTAGAGTGCGTGGTCTGTTCCTCGGTGCCCGGCAATGTCGGCGACTCGGCTGATGGCTTCAAGCGTGCGGCAGATCAGTACAACACATGGGGTGAAAAAGCGAAGACGCTGGGCCTGAAGTTCGGCTTCCATGACCACGATACAGAATTCAAGCAATTCGATGGAGTGACCGGATTCGACATTCTGATGGAGCGGACCGATCCTTCGGTGGTGCAGTGGCAGATGGACTGTTATTGGGTGGCCCAAGCCGGGCGCGACCCAGTGGCCCTCTTGCGCAAGTACGGCAAGCGCATGCAGTCGCTCCACCTGAAGGACCGGTTGCCGAATTCCCCCACCTCGACTGATACGGGGCCGGGCTCTCAATTCTTCACTGAAGTGGGGGAAGGCACGCTGGACTGGTCTTCGATCTTCCGGTTGGCGGAGCGCTTCAATATTCCCAACATGTATGTGGAGCAGGACAAGACAGAAAAGCCGCCGCTCGAGTGCCTGCAGATCAGCTACACGAACATCATGAAGTACCTGAGCGCGGTTTAGACTCGGCGAATCTCAGAGTTCTAATGCGGCTTGCCCGGCAGCACGAAGTGCTCGGCGCAGCGAGGCTCATAGGAGTCGCCGGGCATTTTGATGGGGCTGTCGTGGGGGGCGGGCTTACCGTCGATCAGGCGCTGCGAGTAGAGGGCGCGCGCCCCGCAAGCGCAGTAAGCCATGCACTCGGTGATGCTGCCGCCGTAGGCGTTCACCAGCCAGCTCAGATTCAGCATCTCGCCGAACGGAATGGCGCGGAAATCGAGGTCGAGTCCGGCCACGAGCACATCGTGTCCAGCGTCGAGCAGGTACTTGGTGAAGAGAAAGAGCTGGTCGACGAACTGGCCTTCATCGATGGCAATACACTCGACGCGCTTGCCGATCTCCTGTTCCTTGTCGTGAATCGCGCGCAGCACCTCCCACGGATTGCTGGATTTGAATTCGAAGGCGCTCATTTTGCCGCCACCGTTGGGGTTGCGGCTCTCAACCACACCTGGGCCACCCTTGGTGTCGTCGCTCGGTTTGAGCACCATCACATATTGCTTTGCGTATTGGCGGCGCATGTCGGCGCGGCGCAGCAGTTCCGCGGTTTTGTTGCTGCGCATGGGTCCCATCATGATTTCGAGCTTGCCTTGCACGTGCATTCCCCCTGGTTGGACGAACAAATATGGTCGCGTGCAGAGACGCGTGCCATGTCCGGCATTTCATCATAGCGCGGTCGCGGGTTGAAACGCTGTGAACCAGGTGTGGGGTATTGAGAGGTTTTTCCACCGACCGTCGGCGCATTTCAAGGTAAAGAACGGCGCAGTGCGAACTCGCGACGTGCGGCGCGCTTTTCAGCGTCCACCGCGGCCTTCATCACGCCGCAGTCGCCGAAGAAGCTGACGAGATCGCCAGAGAGCGGTCCGCCGATGCCGGAGGAGGGAACACTTTTTGCCGCGCCTGCCGCTGCGGGATTCATCGCCAGTTTTGCCGAAGGATCGGCAACAAGCGGGCCGAGAGGCGTTTCATGGAGCGGCGCCGAAGTGATGCGCAGCGCCCCGCTGCCTTGCGCGTCGAGGATGAGCGATGTCAGCTTGCGCGCCATCGGCAAAGGAAAGCTTTCAGCCACGAAGACCATCTTGCCGCGAATTGTGAGAACCACTGGCCCCTCGTCGGTCGAGTACACCTCTTCAGTGGATCCGCTTCCGGATGGCGCGGCGTCGGACTGCGAAACTTTCTGAACGCTGGAATACTTCCGCGAGAGGTTGCGGGCATAGAGTTTAGCGAAGGTCTGAGCCGAATCGGCGGATTTCCAAATGGAGAGGTAGAAGAGCCCCAGCGACTTGGTCGTATCCTGCTCGGCGGGGGTAGTTGCACTGCGCAGTTGCCCCGCCCAATAGAGGCCGCCATCCCAGGCAGGAGTCAGATCTCGTGCCGAGGCGTCGCCACCAAAAAGTTCAGTGATAATGTGCACGTCGAGCTCGCCAATCTGGCCGATATCGTAGGGCCGGTAGAGCGAATCGACGACCGGATGAATATCAGGCAGCAGGGGGATCGCCGGCATGCGCTTTTCCTCGTACATGCGCGGGTTGATGATTTCCCAGCTTGAAGACGGCGGGCGATCGAGCGTGCCTGCAAAGGCTGCCGCCTGGCCCTGGTCCATCCACACGTCCTGCTCAAAACTGAGGCCCTCACGGTAGGGAAACAGCAAAGACTCAGAAAGCAGGAGCGGCGCGCGCGCCATCACCGGAGAGTCAGCGCTGGAGTTCATCTGCGACTTCACAATGTCCAGAACCTCGGGATCCTTGACAAGGCTCTTGCCAAGCGGCTTGAGTACGTAGTCGAACATGACGGCCGTCGCCTGGCCTTCGGCCACCGCATCGCGCGCTGTATCCATTTCGTCTTTGGCGAGGTGATCCTCGTCGCCGGTTGCGTCGGTTGAAACGTCGTCAGGCGTCTGGTCGTCCCACTTCTCCAAATTGGAGTGCTGGTCCTGCAGGGCGTGGGTCAGCTCGTGCGCCATGACGGGCTTTTGCTCATCAGGATCCACCCAGTCGAGCAGGTTCACAGTTTTGGTCTTCGAGTCGTAGTAGGCCTCGATCTGTTCCTTGAGCAGCTCCAGCAGAAACGGCTTCAAGTCAAAGTCGCGGTCGAGCAGGCCGAATTTCTTGAGCACAATTTCGTCCCGCTCCAACCGCTTTGCGCTCTCGTCTTCGTTGAATTTCTCATCGAGATAGGACTCGACAGCGGCTCGGGTGGTCATCTGGCGTTTGACGGAGCTTTTAATCGGCAAACCAGTGTCTTGCGAGGAAAACTTGAGAAGTTCGTCCACCAGCGCGAAGAGCTGCTGGGCCTGCTCGGGCGTGATGTGGGTGAAGGGCTTGGCGGTTTGATTGCCCTTTGACGGGCTGGCGGGCGACGAGGGAGCCGGCACGGGTGCGGATGTGGCAGGCGGAGTTTGCGGAGCCGCCGGCGCGTTTTGCCGGGCCGCTGCGAGCGCGGCCAGCGGCAGACAGAGCAGGAGGGCAAAAGCGGCCCCGGTCCCGGTTGATCTTCTGCTTTTGAGCTTTTCTTTCATCCATTCTCCCTGCGGGATGTTTCTGTGCGGCGCCCTCGAGTCCCGGATCGGCAATCTCGCCGCATACTTCAAGGCTATAATCAGGATGCGGTTCCGCGTTCAATTCATGCGGAAAAACGGCGCCGAACCGCGGAAAAGACCCCATGGCTCAGTCCGATCTTGCCACAAATCTGCAGCCCAGCGCCCTGGCCACCATGCTTGAATCTTCACGTCCACCCCACGGGCTCGGCGTGTACCGTGGCGTGCTGACCCCACAGGAGTTGGACGCGCCAGATGTGGAAATAGCGGCCCTTGCCGCCGGAGCCGCGATCCATGATCTTGGTTGGATGCGCCGAGTGGCCGTGCGCGGCGGCGACCGCTTCCGCTGGCTTAGCGGCATGGTCACCAATACCGTCAACGATCTCTTCCCCAATACCGGCGCCTGGAACTTTGTTCTGAACGCCCAAGGGCGTATTCAAGGCGACCTGACGGTTTGGCGGCTCGGCGAAGAGATGTCGCCTCAGCGGAGAAGCTCAGTTGGCGCAGAAGCGGAAAGCGAGGACCGGCTTCGCGGCACCCCGTTTGCGGGCGAGTCCGGGCTTGAACTTGAGATTGCAGCCGACCAGACGGACAAGCTGCTCGCCCACCTGAATCGTTTCATCATCATGGACGACGTGGAGCTCGTTCCCCTGGGCGAAGAACAAGTGGGCGAAACGGGCTCTGAAACGGCTGTAGGCCTGACCGGCCCCCTGGCAGGCGAGGTCCTCGAGCGCGTGGGCTTGCCGGTGGTTGGGATCCCGATGGCGGGAACCAGCATTGAGTGGAACGGGTGGGATCTGAGGATTCTTCGCGTTCATGGAACACTGGTGCCGCACTACGAGTTTTGGCTTCCTTCTGCAGGACTGGCGAAGCTATGGTCGTGCCTGCGAACAGCCGGAGCCACGCCGGTGGGCAGCATATCGCTTGAGGCATTTCGCATTGCCGAGGGAATCCCGGCGTACGGCATCGATATGACGGAACGGGAGCTGCCGCAAGAGACGGCACAGATGCGGGCGCTGCACTTTGCCAAAGGCTGCTATCTGGGACAGGAGATTGTGGAGCGCATCCGCTCACGCGGTAATGTGCATCGGCATCTGCGGCCGATGGAGTTGACGGGGCCCGTGCCCGCATCCGGGGCGGAGCTGGCGCTGGAAGACAGAACCGTGGCAGGCCAGATTACGAGCGCTGCGGAGCTGCAGCTGAAGAATGGACGTCGCGCATTTGCCCTGGCGATGATTCGATCCGACGCGGAAGAGCGGTCCCAGACGTTCCGGTACAGCGCCGGAAAGACCACGGGAGCGGCCAGTATTCTGGCCGCGCCGCCGAAGCTCGGCAAGTGACAATGCAGGCCGAGCGGCCCAACGGGCGAGCTGAATAGCGGGTGGTTGGTGCCACGATGGCAAGTGCCACGGCCGGGATGAGAAGCTTAAGAGTATGAGCGAGAAACCAAAATTCGAAGTCATTGACCGGCGCAAGATCAAAGCGGATGAGGAGAAAGAGGGGCGGGAAGCGGCACCCCAGCCGACTGAGCCAGCGCCCACACCCGGCGAACCTGCGCCGGGACCGCGCCTCGTGGTGAATGAAGCGCCGCACGATGAAGCAAAGGAGCCTGCGAAGCCGGTTGCGGAACTTGCTGCGGAGCCGAAGCTGGCAGATGAGCTGCCTCCGCCGCCGACCGCCGAAGAGAGCCATGAGCAGAAGGCAGCTTACGAGGCTTCAGCACAACGGCTAGAGGACCTGATTCGCGCCCAGAATCCCGCTGCGGGCGCTCCGCCGCAGATTGGGTTCGAACACCTTATCCAGCAGCTTTATCTAACCGCGATGTTGCAAATGGGCGCGGGAACGGAAGAAGGCCAGCGGCCGCGTGTCGATATCGTTGGCGCGCGCGCAACCATCGATCTGCTGGGAATCCTGGCCGAGAAAACGCGTGGCAACCTGACCTCCGCAGAGGATCGCGCGCTGCAATCGGCGCTCTTCGAGGCGCGCATGGGTTTTCTGGAACTGACGAGCATGATGACCGTACAGCCCGCCGCGCCTCCACCTGCGAAGAAGTGAGAGGATCAGCTTTTCGTCTCCAGCCGGAGATCATGGAGCTGGCGGCTGTTTGACCGTTCCGCATCAGGCAGCAATCAGGAAACCGCGATCCAACGCGGACCATCCGGAAAGACCAGAGAGCAGACTCAGCAACAGAACATCGCGCCAGAGCCGGCAGAGAATCATGAGTGGCTGGTTCCTGAACGCTGGAAACTTTCGTATGGACGCTACGCTTACATTTCTGGGAACAGGAACCTCGATGGGGGTGCCAACGCTGGGGTGTGGATGCGCGGTCTGCACGTCAACCGATCCGCACGACCGCCGGCTGCGGCCTTCGGTGCTGCTGCGCTGGACCGAAGCCGGGGCCGGCGCGGAACGCATCGTGGTGATTGATACAGGCCCGGACTTTCGTGAACAGGCGCTGCGCGAGCGACTCGCCTGGGTTGATGCGGTGTTGTATACGCACGGGCATGCAGATCACATCCTGGGCATGGACGACCTGCGCCCCCTAAGTTTTGTTGCGGCACGACGCGGCGAAACGGTCCCGCTTTACGCCGATGCCGAAGCAACCGCGGTTCTGCGGCGTACCTTCGAGTACACGTTTTCTCCCGAGGCTACTTACCCTACGCGCGCCCGGGTGTATCTTGAACCACTAGCGGCGCGCAATGCCGTGCTCGGTGTGGAGTTTATCCGCATACCGCTCAAGCACGGGGAGCAGCAGATTGCTGGATTTCGCTTCGGCAACGCGGCCTATATGACCGATGTAAGCGCGATTCCCGAGGAGAGCTTTGCTCTCGTCGAAGGTGTTGAAGTTCTCGTGCTGTCGGCGTTACGTCACAAGCCTCATCCCAGTCACTCCACATTGCAGCAATCGCTCGAATGGGCCAAGCGAATCGGAGCCCGGCAGACCTGGTTCACGCACATTTCGCACGATCTTGGCCACGAAATTACCAACCGCACACTTCCTGAGAACGCCAGGCTGGCTTTTGACGGACTGAGTGTGCCCGTGAAGCTATGACCGCCGACATGGACACTCAGCCGCCTGACTCGTGTGCCGTCTTCCGCTCGCTGTCGGAGATTCCAGCCGGCTATGGTCCCTCCGTGGTCACGGTCGGCAACTTTGACGGCGTTCACCTGGGTCACCGCCAGATTCTTGCCGCTGTGACAGCCGAAGCGCGAAGAGTGCAAGCACGGGCCGTGGCCATCACGTTCGATCCGCATCCGGAACAGCTTTTGCGCCCGGCCGAGGCGCCGCTACTGCTAACTCCGCTCGCCGAGCGCCTGCGCCTGCTGGCAGAAACCGGAATTGATGCTGTCCTTTTGCTTCCATTCGACGCGACGTTTGCCCATTTGTCGCCGCGCGAATTTGTGGAGCGAGTTCTGGTCACATCACTGGCGACGAACAGCGTCCACGAAGGGCGGAACTTCCGTTTTGGACGCGGTGCAGCCGGCGGAGTGAGAGAGCTGGCTGCCATGGGCGCCGATCTGGGGTTCACCGTGCACGGGCATGAGCCAGTGCGCGTGCGGGGCATGGAGGTTTCGAGCTCGGCCATACGCGTGCTGGTGGGTGCGGGCGACGTGCGACGGACGCGGTGGATGCTGGGGCGGCCATTTGCGATTCTTTCCACACCTGCCACCGGGCGAGGCATCGGGACGCGGCTGCTGGTCCCAACCGTGAATCTCGCTCGTTACGACGGTTTGTTTCCCGCCATGGGCGTCTACGTTACGCGACTTAAAGTCAACGGGCGCGTGTTCCAGTCAGTAACGAACGTAGGCAACCGGCCGACGTTCGGCGAAGCATCTTTCGCGGTTGAGTCACACATCCTGAATTTTGAGCCGATCGATCTCTCTGAAAGTACCTCAATCGAGCTCGAATTCCTGTTCCGGCTTCGCACCGAGCGGCAGTGGCCTTCGCCGGAGGCGTTGAAGAACCAGATCTTCAAAGATGTGGCGCGCGCAAAGAGGTACTTTCGGTGTTTGGATTCGATGACCGCAGGTGTGTGAAGCGACACCAAAGGTAACTTCAACTCCGCATCACGCGCTACTCCCCTGTGGAGAATCCGCGATTGACGTTGAATCAACACACGGCTAAACTCTCACTAGGTTTCCATCTACTTGGAGTCCCCCCAAGGTAGGTTCTTCGGGCCCTGAAACATATCTGGGGCGATTCCAGATAATATCTCGCTAACAGATCAGCGAATCGAATTCGCCATCTATTCCGGATGGCAAGGTGACTCATCCAAATGGATCGTCTAGCGGCCATGAATCGGGTTGCATTCTTGAATTCCCCAGTGACAGCGGAAACAAACAATAACGAGCGCTACTGGCTCCCCAATGGGGGGCAGCAGGCACTGTCGATTGCGGTTGTCGACCCGGTTCTCGAGAGGCGCAACGCCGTCGCGAGTGTCGTGTGCGGGATACACAGCAGCGATGCGATGCCGCGAGTTACGCCGCTTCGCGAAGTCGCGGACTTCGGTTTGTTGATCAGCCAGAATTTCGATGTGGTCCTTCTGGCGGTCGATGGAAACCAGGAAGCCGCGCTGAAGACGATCGAGGCGCTAAGCCATGGCAGCTCGACAACTCCGATCGCGTACTCCGGAGCCAGCAACGACGATTTGCTGATTCGCTGCATGCGAGCAGGCGTGAGAGAGTTTCTCATCTACCCGTTTGCGCCGGGCGTGATTGAGGAAGCGTTCAGCCGGGTGAGCAGCCGTGGGCGGATTGTCCCCGATACGCGGAAGGTGACCGGCAAGTCGTTTGTTTTTCTCGGGGCAAAAGGAGGCTCCGGAGCCACAACGGCTGCCTGCAACTTTGCAATCTCGGTGGCGCAGGAGTCAGAGCGGAGCACTCTGTTGATCGACCTTGACCTTCCGCTCGGCGATGCGGCTCTGAACCTGGGAATTACGAGCCAATTCTCGACGGTGGATGCGCTGCGGGACCCCGAACGCCTCGACTCGCAATTTCTGCAACAACTGTCGTGCCTGCATCGGTCAGGCTTGTATGTTCTTGGCGCGCCGGGCACGTTCTCGCGCAGCGGAATCACGAACGCGGCAATCGACAAACTGATGACGGTTGCCTCCAAGACATTCGAATATGTCGTCGTCGATGCGGGGTCCCGGTGGGAGCTTTCGGAGACACACCTGTTCGACTATGCGGCCGCTATCTATCTCGTCACGCAGGTAGGCATATCCGAATTGCGCAATGCGAATCGCCTGATTACTGGATGGCTGCAGCCGTATTCATCGAAGCTTGAGGTAGTGCTGAACAGGTACACACCGGATATGTTCGGGATCGGTGCCGAATCCATCGGCAGTGCGCTTACGCGGGAAGCGCAATGGCGGATTCCCAACGACTATCCTGCCGTGCGCGAAATGCAGGACACCGCTGAGCCGCTGGCTATGAAAGAATCCAAGATTCAACGCTCGATCCAGGTGATGGCCAGGATTGCCTCGGGATTGCCGGCGGAGCAAAAGAAGAAAAAATTCAGCCTCTTCGGCACGGCGTGAGGGACCCGAGGTCAATGCGCAGGAGCGGCTGCCTCGTCGAGCGGCGTTGAATTTTGATCGCCAGGGAACTGCTCGTCAGGCTTGCCGGCAATCGCCGCGCGCATGAAATTGATCCATATGGGCAAGGCGACGGCGGCGCCTGTCTCTTTTTTGCCGAGCGATTCCCGGCTGTCGTATCCCACCCAAACGCCGCAGGTAACGGAAGGCGAGAATCCAAGAAACCATGCATCGGTAAAGTCGCTGGTGGTGCCGGTCTTGCCGCCGAGCGGATGGTTCAACTGCGCGGCAGCGGCGCCGGTGCCGCGATCGGTCACATCGCGAAGCAGGGTCATCATGGTGCGCGCAGTCTTCTGGTCGAGCACCAGATTGACAGCGGGGGCATCTTCCCAAAGCGTGATGCCGTCGGCATTGGAGACCTTGCGGATGAGGTGCGGGGCCACGCGGATGCCATCGTTGGGAAAGACTGCGTAGGATGCGACCTGCTCTTCAAGGGTGATCTCCACCGCGCCCAGCGCAATCGGGAGATAGGGCGGAATGTTTGAGGTGACGCCGAAGTGGTGTGCCACGTCGATCACGTTGCGAATGCCAACCCGCTCCGCCAGTTTCAGCGCGGGAATGTTCCGCGACTCCGCGAACGCGGCAGCAATCGTCATGGGGCCCTTGAAGTCATTTTCATAATTGTGCGGGACGTAGTTGCCGAAGCGCACAGGTCCATCGACGATGATGTCGGTGGGCTTTACGCCATCTTCAACTGCGGCGGTGTAAACGTAGGGCTTGAAACTCGATCCGGTCTGACGCTCGGCCTGCGTTGCGCGGTTGAAGACCGAGAGCGCGTAGTCGCGGCCGCCCACCATGGCCAGCACATCGCCGCTAGTGTTGTCGATGGCCAGCAGCGAACCTTGCGCTCCCGAATCCTGCTCCAGTGCCACACGACGCAGGCCTGCTTCAGTGGCAGCGCCGAGGCGCACATAGATGATGTCGCCGGGTTTGACCAAAGTATCGCCATAACGAATACCGGTCCACTGCCAGTCCGGGGGCACCAGGATGATTTCGGTGCCCGGCTGATCGGGAGGGCCAATAAGCGCGTCAATCTCGAGCGGGAGCGCGCGTGTGACCAGCGCATGGACGTAACCGCCCGGTCCGGAGACGACCGCCCAGTCCGGATGCCTGTAGTTGGAGAGCGTAGCGCCGCTCGAAACAATGTTTTCGAGCTTGCCTTTCCATCCGTGGCGCCGCTCGTACGCGGCCACCCCGTCGGCCACGGCCTGGTTGGCTGTTTTCTGCAAATCGAGATCAAGGGTCGTATCCACGCGAAGGCCGGCCTCGTGCACCTCGTCTGAGCCAAAGTGCTTGTTGAGTTCGCGCCGCACTTCTTCCTGGAACCAGGGGGCCACCGAACTTTCGGGCGCAGCAACGCGCAGGCCAAGCGGAGCCGAGCGCGCGGTATCGGCCTCGGCATGGGTGATCACGCCGTCCGACTCCATTTCGCTGATGACCAGATTGCGGCGGCGAAGCGCGCGTTCCGGATTGAGGAGCGGCGAAAATGCGACGGGTCCTTTGGGGAGACCGGCCAGCAAAGCGGCTTCGTCGAGGTTCAGATCCCTGGCATGCTTTGAGAAGAAGTATTCCGAAGCGGCCTCGAATCCGTAGTTCCCGCTGCCTAAATAAATCTGGTTGGCATAGAGCGTGAAAATCTGCTGCTTGGTGAACGCGCGTTCGATCTGGATGGCGAGATACGCTTCCTGCACCTTGCGCATCACGGTGCGATCGGAGGAGAGAAAGAGATTGCGCGCCAGCTGCATGGTGAGCGTGGATGCGCCCTGGCCGCGCCCGTGCGTGCGAATGTCGTGCCACGCGGCGCCGGCCACCCGGAAAACATTGATTCCCCAGTGCGAGTCGAAATTCTTGTCTTCAATCGAGATCACGGCCTCGCGCAGGACGGGCGCAAAGCCGTCGTAGCCGACCACCTCGCGGCGCTCGAGCGCGAAAGAGCCGATGATGCGCCCTTTGCGGTCGTAGAGATCTGTGATGGTGGATGGACGGTACTGCTCGAGCTCGTCAATCTGCGGCAGGTTGACGGAATAAACAAGAGTGAGCCCGGCCAGAGAACCGGTCACGGCGGCGAGCACGATGAGAACCGTGATCGCGGAGCGACCGGCCAGTTTGCGCCTTCGGCTCGGCGGCAGCGGTGGACCGACACTGCGCCGTGCGCGCGCCTGCGGGCGAGCTTTAACCGGCTGATTGGAAGTGGCAGCCAAACGGGTCTGGCCTCATCGACATCACTCTTCTGCAAGCGCGAAAGAGAGATGCTCTAGCTCAAGGCTAGCATTGGATCGATGGGTAGAATCTGTGATGCAAGAATCGCGCACCACGCCGTGCACGAGCGGGAAACAACGGTCAAATCGGGACACAAATGCAGGTCGGAACGCAAATGCGGATCGGGACACAGATGCAGGGAAACAAATGCGCTGAAACAAGATGCGAATTAACCGTTCTTGGTCTTCAACAATGCCAGCGCCTGATTCAGCTGGTCATCGACATTCGATGGCGGTATTGGTTCGCCATCATCTTCGGGTGACGCGACCACCAGATTGGGAGTCACGGCATCGTCCTGAATCTTTTTGCCTGCGGGATCCTCGTACTTCGCGACGGTCAGCATCAGTGCGGCGCTGTCGGGCAGATCGATGGTCCGCTGCACCGCGCCCTCTCCGAAAGTACGCTCTCCCACAACATCGCCGCGCTTCAGGTCTTCGACCGCCGCCGCAACCAGTTCCGACGCGCCATAGGTTCCATGATTCACCAGCACGGCAACCGGCGCATCCGTGAGGCACTGGGCTGGATCGGCAGTGAATGTCTGCGTCGGGAATTTCTGACCTTCAAGCGAAGCCAGAGTGCCCTGCTTGATGAAAAAGTTCGCCAGGCGCAGACCCTCCTTGGGGTCGTCGCCGGTCGTGTCACGCAGATCCAGGAGAATCTTGCGGCCCTTGCCGGCGCCCTTGATCTTTGCGGCGATGTCATCCACGCGGGATGTGGTAAGAACGCCCGGCTTCAGGTAAAGTATGCTGGCGTTCTCATAAAACTGCTCGCCGAGCGGAGGCGCGGTCAGCGCTACGCGATTCAGCGTCATTTTGTCCGGATCCGGCTTGAAGGGCCGCACCACTGAGATGGTGACCGAGGTGCTTGGCTTGCCGGCCAGCATGAAGCGGACCAATGCAAGCGGCAGGTCGTGAGTCGACTGGCCTTCAATCAGATCGATGACGTCGCCATCGCGCAGGTGTTCCTGGTCCGCGGGCGATCCGGGCAGAACGTTGACAATCGTGGCATAGCCAAAGCGCTTGGAAATGGTGATTCCGACGTGCCCGTTCTCAGTAGCGGGGCGGTCCTTATACATCTTGTACTCGGCCGGCGTCAGATAGCTGGAATCGGGATCGAGCGAATCCAGAAGACCGTGGAGCGCGCCGTTCGTGACCGAGTTGATGTCTGGCGGCGTGACGTAGTAGTTCTGAATTTTGCGCAGGACCTCGGCATAGACGCGCATCTGGCGGTAGGCGCCATCCTGGTCATCGCCGGCATGGACACCGATCCAGCCGAATTCGCCCAAGGCAAATCCGAGGACGAGGGTTGCACAGATCACCACCGCAATTGCAAAAACGATCCGTTTGAAGATATGGGACACACACACCACCAGCGCGGCCTCTAAGGGGAAGCTGGCCGCACACACCTTATAGACGCAATGATAACCCAAGTAGCGTTCGCCGGAGAGACAAACGCAGCGGGAACGCCTGGAATGAGCAACTTGAGCCGAAAGGATCAGCGATAGATGGGGAAGCGGATGATGAGCCGATTGCCATTTGCGAGCCTCTGGTAGCCCAGACTGCCGGCAAACCTGCGCAGAAGGCGGATACCGTGGCCTCCCGGCTCCAGCCGGTCGATCGACTCCGCAGCCGGCATTGCCGGAACCGCCGGGTGCCCGAGGGGATCGAAGGGCGGTGCCTGGTCTTCAATGGCGAAGAACAGGCTACTTGCATTTTCCTGAGAGAAATCAACTGTGATGCGATGGCCCGGCTGCTCCCCGTATCCGTGGCGAATGATGTTGGAAACCGCCTCTTCAAGGCAGAGGTGGACGGCAAACAACGTGTCCGAAGGCATCGCGTATTCGGCGGCCAGGGCCTCAACCCATGGCCAAAGCAGAGCGATTTCACTCAGCCGGCTCTGCAGAATCAGCCGGGGCGCGGGCTGGAGCGTGTCTTGTGTGGCCATGCTTGCCGCCAACAATTCGTAAGGGCTCATTGCAATGCGGCGACCGCTGCGGCGAGATCGTGGTGAATCGGCAGCAGAGAATCGATCCCGCTGGTTTTGATCACCGACTGCACCATTTCACTCGGCGCGAAGAGCACAACCTTGCCGCCGCGGCCAAGAACCGCCCGCGCAGGGAGCACGATCGAACGTAAACCCATGGAGCCAAGAAACGAAACGTTCTGCAAGTCGATCAGCAGCTTGCGGCTGCTTCCAGCGATCACATTCATTTTGAGATCGACAAGTGCGGCTCCGGCAATGTCAAGGCGTCCATCCAAAGCGACCCTGGTAATGCCCCCGGCCATTTCTTCCGTCGAGATTTGCATTGCGCTGTTCCTTTTTGCGTCGCGAGGTCCTGGAACCGCGGTGAACTGTCGTGCCATTGGCGCGAGTTCGAAGCTGGTTCCGGGGATCTTCCGCCCCTGGCATGGCCCCATCCATCGTTTGCGAAAGGCGCGTAGAAGATAACGTAATCCTAATCAACGAATGTGACAGTTCTGTTACAGATGCAACCCGGCCACGGTCAGGCCGCTCACTAATGACAGGACGATTTTGGCATCGCCGCCGAGCGGATCTGCGGAACTGGCGGGAGGTTTGGTCTGCTTTGTCAGCTCAATTTTCAGGGTTTCGCGTTTTTTTACTTTGAACTCCTGGCTCACCGTGTTTGAGGCCTTCTGCTGCCCGCCGCTCTTCATCGTCACCTGGAACTTCTGCGTTCCCGGCGGGACATAAAGATTGTCGAGGTCCGTCTTCTCCCCGGTAATGCCGCGCAAATATACCTTGCCGTTCATTTGCACAACATACGGCAGGCCCACAGGCAGGTGGCTCAAGTCGATTTTCATTTTGGCGTTCGTTTTCGGGTCGAGCTTCCGGGGATCGAATCCCAGGCCGGCTGGAGCATTCGGCGTGGACGCCGCGGCCGCGGGAGGCGGAGGCGCGGCAGTCTTGGCGACAGCCGGAGGAGTGGCTGCGGCGGGCTCGGAACTGGCAGGCGGAGGCGCCGTTACCGACGGTTTGCCTGGCGCTGGTTTTTTCGCGGCAGGCTTTGATTCCAGGGGCGCGTTTGCCGCGACTTGTTTCTCGCCGGTCGCAGGGGCTGGAGCCGGCGGCTGGTTCTCAACGGCTGGCGCCGCTGATTCGGGCAGCGCGGGCGGGGTCTCGGGTTGTGGCTGCGGAACCTGCTGCGGCACTGCCGCGGGTTTTGCCGCAGGAGGATTTGCGGGCTGGCGCTGCTCAAGAGCCACCATGCTGCGATGGTGCGCGATCAATACCCATCCCAGGGCCACAATCGCTACGAAGCCCGCGACAGTCAGCAGGACCACGGCAAAAACTGTTTCGAAGGGCAGGGCTTTGCCGGGTGTCTTCGCAGGCTTTTGCGAACTCGCCGCCGTTGCGCCCGGCATCTTGGCATGCAGAGCCGGGGCCGGGGCAGCAATGGGCGCGAGCCCGAGCGTGGCGTCAGACTCGGCAACCTGCGGCGCCACGGGCTGCGCTGCGCCGGCTGGTGCATTCATGCGAATCGCGGCCAGATCGCGTGCGACCTCCTCGCCGCTCTGATAGCGCGCCGTGGGGTTCTTTGCCAGGCATTTCAGGATCACATTTTCCAACGTGGCTGGTACGGCAGGGTTCAACCTGGATGGAGGAACCGGCTCGGTGTACACCACTTTGTAGGAAACCGCCGTCATGGTTTCGCCGGGAAAAGGCTGCTCGCCTGTCGACAGGGAATAAAGGATGACCCCAAGGGAAAACAAATCGGCACGCCCATCGATGGGCGCTCCCGTGAATTGCTCGGGAGGCATAAACGAAGGCGTCCCCAGCAGCTGGCCCGTGGTGGTGATCTCGCTCGCGGCCAGCTTGGCGATGCCGAAGTCGGTGATGCGCGGCCGCTCGCTGCCGTAGACCTCGCGCGAGGTGAGCAGAATGTTGGCCGGCTTGATATCGCGGTGAATCACGCCCTGGCGGTGCGCGTAACCTAGGGCTTCAGCGAGTTGCTGGCCGATCTCGCAAACCCGGTCGATCGTGAACCGTTCGCCTTTTTTGATGGCGTCGGCGAGAGTTCTGCCGTCAACGAACTCCATCACCAGGAACGGCGCGCCCTGATGCTCGCCTACGTCGAAGACGGGCACGATGCCGGGATGCGCGAGAACCCCGGACGCCCGCGCCTCGCGATAAAAACGCGTGCGATACTCCTCACTTTGTGAGCCATTGAGGGCTGTGGAATGAATGGTTTTGAGCGCAACGGTACGGCCCACAACCGGATCACGCGCCTTGAACACACTGCCCATGGCGCCGCGGCCGAGTTCCTCGATAATTTCGTACCGCCCAACGACTTCCGGGGCATTCATGGTGAGGATTGTATCAATCTCTTGCGGCAGGATTAAGCGGAATTCAAGTGCCGTTTTGCCTGCCCTAAGCCGGCCTGTGATAGCGCACTACGAGCAGGGTGAGATCGTCGGACTGCTGAGCGCCGCGGGTGAATTCGCGTACCGCGCGAAGGACCGACTGTTGCAGGGCCTCGACCGGAACGCCGTCCTGCCCGGTGACAGCTTGAACCAGGCCGTCGACTTCGAAAAGTTGATGGTCGGGATCCTCGGCCTCCGTCACGCCGTCGCTGAACAGCACCAAAGTGTCCTCCGGCTCAAGTTGCAGCTGTGCCGATTTGTATTCCGCTTCGGGAATCAGGCCAACGGGAAATGACCCCTCGGTGTAAAGCTCGCTCACATTGCCCTTGCGCAGCAACAGCGGCGATGGGTGCCCTGCTTTGATGTACTCGAGCGTGCCATCGTGGCCAAGGAGGCCGATGAACATGGTGGCGTAGCGACCCACCTCGGCGTGGCGGCAGAGGAAACGGTTGACGTGGTTGAACACCTTCATTGGATCGGCGCCCATCGCCAGGCCCGACAGTGCCCCTTGCAGCATGGTTGTCAGGAGTGCCGCGCCAAGCCCTTTACCACTGACATCGGCGATGAGAATAGCGGTGCGATCTTCGCTGACTGGCACCACATCAAAGTAGTCGCCGCCTACCTCGTGGCAGGGATACTGCACCCCGCTGACGGCGAAATGCGGAAAATCGCTGAGTCCCTGTGGCAGCAGCGCCTGCTGGATGCTGCGCGCAATCGATAGCTCCTGCTCCAGCCGCTGGCGCTCGCGTTCCCGCTGGACAAGGCGCGCATTGTCAAGGATACTGGCGGCCTGGACGCCGAGCGCATCGAGAATCTGGCGATCGAGCGCGGAAAACGCTGCAATGCGCCGCGAATCGAGGTAGATGACGCCAAGCAACTGGCCACGCTCAAGCGGCGCGCCGGTGTCGGAAGTTGCGCGCGACGTGGTGTAGAGCGGAATGGCGACGACAGCGCGCAGCCCCTGCACCACGATGCTCTCCGCGGCCTTCAAATCCAAGCCCGCGAGATTCAGGTCTTCGGTTATCACGGTGGTTCCACGGTCGATGGCCTGGTGGATCGCAGTCTGGCTGGGGTTCAGGCTTTCCGGCGGCAAGGTTTCGCCCTTGTTGCCGCGGGCCAGGTGAACCCGGAGCGCACCGTCCGCATCCGGCTCGATGAGTACCCCGCGGTCGGCGTGGGTGACGGAGATGGCGTGATCGAGCATGGTGCCCAAAACCGATTCAAGTGGAAGCTGCGAGTGCAACAGAGAAGTTGCCTCCAGCAGCAGATTCAGCTTGTTCAGTCCTGCTTGCGAGCCGGTGCCGGTAATTTCGGAAAGCGACCCGATGCGGGTTAAGAGCCGGGCGACATCCCCCCCGGGGGACGACGCGGCTGGGGCAATCGAGTGGAAGATCACTTGATATGAACCGTCGACGCCGAAGGTAATGAGATCGCCGTCGTGCAGAGCCTTCTGCTGCACTCTGGAGCCGTTCACATAGAGGCCATAGCGATTTCCACGGTCTTCAAGCCGGTAGCCGGAGCCATTCTTAACGATGGCTGCGCACTTGCGCGAGATGCGCCCATCGGAAAATTGCAAAAGGTTATCCCCGTCGCTGCCGCGCCCCATATTGAAGGGCGACTCAGCGACCGTGACAAACTCCCGGGAGCTGTCAGGGGCAATCACTTCCAGCGATGTTTCAGATTGCGGGGAATGCTCGTTCATCGGCTTCAGTGTGGGCAAATTGTAACATGCTGGATCGCAGAGACTTGACGATAAATTGGCGGGTGGCCGTGGAGCGGGCGAAGGGCTGTGACCTGTGAGTTGGAAGCTAGGATTCTATCCGCCGACGGCTCGTGCTTTCTTGGTGGTGACTCAAGATTCCGCCGGCAGTTCGCGTCTGCGCGGCCAACTGACCGGGCCGAAGGAGATGATTACCTGGCCATCGCTGCCGTCGGGTCGCCTGAAGTGCAATCGTTAGGCGCTTTGCTTCCGTTCGATCGAAATGGTCGTTGCCAACCGCGCGGTTTCCTGGGCTGTTACTTCGACAAAAAGAGAGCCAGCCGATGTGCCACGACCTCGCCGGCGTGAAACCGCCGCGGACGATCGAACAATAGAGATTGTCGGTGATGGAACATTCTTACTTCGCCGAGCCTGCCGGCTACGTGGGCGACGAGGACCATGGCCAGACGGGATCCTATTCTGTGATGATGGCGATGGGGCCGTTCGAAATGGACGATGGCTACTCGCCGAATCCGATTTATGAAATCGGCAGCCCACTTTGCGCGCCTTAAGGAGCTCGGACTTTACGACAACAAGCTCATCGCCTTTATTTCAGACCATGGAGAAATGAACGGGCGTCGCGCAATCGTGGATAAAGGTGTATATCTTCATCCTGATGTTGTCCGCGTGCCAATGGTTTTCAAGCTTCCCGACGCGAAACCTCCGCGAGGAGCTACGGTAGAATCTCCCGCTTCGCTTCTCGACCTCTCCCAAACCATCCTCGACTTCGCAGGCATCCGTCCAGAGGCCAAATTCGATGGTATTTCGCTTTTGCCGGCGATCGAGAGCGGCCACGGAGAGGAGGACCGGACAGTGCTCTTCTTCGGAGGATGGCACGTCGGCGTCAACTTCGATTGCGGCATCCAGCACCGCGCTTCCGATGGCCGTCGCTACCTTTATTCCTACAACTGCACTTCGAAAGTTGACGAGCTTTTTGACCTGGATTCCGAGGATGCAACGAACCTGATCGACAAACCTGAATACGCAAAGGTTCGCAGAGAAGTGATTCAGCGCCTGGGCGCAGCGCTTCAGTCCGATCCGCGATGGCTGGGTTACTGGGCCGAATTCCGCATCGCGAAGTTTAGCGACCTGCCGAAGACTCAAGGCGACATGCAGCTTTTTGCAATGCCCGACTGATTGATGGAGCGGCCTCGGACCATTTCTGCCGTTCCGCGATGCAGGCTTTTTGGAAATGCCGATGTGGCGCGTAAGGTCGCCAGTTTATGCTGAGGATCAACCATTTGATCAACTGAGCAAGGAAGTCCAAACTCCGCAAACGCGCCACCTCGTAGCCGGTTGAATCGAATATGGAGAGAATTCAATGTTCCAGTTGCGCGTTATTGCAGTGCTGCTGCTTTTCATGATTGCTCTGGTGCTCAGGAGCCAGGAGCCCAAAGCGCTTGCCTTGAGCGGGGACTACCAGTTCACGCATGACCCTTCGATCGCGATGGAGGGTGACACCTATTACGTTTTTGCGACAGGCAAAGCGCCCGATGGTGGACAGTTTGCTGTGCGCTGCTCAAAAAACCTGACTGATTGGAAGCAGTGCGGGCACGTCTTTGCGGAAATACCCGCGTGGATTCATGAATCTAGCCCGCGCACGAGAGAATTGTGGGCGCCGGATATCTCCTACTTTCATGGCGCCTATCATCTCTACTACGCATACTCCGTTTTTGGGGCCAACACCTCCGGCATCGCACTGGCGACCAACGTGACCCTCGATCCCAAAAGCCCACGTTATGCATGGAAGGACGAGGGGTTCGTATTGAAGTCAACTGAGACAGACGACTTCAACGCAATCGATCCAAATATTGTTCTCGACGAAAAGGGTCAACCATGGTTGAGCTTTGGC
This sequence comes from Candidatus Sulfuritelmatomonas gaucii, assembly GCA_900290245.1. Lineage (GTDB taxonomy): Bacteria > Acidobacteriota > Terriglobia > Terriglobales > Acidobacteriaceae > Telmatobacter > Telmatobacter gaucii. The sequence goes on along the minus strand of OKRB01000086.1, from coordinate 210,987 downwards.
AGCTTTTGGAGTGGGATCAAAATGCGGCGCATCGACGCGGCAACGGGCAAACTCGCCGCATCGGATCCGACCCTTTATGCGCTGGCATCGCGGGCCAAGCCTGAAAACGCTGAACCACCGAAGCCCGGATTACCACCGAACTGGGAGGCGATCGAAGCGCCATTCATCGTTCGGCACCGGGGTTTCTATTATTTGTTTGTCTCCTTCGATCTTTGCTGCCGCGGAATCCACAGTACCTACCGCATCATGGTCGGCCGTTCTCACAAAGTGACCGGCCCGTATTTCGACGCAGACAATAAACAGATGCTGTCCGGCGGCGGCACGCAATTGCTTGTCGGTAATACCCGATGGCTGGGACCGGGCGGCGAGTCGATTCTTCAAAAAGCGGGAGGCAATGTGATGGTCTTTCACGCCTACGACGCACAAACTGGAAGACCAGCGCTCCAGGTTTCTACGATCACCTGGAACGGAGGTTGGCCGCATGTTGCCTTGGGAACGACAGGCGAGTCGAAGTAGAATTCTGCGTGTTCAGTCGCCGATGAGTCCGTGCGTGAAGCGCGGGGATGGCAGGCCAGTGTTCCGAAATCAACTTATGAAACCGGTCTGATTGCGGAGTTTCGGAGTTCGAGTTCGAACTTGATCCGCCATGAGGTCGTTTGAGTCCGCAGGCAAAAGCCTAAGTCCGCCGAGGAGGACGAACGGCCATATATCTTTAGTTGGCAGCACCGCTTGTGCGAGCATTTAGCGAGCGACTGCCCCACGCAGTGATGGTGGCGGAGGGCAGGATCGAACTGCCGACCTTGGGGTTATGAATCCCACGCTCTAACCAACTGAGCTACTCCGCCGGGAGGTGGCTCGGGGCGAATCCGCGCTCAGGAGCCAACTTCGATGATACGGGGGCTGCATTGGCAGGTCAAACGCCCGGCGCACCCAACTCCTCCTGCGAAAATGGCTGTATTACTCTACGCCAGCCTTATCAGGGAGCGCATCAATGCCCACCCTCCTGCATATCGACTCCAGTCCCCGCTGCACATCGGTCTCCAGCCGTCTTACCGCTGCCTTCGTCGCGAAGTGGAAGGAGCAAAACCCTGGCGGCACAATCATCCACCACAACACTTCACTGGAAAACTTCCCCTACCTCGACGAAGCCACGGTCGAGGCTTTCTTTACCGCGCCCGCGGCGCTCACATCCGCGCAAAAACAAACCCTCGCCTGCTCTGACAGCCTCGTAGATGAACTGCTTGCCGCCGACGTTATCGTGCTCGGCGCGCCCATGTGGAACCTTTCGATCCCCGCCTCGCTGAAGGCGTGGATCGACCTGATTGTGCGCGAACGCCGCACCTTCGCTTTTACACCGCGTGGTGTGGCTCCGCTTGTACCGACCGACAAAAGGGTCTACGTCTTCACGGCGCGTGGCGGCGCGTATCCAACAGGATCGCCCTTCCACGCCCTCGATCATCAGGAGCCCTACCTGTGCTCGATTCTCGGCGTCATCGGCCTCACGCAAGTCGAGTTCATCCACGCCGATCGCCAGAGCGAAAGCCCCGAGGCAGCCGCCGAAGGATTGGCCCACGCCCATACTGCGCTGCAGTCGATTGCTGACTGAGCGCGCCGCACAACGCACCCGCGCGCTGCATATAAACTCGACTTCATGATCGCCCTGCGCATCGCGGCCGTGATTCCTGCTCGGCTTCAGTCCACGCGGATGCCCCGGAAGGTGCTGCGACCGATTGCCGGTCGGCCCATGGTGGAGTGGGTGTGGCGCGCGGCAAAGGCAAGCGGCCTCATGGAGCCGGTTGTCGTGGCCACCGACGCAGAGGAAGTCGCCTCTGCCTGCCGCGAACGCCAGATTCCCTTCATGATGACTTCGTCGGCCTGCCCGAGCGGCAGCGACCGGGTTAGGGAAGTGGCCCGCCAGATCGACGCCGACATCTATGTCAACATCCAGGGCGACGAACCTACTCTCACGCCTGATTTCTTCCCCCCGCTGCTTCGCCTATTCGAACGGCCCGAGGTCGATATCACCACGCTCGCCGTGCCCTGCCCGCCCGAGGAGTTCACCAATCCCAACGCCGTCAAAGTCGTCACCGCTCTCGACGGCCGCGCGCTCTACTTCTCCCGCGCAACCATTCCCGCTGACCGCGACGGCACCGGCTTCACCGGCTACCGCAAGCATCTCGGCATCTACGCTTACCGCAGGGCTGCGCTCGAGCACTTTGCGTTGCTGCCGCCTTCGCCTCTCGAAAAACTCGAGCGGCTTGAGCAACTGCGCTTTCTCGAAAATGGGATCACGATTTACGTGGCAGATGCCCCGAGAGACACCATCGGCGTGGATACAGAAGAAGACCTCGCCCGCGCCGAAGCGCTGTTGCAACAGATGCAATCGCGATAGTGGCACCCTGGGCGCTGCCCGCGAGCCGGTGGCCGCGTCGATGCTTACTCCTTGCCCACCACGAGAATCTGGAACGAATGCGGGATCATCGGCGGGCGCGGGCCGCGCATGAATGCCGGACGACCTTCAGTCGAGCCGCCAGGCGGCGGAGGCGTGCCTGCCGTCAAGCCGGTCGGCGCCGCAGGCGGAGCAGGCGGAGCGGGAGCGGCGGGCGTTGGTCCGTACTCGGCCGTGATCAGGTAAAGATTGCCGGTCTTGGTATCGAGCGTGATGGTCTTGGCTCGCGCTGGAGTGAATACCGTTTGCTCCACGGCAAAACTTGTGGTCGAGTCCTCCTTGACCACCGTGATCGTACCATCGCCCTGCGAACTGAAAGCTTCCATCGTCTCGGGATTGAAGGTGACACCGTCGCAACCCATGCCAGTAGGCAGGTCGGTGATGATGTGGCCGTCGCTGGCCGAGAGAATAATCATGTTGTTCTTCTCGCGGCAAGCGGCGAAGAGGATGTTGTTCCTGGCATCGAGCGCAAGGCCCGCGCAGCCTCCACCATGGCTCGACACGTCGTAGCGGCCAACCATCTTCATGGTGTCGGCGTCGATTACGGCAATCGCCGCCTTGTCTTCGATATCGACGTAGATTTTCCCGCGGCCGTCGGTCGCTGCCTCCTCCGGCGCGCCACCGATGTTGATGGTCCCGAGGATCGAGCCATCCTTGTCGTCAAGGACGGTGATATTCGGCTCGGAGTGGCTAAGGATGTAGAAGTGGTGATTGTAGGGGTCGTTCAGATAGCCGTCTGGATTGCCCTCGACGTCGATCTTCTTGATGATCGCGAAGGTCTTTGCGTCGAACATCGTCACCGGCTTTGAGGTTGCGAATCCGTGGCCAGTCGCTGTATCCACCGCGCCGCCGTGCGCGCTCGTACCTGGAATGTCGCCTACCTGAGCCAGCGTGTCGAGGTTGAAGACTCCAATGTGTCCCGCAGGCCCGGAGCGCGCCACGTACAAAATGCGTCCGTCCGGATCGGCCGTCACATAGTCGAATCCTCCGTCGCCGCCAACCAATTGGATCTTCTGGACCTGGTATGGACCGCTGGCCTGCGCGAGGGCGAGGCCCGCAAATGAAAACACGAGAGCGACGGTTACAGCGAGTGACTTGAATGACATGGCGATGCCTCCATCGATCAGGCTGACTGCTTCGCCGTCGTCCTGACCGGCTAGCCGGGAGTCAATCCTCGATCTTGTCCGCACATCGAGCATACACGTCGCTTAGCCCATAAGGCTGAATTTCCCGTGGACACGAAATCGATGTCTGCCACAATTGGTGGCCGCTCAAGGGAGAAAAGGAATTACACGCAAGAATCGGAGTGCGCAGCGATCAGCGATGAGCGACTATGATTCCCATGAGTAGCAACGCGCTGATAGCAACACAATTCGCAGAAGTGAATACGATGCCCAGAGTCTCCACTCCAACAGCTGCGACGAGTCCCGTGGTCGATCCGGACTTCGCATGGAAGCAGCTTCTTGCCCGCGACCATGAGGCGCAATTTTTCTACGCCGTCACGACGACCGGCGTCTTTTGCCGGCCGAACTGCGCGAGTCGGCGGCCGCTGCGCGCGAACGTGCGCTTCTTCACAACGGCTGCCGAAGCTCAGGCGGCGGGATTTCGGCCGTGCATGCGATGTCATCCGGAAGCGCCGGGCCGGACTGATGTTCTGGCGAGAGTGCGCAAGCATATCGAGGCGCATCTCGATCGGCCGGTGCGCCTCAACGAACTCGGTCGCGTCGCCGGCCAGAGCCCCTTCACCGTGCAGCGGCTCTTCAAGCGCGAAATGGGTGTGAGCCCACTTGAATATCAACGTGCGCTGCGTGCGGGAACGTTGCGCGCCGCGCTCAAGAAAGGGGAACCCGTGACCGATGCGATTTATCGAGCCGGCTTCGGCTC
>OKRB01000086.1:57867-206644 GCA_900290245.1 Candidatus Sulfuritelmatomonas gaucii | reverse complement strand
GACCGATGCGATTTATCGAGCCGGCTTCGGCTCGTCGAGCCGCGCCTATGAAGGAAACCAACTTGGGATGACTCCTGCACGTTTTGCGCAGGGCGGCAAAGGAGAGCGCATCGGCTACGCCTCCGCGCGCACTCCATTCGGCTGGATGATTGTCGGGGCGACGGAGCGCGGCCTCTGCTGGCTTTCGCTTGCAGCCACAAGGGCCGAGGCCGAATCCACGCTGCTCGCCGAGTTTCCTTCTGCCACCACTCGCCGCGATCCGTCGATTTCACGTTGGATTGATACGGCGCTCGCGAGCGTCCGCGAAGGCAACGACCTGGTTCGAAAGCCTGCCGCGCCGCAGGTGCCCACGGAGCGGCTTGACTTGCGTGGCACCGTGTTTCAGCTTCGCGTGTGGCAGGCGCTCAGGCAGATTCCCCGCGGCGAGACTCGCAGTTACAGCCAATTAGCTCGCGAGATGGGCAATCCCAAAGCTACACGTGCCGTCGCCCGCGCCTGTGCCACCAATCGCGTGGCTATTCTCGTACCCTGCCATCGCGTCGTGGGCGTTGACGCATCGCTCACCGGCTACCGTTGGGGAGTGGACCGTAAGGAGAGATTGCTGGAGGCGGAGCAAAGCTAGCTGAAGATCCTGGCATATCTAGTCGTGCCGAAGTGCCTCCATCGGAGAAAGGCGCCCGGCGCGCCATGCCGGCAGCGCCCCGGCAATCAAGCCGGCAAGCACTGCGATTCCCATTGCTTCCACGAGCAGCGGCCATCGCAGTGAAGGTGAGATCAAGCTTGCAGTCTGGGGCAAAGCCGACAGCACACGCAGCGCGCACCATCCCACGATGATGCCTAGAACTCCCCCGCACAGGCCGAGCATGGCTGCTTCAAGCTGGATGAGCACCAGCACCTGCCACCGCTTCCAACCTATGGCGCGGAGGACGCCGATCTCCTTGGTGCGCTCGAAGACCGACATCACCATGGTATTTGCGATGCCCAGAATACCGATGATGATGGCAAGCGCAGAGGTTCCCCATGCGGAAGCGTGGGCCATCTTCACAATCTGATTGTCACTGGCGCGCTCTGCCGCTGGAACAGCACGGAGCCCCGGGGCGGCGGCGTCGATCTCAGCCTCCGTGTGTTTCATATACTGATCCCACGATTCCCCGCGCGGAGCCGGTCGCAGCCGCACATGAATCGTTGACGCCTTGCCCTGCAAACTGGTCAGTTGCTGCAATTGGTCCAGAGGCATGATGAGCGCATCCGCTTCAAGCGAGGATGCGCCGTGGTAGATGCCGGACACAGTAAAAGGCGTGCCCTGAATCTCAAGCGTGTCTCCTGGCTTCTTTTTCAGATCCTGAGCCAACAAATCGCCGAGCATCACCTCGGAATCTCCGTCACTAAAGCGCTTCCCTGAGAGAATCTGCAGCGAACTGAATTCGAAGGAATCGGCCTTCCAGCCGTAAACCAGAGCCGTCACATCCGGAGTCAGATCCATTACGTTAAAGATCATGGGCGCGGCCTCAGCTACCTCTGGCATGCTGCGAATCTTTGCCGCTGCAGATTCGTTCAGCGAAGTATTCACAAAGGTTCCCCGGATGACGGTGATGTCGATGCCGCTCGAGGAGTAGATCCGCATCCACTGCTGTTCGAATGCGCGAGAAAAGCCTACTAGGCCCACAAACGCGCCGACAGCCATGCCGATTCCGCATAGCGTCAGGAAAGTCCTGAGCCGCCGCCGTTGCAGATTCTTCCATACAAATCCCGTAAACGTGAGTGTGGGGGCCATGCAGCCGATCAAGGTCCTTTTGAATTCGGATTGATGGAGAGCGTGCAGCCGGTGAATCCAACAGCTTCCACTTCGCCCGTGGAGAACCCCGTTTAGAATATGGGGTTGAAGCAGATTTTACCAATTTCCGGCGATTGGCCCTCCTATCCATTCGCTTATTGCCTCGCTGTGCGCCTGCGAGGGGCCGCATACCAGTCAGCCGAGGAGGCAAGCACGTTGGCGCAAACTGAGCTGCAAATCGCCAACAGAATGCCTTCGAACGCAGCGCTGGCGCCCGCCGGCATTTTTGTTGCGCTCACCTTCCTCGTCCATCTGGGAAGCTCTCTGTGGGGCGCCCATCTCGGGTATGGCTTTTTCCGCGATGAGATGTATTTTCTCGTCTGCGGCCATCATCTCGCTTGGGGCTACGTCGATCAGCCGCCGATGGTAGCGCTGCAGGCCCGGCTGGCCGAGCTGCTTTTTGGCATCTCGCCCACCGGCGATCGCGTCTTCAGCTTCCTGGCGGCCGGCGTCACAGTCGGGCTCACCGGCCTGCTCACCTGGCAGTTTGGCGGCCGCAGGCCTGCGCAAATCCTGGCCATGACTTGCGTGCTGGTAGCTCCAGTCTTCCTGGGCACATCGAATTACCTCTCGATGAACTCTTTTGAGCCCTGTTTCTGGATGGGCGCGCTTTTCTTTGTCCTGCGCATGGCCGATGGCTCTGCCAGGCCCAGCGCCTGGCTGCTCTTCGGACTGCTGGCAGGGCTGGGTATCGAGAACAAACACTCGACTGTATTTTTCCTCATTGCGCTTCTCGCCGGTTTGCTGCTCAGCCAGCAGCGCCGCATCCTCTGGTCTCGTGCCTGCGCTGGCGGTGTTGCTGTCCTGATTCTTATCGCCCTTCCAAATTTTGTGTGGGAGTGGGCCCATCACTTTCCCACCTACGAGTTTCTCAACACCGTTTCACACACCGACAAAAACCTTCAGCATTCGCCGCCGGTCTTCCTCTTCCAGCAGGTCCAGGTGCTGCTCTATTCCGCCGCTCCGCTCTGGATCGGCGGACTTGTCTGGCTCGGTTTCTCTGCGAAGGCTCGCGCCTGGCGCTTCGTCCCCCTCACTTACCTGTTCTTCCTCGGGATGATGATGGCCATGCACGCCAAGCATTATTACCTCGCACCCATCTACCCGGTTCTGTTCGCGGGGGGCGCTGCCGGCTTCGCCCAACTCGTCCGCCGCTCCTGGCTGGTGACTACCTATACAATTGTTGTCGGGGTGGCGATCTTCGCTACGGGCCCCATCACACTGACCATCCTGCCGCCGGATAAATACAACGTCTACACCGCACCCGTCGCGCCCGATTCGGCGAGGATGGAAAAGTTCACCAGCCCGCTGCCGCAGATTCTCTCCGACCGCTTCGGTTGGCCGCAGATGGTCGAAGGCTTTGCCGACCGATACGACGCTCTGCCTCCCGCCGTCCGCGCACATACGGCGATTTTCTGTGACAACTACGGCGAGGCAAGCGCCTTGAACATTCTCGGCCGCAAATACGGCCTGCCCACGGCAATCAGCGGCCATAATAATTACTTCTACTGGAGATGGAACGGTTATACCGGCGAGTCGGTGCTCACCCTAGGCAGCAGTCGAGAAGAATACACCAACGATTACGCCGAAGTGATTGACCTGGGCCCGTTTGACGCGCCATGGACGATGAACTACGAGCACAAGCACTATTTCTGGCTTCGCGGCCGGAAGCGCTCGTTCGCCGCCGATTGGCCGCGGCTCAAGTTCTGGTATTGAGCTTTGTGGATGCGCGGGACCCCCGTATGGGGAGTTGAAGCGCGATCTGAATGTTGTAACACCCCTTACGTCGATGTAACGATTTGCGCTTGACTTTCACAATATTTGCGTCAGAAAATTACGATCTTATGGAACGAGGGCAAGTCTCTTCCCCGCCCGCGCCCGTTCCGGGGTCTTTTGAAATCGCAAAACGAGGAGGTCGTTATGAGCACTGCGCAAGCTCCCACCATCAACATGGATCAATTGAACGCATTCCTGGGGAAATTTGTTGGCGATCTCGGCGCATCTGTTCATGCCGGGATGGTCGTCATTGGCGAAAAACTGGGTTTGTACAAGGCCCTTGCCGAGGGTCCGACAACCTCCGCAGAATTGTCGAAGAAAACGGGAACCGACGAGCGGTATCTGCGCGAGTGGTTGGCGTCTCAGGCGGCCGGGGGATACATCACTTACGACGAAACCACGCACCGATTCAGCCTTACGCCCGAACAGGCGTTTACGCTCGCCTCGGAAGATAGTCCTGCCTATTTGCCTGGCGCCTTTGAGCTGGCGCTCGGATCCCTCGCCGCGGTTCCGCGGATTGCCGAGTCGTTCCGCACAGGCGCTGGGATGGGCTGGCACGAACACGCAGATGGCGTCTTTCACGGGTGTGAGAAGTTCTTCCGGCCAGGTTATGCCGCGAATCTGGTGAGTACCTGGATTCCGGCTCTCGATGGCGTGCAGGGGAAACTGGAAAGCGGTGCGCGCGTCGCGGATGTGGGATGTGGTACCGGATCGTCAACGCTGCTCATGGCCAAAGCTTTTCCCAAGTCTGAATTTTTTGGCTTTGACTATCACGACAAATCGGTTGAGGCCGCGCGCGAAAAGGCGAAGAAAGAAGGTCTCACCGGCCGCGTCACCTTCGATATAGCGAAGGCTAAAGAATTTCCCGGCAAGGGATACGACTTTGTCGCGGTCTTCGATTGTCTGCATGATATGGGTGACCCGGTTGGGGCAGCAAAGCATGTGCATCAGTCATTGGCTCCGGGCGGTACCTGGATGATCGTCGAGCCTTTTGCCAACGATGAGCTCAAGGACAACCTGAATCCTGTTGGGCGAGTCTACTACTCGTTTTCGACGCTCCTCTGCACGCCCTGCTCGAGATCTCAGGAAGTTGGGCTCTGCCTCGGCGCACAGGCTGGTGAAGCGAGGATTCACGACGTAATTACCGCGGCGGGTTTTTCAAGGTTCAGGCGGGCTACCGAAACGCCCTTCAACATCGTGTACGAAGCCAGGGCGTAGGGCCGCGCGCTTCAGGCAAAACTGGAGCAGCTGTTTAGGAAACGATTAGCGTTCCACTGCCGCGACACGCCAGGCGTTCACGCTGGCATATTCGCAACAGCGAGCAGCGTCTGAAACTCCGGCGTCTCCGGTTCTTTGTCCACGACCATAGCTTCGACATTGGCGAAGCCGGCGCCCTGAAGCATTGCTTCGAGCTCCGCTTCGCTGAAGCCGAGCCACTCATCGGCATAAAGCTCGCGCGCCTCTTCAAAGCGGTGCTTCAGCAGATCGAGGACGACGACTCGACCGCCGGGCGCGAGAATTCGCGCGGCCTCTGTAAGCGCGCGACCGGGATGCAGCGCGTGGTGGAGTGATTGCGAAAAGAAGACGAGATCGACTTCGCCCGCAGCGATCGGAATCTCCTCCATGTCGCCCAGTCGGTAATCAATGTTTTTCACGCCGTGGCGCGCGGCAAGCTCGCGGCCCACCTCGATCATCTTGGCAGAGGAGTCAACGGCGATCACTCTCTTGACCCGCTGTGCGAGCAGCAAAGCAAAGGCGCCCTCGCCTGCGCCCAGATCGGCGACGACCATCGGCGGCATCAGGTGCAGCATCGCCTCGGCCAGGCTCTTCCACGATTTCCCTGGAACGTGATCCTTACCCAGGCGGCCGGCGATGCTGTCGAAAAACGCACGCGTCCTGTCCTGCCGCTTTTTCACCACGCGGCGCATGGCGGACTGGTCGGCGGCGGCTTCGGGAATCTCGGCTGTCGCTAAGGCGAGCAGCTCGTCCAAAAGCTCAACCGTGCTGGAGGTACTCAGGCGATACAGATTGTTCTTGCCGATGCGCCGATCCTCGACCAGTTCTGCCTGCTTGAGCTGCGACAGGTGCGTGGAAATCGTGCTCTGGCCCATCGCCAGAATCTCCTGCAGTTCGGCGACAGAGAGCTCTTCGCTCTTTAGAAGCAATAAGATACGGAGCCGGTTTTGATCGGCGACGACCTTTAACGTTCTGACGATTGACGACATAACGAACTTCTGGTAAACATCAATATATCACGATACGTCGATATGAGGAGATGTTCATGGCAACAGCAACCCTGGAAGGAACGAAAACCGGCAAGCCTGAGATCGAGTACAAAGTAGCCGACCTGAGCCTGGCCGATTGGGGCCGAAAGGAAATCATCATCGCCGAACAGGAGATGCCGGGCCTGATGGCGATCCGCAACAAGTACGCGGCGGAGAAGCCGTTGGCCGGTGTGCGAATCACCGGGTCGCTGCACATGACCATTCAGACAGCGGTGCTGATCGAGACCCTCGCGAGCCTGGGCGCCGAAGTGCGCTGGGCTAGCTGCAATATCTTCTCCACGCAGGACCACGCGGCAGCGGCAATTGCGGCGGCGGGTGTTCCGGTCTTCGCCTGGAAGGGCGAGTCGCTCGAGGACTACTGGGAGAGCACCTATCGCGCGCTGACGCACAAAGGCGGCAAGGGGCCGCAACTCGTGGTTGATGACGGCGGCGACGCAACGCTGCTCATCCACAAGGGCTATGAACTTGAGAACGGCGACAAGTGGGTCGACACACCCTCAGGCAATCACGAAGAGCAGGTGATCAAGGACCTGCTGAAGAAAGTGTTTGCCGAGGACAAGCAGCACTGGCACGACGTTGTAAGAGACTGGCGCGGCGTCTCCGAAGAGACCACCACCGGCGTGCACAGGCTCTACAAGATGATGGAGCAAGGCAAGCTGCTGGTTCCTGCCATCAACGTGAACGACTCAGTAACCAAGTCGAAGTTCGACAACCTTTATGGCTGCCGTGAGTCGCTGGCCGACGGCATCAAGCGCGCTACTGACGTGATGGTGGCGGGAAAGGTTGCAGTGATCTGCGGCTACGGCGACGTGGGCAAGGGTTCCAGCCACTCGCTGCGCGGCATGGGTGCGCGCGTAGTGATCACAGAGATCGACCCCATCAACGCGCTACAGGCGGCGATGGAAGGCTTCGAGGTCACCACGGTCGAAGACACGCTGGGCCGCGGCGATATCTATGTGAGCTGCACGGGCAACACCGACATCATCACCCTCGAACACATGCAGAAGATGAAGGACCAGGCCATTGTCTGTAACATCGGCCACTTCGACAACGAAATTCAGATCGACCGGCTGAACGGTGCGCCGGGCGTGACCAGGACGAACATCAAGCCGCAGGTGGACAAGTACACGTTCCCCGACGGACACGCAATTTTCATCCTGGCCGAGGGCAGACTGGTGAACCTGGGCTGCGCGACCGGCCATCCCAGCTTCGTCATGTCGAACAGCTTCGCCAACCAGACGCTGGCGCAAATCGACCTCTGGAAGAATCGGGATAGCTACAAGGTGGCCGTTTACACGTTGTCCAAAAAGCTGGACGAAGAAGTTGCGCGGCTGCATCTCGAAAAGATCGGCGTGAAGCTGACGAAGCTCACTGAGAAGCAGGCCGACTACATTGGCGTGCCTGTGGATGGTCCGTTCAAGGCCGAGAATTACAGATACTAAAAGGCAGGGAACAAGGGAGCGAGGGACCCAGGGAACAAGAAAGCATCCTCAGTCCCTCGTTCTCTTGGTCCCTTGGTCCCTGAATTATGAGTTCGCCGCTCACATTTTCGTTCGAGCTTTTTCCGCCGCGCACGCCGGAGGCACAAGCGAAGCTGCCGTCAACTGTCGCGCAGCTCGCCGCAGTGCGGCCCGACTATTTTTCCGTCACCCACGGCGCGGGCGGTTCCGGCCAGGAAGGCACCTACGAGACGCTGTTAACAGTTTTGGAGCACACCGGCGTCGAAGTCGCGCCACACCTCACGTGCGTTGGTTCCACTCACGCCAACATCGCCGCTCAGCTTCAACGTTATCGCGAAGCGGGTGTCAAGCGCATCGTCGCCCTGCGCGGCGATTTGCCAGCCACGGCTATGAGTGCCTCAGCTCCCGGCGAATTCCACTACGCCAACGAGCTGGTCCGTTTTATTCGCGCCGAGCACGGCAACGCCTTCAAAATCGAAGTGGCCGCCTATCCCGAGATGCACCCGCAGGCCAATCGTCCCAGCGAAGACTTCGATAATTTCCGCCGCAAAGTGGAGGCGGGCGCCGACGCGGCGCTCACGCAGCTCTTCTATAACGCAGACGCCTATTTCGACTTCATTGAGCGTTGCGCGAAGGCCGGCATCACGATTCCGATCGTGCCTGGGATCATGCCCATCACCAGCCACGCCAACACGATGCGCTTTTGTAACGGCTGCGGAGCCGACCTGCCGCGGTGGGTGCGGTTGCGCCTCGAAGAACTGCAGGACGATAAGGCGGCACTTCTCGACTTCGGGCTAAGCGTGGTGACGCGCCTGTGCGAGACCCTGCTCAAGAACGGCGCGCCCGGGCTGCACTTCTACACCATCAATCAGTCCAGCCCTTCGCTGCGGCTGTGGAAGAGCCTTGCGCTGAGTGTGCCCGCATAAGGGGAGCCAACCTCGAGCGGTCGGGCAATAGCCAGACCTGCGATACCGGGCACACGCTTTCCGGTTACTCTTGAGTCATCCGGGAATTGACGTAACTTCGTTCTGGAGGCGTTGTGCGACATGAACCACCATTGGTTCTCAATCATTGCGCAGTACGCGAGCGTCGTCGGCTTCATGATCGGGCTGCCCGTCATGGCGGGAGCCTATTATGAATCGTTCAAGGCGCGGCGCGAGGCGCGGAGGGCGCGCGAGGGAGAGCTGCACAGCCTGAACTGCGTGGAATTCGTGGCCGGAGACGGAACCTGCATCAACCTCGTACCCCTGGAGAGGCTGCATTCTCTGCCGCACGCAGGAGACGTGATCCTGCTGCCGGGGAATGACACCGAAGAGTTTCTTGCCGGCGCCTACCTTGTCGAGAGAGTCGAGCATATCTACACGCGCGCAGAATATAGAGGCTGCCGCCCGCACGAGGCGCGCCTGACGAAGGCCGTGGCGCAGGTCACATCGCTGAATCCTGTGATGACAGTGTGAGTGTTCGTGCCGCAGCAGCTACTTGCCTTTGCGCCCGTTCGCCCGATGCCAAAGCCGCCACAACGCGCTGTGCAAAAGGCGCGTCTGCTGGGCTTTCAGGGCCTGGTAGGAGTTGGTAACGTAGACATCGAACTCGGGCGGCCAGCCGATCATCGAACGCCGTTCGGTGTAATCTTCGTCGGCCCACTTCAGGAGCAGCGCCTTGTAGCCGACCACGTGGGTCACAAAGTCAAGAAGACACTGCGGCATTTGCTCCTCGACGATCAGGTGAGCATTCTCGATGATGAGTTTCTCGCGGACATCATTGAGCGGCATGAAGATGGCCTTCATCCACAGCATCCACTCCTTCAGGTCCTCGTCGCGAATGGGATGGCACTGCGTTTTGCCCTGCTTTTTGAGCAGCGCATTGTAGGCAATGTTGCCCGCGACCGTGGCCACGTAGAGGGGGCCATAGAACTCATTCAGGCGCTGGTTCACCAGGCGCAGCCGGTCAGCGTGGCGCGCCATCATGCGATTGCTCATAAAGGTGACAAGGTAACCGGCGAATGCCAACACGATCGTGAGCACAGCCGCGTTCTGCAGTGTGCTCGAGCTCAGGAATGATGAAGGATCTATGGCGTCCATAGTGCGATCACTCTAACTAGCCGGAAAGTATACGCGGTCAAAGGAAAGCCGTACTGTGACGACCATCGCTCCGCGGGCAGGGAATTCCAAAATGCTATTTGGCGTGGTGGGCAGGGGCGAGTTTGGCCTGTTCCGGGACGACCTTGATCTCAAACAGCTTGGGCCAAAGCTTCCCGGTCACGAAGAGCCGGTCGTGTGCCGCGTCGTAGGCGATGCCATTGAGCACGGCCTCGGGGTCGGAGCGCTCATCTTGTGGCAGAAGGCCGGTGAGGTCGATCCAGCCAAGGACGCTGCCTGTGGCCGGCGAGATGCGGGCGATGTGGTCGGTGTGCCAGACGTTGGCGTAAATCTCTCCGCGTACGTATTCGAGTTCGTTGAGTTGAGTCACCGGCGCCCCTTGATCCTTGACCACAATGCGCCTGACCTCGCGAAAAGTCTGCGGATCGAAAAACCGGAGAGTGGCTGTGCCGTCGCTCAAAATCAGGTTACGTCCATTCTGCGTCAATCCCCAGCCTTCGCCGTCGTAATGAAAAGTGCGCAGCAGGCGGAAGCTGAAGCGGTCGTAGACGAAGGCAATCTTCGCTTGCCACGTGAGCTGAACCAGCGTACTGCCCCATGCGGCAAGCCCCTCGCCAAAGTATTTGTCCGACAGGGGCGCCGACTGCAGTACGCGCCCGGTTTCCAGGTCATCCATGCGCAGCGACGATCGCCCATTCAAACCGGTGCTCTCGTAGAGATGACCGTCCACGTAGACAAGGCCCTGCGTATAAGCCCCAGGATCGTGGGGATAGGTTTGGATAATGCGGTAACCATCTGCCGCGAAGGCGTGGGTTGCCGCCGCGACGCTGATGAAAGCGAGCAAGTTGCGACAGGAAGAAGAAATGCGCATCAGCGAATCCACTGAGTCTAATTTACTGGCCAGGCATCGTCGGCCACTCTTCTTTGGACGGGTGGATTGCTTGTTAGTTGCAAGTCAGCGATGAGCACGACACGAACCTCGCCGCCGGTTAGCGAACTTGTCAATCACTTTTTGAGCAGGCCGCCATGGAATCGCCCGAAAGTACGGGCAAGCATGACTGACATCGTCAGAACGCCCGCGCCCACTGCAGCCACCTGACCTATGTCGTGAATGCTGAAGTTGCCGACGCATAGGATTAACAAATAAGCGACGATGAGATTGAAGAATCCCCACAAAACATTCACAGTCGAGGAGGACAGGCCCTTGCCCGGCGGCTTGGCGAACGGGCTTTGGAATGGCCTGCCGGAGACGCCATTGATGAGGTGAGGAAGCGTGTTGGCGAAAAATGCGCCACCGAAGAAGTAAGCCAGATAGTTGTACCAGTGCATCGTGGGCCCCTTTTTGATGATCGGCCAACATGGTAGCAGGTTCTAATTTGTGCCGAGGTAGATAAAGCGGGCCAGGAAGAGCGCTGCAATCAGATAGAGCAGCCAGTCCTGCCGCCTTACTCTCGGGGCCAACAGGTGCAGAACCGCCCACGCGATGATGCCGAAGCCAAGGCCGTTGGCAATGGAATAGGTGAGAGGAATGAGCACCAGCGTGAGAAACGCGGGCACGGCAACCAGCGGATCGTTCCACTGGATTTCGTTGATGGCGGCCAGCATGAGGCATCCGACCAGGATGAGCGCGGGGGCAGTGGCTGCCGGAGGCACAATCCCAATAAACGGCGCGGCCACGATCGCGCATAGAAAAAGCAGGCCGGTCACGATCGCGGTCACACCCGATCTTCCTCCGGCCGCCACACCTGCCGTGGACTCCACGTAACTGGTCACGGTCGAGGTTCCCGTAAACGAGCCGAAGACAGTTGCTGTGGCGTCAGCGAAGAGGATCCGGTTCAACCGCGGAATCGAGTGATCAGACTGGATCAAACCCGCCCGCTTGGTGACGGCCACCAGCGTGCCGAGGTTGTCAAAGAGATCGACGAAGAAGAAGACGAAGATGATCTCGAGCAGGCCCGTGTTCACTGCGCCCCTGATGTCCAGCTTGAACGCGGTTGCCGCCAGCGCATGAATTCCGCCCGCCGAAGGCGTCCAATGCACAAGGTGCATCGCCCAGGCAATGCCGGTCACGGCCAGCACGCCGATAAGGATCGAGCCTTTCACTTTCCTGATTTCCAGCGCCACCATCAGGATCAGCCCTAAAAGCGCGAGATAGGCTGTCGGGTTGCGGACGCTGCCCATGCTGACGAGGGTGTGCGGGTCGCCCACTACCAGGCCGGCATGCTGGAATCCGATGAATGCGATGAAAAGGCCAATGCCACCGGCCACTGCTGCGTAGAGCTGATGGGGGATGGCGCGCAGAATCATCTGCCGGATGCCGAGGGCGGTAATGGCGAGAAAGATCACGCCGGAAAGAAAGACCGCGCCCAGGGCCGTTTGCCAGGGCACGTGCATCTTCAGGCAAACGGTGTAGGTGAAGTAGGCGTTCAGGCCCATGCCCGGCGCCAGCGCGATGGGATACCGCGCGACAATGCCCATCAGAATGGAGCCGAAGGCAGCCGAGATGCACGTTGCGGCGGTGACCGCCTGCTCGGGCACGCCGGCATCGGCCAGGATGGCCGGATTCACCAACACGATGTAAGCCATGGTGACAAAGGTGGTCGCGCCGGCCAAAATCTCGGTGCGCCAGTTGGTACCCAGGCGGGCGAATTCAAAGTAGGCTTCGAGTTTCTTGAGCATGGGTGGGCACTTGCGGGAGTTCTAGTAAGGAAAACACAAACCCCAACTTCAAGCCAAGCTGCTAGAGCGAAACCAGAGTTGGTGTGGCCTGTTGAGTTTTGCGCAAGGTCGCCGCTCCCTGTTGGTCGCGTCGACTTGAACGAGGTACTTTCGGTATACAGCCACTCTGGTTTCGCTATACTCGAAGGCTGTATCGCAAGCCAGCTTTCTACGTAGGCTTGATTTCTGAACGGAGCGATGCCGGCAGCGGACTATTTACCTTTGAGTACCGGGGTGCCCCCCCATCCCCCCCGGGGCTATTTTGCACAAAGTCTTCCCGCGGAATGAGTTAAGAACTACAGTTCTCGCCCAAATACCTTATTTTTCAGTCATTTATAACTGAAAATCCTGAAATCAAAAGACTTGCAGGCTGAGTCAGGTTTCGAGTGCTAATCCCTCTCGAGACAGAAGTGATTCCAATCGTCGCTCCATTCGCAACTCGAGCCGGGCTGGAACACTTTTTCGCTCATCCGACATCAGGATAGCGACGTCAGAGAGATTCTCTGCACTTTCCCGCGATCTATTTGCGATCTGTTTTCAGTTGGTTGCGGGGGCCGGCGGTTCTGGGGGTATTGACATTGCCGCGTGGCTTGGCAGAAATGCGCGCTAGGCCAGCAGCTTGGCCGCGTCTTTGGCGAAATAGGTCACGATGAAATCGGCGCCGGAGCGGCGAATGCCCACCAGTGACTCGAGCATCGCGCGATTCTGATCGAGCCAGCCTTTTTGAAACGCAGCGTGAAGCATGGAGTACTCGCCGGAGACCTGGTAGGCGCCCATGGGCACGCCGAAGCGCTCGCGGGCCGCGCGAATGACATCGAGGTAGGGCATGGCTGGCTTCATCAGGATCATGTCCGCGCCCTCTCCGAGGTCGAGTTCGATCTCGCGCATCGCTTCGCGGAGGTTGGCGCCATCCATTTGATAGCTTCTGCGGTCGCCGAACTGCGGCGCCGAGTCGGCCGCTTCGCGAAACGGCCCATAGAAAGCCGATGCGAACTTCGAGGCGTAGCTCAAGATGGGCGTCTGCGCGAGCCCTGCAGCGTCGAGCGCCTTGCGAATCGCGGCCACCCGGCCGTCCATCATGTCGCTGGGAGCGACCACGTCAGCGCCGGCTTTCGCCTGGCTGACGGCGGTGCGAGCCAGCAACTCGAGCGTGGGATCGTTGTCGACATCAAAACTCTCGCCCGATTTGACCACCACGCCGCAGTGGCCGTGGCTTGTGTACTCGCACAGGCAGACATCAGCGATGAGAACCAGCTTTTTCGCAGCTTCGGATTGCTTGATGGCGCGTAACGCCTGCTGAACGATTCCGTTTTCTTCCCATGCGCCGGTGCCCTGGTCATCCTTCGACTCAGGTAGTCCGAAGAGCAGTAGCCCGGCGATCCCGAGTTTCGCCACCTCTTCCGCCTCGCGCACCGCTTCGTCGACGGAGAGATTGAAGACGCCGGGCATGGATCCGACGGGCGTGCGCACGCCTTTGCCGGGGCAGATGAACAGCGGATAGACCAGGTCCCCGGGCTCCAGCGTGGTCTCGCGCACCAGCGCGCGCAATGATTCACTCCTGCGCAAACGACGCATCCGGCTGACTGGGAAGGCCATGGAACGATTGTAGACGAGAGCTTCTAGCTCCTAGCTAGCTCGTGCGGAGGGCCGCTCGATCTGAACGCTGGATGAGAGCCTGTTCCAATCCGTTAAAAGATGAGGCTGTCGATACAGATTCGGACAGTCCCCAAGCACACCAGCTAGAAGCTGGAGGCTGGGAGCTGAGAGCTGCTCTTACAGCTGCTCGTAGAGCATGCTGTTCCGGTAGCCGAGCAGGATGATCAGCGTGGCAACACCCAGCGCCGTCCCGAAGGGAATCTTGATCAGGCTCACAATAGCGGCAATGATCGCCACGATGCGCCCCCACTCTGTGCGCTCCAGCAGGCCCCATCCAGCCACGGCCGCCAGGATCCCGCGCAGCGCCAGCATCAGCCAGGCAAAGTGCAGGATTGCCGGAAAAACCCAGGTCGGCGGCATGGGGCCGTGCATCCAGGTGCCGAAGGCTCCCGACAGAAACGCGTTCGCGAAGGCCAGCCCGGCGAAGCCAAGAATCAACGATAATCCGGCGTAAACGAGCCACAGGATGCCAAGCACCCTTACTTTGCTGGCGTAACTCGCCAAAACGAACTGGGGGTCGGGCATGGGGAAAACCATCGGCGAAATCGCGCGCCCGCATTTCGGACAGAATCCCTGCCCTGGCTCCATTGCCTGACCACAACCGCTGCAATACATGGCGCCTCCTGATGTCCGAGATTCAGATACGCAAACGCCAGGCGGAATGTTCCGGAAGATCGTCGCAGGAAGACCGGCGGCCAAGGGTATGCTCGGCAAGAGGGGAGGGATGTGTGAAGCACCCGGGCGTGTTCCTGACTGCGGAGTGGCGTAACCTGCTGATGCTGAACTACTCGGTCGATCCCGGCCTGGTTCGGCGATTCCTCCCCAAAGGTACGGAGCTGGACACCTTCGAAGAGCGAACGTTCGTCAGTCTCGTCGGTTTCGTGTTTGGCAGTACGCGCCTCGCCGGCTTCTCCATCCCTTTTCACCGTTCCTTCGAGGAGGTGAATCTCCGCTTCTACGTGAAGCGCCAACAACGACGCGGTGTGGTGTTCATACGGGAGCTAGTCCCAAAGCTTGCGGTCGCTGCGGTGGCCAGACTTGCGTTTGGTGAGAATTATTCTCGTGTGCCAATGTCCCATCAGTTCAACGCAGGTCCGGAAAAAGGACTCACGGAAGCGGAATACTCCTGGGGAAGAGGCTTGAGCCGGTGCTCCATGCGGATTGAAACCGCGGGACCCGCATTTCTTCCCGCCGAAGCCTCGCTGGCCCAATTCATCACAGAACACTACTGGGGATACGCTGCGCAGAAAGGCGGCGGGTGCATCGAATATGAAGTGCAACATCAACGGTGGCTTGTCAGGACGGCAAAGAACGCCGGGTTTTCAGGAGATGCGGCGCGGTTCTACGGCGATGAACTCGGCAACGTGCTGAAGCGTCCGCCAGACTCTGCATTCCTGGCCGAAGGATCTCCCGTGACGGTATTCAAGGGATTGCGGGTTGCATGAACGGTGAAGGGTTCGATTGCCAACTTGTTATGGGCGCAATGAGCGCCGGCTATCGCCCGCCTGCCGCCAACTTCAGCCATCGCTCCTCATGCCGGCTGTCGCGGAGCACATAGCCGGTCACTCGCCCCTGGGCATCGCGCTCGAACGTCAGATGAGTGGCTAGCGCGCCGGCAGTCTCGCTGGGACGGAAAAACGTATCGGCAGTCTCCGCCTCCAACCCGGTCACTTCGCCGCTCGGGCTCCTTTGAGAAAGCTGGTCGCCCTGCCGGAGGATGGTTGTAATGGCCTTACCGTTGGGCTCGCGGTACTCGCCGGCCAGCGCGTCAAGTTGCGCCGTTGACAGCTTGATCGTCGGAGCATGTAGCGGAACAACGATGCGCTCCGCCATCACTTCCGGAGCCTCCGGAATACGCTGCGCGAGCAGCCATCGCGGCAAATCCGGCTCATCGTAAGCGCGGGTCCAGCAATCATGCTTCAGTCCCTGGTACATCCAAAGGCGGATGTTTCCCTGGGCGGCCTTGAAGGCGTCGAACATCAGCTCGCTCTGGCGCGGTGCGACCACCGGGTCGAGGCTGCCATGAAAAAGCCACACCGGCGTATGTCCCACGGCATGCGCGTAATCGGCGGGCAAAATCGTAGACTCCTGCCAGCGCTCCGGCTCGTAACTCCAGAACACGCCGCTGGCTGCAATCACAATCCCGGCCCAACGATGCGGATGAAGGCGCGCCAGTTCCCATGCGCCGTAGCCGCCCATCGAAAGCCCGGTGAGATAGGTGCGCGCGGGATCACCGTGGAATTCCGCAGACTCCTGATCGAGCGTAGCCATGGCCAGCTCCAACAGGGCGGGATCGGTCCAGTGCGCGTTCTGCGGGCACTGCGGCATCACAATGACAAACGGCCACCGGTCGGGGTGGTTGCGCACAGCCTGGGCGATGCCGATCTGCGTTTGCCACATGCCCTCTGAGCCTCGCTCGCCGCGGCCATGCAGAAAAAGAATGATGGGCCACTGCTTGCCGTCGTCGCGCCGCCAGTCCTCCGGCAGGTACACCTGGAATCGATAGCCGATTCCGTGCAATTCAATCCTGCGGTTCAGGAACCCAGTATCCTGCGGCGGAGCAGGCGGTGGGCGATGCGACTTGGAAACGATTCCGCGCGCCACGCCGGGCGATTGTGCGGATGCCAGCACCAGCCAGGCGGCAACAGATTTGAGCCATCGGGACATTGATGCTTCCATCATAATGAGTTCCAATGTCGGGCCCGGCTCTTTCTTGCATCGTTGGCCTTTCCTTGCACATTTCTTACAATTTGCATGAAACAATCGAAAATGCGATGCAGGCTTCTGTGACCACCAAACTCGCGGCCGGAGAGACCCTGGACCATTACCGTCTGGATGCGGAGGTTGCGCGCAGCGGCATGGCGACCCTGTTCCGCGCCACCGATCTGCGCACCGGGCGACAGGTGGCCGTGAAGGTGCCGCATCCGGAGATGGAGGCCGACCCCATCCTGCTCGAACGGTTCCGTCGCGAGGAGGAGATCGGCCAGGAGATCGATCACCCCGGAATCGTAAAAACCTACGACGGCGAAGAGCGCAGCCGGCGTTACATGGTGATCGAATGGGTCGACGGCCAGTTGCTGCGGTCGATATTAAATGCTGAAAGGAAGCTGCCGGTAGACCGTGCCGTCGCGCTGACGCTGGCCATCTGCGACGCGCTCGACACCATGCACAAGCATGGCGTTGTGCATCGCGACCTGAAACCGGAAAACATCATGGTCGATGCGCAAGACCGCGTCAAGATTATCGATTTCGGCATCGCCTTGAAGGAAGATGCGCGGCGCATCACCCACGCCACGTTGACGCCCGCTCTGGGCACGCCCGACTACATCTCGCCCGAACAGGTGAAAGGCCAGCGCGGCGACCAACGCAGCGACGTGTACGCGCTCGGCGCCATGCTCTACGAGATGCTGACAGGCCAACCGCCATTCGTTGGACCGAACCCGCTGGCCGTGATGAACGAGCGCTTGTTACACGACCCCGCGCCGGCACGTGAACTGAACCCGGAGATTGCGCCCGAAGTCGAAGAGATTCTGTTTCGCGCATTGGAGCGCGACCCCCACCATCGCTACTCGACGGCTGCGGAGATGGCATGGGAACTCGAGCATCAGGAACTGGTGGGCGTCGATAATACGGGGCGCCGCCCGGCACTGCGCAGGCGGTTTTTGCGTGGCGGCCGAAAGATGCTGCTTTATGCCGGCCTGGCGCTGGTGCCCGTGGTGCTCTTTGTCGTGATGTGGTTGCTGGCAAAACGCTGATCTTCCGGTCGAACCAAGACCCCGGAAAATAGACTCCATCCATGCAAAAAGCGGGTAGTCTGATTGCGTTCGCCCGATTTGCCTGTCAAATGGTTGCGCAGTCGCGCACCGGGGTGCCCGATGAAACTGCTGAAGACGATCACTTTGATGCTCGTGTTGGTGCCCGCACTCATCCCGCTGCAGGCCAAGACAAAAAAGCCCTGTAAGCTGCCGGCGATGTTTAACCAGGCACAGTACGTCTGGGTGGAAGCGGTCGCGGGTCAGGAATTTGACCCAAGTTTGATTCCGGAGGATCGCCAGGCCATCGCCGACGTATATAAAGCTCTTTACGATTGGCACCGCTATGTGATCACGACGCGGCGCGACCAGGCTGACCTGATTTTTGTCGTCCGCAAAGGCCGGTTGGCTGAGGGGCGTGTTGGCGTCCTGGTGAGTACCGGCCCGCAAAGGGGTCCCCAGCCTGCGGGCGCACCCGGGCCATCTCACGGAGTCGGGGTAGGCGGCGAAGTGGGCCCTCCAGATGATTTCCTTGAGGTCTACTCGTCCAACGCAAACGACGGCAGTCACGGCACGCTCCTCTGGGAGCGCACCCTTGCCGATGGCCTCGACCATCCCGAGCTCACTCTCTTCAAACAACTGAAGGATGGAGTGGAGCACGATTACCCGATCCAGGCTGCGAGCAAGACGCCGAAACCTTGATCAGGCGGGCACGCGCTTGAGGGTGGCGCTCGCGCGGCGAAACCATGGGCGTTCGCGCCGGCGCAGGTAGCCGGGCATGGTCGGCTTTTTGTCGAGCACCTTCTGTGCCCATTGGCGCGCCTCAGCGTTGCGCCCGGCCGATGCCAGAAAATCCGCATAGTTCAAATACGTTTCAGATAGGGTGGATCGTTCTACGGCCTGCCGGAACATCGCGTCCGCTTTTTCCGCTTGCCCGGTTTGGGCGTAGGCATGGGCAAGCAGCCCTGCCGCGCGATAGAAGTCGTGGCCGGCATCCTCCCGCACGGCCATTTCGAGGTCGGGCAAAGCAGCGGCGGCGTCACCAAGCAGCAGCGCGCAAATGCCGCGCCGGTAGAAGCAATCGAGGGTATCGGAACGCGCGGCGATGGCTTTGTCGAAGGCCTCGCGGGCCGGTTGCAGCTTGCCCTCATCCATATACAGGTCGCCGAGCTCTTCATAATTTCCCGCCGATGGATTGTCATGAATCTCCAACAGCAGTTGCGCGATGCGCTTCCGCCGCGGAAATGTCTTGAAGGATTGCCGCAGAATTCCGAGATCGGGCAGGGCCTCGGCAAAAAGATAAATCAGCGCGCCGAGCGGGCCGAGAAAGATGATGATGAAGATCCAATACGTGTCGGGACGGCGGCGGATGAAATGAATGATCGCCGCCGCTTCAAGGAGCAGTCCCCACGGGTAGAACAACGAACCTAGAAATCCCATGCGCCTTCCATCCTAATGTGGGCCCGGGTCGCGGAGGAGAGATTTTCGTTACCGGTATGACTCGTCGCGATGGATGACGAACTCGGGGTATGCGCCCCCGCCGAGCTCGTGCAGATCCATTCCCATGCGCTCGCCGTCGGGATCCACGCGGAATGGAACGACACGGTTGAGCAGCGCGAAGAGAAGATACACGAGCGGAAGAATCACTCCAAGCAGCGCGGCGATACCCACCAGTTGCGCCAGGAGCTGCCCGGGTTGCGATGCGAAGAGGCCAGCGGCGAACAGCCCCCAAAGGGCAGCGGCGCCGTGCACGGTGATGGCGCCTGAAGGATCGTCGATCGAAAGCGCGAGCTCCAGCACCTCAACCAGCAGGGGAGTGAAGATTCCGGCGAGGCCGCCAACAAGGATGGACTCACCTGGTGTCACGATGGCGGCACAGGCACTCGACGCCACTAGGCCGGCAAGCCAGCCGTTCGCGCAAAGGCTGGCATCGGGCTTGCCAAAGCGAACGCGGGTCAAAACCAACGTAGCCACAATCGCAGCCGAGGCGGAGAGCAGCGTGTTGATCGCGGTGCCGGGCAGCGCGGTGAGAGGCGCGTGCAGCCACAGGATCGCTCCCGCTGCATTCCAGGCCAGCCAGCCAACCAGAGCCAGCATGCAGCCGAACAACACGTACGCAGCGTTGTGGCCGGGCATCGCGGTTGAAAGGCCTTCTTTGGGGAATTTGGCGCGACGCGGTCCGGCAATCCACACCACGGCCAGCGCGCTCAATCCGCCGAGCGCGTGGACGGTGGCGGCTCCGCCAAAGTCCAGAAACCCGGAGCCAAGCGAAAAATTTACACCCAGCGAAGCAAGCCATCCGCCTGCCCAGATCCAGTGCGCCACAAGCGGAAACACAAATGCGGACAGAATCACGGCAGAAGCGCAGCCGGCTGCGAGCCGAAAACGATCCGCTCCGGAGCCCCAGGGGAGCAGGACGGCCATGGCCACACTCAGAAATTCAAAAAGCAATTCAAGCTGCATTTGCGGTGCGGCGCTGCCAAGTCCGTGAAGCAGAAACGAGCCGGCGCCGAGCCAGTTCCACGACTTTCCTGCCGCGCTGAAGCTGAATCCTGCACTGCCCGAGGAGCCAGGCAAGCTTCCGGTCAGGGTTGCGCCTACGAGCGCGAAAACAATCGCGCCGATGGCGATGATGGCCAGATTGCCCAGCAGTGCCTGGGCTGCCGAACGCGACCGGCCCAGCCCGTTATTGATAAGCGCAACACCGGCAATGGCCAACGGCGCAAGCAGCAGCAACGCGAACACAAGCGCGAAAACGCCCTCGCCCATCGGGGGAACCGGCGCGGACGGGATGGGAGCAATCGGATTCATGGGCGGCTTGCCCCGCGCCGCAACATGTGGCCACGCACCGCAACAACAAGCCCCAGGCCCTCCACCGCGAGTCCACAAATCACAAACAACGCCCTTCGCGCCGGATCGGGAAACAGGACCAGCGCGGCGATTGTCAAAAAAAATCCGGCAGGCATCACCAGCAGTCCGGCATACTTCATGGTCTTTCCTTTTCCGAATCAGAGTCAGATGAGGTTAGCGCCCGATCTTCAAAACCAATGGAACAGGCCCGCGTTGCGGGGATTCTGAGACAGGGAAGAAACGAACGAAATTCCTTCACGAATTCTAATGCATTCACGAAACCGCGCCGGCACCGGCGCCGTCCATGCGCAGGTTCACAGTGTGGGAGCATCCAATGGGCCTTTATAGATTCCTTTCATGGGCCGGAAAATAATGGCTCGTGAGCATTCGTCTTCACCGTTCGCACGCGATTCTTCCGCTGGTTCTCGGCGTTATTACGCTTGCCAGCGTGGTGTTGCTGTTTGTTCAGGATGCGGTTCCGCGCCTCTTTCCTCCGGCCAGCCATGATCTTCTGGCCGCATTTTCGCTGGCGATGATCGCAACCGCCTACCTGGTCTTCCAGTTTGCGCGTCGGTCAGCGTCCATGGAAATGGCCAAGGCGATCCTGTTGGCGGCTGCCTTTCTGTTCTGGGCGGCGAACCAGTTCTGGCCCAGGTTGCCCGAGGCGACGTTGTTCAACGACATCGCGATCGGACTTTTTGTCCTCGATGTATTCCTTGTGATCTCAGGTTGGCCGCCCGCTTCGAAAGACAGCCTTTTCGCTCAAGGCGAAGAAGAACGGCGGAGAGCCAGGTCAGTCCAATGAGTACAGAATAAGAGCCATTTGGCGGCCTTCCAGTGGAGTTCTGGAGTGGATGGGCGACGCCGCGGTAGGAACGGATTTCGGGACAACCAGCAACTCGCTCAGTTCACGAGCATCTCGCATAGTGGCGCAACGTGGCTCAGAAGTGATATTTTATTCGGCAGAACACCGACCTCTGGCATGCAATCCTCTAGGGGAACGGTGGTGGCTTCCCGACATTCGCTCTTATCACAATCAATTTTGTTTTCAGAGGGTTGCAAAACTGGTTTCCCACGGAATTTTGTGAGATTTTTGCGTTCGACGCGTATTGCGCGCCCGGCGAGGGCTGCTATATTGAAATTTCGGGCTTCCCCGCCCCAGCACCTGAATTCTACCGACGAGCGTTTCTTGTACATAACCTATGTGACCGCGGGCACAGCGGCGCATACAAATGACGAAAGTCAAACCGGGAATCGTTCATGGCGCAAATTTTCGACCGCAGCTCCAATGCACTGGCTCGCATGAGTTTGGTGTTGACGGGGCTGATTGTGATTGCCCTGGGAGTGACGTTGGATCAGCTGCAGCGTTCGCCGTGGGTCACGCGGCAAGGGCAGCGACCGGGCCAGCCGATACCCTTCAGCCATAAACATCACGTGGAAGGCCTGGGCCTGCAGTGCCAGTACTGCCACACGTCCGTAGAGAAATCAAGCTACGCCGGCATTCCTCCCACGCGCACGTGCATGAACTGCCACGCGCAGATCTGGACCAATGCGCAGCTGCTCGAGCCGGTGCGGCAAAGCTGGTACACCGGCGACTCGATTCCATGGATCAAGGTGCACGACCTTCCTGACTTCGTCTACTTCAACCATGAGATTCACGTGAATAAAGGCATCGGCTGCGAAAGCTGCCACGGGCAGGTGAACGAGATGCCTTTGATGTACGAGCAGAACACGCTGCAGATGGAGTGGTGTCTCGACTGCCATCGCAATCCGGCCAAGAACCTGCGGCCGACGAGCGAGATTTACAACATGGCATGGGACGCCCCGACCGACGTACGGCCTGTCTGGTGCACCTCCGTGCCGAATCGGCTGGAAGTGCCGACGGCGCAAAGCGTGAGCTGCACAACGCGGGATCCGGGCCAGGCGCAAGCGCCGGGCGCCGAGATGGCGTCGTTGCGGCCCGTCGTGGACAGTGCAAAAGGATTGACAGCTGATGTTGCCGCGGCAACGGTGCCGCCGGCCGCGCCGGCTTATCGAAAGTTCACCGATCAGGACGCGCTGGGGAATTTCCTGCTGGTGAATTACAAGATTCGCACGCCGAAAGATTTGACCAGTTGCGAGGTGTGCCACCGATGAGCGCAAACCCTGAGAACTCTCGGGCGGTGGAGAAACCGATGGGGAGCGAAGTGAGCAACGCGAAGCAGAACGCGAGCAAGACCCTCGCTGCAGAGAATGCAGATTCCGCGCCGATGTCGCTCGAAGCCGTGCGCCAGGAACTGAAGGGCGCAAAAGGCAAGAAGTACTGGCGGTCGCTGGACGAGCTGGCCAACACGCCCGAATTTCAGGCTGCGGTTGAGCGCGAATTCCCTTCGATGGCCCAGGAGTGGGTGGATCCGGTTTCGCGCCGTGGATTCTTGAAATTGATGGGAGCTTCGCTGGCGCTGGCCGGAATGGCCGGTTGCACCAAGCAGCCCGACGAGATCATTTATCCCTACATCAAGTCGCCGGAAGATCTGATTCTCGGCAAGCCGATGTACTTTGCCACCATGCACCCGTTCTCGACGGGCGGCGTGCCGGTGCTGGTGAAGAGCGACGAATTTCGTCCCATCAAGATCGACGGCAACCCTGAACACTCGTATAACCAGGGCGGTTCTGATCCGTATTCGCAGGGCACTCTGCTCGATCTCTACGATCCCGACCGTTCGCAGCATGTGACGTTCGAAGGCGATGGGCGGGAGTGGGCGGAGTTTGCCGAAGCATTTCGCGGGAAAGTGGCCTCGACGAAGGATGGCTCGGGC
Organism: Candidatus Sulfuritelmatomonas gaucii; assembly: GCA_900290245.1. Classification (GTDB taxonomy): domain Bacteria; phylum Acidobacteriota; class Terriglobia; order Terriglobales; family Acidobacteriaceae; genus Telmatobacter; species Telmatobacter gaucii. Next base: position 183,416 of record OKRB01000086.1, on the reverse strand, counting down.
ATCTACTTTCTGAGCGCGACCTTCACTTCGCCGACCCTTGCGAGGCAATGGCAGGAAGTGCAGAAGGCTTATCCGAAGGCGAAGCTCGTACAGTACGACCCGGCGCTGGCTGGAACGGTGCTCGCGAGCGGAATGAACGTCCGCTACGACCTGACCGGCGCCGATGTCATCGTTTCGCTCGATGCCGATTTTCTTTCCGGCGCTTCGTATCCCGGCTTCCACCGGCTTGTGCGCGACTATGCAGACCGGCGGCGGCAGCCAGAGAACGGCATGAATCGGCTTTACGTGGTCGAAAGCACGCCGACCACGACCGGCATGAAGGCAGAGCACCGCCTCGGTCTTCGCGCCAGCGAGATTCCTGCATTCACCGCCGCACTGGCGCAGGCTGTGGGCGTTGCCGGAGTTAACCCGCCATCCTATTCATGGACCGACGAGCAGCAGAAGTTCCTGGCCGCTCTGGCCAAGGATCTGAAAGCGAATGCGGGCAAGAGCGCCGTGCTTCCGGGCGTTTATCACGATCCGGCACTGGCTGCGCTTACGCTGGCTATCAACAATCTTCTGGCGAACGTCGGCAAAACGGTCTTCGTCTCGTCTGATTCCGTAATCCCGCTGCCCAGCGATCAGTTTGGCGATTTCAAAGCGCTCGTTGCCGATCTCAATGCGGGCAAAGTGGATTGGCTCATCATTCTCAACGCCAATCCCATCTACGACGCTCCCGCCGACCTTGATTTCGCGGACGCGTTCAACCAGGCCAAAATCGTGGCGCATCTCGGCTCGCATTACGACGAGACCGGCCACCAGGCCCACTGGCACATTCCCGCGGCGCACTATCTTGAGTCGTGGTCGGATGCGCGCGCCTACGACGGCACCGTTTCGATCGTCCAGCCGATGATCGATCCGCTTTATGGCGGCCACACCGCGCACGATGTATTCCAGGCGCTGCTGAATGAGCCGATGCTGAGCGCCTATGCGGCGGTGCGTGAGACGCAGAAGGCCAATATCAAGGGCGATTTCGAAGAGGGCTGGCGCAAGGCACTGCACGACGGCTGGATCGCGGACACGGCGTACGCGCGGCAAGACAAAGCCCGGCCTGGCGGACCGTCGATTCCGAAGGTTCCCACGCCGACACCGAAAGACTCGCTCGAAATCATCTTCCGGCCTGATCCGAATATCTACGACGGCCGCTGGAATAACGTGGGCTGGCTGCAGGAGCTGCCCAAGCCCGTCACCAGCCTGAGCTGGGACAACGCGGCCATCATGAGCGGCGCAACACTGGTCAAATACAACCTCGAAGAAGACGACATCGTTGAACTATGTGTCGGCAAAGGCAGGGTGAAGGCGCCCGTGATGGTGGCGCCGGGTCATCCTGACGAGTCGATCACGGTGTATCTCGGTTATGGTCGCGAGTTTGCCGGGCGCGTTGGTTCGGGCCAGGGCTTCAGCGCATACGTCATTCGCAACGCTTGGGCGCCGTTCTACGCAACCGGATCGTTGCGCAAGTTGGAAGGCAAGTGGGGCATCGCCATCACCAAGAGCCACTACCAGGACCACCGCGCGAAATCCCTGCTGGGGCAGGGAAGCGGCGACAATTCGCTCGAAGCTGACGAGGCGCTTGGACCGCGCGGAATCATCCGCTATGCCACGCTCGACGAATTCAAGGCGAATCCGAATTTTGCACACGAGGGCGACACGCACGAGACGCCGAGCCTCGACACATCACTCTTCCCCAACTGGCCGTACAACGAAGCCTATGCATGGGCCCTGTCGATCGACATGAACAGCTGTACGGCCTGCAATGCATGCATTGTGAGCTGCTACGCCGAGAACAACATCCCCGTGGTCGGAAAGCAGGAAGTACGGATCGGCCGCAACATGCAGTGGCTCCGGATCGATACCTACTTCGAAGGCGATCTGGCCTCGCCACGCGCGCACTTCCAGCCGATGAATTGCCAGCAGTGCGAGAACGCTCCCTGCGAACAGGTTTGCCCGGTAGGCGCCACTGTGCACACGCCGGAAGGCCTGAACATGATGGTCTACAACCGCTGCGTGGGTACGCGCTACTGCTCCAATAACTGCCCTTACAAGGTGCGCCGCTTCAACTTCCTGCTCTTCTCCGATTACGAGACCGAGAGCCTGAAGCTGATGCGCAACCCCGATGTGACGGTGCGCTCGCGCGGCGTAATGGAGAAATGCAATTACTGTGTGCAACGCATTCAGGCCGCGAAGATCGAAGCCGACAAAGAAAACCGCAACGTCCGCGACGGCGAGATTGTGACAGCGTGCCAGCAGGCGTGCCCGGCACAGGCGATCGTCTTCGGCAACAAGAACGATCCGAACAGCAGGGTTTCGAAGCTGCGCGCTCAACAGCGCGCTTACCAGGTGATCGCAGACATCAACACGCGTCCGCGAACCACTTATGTGGCAGAGGTTTTGAATCCGAACCAGGAACTTGAAGAGACGCCGGTGACGCACGAACCGGCAAAGGGTTGAATTCACGATGGCAACCAGGGAAGTAAAACCCAACGATCCCGGGATCGATCCCGCAACCGGAGAATTCCGGGTCATAGGCCCGGGACAGACCTTCCGGTCGATCACCGAGAAGATTGCACACATCGTGCTTACGCCGCACACGCCACTGGGGTGGTTCGGCATCTTCGCCATCGCCGGCGGCGGCAGCGTGATGTTGATGGTGGCACTGACGTGGCTCTTTCTGAAGGGCGTCGGTATTTGGGGTATCACGCAGCCGGTGGCCTGGGGCTTTGCCATCATCAACTTCGTCTGGTGGATCGGCATCGGCCACGCCGGCACGCTCATCTCGGCAATTCTTTTGCTTTTCAAGCAGGGCTGGCGCAACGCCATCAGCCGCTTCGCCGAGGCCATGACCATCTTCGCTGTCATGTGCGCGGCGATGTTCCCGCTCATTCACGTCGGCCGTCCCTGGCTGGGTTACTGGATGCTGCCGCTGCCCTTCACCATGACGGTGTGGCCGCAGTTCCGCTCCCCGCTCATGTGGGACGTCTTCGCGGTCTCAACCTACGCCACCATCTCAGTGGTCTTCTGGTACATCGGAATGGTGCCCGACCTCGGCACCCTGCGTGACCGCTCGCAATCAAAGATTGCGCAATACTTCTACGGCATCATGAGCGTTGGCTGGCGCGGCTCGGCGCGCCACTGGATGCGCTACGAAACCGCGTCGTTGCTGCTGGCCGGCCTGGCCACGCCGCTGGTGCTCTCAGTACACACGGTCATTAGTTTCGATTTTGCTGTCGCCGTTCTCCCCGGCTGGCATACCACCATCTTCCCGCCATACTTCGTTGCCGGCGCCATTTACTCGGGCTTCGCCATGGTGCTTTCGCTGGCCATTCCGCTGCGCAAGTTTTATCACCTTGAACAGCTCGTTACCGAGCGCCACATCGACAACATGGGCAAGATCATGCTGGTCACCGGCTTCATCGTCGCCTACGGCTACGGCATGGAAGCCTTCATGGCCTGGTACTCCGCTCAATCTGGTCATTCCGCTCACTACGCTTTGGTCGCGCAAGCTGCGAACCAACATCACCTACATGTTCATCCTCTCTATAGTGGTGAACACGGGCATGTGGTTTGAGCGCTTCGTCATTATCGTTACCAGTCTCACTCGCGACTTTCTGCCGTCGGCCTGGGGCACATATCGCGCGACCAAGTGGGACTACATGACCTTCTTTGGCACGGTAGCGTTCTTCGTGTTCATGTTCCTGTTGTTCGTTCGCTTCCTGCCTATGATCCCCATGAACGAAATCCGCATGTTGTTACCGGGAGCCAAGATCAAGCCCAAGGCTGCAGTGGAGGCTGGAGACTGAGATGCCCGCGCGCGAAGGAACCTATGGCCTTCTGGCCGAATTCGAAACTCCGGGAGATCTGGTGCGGGCCGCGCGGCAGGCGCACCAGGACGGCTGGCGGCGTATGGACTGCTATACGCCCTATCCGGTAGAGGAAGCGGCCGAAGCCATCGGCTTCCACCGCAACAAGGTGCCGCTCATCACCCTCATCGGTGGTTTGCTTGGTGGCGCGGCCATGTTTGGCCTGGAAACATGGATCTCTGTGCTCGCCTATCCGCTCAATATCGCAGGCCGCCCGACGTATTCGTGGCCGGCCTTCATTGTGCCGGCATACGAGTGGACCATTCTCTGGGCAGGACTCTCCGCGGGATTCGGGATGCTGGCGCTTTGCGGGCTCCCCGCGCTCTACCATCCGCTCTTTAACGCGCCGAACTTCCGCGACGGCGCGACCACCGACAAGTTCTTTCTGTGCCTCGAAGCACTTGACCCAAAATTCGATCTTCACGAGACCAAGGCGTATCTCGGGGAATTCAAGCCGAATTCCGTGGTGGAGGTGAATTACTGATGCGCGCGCAGTTTTCAGTTTTCAGCCGTCAGTCCTCAGCCACTGGCTTCGCGCGGCGGCTCGCGCATCGCTGTGTGGCTGCTGCCGGCGTTTTCGCTATGCTGCTCGTCGCCGGCTGCCGCCAGGACATGCACAATGAGCCCAAAATGATCCCGCAGCGCGGCTCCGAGCTCTTCGCCGATCATCGCGGGGCGCGTCCGCAGGTGCTCGACACCGTCGCCCGCGGCCAGTTGCATGAGGACTCCTACTTTTACACCGGCGTGGTCCAGGGACCGAACGGCTACAAGCAAGAGCTAAACACGATGCCCTCCGAGATCCCGGTCACGATGGAAGTGCTCAAACGCGGGCAGGAGCGCTTCAACATCTATTGCACGCCCTGCCATTCCCGCGTCGGCAACGGACTGGGCGAGATTGTGCAGCGCGGCTTCAAGCCGGCCGCCAATTTGAATGACCAGGTGCGCGTATCGCAGCCCCTGTCGCACTACTTTTACGTGATGACGCACGGATACGGCGCGATGCCCGATTACTCGTCGCAATTGACTCCGGCCGACCGCTGGGCGGTGGCGGCGTACATCCGCGCGCTCCAGCTCAGCCAGGACGCGCCGGCGAAGGATGTTCCTGCGGGAGTACAGATCGAGAAGCTGAAAGATCTTGCCGCGGCTGAAGACCACCCTGAATACGCGCAGCCGTGGCCCATGCCGGCAACCGCGATTCAGGCAACCGCGCCCGTCGCCGGCGAGGGAACGCCGGGGATGGCCCCGGCTTATCCCGCGAATCCGAAGATTTCGATACCCGCAAGCAAACCGGCCCCCGCGGCCCAGAAGTAAGGACGCTTAGGAATGGCTAACGACTCGCACGCATCATCGCACGCCAAGACGCTCCCCGCGGAGCTCGGCGCACCCGCCTTTGTCGACGGCTGGAGAAATCGCGCGCTGATGACCGGGGTTGTTTTCTCGGTGATCGCCTTGATTCTGGCGTTCCTCGGCCAGTCGCAGGACCACCTGGGTTGGGATCATTTCCTGCGCGCCTGGACGCTGGGTACGGTGATCACCTGGGGATTTGCCGTTGGCGGGCTGACTCTGCTCATGGTGCAGTACTGCTCGGGAGGCAAGTGGGGCTTGCTGTTGCGCCGGCCGCTCGAGGCCATGAGCCGCACCCTGCCATTGGTCTTCGTCTACTGGGTGGTGATCGCGATTTTCATGAAGCGGCTTTACCTGTGGGCGAACTACACCAGCGTCAGCGCTACCGCGGCAGGGTTGAAAGCTGGCCTGATTACAGAGATCGAGGCGCACTGCCTCAACTTCAAGCGGCCGATGTTGAACCCTTTTGCGTTCCTCTGGGTCGGTCTGCTCTGTTTTGCCATCTGGGGCTTGTACGCGTGGCGGCTGAACGCGCTGGCATTGCAGCGCGATGCGCAAGGACCGGAAACCACGCCGTACTGGATCAAGAAGTTCGAGAACGTCAGCGGCCTTGGAATTGTGATCTACTCCGCGACCATGACCGCCGCGGCGATCTACTGGGTGATGTCGATCGATGTTACCTGGTTCTCGACGGTCTACGGCCTGCTGTTCCTTGTCGAGCAGGGTTTCCAGGTGCTCGCGCTCGGCATCATTGTTGCGCTTTCGCTCGCCAAGGCCGAGCCGTTCAAAACCATCCTGCGCCAGACCGAACAGCATGACCTGGGCAAGCTTACGTTTGCCTTTGTCATGCTCAATATTTATTTGAACTTCGGGCAGTTCCTCATCATCTGGTCGGGAAACCTGCCCAATGAAATCAACTGGTACCTCGACCGCATCCGGGGCGGCTGGGGCGTCATCATTACCCTCGATTTCCTCTTCCACTGGCTGGTTCCGTTCACGATGCTGCTGTCGCGAGACCTGAAACGCAACAAGCGGCGCCTGATCCTGGTCTGCCAGATCATGATCTTCGCCGTGGCATTGAACCAGTTCTGGCTTATCGAGCCGAGCTTCAAAGATGCCGCGCGCAACCTGCATCTCAGTTGGGGGATTCTCGAGTACATCGCGGTGCCCGTGGCCATGACGGCCTTTTGGATTGCCTATTTCTGCACGCGCCTGAAGACCAGGCCGCTGGTGCAGGTGAACGATCCGCATCTCAAGGAGATTCTGGAGCCTGAACATGCCCACGCATAACCATCCCGATCGAGATCCGTCACAGGGGCACGAGCCGGAAAAGCATGAAGTTGACGCATCGGCCGGATACGAGCGGACCGATGCGAGCATCACGGGAATTGTTGTGTTCCTGACCGCGCTTGCCATCTTTGCCGCGGTCACGGGCCTGGTTTGCTACGGAATTGGCAAGGTCATCAATGCCCATATGAATAAGGAAGACGGGCCGAACACCAAGTGGACCAAGACGGTGGATGTGCGCCAGCTCGGCAACTTGCCTTCGAACCCAGAACTGCAGAACAAGATCGCGACGCTTACGCAGAGCTTCCCGGCGCCGCGGCTACAGTTCGATGACGGCAACCAGGATATCGCTGAACTGCACGCGCGCGAGGACTTGTTGCTCGACAACTACACCTGGATCGATCAATCGAAGGGTACGGTGAGGATTCCCATCGATCGCGCGATGGAACTGATTGCTCAGCAGGGATTGCAGGTAGCGCCGCCCGCACAGGTGCAGCCGCCCATGACGGGCGACAACCGGCCGGTGGTCGTCATGCCGCTGACCGATGGATTTGCGCGCACCGCGTTCGAGCAGGAAGAGGAACACGAAGAGGCGCTCAAGGCACAGCGCGGTGAGCAGTAAAGACAGGGAACAGGATCCCTCCCGGGATTAGGATTCCGAGTTTGCAACGGCGTACGACGGGTCAGGGCTTTAGCTCGAAGGAGATTGCATCATGCAGTTGAGAAGCACAATCCGGAAATGCCGGCGCGGCGCGGCGGTGGCCACGGCGGGCATGATTGTGCTCATCCTTGGCGCCACGCTCGCCGCGGCACAGGCATCGAATTACGGCGATAAAGGGCTCCCTGCTTCAAACACCCAGCCCGCGCCGTCGAATGACCAGCCGCCCGCGATCCTCAACGGCGTAGGAATCGACCAGCACCTCAACACACAGTTGCCGCTCAATCTCACCTTTACTGACGATGCCGGCAGGCAGGTTGCGCTGGGCAGCTACTTCGGCAAAAAGCCGGCCATCCTCGCGCTGGTGTACTACCGCTGCCCGATGCTCTGCTCTGAAGAGCTTGATGGTTTGACGAGCGCTCTCGAGATGGTGCGCTTCGTGCCCGGCAAGGATTTCAATATCGTCGTGGTCAGCATCGACCCCACTGAAGGAACCGATCTGGCCGCTGAAAAGAAGCGCACCTATCTCAAGCGCTACGGCCATCCGGAGACGGCGGACGGGTGGCACTTCCTCACCGGGACGCAGGCCAACATCGACGCCCTCACGCAGGCTGTTGGTTTCCGCTACGTCAAGCTCAAGGTGCCCGGCAGCGACCTCACACAGTATGCGCACGCCAGCTCGATTCAAATTGTCACGCCACAGGGCAAACTGGCGCAGTACTACATGGGAGTTGAGTATTCGCCCAAGGACATGTTGCTGGGTCTCGATGAGGCGTCGTCAAACAAGATCGGTTCGCCGGTCGACAATATTCTGACCTACTGCTACCACTACAACCCTGCGTCGAACACGCACGACCTTATCATTTCGCGGGTGGTGCAGCTCGGAGGACTGGTGACGCTTGTGCTCCTGGGCGGTTTCATGCTGATGATGTTTCGCCGCGACGCACGGCATGATCATGCATTGGGAACGGGGCCCCACGGGGCACCAAAGAGAGTGAACGGATAAAGGAATGGACCACATCAGCCCAGTACTTTGGCAATTTCTTGACAAGTGGTTGGAGCACTTCCAGCTCTATCCACCGGAGGCGTCGAAGATCGCGCCGCAAATGGATGCGCTCTACTTCTTCATGGTTCTGGTGAGCCTTGTCGGTCTCACGATAGTGACGCTGCTGATCGTGGCTTTTTCTATCCTTTACAACAAGAAGCGCCATCCTCATGCCGTTCAAATCGAGGGCTCAACGCTTCTTGAAGCTACCTGGACCATCATTCCGCTCGGCATTTTCCTGGTCATCTTCGTCTGGGGCGCGCTGTTGTATTTCCGCATCTACACGCCGCCCGCCAATGCCATGAACATCTATGTGGTCGGCAAGCAGTGGATGTGGAAGATCGAGCATCCCGGCGGACAGCATGAGATCAATGCGCTCCACATCCCCACGGGTCAGCCGATCCAGTTGACGATCATCTCGCAGGATGTGTTTCACAGTTTTTCGATTCCGGCCTTCCGCGTGAAGCGCGAAGCCATTCCCGGCCGGTATACGTCGGCCTGGTTTGAAGCCACCACGCCCGGCACCTATCACCTGTTCTGTACCCAATACTGCGGCACCAATCACTCGCAGATGATCGGCGAGGTCGTCGTGATGACGCCGGACGATTTCAAGAAGTGGCTGGCCGGCTCAACGAGCGGAAACTCGCTGGCGATGGATGGCGAGCGCCTTTTCGCGAGCCTGAGCTGCAATGCATGCCATAATTCCCGGCCCGATGCGCGGGGGCCGAACCTAGTCAACGTCTACGACTCCAGCCTGACGCTCTCCACGGGCCAGACGGTGACCGCCGACGACGCCTACCTGCGTCAGGCCATTTTGAACCCCTCGCAGAACATCACTCAGGGCTACTCGCCCATCATGCCAACCTATCAAGGGCAGGTCAGCGAAGAAGGCGTGATTGCTCTCGTTGAATACATCAAAAATCTTGACTCCGACTATCGCGTCCAGGAGACGCTGAACACTACCGATATTCCACCGAATGAAACCGCGCCATCCCCGGGCCAGAAACCTGCGGCGCAGAAGGAGGTCAAGCCATGAGCGCTGCCACCATTCTGAGTCTTCCCGATCAGTCCACAGCCAGGATTCCCAAGATGAACTTCATCACGAAGGAGAATGGCTTGCTGAGCTGGCTGTTGACCAGCGATCACAAGCGGATCGCGACGCTGTACCTGATTTCGATTACATTCTTCTTCTTTATCGGCGGAGCTCTCGCAGGACTCATCCGGCTCGAGCTTCTAACGCCGCAAAGCGACCTGATGGCCGCAGACACCTATAACAAGGTGTTCTCGATGCACGGCCTCATCATGGTGTTCTTCTTCCTGGTGCCATCGGTGCCGGCCACCATCGGAAATTTCCTTGTCCCCATGATGGTCGGGGCCAAGGACCTGGCATTGCCCAAGATCAATCTACTGAGCTGGTATCTCTATGTCATTGCCGGCATCATGATGATCTATACGATGGCCGTCGGCGGCGTGGATACAGGCTGGACCTTCACCACCCCACTTTCCACGCACTATCTGAACACTCATGTCGTTTCCGCGGCCCTGTCGGTGTTCGTGGCCGGTTTCAGTTCGATCCTTACCGGGCTTAACTTCATCGTCACCATCCACAAGATGCGCTGCCCGGGCATGACGTGGTTTCGGTTGCCGCTGTTTCTGTGGTCGAACTACGCAGCCGCCATTCTCATGGTTCTGGGCACGCCGGTGCTGGCCATCACCCTGACGCTTGTCGCACTTGAGCGCGTCTTTCACATCGGTGTTTTCGATCCTGCCTTTGGCGGCGACCCGCTCCTTTTCCAGCACCTGTTCTGGTTCTACTCCCATCCCGCGGTCTACATCATGATCCTGCCCGGCTTCGGGGTGATCTCAGAAGTCGTCTCGACCTTCAGCCGCAAGCGTGTCTTTGGCTATACCGCTGTCGCATTTTCTTCAGTGGCGATTGCGGTCTTCGCCTTCTTTGTCTGGGCCCATCACATGTTCATCATGGGCATCTCGAATTACGCAGCCCTGGTCTTCTCGCTGCTCACCATGATGGTCGCGGTCCCATCGGCCATCAAGATCTTCAACTGGTCGTTCACCCTCTACAAGGGATCCGTTACCTTTGAGACGCCGATGCTCTATTCCATCGGCTTCATGGGTCTGTTCACCATCGGCGGCATGACGGGCGTCTTTCTCGGATCGACAGGCACCGACATCCATCTCACCGAGACCTACTTTGTCGTGGCCCATTTCCATTTCGTCATGGTGGGCGGCATGTTGATGGCCTTCCTTTCCGGCATCCACTTCTGGTGGCCAAAATGGACGGGCCGCATGTACCCGGAAAAAATCTCGCAGCTCGCGGCGTTGATCACGTTCATCGGATTCAATCTCACCTTCTTCCCGCAGTTCATCCTGGGCACACTGGGCATGCCCCGGCGCTATGCGGCGTATCCGCCGGAGTTCCAGGTGCTCAACGTCTTCTCGACCGCAGGCGCGACGGTTCTCGGCGTCGGATACCTTCTGCCGATTCTTTATCTGACCTGGTCGCTGAAGTATGGCGCCATCGCCGGGGACAATCCCTGGCAGGCAACCGGGCTCGAGTGGCAGACGCAGTCTCCGCCGCTGACCGAGAACTTTGCTGAGATCCCCATCATGGACCACGAAGCCTACGACTACGAGTGGCTGGAAAAACAGAATCGCGCCCGTCAGCAGCAGGAAGAGGTGGTTTAGTGTCGGATAGCACCACAGTTGCCAACAACGCGCTGGCGGAAGAGCACCACGAACATCCGTCGTACCAGCGCCATCACTTCGAGACGGTCGACCAGCAGTTCGACGCCACGAACTTCGCCATGTGGCTCTTCCTGCTCACCGAGATCATGTTCTTTGGCGGCCTGTTCGTCGCCTACATGATCATGCGCAACTGGTATTACCCTGCCTTCGTCGAAGGCTCGCACCAATTAAGCATCTTCTGGGGTACGGCCAACACCGCGGTCCTTATTATCTCCAGCTTCACTATGGCCATGTCCGTATGGTCCGCAGAGGTGCGCCGCAAAGGGCTGTTGCTTCTTTTTCTCTGCCTCACCTTCCTGTTCGGCCTCGTCTTCCTTGGCATCAAGGGTATTGAGTGGCACGAAAAATGGGAAAAGTTCCACGTTCCCGGCCTGCGTTACAGCGAACAGGCCTTTCTCAATCCTGCCTCAGACCCTGAAGTCTACAAGGAATACCACGACCAGCCATTGTCTCCGGATATGGCCCAGAAGACACAGGAGTATTTCTTTCTCTACTTCGCCATGACCGGCATGCATGCGCTGCACATGTTGATTGGCGTCTCGATCCTTGTGTTCATGATAATCCGCGCGAAGCATGGCGCCTACACATCAGGACACGTAACGTTTGTCGAAAACTTCGGGCTCTACTGGCACTTCGTCGATATCATCTGGATTTATCTCTTCGCCCTGTTGTATTTGATCAGCAGGCACTAGGGGATTGAAGCGCATGAGCGAACAGCATCAACAACACGAGCAGGAACACCACATCGTAAGCCCTTTCACCTATGTGATCATTCTCTTGGCGTTGCTGACGGGCACGGCGCTTACTGTGCTCGCCTCCTACTTCGACCTCGGTGAGTGGCATATCGCGCATGGCGTCACTATTTTCTGGAATCCGGTTGCCGCGCTGGCCATCGCTTCCACCAAGATGATCCTCGTGGTGTTGTTCTTCATGCATGTCAAGTACAGCCGCAGGCTTACCAAGCTGACTGTCGCTTCGGGCTTCTTCATGTTCCTCGTGCTCATCAGCATGACGCTCACGGACTACATGAGCCGCGCTTGGGGGCGCTGGTAGAAGAGCAGCTAATGGCCGTTAGCTCTTAGCCTTTAGCTTGAAGGACCGCCTGTGGGCGGCCCTTAGATTTTGCGCAATCTGATTGAGGACCTTTTTCATGGCGCCTTTTCCGTGCTTTAAAGCGTCGGCTTTGGCGGCTTCATCACCGTCCATGCATTCGCTCCGGTCACCTTCACCGGCCGCCGGTACAGCTTGCCGCCCTGCGCGGCGTAGATCCAGTCTGCATCGCCTGCGCCGGAAAAGGTGATCGCGCTCAGCGGCTCGGCGCCCGGCGCCGGCAATTCAAAATCTCGGCGACTCGTCCGTTTTCCATGCAGATTTGAATGCCGAGGGGCGTGGCGAAATACACCATGCCGGCTGTGTCCTCCATCGCGCCTCGAGTTCCGCTCTGCCATGGCAGCATGGTCGTCTCGGGCAATTCCATCCTGTAAAACGGCTCGCCGTTTTCGAGTGAGCCATCGGGTGCAATCTGGAACGACCAGCTATAGCGAGAAACCCCATCGCTCACCACCAGCATCGATTGGTCGGGCGAGAGAGTCAGCCCATGCGGTAAGGTCATCTCCCCGTCCAGATCGGCCCAGCGTAACGCGGTCTTCGCCTCACCGGCAGAATCGATGAACCCGATCGTCGCCGACGAACCATCAATGAAGTAGATCGCTCCTTTCTGCGTAACGGCAAAATCCTTCACACCGGCGAGGTTCCTGATGATCGTCCGTTCGCCGCTCGCCACGGCGGTCAGCGTGCTCGAAGCAACAATGTCGGCGGTCGATGGTTCGTAAGTGTAAAGCTGATCACCGACGCCCATGCGCACGATCGACGCGTAGTCTGGCGGCTCGGTAAAGTGTGTCACCTTGCCCGTCGCGTCCACACGATCAACGCATCCCGCTACCGGATCCGGGAAATAGACATTCCCATTGCGATCGGCGGTCAGGCTGTAGATCGAATGAAACTCGCCGCCGATTTGCTGCCATGGCTTGTCCACATAGATTGTCGAAAAGACCTTTGCGACCGGATCCCAGTCTGGCTCGTGCACCGCGGCGGGCTCATGCACCACGACCGGCTGCGGATAGTCGCGCCACAGCCAGCGCAGCGCATCGGGCAAAATCGCGCCGCCCTGCTTCAGGTTATGGCCCTCCGTGCCCATCACCAGCTTCACGTCGTAGCCCTCGAACTCGAGCGCCTCGTACATGACCTGGTTGTTGATCGGCCAGCTTCCGGCAAACGATGTCCCATAAGTCTGGGTGGGCACAATGTGATCGTTGGTTCCGTCCTGCATGAAAATGCGGATCGGCTTCGGTTCTGTCCTGCGCACCAGTGCCGGCAATCGATCCGCGCCTTTCATCGCAACATACGTGCCGATGAAGCTCAGCACGCGATGAAACTGGTCAGGCCGGTTCCACGCCGCCATGAACGCGCCTACCGCGCCGGTGCTGACGCCGCTCAGACCGCGGTCGTCAGGGCTCTTAGAGAGGTTATAGCTCTTCGCCACCGCGGGAATGAGTTCATTAAGAAGAAAGTCGGCAAACCGCGGCGTCATCGAGTCGTATTCGTAGATGCGGTTGTAGCGGTTCTGGTCCGTATCGGAAACAACAGGCAGAATACCGGGATCGACGAAGATGCCGATCATTGCGGGGATTTCGTGCCTGGCGATCAGGTTGTCGAAGACCACCGGCACCCGCATCGAGCTTCCCAGCGCCTGGCCTCCGTCCAGGAAAATCATGAATGGCGTGGGCTTGCTCGGGTCGAACTGCGCGGGCACATACACGGCGCAGTTGTGCGGTGTTCCCGGATAGTACTTTCCCGGCGGGAGCACGAACTTGATTACCGTGCCCTTGGGAGTGCCGTCTTGCGGCTGCGAATCAGGGCCGAGCGTGTATTCCTGGGCGGGCAAAGCGATCGCCGCAGAGATCAGCAGAAGAGAGAGCAGAAATGGTCTCATGCAAAACCTTGGCTGCGAAGTTTGACGTGATGGAATCGAGGGAAGAGGCGCCTTGCCTCAGGGTAACGTAATCATCCTAAATGGCGGCCGACTCGTTGAGAATAGAGCGGGAGGCCGCACTTACGTGATCCCCATCAAGCCATGCGCATCTCCCTGCAGCTCGCGCCACGTTGGTCGACGACCCCGCGCAGTGGTGCGCCGCTGCCTCTTGTCAACGCCTTGTATCCGGCATCACACTTTTTCCTATTCCGCGCTGTCCTATAATGGGCGACAATCTCATTCCCGGAAGTTGCGTGTTTCGTTGAGTGTTATTCGGTGGATTCTGCGCTCATCCCCATTGGAAGATTTTCACGAATGGGGAGGACGGAATCGGTTTCCGGATACACATCACGAATCCAATGCACGATCGGAAAGACAAGGGCCCCTTTTGTAACGCCGGCGCAGGCCGCCGCATTTTTCCTGCGCTCAGGCGAGCGTACCGCCGCGCGTGCCCGGGTCTGGCGCTCGCAGCTTGGCTTCTGACGCAATTCCCGCTCAACCCGCCGGCCATCGGGCAGCAACTCCTGCCCGACGCGCAAACTCAACCGCAGCACGAGTCTCAGTTTCGCCAAATTCCTCCACGTGTCACTGACGCGCAGCGTTTTCTTCTTCAGCGTGGACTCGCTCCGGGTCATCGCGTAACCCCGCGAGTGACTGCTCTTCCCAGATCGGCCAGTCAGTTTTCGGGTATCGCAGCCGACCCGGCAGCGCAGGCTCAACCCGCCTTGAGGACAGTACCAAGCGCTACCTGGCAACCCCTCGGACCCACGGCTGTCGAAAGCCCTGACTTCGGCCTCGTGACCGGCCGTGTCGCCGCGCTCGCGCTCGACCCATCCGATGCGACCGGAAATCGCCTTTACATTGGAACCACGGGCGGCGGGCCGCCGCTGATGGCGCATTGATCCTGCCATAGCCCCTGGTCCTGATTGTTCAGGTCCACGGTCCAGGCAAAGGTGTCGCCGGTTTGCGGATTTACGGCGAGAGTTCCCCGGTAGATGGGGCAGGCAATAGAACCTGTGCTGCCCGTGTTGCTAGGGCACATTTTCGGCGTGAGGCCATAACCGGGTTGCGCCGCGATGCGCGTCCAAGTGACGCCGTCGGACGATTGGTAGTAGCCATGAAAGCGGACGGCTGCTACAAATAACTGCCGAACCGGGTTCCAGATCACAGCCGTGGCGGCGTTGCCGTTTGGCGACCGGAAGGTATCGAGCGGGCCCTGCACGTCATTGCCGCCGCCATCGGTGATCGTGGCCAGGTGCCACGTCGCGCCGCTGTCGGAGGAACAATTGAGACCCTCGTAACTCGCATTCGCGCGATTCGCGTCGACCTGGGTGGCTTCATAGGCCTGGGAAACCGCCGCAACGACGACTTGTGGATTGACTGTGCTCCATGCAAACCCGGCAAAACCGTTGCCGGCGAAGTAATAGTCCTCGGCGCTCAGGCTGTCTTCCTTATTCGCCGTCTTCCGGATCAGACTCCAGGTGTTGCCGCCGTCGACGGAGCGCAGAATGCCGGCCCCATAGTAGGAATCGAGAACGTCGTTGGGGTCGCCGGTGCCGGCGAGGATGACACCTGTCCCGCCGGGCTGCACCGTGAGCGCACCGATACTGATAGACGCGTCGGGGGCTCCGCCGAGGGCCGCCACGTTGTCAGTGAGCGGAGTGAAGACGATGGACGCGGGTGTTGAAACTGCAGCATTGTTCGCCATCCACACATCACCAATACCGGCGGCTTGCCGCTCACCTCGATTTCGATTTCGGCGACCGCGCAGTTTCAGGAGTCGAGCACCTGCGGCACACAACTGGCAGCGGGTGCGGTCTGTACCATCAGCGTGCAATTTGCTCCAACGCAAGTCGGTGCGATCAGCGGCACTCTGACCATTTCGGATGCCCTTCGAACCCAAACCGTGGCGCTGAGCGGAACCGGACTGGCGCCGCCCGCCTTCATTGCGAATCCAACCAGCCTGACCTTCACCAACCAGCAGCCAGGAGTGCCCAGCACGCCGCAGACGCTTACCATTACCAACAGCGGCGGCGCGTCGATGGCCAATATCGGCTTCCAGATCACAGGCGCCGCTGCAGCCAGCTACTCCCTCGCCGCCACCACCTGCGGTGCGCTCTTAGCGAGCGGAACCAGTTGTACCGTTCAAATCGTTTTTACGCCGGGCGCTACGGGTGCCATCGCCGCCACGCTCGCCATCTCCTCTTCCACATTTGGTGTCACCGCGATTTCAGTTCCATTGAACGGATCCGGGCAGCTCGCTTCGGGTCTGGCCACGAATCCCTCGCAACTGACGTTTCCTGTCGTGGCCGCAGGCCAATCCAGCACCGCGCAGGCGGTCACCGTCACCAACTCGTCAAACTATGCCATCAGCTCGGTCACGGTCGCGGCCGCAGCGCCATTCAGCATCACGCAAAACACGTGCACTGGTGCCATGGCAGCAGGCGCAAATTGCACAGCTTCGGTGGTATTTCAGCCCGGTGCCGGCGGCTCGGCATCCGGCGCGTTGACCGTAACTTCAGCTTCCGTTGGCGCGCCGGCAACGGTCGCCCTCTCAGGCACCGGCTTCGACTTCGCTGTTTCCGTCTCCGGCCCCTCCAGCCTGACCGTGGCTCGCGGGCAGCAGGCAACGTACACGATGGTCATCTCGCCAAGCGGCACCAGTGGGGCATTCACCTTTACCTGCGGAACGCTACCTTCGAATGCGCTTTGTTTCTTCAACCCAACCACGGAGTCGCTGGGTGCCGGAGTTCAGGGCAACGTTGCAGTGCAAATCTCCACGGCCAACGGTTCCCAGGTCCGCGCAGAGCGGCCATTGTTTTGGCGGAGCTTGCCGTTGGCCTGCGGGCTGATCCTGCTGCCGTTCGCGGTTCGTAGACGGCGCAGAGTTTTTCTGCCTGTTTTGCTGGCGGCAATCCTGACGATAGGCGTCACAAGTTGTGCCAGTTCCGGAGGCGGAGGCGGTTCCAGCGGCCAGGGTGGCGGGTCCGGGACGCCGACCGGAACTTACACCATTCCTGTGAACGTCACGTCCACCGGCATTACGCATTCGTTCAGCGTCACGTTGACGGTCGACTGAGCGCCATCATCGGGGACAGGCGTGCAAGCGGAGAGGAAATCGATGACCAGCTATACTTGAGCTTCGGGAATCAGGAGCGGAATTCGCGCCGAAATTCGTAGCGACGGCGTTGTGGAGAGAACCAGCGAATGCTTGCCAAAGTTACTGAAAAAGACATGGAGCGCGTCGCCGAGCTAGCGCATCTGGAGCTTGCGCCTGAAGAGACGGGACGCATGCTGCGCGATCTGAACGCGATTCTCGACTACGTGGCCGAACTGAATGAACTGGATACGATGGGCGTCGTGCCCCTGGCGCAAGTGAGCGAGCTCGGCGATGTCGGCGGGCCCAGCGCGCCGCGCGCAGACCGGCTTGAACCTTCGCTGAAGCGTGACGCCGTGATGACCCAGGCCCCGGAATCCGACCGGTCCTTCTTCAAAGTTCCGAAGGTGATTGACCGATAACTGAAAAGGCAGATCAATTGGCAACCGAGACCCAGACCGCTGGATCCTTTGTCGCGAAGCCGAAGACGTTTGGCGAGTTGCGCGCGGAGATCGCCGCGCGCCGCGTGAAAGCTTCCGATCTCGCCGCCAGCTACTACCAGCGGATCGAGAAGATCAATCCGCAGCTCAATGTCTACCTGAGCCTGACCAAAGACCGAGCTCTGGCGCAGGCCGCGCGTGTCGACGATTTGGCAACGAAAGGCGATCCGCTTCCTCCGCTCGCCGGTATTCCGGTGGGCATCAAAGATGTGCTGATCATGCGGGGCGCTCCGGCGACGGCCGGATCGAAAATCCTCCAAGGCTACCAGCCCCCCTACGATTGCACGGCCGTGGCCAGGCTTGAAGCTGCCGGCGCGATGCTGCTGGGCAAACTCAACTGCGACGAGTTTGCCATGGGCTCGTCGAACGAGAACTCGGTCTACGGGCCGGTGCGCAATCCTGTCGATCCTGAGCGCGTCCCGGGTGGTTCCAGCGGCGGCTCAGCCGCAGCGGTCGCCGCCAACCTGGCCGTGGCTACGCTGGGAACTGACACCGGCGGCTCCGTGCGCCAGCCGGCAAGCTTCTGCGGTGTTGTCGGCGTCCTGCCCACCTACGGCCGCGTCTCGCGTTACGGCCTCATCGCCTTTGCTTCTTCACTCGATCGCATCGGCCCGCTTGCTGCGAACGTCCGCGATGCCGCCTCGATGCTCAGCATCATCGCCGGCCACGATCCCAAAGACGCGACCAGCTCTCCGGCTCCGGTGGAGGATTATGCCGCCGCCAGCGACAAGCCTGCGGCGGGCCTGCGCATCGGCGTGCCGGCCGAATATTTTGACGAAGGGCTCGATCCCGAGGTCGGCGCAGGCATTGAAAAGGGAATTGAGGCATTGAAGGCCGCCGGCTGCCAGGTGAAACCCGTCAGCCTGCCGCACACCCGGTACGCCGTTCCCACGTACTATTTGGTGGCCACGGCGGAAGCCAGCGCCAACCTCGCCCGTTTTGACGGCGTGCGCTACGGCTATCGCTCCCCCAACTCCGCAACGCTGTCTGATATGTATTCGCACTCGCGCGACGAGGGATTCGGCGCCGAGGTCAAGCGCCGCATCTTCCTCGGCACGTATGCGCTCTCGGCCGGATACTACGACGCCTATTATCTGAAAGCCCAGCAGGTTCGCCGCCTCCTGGCGGAGGAGTTTTTGCGTGCATTTGCCGAAGTCGATGCCATCGTGACGCCCACTTCGCCTTTCCCTGCTTTCAAGCTGGGTGAAAGGGCCGACGATCCGCTCGCCATGTACCTGGCCGATATTTACACGGTCACCGCCAGTCTGGCGGGCATTTGCGGCGTTTCCGTGCCATGTGGCGCCACCAGCGCAGGTCTCCCGGTCGGCATGCAGATCCTGGCAAGCCACCTGCGCGAAAGCACGGCCTTCCGCGTGGGACGCGCTATAGAAGAGGCGAAGATCTAGGAGCAAAGGGCCATGAATAAGCGTACGGGTTTTGCGATTGTCATTTCGCTATCATTTTTGAGTTTTTCGGGCTTTGCGTATAGCGCCCCGCGCAAGACGCACAGCGTGGTACTCGGAGCGGTGAAGCACGTGCCGTACTCCCAGGCGGGCGATCCGGCCGGTGCAGCTGCCGGCGAGAATACACTCAATATCCGTGCGCTCCTTGTCGATGGCCTGCTCAGGGAGTGGACGACCGGTGACGCGCACGATGTCACGGATCGCAGCTTGGTTGTCCGGCGCGTGATTCGTCTGAACGACCTGCTGCCGACGGATAAGCCGGGCTCCGGCGAAAAGCCACCCGCGGCGGGTCGATGGGTGTGGCAGCGCGGCCCATGGCTGCTTGTGGATCGCGTGAGCGGCCACATCGTCGCGCTGAAGTTGCCCGACTACGACCCAGGCGTCAGCCAGGTAAGCTGGTTTCGGGACTATGCTGCCTATTGCGGCGTAACGGCAACCGGCAAGAGTATGTACGCCGTGGTGGCGCAGGTGGCTGTGCGCAAGCCGGCTCTGGCCAGGAAACTCGCGGCCTTCGACGCTGAAAATCACCCTGAACCGGTCTGCGCCCCGCCTGACTGGCAGCGCGACCCCCTGCGAATCACCTTTCATCCCGCGGGCAAAGATGCCGTGAGCTACAATTTCGTTCCCGGCTCGGCGATGCTGGTGGAAGACACGGGCGATGAAGAGGAAACCCCCGATCCGCCCACCGCGAAATAGTGGGTTAGCAGGTCGGCTGAATTGCAATTCCTCGGACAGTGCGCAGGAAAGCGGACAGTATGGAGCCGTTCGACGAACTATTGCGGCAGGCTGAGGCCGTGCACGGGCACCTTTGCGCGGGGCAGATTCTGGGTGTGCGCATGGCCCTGCTCGGGTTGCGGCGTCTGGGATTCGAAGGCCGCCCGCAGGGGCCCGATCGCAAGCGCCTCGTCACCTACGTCGAAATCGATCGCTGCGCCACCGATGCCATCTCGCTGGTCACCGGCTGCCGCCTGGGCAGACGTGCGCTCAAGTTTCGCGACTGGGGCAAGATGGCGGCGACGTTCGTTGATTTGCAATCAGGACGGGCCGTAAGAATCGTCGCCCTCGAAGACGCGCGCGAGTTGGCTGAGCGGCATTATCCTCATCTGGACTCGAAGAGCCGGAAACAGATGCAGGCCTACCGGGAACTGGCCGATTCTCAACTCTTTCGTGAACAATGGGTGCGAGTCGCCATCAAACCCGCCGACTTGCCCGGCGCTTCAGGAGATCGCGTGGTATGCCAGCGCTGTGGCGAAGGTGTAAGTTTTGGCCGAGTTGTTCTTGTCAATGGTGAACGGCTGTGTCTTACCTGCGGTCATCCCGAGTTGCCCTACTGGGATCCAACCGCGCACGAGGATTGAGGTCGTCCGTAAAGCGTTGGCGCTTTTCTTCCTTCCACCAGTGCCAAAGCACCCCACAACATGAAGCAGATGGCAAAGGCCGCTGGGATGAGCAAGAGGCCTTCGGGACGAACATCTACCGCCATGGCAACGATGCCCCTTTCCGCCGCCCTGCGGGCAACATCCGTCGATCCACGCAGGAAGACCGCATGCATCCAGTCCACGCCTCTCGCAATGAAGGAGGAGTAGCCAATTCATAAGGGCTATATAAACCGACGAGTGCTCGGCCGAAGCTATCGGCTGGCTCTTCCGGTACCTTGACACCGAACCGGCCGCACATTTCTTATCTAGTTAGGCATTCTTTCTTGGCAACCCAGGCAGGACCGGGGTGGTGTAAGCCGGTTTTCTTCGGTCTGGATTGCGAGAGAACTGCTATGTCGAAAAGGAAGCTGGCGGCAGTAGGGTGAAGAAGCGCAAGCGGGCAGGGATTCCTGGTTTCCGGTTTGCGCAGCCCAACCCTCCTCCAGAGCCTGGGCCGGAGATGACTGAGGCCTGAGGACATTTCCCGGAGACAAATCTTCTTTTCAGGTGCCGGCAAAATGGCCGGGTGTGCCTGCGCCCCAAGCCGGGCAGCGCCGGACGCGGGGGCGAGTGAAGGACGCGAACCAAACATGAACGCAGTTACGAGTTTTGCATTGTGGGCGACGCCTGCCCCTGGAGCGGCAAACGGCTTTTCCATGCTGCTTCCCATTTTGCTGTTGATCCCGCTGTTTTACCTGCTGTTGATCCGTCCGCAGCAGAAGCGGCAAAAGCAGTGGCAGCAGATGATGGGGGGCATCAAATCCGGAGACCGCGTGACCACCGCCGGCGGCATCCGGGGAACCATCATGTCGATCAAAGACGACGCGATTGTGATTCGCGTCCCGCCCGACAATCTGAAATTGGAAGTATCCAAGAGTGCGATCGCTTCGGTCACCACTCAGGAGGATGCTTCGAACTCATAGGGCCCTCCGCGTTTTGGCCTTTTGGACTCGGACCAGGGAATCGGAACCATGAAAAAGAATCTCAAAAACAAAATTGCCTTGATCATCGCCGTTCTTTTGCTCTGCCTGTACGGCATCTTTGGAATTCCATCAGGCCTCAGCGGGAAAGCCTTGCTGAGCGCCATATCCAGCCGCATTCACCTCGGCCTGGATCTGCAAGGGGGCGCGCACCTGATCCTGAAGGTGCAGGTCGCCGACGCCATCAACGATGAAACCGACAACACAGCGCAGGATATTCAGCAAAGCATGAAGAAGGCCAACCTGACCTTCTCGCAGGTTTACAAGCCTGATCCGAATAAGCCCGATGTGATCCGGATCGAAGGCACGGCCCCCGCGCAATCCGACGCTGTGAACACGCTGCTCCAGAGCAACAAGTATGCCAACGAGTACGACCTTTCCGGCGGCCCCAACAATACCTGGACGCTTACCATGAAGCCGATCTACGAAAGCGATCTGGACAAAAGGACGGTCGACCAGGCGATCGAAACCATTCGCGACCGGGTGGATGCGTTGGGTGTGAGCGAGCCGCTGATCCAGGAGTACGGCCTGGGCGCAAACCAGATTCTCGTCGAACTGCCCGGCATCAGCGACCTGGACCAGGTGGAGAACATCATCAAATCCACGGCGAGGCTTGAGATTCATGCCGTCGAAGGCGGTCCGTTCCCCAGTCAGGATGCCGCCCTCGCCAGTGTGAACGGTGCACTTCCGCCCGAGCAGGAGATTCTGCCGAGTTCCGGCGAACTGGCCGGTACGAGCGGCACTGCCTACTACATTCTCGAGCGCACTCCAGTTGTCGAAGGCAGCGACTTCCGTTCCGCCGAGCCCGGCGTGAATTCAAACACCGGTCAAAGACAGGTGAATTTCACCCTGACGGACGAAGCCGGTGACAAATTCTGGAACTTTACCAGCGCCAATGTTGGCCGCAACATGGCCGTGATGATGGGCGGGACAGTGCGTGAAGTAGCGGTCATCAAGAGCGCGATTCGCGACAGCGGACTGATCGAGGGCAGCTTCAGCCAGAACGAAGTCATGGAACTCTCCAAGCTGCTGCGCACCGGCGCTCTCCCGGCATCCCTCACCTACATTGACGAGAACACGGTGGGTGCGACGCTGGGTGCTGATTCCATCCGCGAGGGCGTTACCGCCGCCGTGGTCGGCTTTGTTCTCGTCATGATTTTCATGCTCGTCTACTACCGTGGCTCAGGCATCAACGCCGACCTGGCGCTGGTCCTGAATCTGATCATTCTGCTCGGCATCATGGGGCTATCCAGTGCAATATCGTCAGCTGGTGGTGGAGGCGGTCTGGTTCTTACCTTGACGCTGCCGGGCATTGCCGGCGTCATCCTCACCATTGGTATGGGCGTTGACTCGAACGTGCTGATTTTCGAGCGCATCCGTGAAGAAATTCGCGCCGGCAAGTCGGCTTCGGCAGCCGTGGACCAGGGCTTTGCCCGTGCGTGGGTCACGATTGTTGATACGCACGTTACCACCATTGTCTCGGCGGCGATCCTATTCATCTTTGGCACCGGTCCGGTCAAGGGATTTGCTACTACCCTGACCGTTGGTTTGGCGGCCAACCTGTTCACGGCGGTTTTTGTCTCGCGCGTGATCTTTGAAGCGCATCTGAATAACTTGAAGCCGGGCGAGATGGTATCGATCTAGGGACGAGGGACTAACGGACGTAGGGACAAGGGAATAGAAGCTGGAAGCTGAGAGCTGACAGCTCACGAGAAGGGAAGAGAAACGGTGGAATTCTTTCACAGACCAAATGTGAACTGGTTGGGATGGAAGTGGTACTTTCTTGCCTTTTCCATGGTTTTTAGCGTGGCCGGCATTGTGAAGATGAGCTGGAATTGGCAGCATATCGGCAGCCCTGTTCCGCTGGGCGTCGATTTCCAGGGCGGTACGCAGGTGGACGTGAAGTTTTCGAACCCGCCCGACATCGATGCGATTCGCCATGCCATTGATGCCGCAGGCGTCAAGGGCGCAACGATGCAGATCTTCGGCGCAGCGGCGAATCACGAAGTCCTCATCAGCCTGCCGGAGCAGAGCAACGAAGCGGCGCTCGACGCAGGCCGCGCGCAGATCGAATCGGCGCTGCAGGCCCACTACAACAATTACTTCAACCCCACCACCGGGGTGAAAGTGGACGTGGTCGGGCCCACAGTGGGCCATCAACTCGAGAAACAGGCCACCCTCGCCACCCTTTATTCCATGGCGGGCATGCTGATCTATCTTTGGTTTCGTTTTCAGCTGATCTACGGCGTGGCCGCGGTGGTGGCCTGCTTCCACGACACGTTGATCACCGTGGGCGCTTTCGCGCTTACAGGCCGTGAGATCAGCCTTACCGTCATTGCCGCCATTCTCACCCTGGTGGGCTACTCGATGAACGACACGATCGTGGTGTTTGACCGCATCCGCGAAAACCTACGCATCAGCCGGCGCGAGCCACTCCCCGACCTTGTCAATCGCAGTATCAACCAGACGCTGAGCCGGACCGTGCTCACTTCGGGCCTCACCTTCCTCACTGTACTCTCGCTGTTCATCTTCGGCGGCCAGGTGCTGAACGGCTTCTCATTCGCTCTTGTCATAGGGATTCTGATTGGGACCTATTCGTCGATCGCGGTGGCTTCACCCATGCTCGTTGCCTGGCAGCAGTTCCGCGCGGGCAAGGGGAAGGTTGCCTCGCTCCCAGCCGCGAGACGCGGGAAGGCTTGAAACAGTATGAGCTCGAAATGCGCAGAAAGGTCGACCGGAAACCGGTTCCCAGAATCGCCGGCCGACGTGCGCAGAACCGGGCGGAAGAAGGCGTCGGGCAGGCGTGGAAAGGGCCCGGGAATTGCACCAGTTTTGCAGCACTTTTTGCAGGGGACGCGGAGTTCTGTTAAGGTTGTTTCGCTCCTGGACGGCAATATTTTGCCGCTGGGAACAATTACCTTTCCCCCGGTGTCTAAAATAGGAGTAACAAACCCGATCCCAGAGGCTGGCTATGTTTGAAGACTCCACATTCGAATCCGGAAAAAGGATCAAAACCAAGAGCGGCCGTTGGATGCTTTTTACAGGCGGCATTAACTTTGCAGTGCTCGTTCTCTTGGTTCTCATTCCGTTGATCTATCCTGAGGCGCTTCCAACAGAGTTGATGGCAACGGTCTTGACCCTGCCACCACCTCCACCCCCACCGCCTCCACCGCCTCCGCCGCCTGAAGTGCACATCGTCCATGTGCAGTCAGAGATGATGAACAATCAGCTGACGGCTCCGACGCGGATTCCGAAAAACATTGAGATGGTGTCGCAGAAGGAAGCACCGCCATCCAGCTTTGGCGTGGCCGGCATGGAAGGCATGGGCGGCAGCGGCTCCGGCGTCATGGGCAGCCTGTTTGGTGAAGGCAACGGCCCCAAAGTCAAAGCGGCTCCTCCCAAGAAGGTGAATATTTCGGCCGGCGTGGCCGTGGGTATGTTGATTCAAAAAACCATACCTGTCTATCCGCCGATCGCCAAAGCCGCGCGCGTGCAGGGCACGGTCGTGCTCCAGGCCACAATCTCCAAGTCAGGAACGATTGAAGGACTTAAAGTGGTGAGCGGACCCGCCATGCTACAACAGTCGGCGGAGGATGCCGTGAGGCAATGGCGCTATCGGCCCTACCTGCTCAACAATGAGCCGGTCGAGGTTGAAACCACCGTCAACGTTATCTTTACCCTGGGTGGGTAAACGTATTAGCTCCCTGCTGATTTTGGTAGGGGGCGTTGCTTTTTGACCGGAATGCGAATTCGCAAGGACCGCATTCCACTGAAACACCCGCCCTGGCGGGTTCAATCCAGTTCAAAAGAATCTCCTTAGGAGGAACGATTCAGTGATTCTCGCTCAGCTCGCACACTTCGCTTCGCACACCGTCAACAGCCTGGCGCTTTTTCAGGAAGAGCAAACGGTCAGCTTCAGCCCCTTGGGCCTCTGGAACCATATGGGGTGGCTGGCTCGCTCCGTGGCGATCATCCTGTTTATTGAGTCGGTCTGGTCCCTTGCCGTTATGATCGACCGGTATCTCTATTTCTCCGCCGCGCGCAGGCAATCACGCGAATTTGCGCCCAAAGTAGCCGGCGCACTGAAAGAAAACAAGCTTGAAGAAGCCATCAAGATCGCCGACCGCAGCAAGAAATCTCACCTCGCCGAGGTAGTCACCTCCGGTCTTCAGGAGTTCCGCATCTCTGCCGGCGCGGCCACCGCGGAAACCATTGAGAGTTCAGGCCGGGCACTCGAGCGGGCCGAGGCTATCGTCCACGCCAAGCTGAAGAGAGGGCTTTCGGTGCTGGCAACCATCGGCGCCACGGCCCCGTTCGTCGGGTTGTTCGGCACCGTGGTCGGCATTCTGCACGCCTTCCAGCAGATCGCAACCCAGAAGACTTCGGGCATCGGCGCGGTCGCGGGCGGCATCGCTGAAGCGCTGGTCACCACGGCGTTCGGCCTCCTCGTGGCCATCCCGGCTGTCATGGCCTTCAACTATTTCACCGGACGTGTCGAAGCTTTCGACGTGGAGATGGATAACTCCTCGAGCGAACTGATCGACTACTTCATCAAGCAGAGCCACAAGCGCTAAGAGCGAAGCGGCTTGGCTCGAGCGAGACACTGCGTGGGGCGGGAGAGTTGAATCTCTCCTGCCCCGCGATTTGAGGTTCGCGCGGAGCGCTTGATTTTCCGCAAGACCGGAGAAGATCCGAAACAAACTTAATACGCACGGAGTCCCCAAAATGGGAATCGCAGTTCGTAACGAAGGTTCGAAGATCAATTCCAACATCAACGTCACCCCCATGGTCGACGTGATGCTGGTGCTTTTGATCATCTTTATGGTGATCACCCCCATGCTCATGAACAAGGTGCAGATCGACATGGTCACCGTGAATAACGCGATCGCCATGCCCGATGCCAACAAGACAGACGCGATCGTCCTCGCGGTCACTCGGGACGGCGCGGTGTTCCTTGGCCAGGACAGGATCGATCCCAGTCAGATCGGCAGCCAGGTGCGCGACAGGCTGGCGGACAGAACCGACAAGACAATCTATGTCCGCGCAGATTCTCGTTCGCAGTTCCGCACGGTGGAAGATGTCATCGACGATGTCCGTACCGCCGGTGTGGAAACAGTGAACTTGTTGACAGAGAGGCGCCAGGGCAATCTTGAAGGCGGCGAGTAACTCGCGTCGGGATTGTACCTATAACGGTTTGAGGAAAAGAGGAGTTTAAGCCATGGCAATGTCTATGGGTTCGGCGGGCGGCAACATGTCCGAGATCAACGTTACGCCGATGATCGACATCTTGCTGGTGTTGTTGATCATCTTCATGGTGATCGTGCCCACGGTGCCGCACGGCCTTGAAGCGCTGGTGCCCCAGCCGCCCAAGAATCCGCAGCAACAGCAGCAGCAAGACAGGACCATCGTGGTTCAGGTGCTCTATCGCGGCGGGCAAGCCCCTGCGTACAAGATCAACGAGACGGATGTGGCGCATGGCGAGTTGCTGGCCAGGTTGACCGAAATCTATGCCAACCGCGCCGAACGCGTGATGTTTGTCAAGGGCGACGACAACGTGAACTTTGCCTCTATCGCGGATGTCATCGATATCGCGAAGTCTGCCAACGTGGACCATATCGGGTTGATGACGCCCAAGATTCAGCAAGGCCAATAGTTGGGCCGTCTTCGCGAGCAACTGCTCCGGAGACGAAGATTAGAACAATTTTTTCGTGCCGTGGCTTTGGTTCATCCCGCGCGCGGCCGTTGGCAAGAGATTCCAGGTGCAGCCCGCGGGGCTCCACCTGAAGGAGAAGGATAAGAACATGAATGGACCCGCACGTTTTTGGGTGTTCGCGATGACTCTGGCAGGGATGGCGGTGGGCATGAGTGGTTGCAACCAGCTTGCCGCCCGTGACCAGTTGAACAAGGGAGTGGACGCTTACAAGAGCGCACACTACGACGAGGCAATTGAGCACTTCCAGAAGGCAACGGATCTCGATCCCAATCTGCCGATGGCAAAGACGTATCTGGCCACTGCTCTTGCTCAAAATGTCGTTCCCGGAATGACGACGCCTGAAAACTTGAAGAACGCCAATCAGGCCATCAACATCTTCAAAGACGTTCTGGCTACCAATCCCAACGATGTCAACAGCATGAAGCAGATCGCGGGCATTTACTTCAGCGTCAACCAGCTTGAAGATGCCAAGTCCTGGCAAAAGAAGGTCATGGCCGTGGATCCCAAGGACGCCGAAGCTGCTTACACAATCGGCGTGATTGATTGGACTGAAGCGCACAAGAATCTGCTTGCGGCCTTGCAGCCGGCAGGCTTCAACGACGACGGCAAAGGAAACGTCAAGGTGCCGAAGAAGGTCATGGAGCCGCTGGTTCCCCAGAATGCGCCTCTGGTCGACGAGAGCCTGAAGTATCTCAACATGGCTGTGGACGACCGCCCCAACTACGACGATGCCATGGTCTATATGAACCTGGCTTACCGTGCGAAGGCCGACGTGGATTTCGGCAACAATTCCGCAATAGACCAGGATCTGGCGCAGGCTCAGGACTGGTCCACGAAGGCGATGGGCGCGCGCAAGGCGAACGAGCAGAAGAAAAACGCGGAACCCGGTGGCATCACCATGGGGACCGGTGGCGAGCAATAAGCGCTCGAGATTTTGTGTCAATACAAAACGGCCTCTGCCATCAGCGGAGGCCGTTTTTCTTGGAATGAATCCTTTATTCCTCCGAGGTGCACTTTGATCCATCCCGCGCGCATTGCCCGCAATCTTCTGTTCCTTGTTGCCTGTCTTCCCTTGGCCGCAGTCTCCGCTCAGGACCCATTGGTTACCGGAGAGGTGCCTCACCCTTCAGCGATGGAGGTTCAGCAGTCCAGCACCGGGTTCACCGCTCGCAACGATCATGAAGTCCTCGAGGTCACCGTCTGCGGCGATTCGCTCATTCACGTTACGGCGCGGCCTCTGAACGCGCCGGCGGCGCAGGAGTCGCAGCCGTGGATGTTGTCGCACGCAGGGGCCTGTCCCGGTGCAACCTTCCAGTTCAATGACGCCAATGGAACGGCCACCCTTACGGCGTCGCGGCTTGCTGTATCGCTGCCTGAGCGCGACGGCAACCTGGTCTTCAAAACTCTTCAGGGCGAAACCCTGGTGCGAGAGCGGCCCAACCTGCCGCGCACCTATCTGCGCTCTGACGCATCTGGCCTCTTCCATATCGAGGACCGCTTCTCACCGGACGCCACAGAGGCCCTCTATGGCCTCGGGCAACACCAGAGCGGCATGTTCAACTACCGCGGCAGCGTTGTCGAGCTGGGCCAGAACAACACCGACGTCGCCATCCCTCTTCTTGTGTCAAGCAAGGGATACGCCATTCTTTGGAACACCGCCTCCTTCAGCTACGTGGACAATCGCTTCCCCCTTGATCTGAACCTGGAATCGATGGCGGCGCCCCAGATCGACTACTATGTCCTCTACGGCCCGCAAATGGACGACATCATTCATCAGTACCGCTCCATGACCGGACATGTGCCGCTTTTCCCTGAGTGGGCTTACGGCTTCTTCCAATCCAAGGATCGCTACAACACGCAGGACGAGATTCTCTCCGTCGCCGCCGGTTATCGCACACGGCATATCCCGCTGGATGCGATCGTGCAGGACTGGTTCTGGTGGAAGCAAGGCGGCAAAGGTGATCCGGTTTTCAACTCCGGTTACACCGACGTTCCCACCGAGCTTAAGACCCTCCATGACGAGCACGTCCATGCCATGATCTCCGCCTGGGCCATGATGGACTCGAGCGCGCAAAACTACAAAACCATGGTCCAGAAGGGCTTTGAGATCCCCGGCGCGCAGGTTTACGATCCCACCAACCCCGCCGCGCAGGACTTCTTCTGGAACGGTTTTGTAGGCAAGCTTTTCGGCCAGGGGTGGGACGCGTTCTGGCTCGACAGCTCGGAACCAGAAGAAGCCTGGCCGCATGTCGGAGACGCGATTCTTCGCTATAAGATGCTTCACATTGGCAGCGGCCTAGAATATACGAATATCTTCCCCCTGGAGCACACCGCCAGCGTTCAGGAACGCTGGAGACAGGCGAATCCCGACAAGCGCGTTTTCCTGCTCACCCGTTCCGCCTTCATGGGCCAGCAACGCAACGGTGCCACGGTTTGGTCCGGCGACGTATACAGCAGTTGGTGGGCATTGCGCCGCCAGGTTCCCGCAGGCCTCAACTTTGCACTCTCAGGCTATCCCTATTGGACAACGGACATAGGGGGATACCATGCGCTATTCAATGGCCAGGCCAACCAGCCTGCCTATCAGGAGCTCTACGCTCGCTGGTTTGAGTACGGCGCCTTCTGCCCGGTCTTCCGCACCCACGGGCATCGCGACCACAACGAACTCTGGACCTACCCAGAGGTCTTTCCCACACTTCTCGCCATCGATCGGCTGCGCTACCGGCTCTTGCCCTATGTTTATTCGCTTGCGTGGAGAGTTACCAGCGAGGATTTCACCATTCAGCGCCCGCTCGTGATGGATTTCCGCCAGGATCCCGCCACTTGGGAGATCGGCGACGAGTTTCTCTTTGGCCCTGCCCTGCTGGTGAGCCCGGTGCTTGAGGAGCACGCTACATCGCGGTCGGTTTATCTGCCCGCCGGTGCAAATTGGTACGACTTCTGGACCGGCGAGCGCACCGAAGGCGGTTCCGCCGTCACAGTGCCTGCGCCGCTCGATCGCATTCCGCTGGCGGTGCGAGCGGGTTCGATCCTGCCCCTCGGCCCGGCGATCGAGTATACCCGTGAGGCCACCGATCCCATCGAGCTGCGCGTCTATCCCGGAGCCGATGGCGATTTTACGCTGTATGAGGACGAGGGCGATAACTACAGCTACGAAAGGGGCGCGCATTCCACCATTTCGATTCACTGGAATGACGCAGCCCGCAGGCTCACTTTGGGCGCGCGTCAAGGCAGCTATCCCGGCATGACTGCCGGCCACACCTTCAATGTGGTGATTGTGTCGGCTGGCCACGGTGTGGGAGGAGAAGCAACTTCGGCGCCCGACAAATCCATCCAGTATTCCGGCGCAAGCATCGCGGCCAGCTTCTGAGAACCCGGCGGGCGGACTCTACTGTCCGCCCTGCTTCAGAATCTCTTCGGCCAGATAATTGTGGACTCGCGCATCGTCTTGCAGTTTCTCGATGTAAGCAGTTTGCAAAAGCTGCTTCTGGGCGTCGTGCAAGGTCTGGTGTATCGTCTGCCGCACGTTGGGATCGGTCAGCAGTCTTTGTCCAGCCGGTTCGCGCGCAATCAATTTGTAGATTGCATAATAGGCGACCTTGTGGCCGGGGCTCGAATCGTACATAGGGAGAATATCCGTAAACTGATCGGGCTTGAGTTTACCGATAGCGTTGTAGACTTCGGGATCCGAGCGCAGCGTCGACTCGGCTACGATCCCCATGTCGCCGCCGCTGGAGGCTGTGCGCGGATCTTCTGAGAACTGCATAGCCACGTTAGCGAAATCCTGGCCGCTCTCCAGGCGGCTGTAGAGCGCGTCGATCTTCTTCTTGGCGTCCGCTTCGCTCGTGGCCTTGTTGTCTTGGAGGCCCCCTGCCTGCTGCGAGGGCGTGGTCGCCACTACGATTTGCGCAAGGTGAAACTGCGGCTCAACTACGTTGAAGCCGGCCTTGTTCTGCTCATAAAAGTCCGCAATCTGCTTATCGGTGATGTTGATCTTCGACTCAATTTCCTTGTTGATCAGCTTGGTCTCAGTCAACTGCCGCCGCAGGTCGTGCTTGAATTCGTCCAGCGTCAGGTTGCGCTGCTTGAGCATGTTGTAGAACTGATCCTCGGTATAAGGGGCTTTGATCTCAGTAAGCCGCGCGTTCACATCCTCATCGCTGGCGGTTAGGTTCAGCTTGGCCGCCTGCTGATCCAGGATTTCCTCCTGGATCATTTGGCGCAGGACATTCAGCCGCCCGATCTCAGCCTCCTGCGGGGAGGGCTTCTGCGGGTTGTCTCCCAGGCTGATCTGGTAGTTTCTCTCCAGATCGGCGCGCAGAATTTCCTTGCCGTTCACCGTGGCCACCACATCCGCCGAAGGTGAACGATGGCAGCCGGTTAGAGCAGGAAACAAGGCGCCGCCAATAAGAACCAGGGCAGCAAAACTAAAATGCGCGTGGAAATTCGATGCGACTTGCAAGCGGGTCTCTCCTATCGGGTTGGCCATCGCCCCTGGCATTCAAGAATAAATCGCGCGACGGATGCGCGAAAAGTGTCCGGCGCGCTACTTGGCGCCGCCGGCCGAAGCGCCCGGTGCCGCTTGCGCCTGCTGGGCAGGAGGCTGCTCGCCCTCGGCCCGCAACGCGCGGTCAATCGCCAGCCACACCTGCTCTTGCGGCAGCGCTCCGTTGATCCGTTCGCCATTCACAAAGAGTGCGGGCGTTCCGTCGATCCCCAGGCTTTCTGCCTCTTTCGCCGAAGCCTTTATCTGTGTTTCGTCCTGCTTCGCGATGCAAGCGTTCAACTGTGTCTCGTCGAGTTTGCCCAACGTGCCTTCCTGCCGGGCGATCCGGTCCAATGCGGCAATGCTCTTTGTCAGATCGCGATCTTCGCCCGTAATCTCTTCCGAGTGCGCGTGCAGGTAGTCCACGTAGGTCCAATAGACCCCGCCATTCTGCGCGGCCAGGCAGTTGGCATCTACCGCTGCGTGCGCCGCCCACGGGTGTAACTCTGAAAGAGGATCGTCTTTGTACACGAACCGCACGAGGTCCTTGTAGCGCTCCAGGGTCGCCGGGAACAACTCCTGATGCATGCGCGCGCAGAACGGGCATTCCAGGTCGTCAAAATTGATCACCGTCACCTTGGCTGCCGGGTTGCCGCGGATGGGCCGTCCCGTGATTGGGATCGCGTTTGCCGGATCTTTGGTCAGGTCGAGCGTTTCCAAATGCACAAGCTTGGCATTATCTGGCGAGATGAGAAAGTCGATTACCTGGGACTTTGTCCCGTTTGTGATGGTGATGGGCAAGGATTCGTAGCCCGTAAACTCGCTTGGTTTCCGTGTCCCGATGCTCACGCTGTAATCCGGAGGCACGTCGTATTGCGATCGAACCAGAACCTCAATCCGGCGGTTAAGAACGGGGTCGGACCCGGAAGGCGTACTGCTTTGCGCCTTGCAGCCCGCGGTCAGGCCGACCATAACAAGCAGTCCGGCCACAATGCGAATTCGCGGCAACGTGATTTCCTCTTATGAAAGGATACTCCAGGCGACCACATCGCCGGCCCTCTCAAGGCGTCTGTTTTCCCGGTCGCTCGTAATGGATGGACGCGCGCCACTGCGAAAAGCAACCCCGACTGTCCACGGTTTTTCGAACCATTGGTGCGAGCTGGCGGTTTGCTATCAATCTCATTCACGAGCCGCCGGCTCCACGCTTCCCGGTTCCTTGTTCCCTTGTGCCTTCGCTCCCTTGCTCCCTGTCCTTAATACGCAGGCGGCAGCGTCGGATCGCGAAACACCGAGTTGGCGCGGCGAATATCCCCGACCGCCCCGAAGTTGGCGAGCGTAAAACTGTAGAGCCACTGGGTCTCATCGCGGCTGGTGGATCCGATGGTTCCCAGCTCAAAACGGCGGTAACCCACCGTGAGGCCGCAGCAGTTCCAGTTGTAGACTGCCTGCACGCCGCCGTATTGCAACTGGTGTTCAACGAAGTCGTAACCGCCGTTCATTGCCAGGTTGAATCCGTTTCCGCTGGACTTTCCGATCTCGAGGAACGGCTGTAACTGCTGGCTCTTGATCGTCGAAGACGCGCCGCTGCTTACTGTCTCATCGGGGGCGTTCAGCAGAGCGTGGCCAATCCCCAGGGTCGTGCGCCCAAAGCTGTAACCCGCGAACAGATTATTGGCCGCGAAATTACCGGCGATGGTGTCGTAATCAAGATCCCACTCGACGCGCAGGTTATCGATGGCTTCGAAACGAATGCGTGAGTCGATCGGCGCGATGTTGCGCGGCGAGGTCAGAAACGTTGGCGCCATCAAATCCAGCGTAGCGTCGAAGACGTTGCGGCGGCCCGGGATGAGCGCACCGCCGAAATTGGGATCGATAAAATACTCCTGCGCGATCCGCCAACTCACCCACTCACGAGGTGGCGCGGGGCAATTCTTCGTTGTTGCCTCATCATTCTCTGCATCCGCGTCGTCATCGCTGCATGGTTTCTCATCGGTAGGCTGCACATAAAACCGTTGCGTGAGCGCGAAGCCGCCTTCGTTCACGTTGGTGGCGATGTCAGTGGTATCGAACAAAAGTACGTTCCGCGCCTGTGTTCCAATTCCCGTTACGTACCGGTAGTTCAATTCGGGCTCGATCACGTGGCGCAGCTCACGATGCCAGCGCGGGAGTTCGAAATCGCGCTCCAGCGCCGGCGGCCGGATATCGATCGCAGCTTCGATGTCTTTGCGGTCGATCGGATCATGACTGATAGTTGGAACCTGAAGCGGGCCCGTCAAGGTCGGGACCTGGCTGATGGTGTAGGCGGTATCGCGCAGCGCCGCCTCGGGAACAATGCTCCATCCGCCGGCGTTGATCGGCATGGAAAGATGCGGATAGAAATCAAGCCGGCCCACGTTTCTTGAATGAAAAAGCGGCTCTGACCGGTTGAGATAGCCGAGTGAAGACCGCAGGCCCCAATAGAGGGGCGAGCTGCCCAGCGGCCGGTCGAGCACATCGTAGCGGAGAAGTGGCAAGCGCAGAATCTTCACCTCGTTGCCGTTCGTGGTGTTGGCAAACGACTGGAAGCGGTCCAGCCAGACCGATGGAATCATGCCGCTGCGGTTGTGTGTCATGACGATCTCGCTCGACACTTCTGAGCTGATTGCCTGCGCATAGTTGTCGTCGAACACCAGCCGGTAGACGTAGCTCGAGAGGTATTCCGCTGATCCGGCAACGCGGGTCTTTGGCGACAGATCCTTCCGCCCCAGCACCGACACGTCGACGCCGCCCTGATTTACGAGCTGATTGGTGACTTGGCCCGTTTGCGCGTTCGTCGTGGGTTCTTCGACGCCGCGGTCGAGCAGCGCATTCCAGCGGGCGATTACGTGGTCCAGTCCCGGACCCTTGTAGCGGAAGTCGCCATTGGGTGCCCAGCCGCGCTTGCTGTAGTACTCCGTGCCAACCACCGCATCCATGCTGCGGCTGATCGCCCAGTACACCTGCTCACCAAAGGTGTAGCCCTTGATCGAGGACCCGTTGCTGATCACCGGCGTCAGCAGCCCGCTCACCCGTCCTGTCGCATTGGTTGGGTGGTGCAAATAGGGTAGATAGAAAACCGGAAGCCCGAGAAACTCGAAGAAGGCGTTCGATGTCGACGCATTCCTGTCATCCATGCTGATGGTATGCGCGATGATCCGCCAGTCGGGGTGAGGAAGCCGGCAGTTGGTCATCGAGCCGTCGATCACCTTGTAGTTGCCCTCGCCAGTTTGCAGCAGCACCCGGCCTGAGAACAGAAGCGGGGTCGGTGTCGAGTACACGACCGTGTGTCCTACGGTGCGTATGCCTTGTGATCCGGTCACGTTGTAGAAGCGGGCCGTGTGCATGTTCAGCCGCATATTGCCCTGCGTGGCCTTGATGAACACGTCATTGGGTCCGCCTGTCACCTGCAGGTGCCCGTCGGCTTCCAACTCAGTTGTTTCGCGGTTGTAAACCACTTTGTCGGCGCGAATCACGTAATCCTGATAGTAAAACACGACTTCGCCGGTCAGCGTGACGGTATTGCTCACCCACTTTTGCTGCTGAGCTTCCACTTTCAAGGGCGTCGCTCTCGAAGGCGCTGGCTCCGGAACCGCGACGGGAACGAGTTCCTGGCCGGGATCGTCCGGCAACGTGTCCTGATCGGGAGTCGCGGGACTCTCTGCGGCGCCGTTCGTCTCACGTTGCGCCGCGGGTGCCGCATTGGTCAACGTCTGCGCACCCAGTTGCAGGTGACAGACGGCCAGCAGCGTGATAAACACTAGATAGCGAGGACGCATCTCAGAACCATCACCGCTGTAAGGCTCAGCATAGCAAAGCTAGCCGCATGGATTAGGACTTGCACCACGCTGCTCTGGTAACTCATAAAATTCGCCTCGACCGCGCGCCCATGGGCCACAGTCCCGTGCTTACTCCGATTTTTCTCCGCGATCATCGTTCCTTGGTTCAACAGCAGTGCTTGTGTCATCCCGCGCGCGTCGTGGGGCTCGACACGGCGAATATTTGCTGCGCAATGCCGCAAGCCGGTGTTGATACCGCAGCAGAAGGGACACCGGAGCTTTGAGTACAGCATTGAGTACGGCATCACTTTCCCCATCGTGGAAGCAGGAAGTCAATCGGCGCGTCGCAGCCCATAAGAGCCACAAGGCGCAAACTGCGGCAGAGCCCGTCACATCAAGAGAAAGCCGCGGGTCCGCCGCCAGCCCCGCCGCGCAGGCCGCGCAGCGAGTGGCCGCGCGTTTTGCCAGCGCTCCCAGCTACAGCGAAATGCTCGCCCGCGAGGCACTAGCGGCCGCTCGGGCCGCGGAAGCCGCATCGAAGGCCGCGCAGGAGGCGCATGCCGCCGCGCAATCTGTTCTGTCGGCTGTCTCCATGGCTGACCCTGACTGGGATTCGCGGGCTGAAGCCGGCCAAATTTCAGATTCTTACACCGCGGCTGCTACGATGCCGACGCCACAGGATTCCTTTGGCCCGACCCTTGTCGAAGAATTGCCGCTGATCGCCGACAGCCCGGCGCCTGAACAGCCGGTACAGCCTCCGAGCGCCACTCCCGCACGGACGAAATCCCGCAAACGCCGCCAAAGTTCGAATGCGACCGCCGATACCGTTCAGCACGACTCGCTTTCGGCAGCGCTGGATGCAGCCGCCGTCGAGGACGCGCCTGCCGCCGAGGTCGCTGAGCCGATCTTTGCCAACCTCATCCAGTTCCCGCGCGAGGTAATTGCCACCCGCAAAATGCGTCCGCGGCGCGCAGAAGGTCCCTTCGCTGCTTTCTCTTCCGCTTCCCAACTCAGCATCTTCGAGGTCGACCCGGAAACCGTTTCGACCCAGCCATCGACGGCCGTCGCCGACGGGCCGGCAGCGCCAGACTGGATGCGCACGGAATGGTCGAACCTCGAACCCAATCTGCCTCCGCAGCAGGAGCTTCTAGAGAAAGAAGAACCTGCCCCGCAGATTCCGCAATCAGCCACCTTCAAACTAGTCTCTCTGAATCGCCGACTTATGGCTTTTGTGGTGGATGGAAGCCTGACCCTCGCAGCTTTTGTGGGCGCTGCCGCCCTGGCTGTGACCTATGGAAAAGAACCGATGTTGCCACGCACGCTTGAGTTCGTCGCCGCATTCGCATTGTTGGCCATTGCGGCCGCTTATCAGGCCCTGTTTTTCACTTTAGGCAACGGTACGCCCGGCATGATCTACGCTGGCGTCGGCCTCAGGACTCTCGACGGCCAAAGTCCAACCCGAGCGCAACGTTGTGCGCGCCTCATGGCGCTTCCATTGTCGGTACTGCCCGTCGGCCTTGGGCTCATCTGGGCGCTCTTTGACGAAACCCACCTCACATGGCACGACCGGCTGTCAGGCACCTACCTGCGCAAGCGCTAGCCGAGGCATCGAAAGACGATTGGATAACGGGGACTGGAAGCTGGTCACTTCCAGACTCATTCTTGACCCATGTAGCTGTCCGGGACCAATGGCCGATCCCTGCTGTCCCGCCAGATTCTTTCCTTCCTCACCGAGCCAGCGCCCGCACCGCACTCACCCCCGCACCAATCAATGCGGTTTCGTCGTCCGGTGGCAGGATTTCCAAAGAGAAGCTCTGGAGTGGGCTCATCCTCACCATGCTCTCCAGGTGGCTGCGCAGCAGGGGCAGCTCCAGGAAGCCGACGTTGTACCCGGTAAAGTAGAATCGCCCCGGGCCAGCCAGGTGGATGAATGACGCGGTTGCGGCAGCGAGCGCGCGATGCCACAAATCGACAAATTCGCGGCAGCGCAGATCGCCTTTTTTCGCGTTCGCGAAGATTTCCTCCGGTTCTAGGTCAAGAAAACGCATGCGCATGGCGCGATAGCCCATGATGCCCTCCAGGTGGCCCGCGCCGCCGCAACCGCAATAGCGTTCTTTGGGATCGAGGGTTACGGTGATGTGGCCGCCTTCCCACACACCATCGATGTATGGCCATCGGCCGTATCCAATCCCGTTGCCGATGGTCCACACCCGGATGAGCTCATCAAGCCGCCCGCGCGTCGCGGCCACTCCTGCAGCGATGGCGTCGGCGTCATTGGCCACGTAAACCGGCGCCTCGATTCCATGCTCCGCCAGCGCCATGGCCAGTTTCTCTGTCAAACGTAAGCCTTTCAATTGCTTAAGGTTAGGAGACTCTTCCACCACCCCGTGCCGCACGATACCCGGCACGGCCACTCCGATCGCACCCACACTTGCTGCGCCATCACTGGTCGCCGCCTTTGACAAGACGTCGATATGCCCGGCAATGATCTCCACCAGTTCGCTTGCGGGCATCGCAGGGAGCGCATCCTGAGCTTCCGGATCTTTGGGAAAACGAAGCAGCTTGCCAGTCAGCCGTTCATCCTGAAGCCTGCCGCTCACAACATGTTCCGTGATGACGACGCCGATCGCCGTAGTCATTCCATCCTCCTGGCAACGAGCAAATCACAAGCATGAAAAAGCGAACAGGAATTGGCGCTCAGTTTTGCCCATCGAGCACCCTTGTGAACTGCTGTCAACGTTCACTTACTCCGACTGGTACCGGTGCAAACGTCCCAAGCCATTGAACGCCGCCACTTTGTAACACTCGGCAAGCGTGGGGTAGTTGAATACGGTGTTGATGAAGTAGTCCATCGTCCCGTCCAGCGTCATCACCGCCTGCCCGATATGTACCAACTCACTTGCGCCCTCGCCAATCACGTGCACTCCCAGCACCTTGAGGGTGTCGCGGTGAAAAATCAGCTTGAGTCTCCCTGTGGTGTCTCCGCGGATCTGGCCGCGCGCCACCTCGCGATAGTAGGCCATGCCCACCTCGTACGGCACGTCCTCGCCTGTGAGCTGCTCCTCTGTCTTGCCGATGAAGCTGATCTCCGGGATCGTATAAATGCCATAGGGATAAAAGCTGGGGTTCGACTTCGCATCGTGGTCGCCGAAAGCGTGTTGCGCTGCAATCCGCCCCTGCTCCATTGAAACGGAGGCCAGCGAGGGAAAGCCCACCACATCGCCTGCGGCATAAATGTGTTCGACTTTGGTCTGGTAGTGCTCATCCACGGCGATGCGTCCGCGCTGGTCTGCCTCCAGGCCTGCCGCCGCCAGGTTCAGGTCGTCCACGTTCCCCTGGCGGCCGACGGCGTAAAGCAGAGCGTCGCCGGAAACTTTCTTCTTGCTCATCAGGTTGGCCACCACTGTACCGGGCGTCGGCTCCTCCACGCTTTCCACCTCTTCGCCCAGCCGCAAAGTGACGCGACTGTCGCGAAGGTGATAACTCAGCGCCTCGACGATCTCCTGATCGGCGAACTCGAGCAGCCGGTTGCGTTTTTCAATTAAGGTGACACGTATGCCCAGCACCGCGAACATGCAGGTGTATTCCACGCCGATGACGCCGCCCCCAACGACGATCATCGACTTGGGTAAAGCGTCGAGCCCCAGGATTTGGTCGCTGTTGATAATGGTTCTGCCGTTGACGGGAACCTTGTCTGAAACGGCAGGCTTTGTGCCCACGGCGATGATGATCTGGCCCGCCTCGAGCGTCATGTCAGTCTGCGAACCTTCTACGTGGATCTTGTGAGGATCGACAAAGCGTGCAATGCCGTGGACGATATCGATCCCGTTGCGCGAAAGTTGCGCCTCGGTCACGTCCACTTCGGTCTTGATTACCGCCTGTACCCGGAAGGCCAGGTCGGCCATGGTGATCTTTTCTTTCACCCGGTAGTTCACGCCATAGATGCTGCGGTAGTTGTAACCGGAAAGGTGAAGCACGGCTTCGCGCATCGTTTTGGACGGAATGGTGCCGGTATTGATGCAGACGCCGCCGACCACTTGACGGGCCTCGACCACGACCACGCGCTTACCCATTTTGGCAGCAGCCACCGCGGCGCGCTGCCCAGCGGGCCCGGAGCCGATAACCACCAGGTCATACTCGATCGCGCTCATGCGTGTCTCTCTCCCGCGTAGGATGCACTTTAAGGGCTTGCTGCAACGATAGGCCGGTAATTCCGCAGCCGAATCAACTGCATTTCAAGAATAACTGGATGGGGGCGCGCGCCGGAGAGATGAAAACTTAAGGTTTGGTTAAGATGGCCTGGCGGCTCGGGCCGCGTTGTGTGTCGCGGCCCGGGTAAAGCAGGCGGGGAGCTCCGGCGAGAGACTTGGGTTCACTCGCCGGAGGACGCAGATCCGGGGTTCCCGCCTGGACCAATCCTGTGCGGGTCTCGCCCGCCGCCAAACCTACGCTGTGCGCAGCGTGGTCAGCGTAGCCGGAGCGCTGCCGGCAAATCGCGCATCGCCCAGCTTCTCCTTTTCAAGCCGGAACTGGCGAATCATGCCGTCGAGTTCGGCCGCCAGCGAGGTCAGATTCTCGAGCGCGTGCACCGCTTCTTCGGCCGCTTGCGTGTTTTCAATCGCCATTTGCGAAATCTGTCCCGCTGAGTCCGAGATCTCTCCCGCAGCCGAAGTTTGTTCCGTGGCTGCGGTGGCGATCAAATCAATTTGCTGCTCCACTCGCTTTGAAGCTTCAATCGTCGCTTCGAGGCTCTGTCGCGCATTCGAGGTCTCTCGCATGCCCGATTCGACCGCGGTACGGCTGTCGTCCATCACCTGCAGAGTCTCGCGTGTCTCCTCCTGAATACTGCGGATGGTCCCCGCAATCTCCTCGGTGGCGCTCTTGGTGCGTTCCGCCAGCCTTCGCACTTCACCCGCTACCACGGCAAACCCGCGCCCATGCTCGCCGGCCCGGGCCGCCTCAATCGCCGCATTCAGAGCCAGCAGGTTGGTTTGCTCACTGATCTCCTGGATCACATTCACGACTTTGCCGATC
Organism: Candidatus Sulfuritelmatomonas gaucii; assembly: GCA_900290245.1. Taxonomy (GTDB): domain Bacteria; phylum Acidobacteriota; class Terriglobia; order Terriglobales; family Acidobacteriaceae; genus Telmatobacter; species Telmatobacter gaucii. The sequence goes on along the minus strand of OKRB01000086.1, from coordinate 142,901 downwards.
TCCTGCGACCGGTCAGCCAGCGACGTCATTTTCTCTGAAACAGTTTGTGTGGCCGCGGCGATCTTCTCCATGGTCGCGGCCGCGGCCTGCATCACCGACCCTCCCCGCTCTGCAGTCTGCGCCGACTCGCGGCTGGCGCTTGCCGCGTTCTCGGCGTTGTGGCTGATCTCGCCGATCGTTGCCGTCATCTCCTGAACTGCCGCCGCGATCTGGTTGATCTTGCCCGATTCGGAACGCGCTTTGCCGGCGCTCTGCACACTCCGCGTGCTGATCTCGGTTGTCGCCGTGGAAAGCGTTTCAGCGCCCTTTGCCACCGAGCGCATCACTCCCCGAATCGTCTCCATCGTGGAATTCAATGTCGTCCCGCATCTTCCAATCTCATCGGTTCCCGTCACAACCGCATAAGTGGTCAGATCCTTCGCTGCGATCTGTTCCAGCAGCCGGCCGAGGTACTCAACCCGCGGCGCCGTAACCCTTGTTAGCGTGACGCCGATTAACGCGCACATCAGCACCAGGAGCAAAGTCATGGCGGAATTCATCACGGTGGCCCGGTTGCTTTCGCTGGTCACTGCATTGCTCAGGTCCGTGCCGATCTTCGCGTGGATCTGAATACCATCGTTCGACGCCGTCAGAGCATCATTCAACGAGTTCCTCACGGCACCTGAGGAAAGAAGATCGAGCGCATCCCCCTTTTTGCCGGCCGTTAGCAGCACGATGCCTCGATCGCTCGCGTCTTGATATTGCTTGATTGCCTCGACGAACTTCTCGTAATGTTCCCGTTCCTCCGGAATGACGAGCGGATCCATTTCCCGCAGTGCGGTCTGGTACCTGGAGATCGCCTGTTGCCGCTTGGATGTGTGCTCCCCGATGCACGCAGAGGCCTGGCATAACATCAGCTCAAGTGACTCCCGGCGCTCCACCTCTACCCCATCGCGGATGTCACCGATGTAGATCAGGCTGGGAAGGTGGTTCCCGCTCACTGCAACACTCTTCTGCGCGATGCTGTGGAACGCCATCAAAGTGAAGATGCCCATTACCAGGCAGAGCGCACACACAATTCCAAAGGTATAGGTGAACTTACGCGTGATCGGGACGTTTCGTGCCCAGGACATGGCATCCCCTTTTCAAAAATGGAGTTACCGTTCCTATCGGCGGAATCTACCCGGTCTTGAATCCCGATTGGCGCAGTTTTGCGGCACCGCGTCCCGCCCCCGGCGCGCAGCTCGCGCCGTTGCGCCACGAACTGCCGATCGCGGATCGCTTTGGAATGATGGCTGGTTCTAGAGATGCTTCGACATCATCGCTCACCGCGGATGCGCCTGCGCCCACGTCTTATACTCATTCAGCACTGCAACGCCTTGACTGTTGAACCACGAGTAGCCATTGCGGCGCTCCCGACTGAGCTCGCTGACATCGTCATGGATCGTCTTATCGCGATCGCCAAAGATCGGCTTGTCCGTGCCGATCTGGTAGTAGCGCGACCAGAGGGGCCCGGCTCCGGCAACCGCCACCAGCCTGCGTCCGTCGGGACTGCTGCGGTCAGCCATAAAATTCCCGCTGCCGTAGCGATATCCCAGGATCTCCACCTTGGTGAACCATGCACACGCTGCATGAACCGCGGCAACTTCCGCCGGCGTGGGATCCGGCAGGCTCATGAAGAACTCCACAACCGGGAAGCTCTCGTCGCTGGTCAGTGACGCCATCTCGTAGTTGCGCGCCGAAGTCGGCTCCAGCGTCAATGGATCGTATTGCTGCGCCCAGGCTGTCTTCACTCCGTTCTCGACAATTTGCAGTTTCAGCAGGCAGTCAATGCCGCGCTGCGCCGCCGGTCCTGCCCTCTTCACCAGCGATGGCGGCAGAAATTTATAGTCCGGGGCGCCTTCCGCCACATCACGCAGAATCTCCACGGCATGCAGCATGGCGTCATCGTTGATCGTGATCGCGTCGTGATATCCACCCTCCAGCGGCCAAACCTGCGGCCAGCCACCATTCGGATACTGGGAATTCAGCAGGAACTCCACGCCTCGCTCTGCCGAGGCGCGAAACGGCGCTGCATCCGCGTCGCGATGCGCATCAAGCAAGGCAGTCGTCACGCGCGCCAGGAATCGGATCTGCGTCCACGTCGAGTCGTTGTCGAGCGTCGCAATGTAGTGCCAGCTTGGATCGACCGGCTTGTCGAAATCGGCCGTGTCGGGAAAACGGTTTTCGTTTTCTGCGTCATACAGGTCGCCGGGAGCGCGCGGCTTGCTCACCATGTCGATGTTCTTGCTCCATCCGCCATCTGCCACCTGATAAGTCATGATGTTGTGGGCGTCCTTGATGGCTTCGTCGCTCGTCCACCACTCCGGCGCATGCTCTGCGCGAAGCGCAAACATGCCTCGACCACTCGAAGCATGCTTCGGATTCGTGTTTCCGGCCGCCTTCTGCTCGTCAACGAGCGTCTGCTTATCCACGGCCTTTTGCTTTTCTGACCGCTCCAGATACTCGAGCCAAGCCTTCTGCTGCTTCTTCGGCAATGTCGTGATCCGCTCGCGAGTCAACGGCTTGGCGATCACGTTCATGCCAATCACTTTTGCTGAAGCAATCGGCGAAAGGCCCAGGGCTGCGGCGAAAGCCAGGAGCGGGAAGCGAGCATTTCGGCTGTAGAGACGCATGGTTCGCTTTGTATCTCAGCCGATCGCCGGTTGTCAACGCGAGGTCTGACCACTTGGAATGCTCACCCATTTCTCAGTCCATCCGTCGAACCCGGTATAGTTTTCTGCATGAGATACGCGGTATCCCTGTTCATCATCGCTATTTCGCTTCCTTTCCTTCCGCGCAGCATCGCGCAGTCCGGCGCCGCCATGCCGCCGATGGATGACATGAAGCCCGTCCCGCCGCCCGATCAACTTCCGGTCCCCATCAAAATGACCGGCATCGGCAATTCGCACATCACCATCAAGGCCAACGCCGAGGCACAGCAGTGGTTCGATCAGGGCCTGAGCCTCTTACACGATTTCTGGGACTACGAATCCGCAAAAGCATTTGAGGAAGCCATCCGCAAGGATCCCGGCTGCGCCATGTGTTACTGGGGTCTCGCGCAGGCTGAAGAATTTCGCGGCGGTCCTGGAAAGGCCTTCGCCAAGCAAGCGCTCGATCAAGCCGTCCATCTCGAACCAAAAGCAAGCAAGACCGACCGCCTTTACATTGAAGCTGCGCTCGCCGCATCAGGCGAGGATTCCGGCGACGACCACTCCGCCTCCATCGCCATCTATCGCAAACTGATCCAGAAGGAGCCCCACGACATTGAGGCGCGCATCTTCCTCGCCAACGCGCTCGGCCGCGACAGCAACAGCGGCTACGACGACAATGGCGAACCGAAAGGCGGCGAGAAAGAGAAGATCGCCATCCTCACGGGCGTGCTCAAAGACGCGCCCAACGACTCCGCCGCGAATCACTATTGGATCCACGCCATGGAGCCGAGCAACCATCCTGAGCGCGCCATACCCAGCGCCGCGCTCCTTGCGAGCCTCGCGCCCACCAGCGGCCACATGGTTCACATGCCGGGCCACATCTACTATCGCGTTGGCGATTACGCAAGCGCCGATCGCTGGTTCACCGCATCCACTGAAGCCGACGAGCGCTATATGCAGGAGCAGCACGTGAGCGTCGACGACGACTGGAACTACGTCCACAACCTCATGTATGCCATCGCTAACTTGATGGAGCAGGGCCGCCTCGAGGCCGCCAATGCGCTCAGCGACCATCTCGCCCAGGCTCGCGGCCAGGTCTCGGAGTCGCTTTACATCTGGAGCGCGCGCGATCAGATCACGCGCGTGAGCCGGCGCCTGCCTGTTGCGCTGCGCATCGGCGACTGGCCGGCCGTTATCTCCATGCTCGATCAGGCGCAACTCGCTAGCGGCGACAAGACCACCAACCTGCGCTTCCTCCAATCCGAACTGCATAGCTTCGCCCACGGTATGCAGGCCCTCGACAAGGGCGATATCGCGGCAGCGCAGGCTGCATCCGCACAGATGGATGCAGGACTCTGGCGAGAGGGCGCGGACGAACAGGCTGAGAGCGCAGCAAAGGCCGACGCCGAAAAAAACAAGGCCGACGCCGACCAGGCGAAATCCGCCACGGCGACCGGAAAGAGCAATACAGCGTCGACTCAGCCTGTGACCGATCCAATCAATCCCGACGCCTACTCCGGCCCGCTCGTTAAAACGCTCCTCTTCGACCAGGCCATCCAGGCCGAAAAGAAACTCGGCTACCACGAGCCACCGTTCTACATCCGACCCGTCGCTGAAACCGAAGCCGAGGCACTTTTGCGGGCGAAGGACTATGCCGGCGCCAAAGCGGCCTTTCAGAAAGCTCTCGAAGAGCGTCCGAACTCGGGATTCGAGCTTTACGGCATCGCACGCTCCGATGAACTCGCCGGCAACACCGTGCTCGCGCAAACTGAGTACCGCGCCTTTATTACGGCCTGGCCCTCAGCCGATCCCAATCTCCCGCAGATCGCCCACGCGCGCGAAGTACTGGGTCAATCCAACACCCTCGCCAACAGGATGGGCCGAGCGGGGCAGTTCAATGCAACGTCCCGGTGATTTCACTTCACGCCCTTGCTCGGGTCCCACACGCCTTCCAGCTTCCGTACGTAGAGAATCTGTCCGATGTGATACGCGTTGTGCGCGCCCACGTGAGCAACCAGCGAGGCGTTCTCCGCCAGTTTCTTGTCGTCGTCGGCCTCAACGGCCTTCTCTCAGTCGCTTAGAACCTGGTTCAGCTTCTTCACCAGGTCGTCCCACTGCGCTGCGTTGAAGTCGTTAAACGTCTCGTCGTTGTTTCCACTGAAGGCCGCCGCCTTTACGCCGTTGAATTGTTCCAGCGCCCGCGCATCCCAGAACCAGAGGTGGTAGGCCAGCTGTCCAACCGAGTGCTGCCCGTTTCCCGGCGACCACTTCGCCTGTTCGGCAGTCAGTCCCGCCACGGCAACACTCGCCGGCACAAACCAGTCTTCCTGGTCGTGCGTCGTTCGCAGCTGCTCCAGAAGTACACCGCGCAACGTAGTCGGCGGTGTGGTTTTCTGTGCGGCAACTGATGAAGCTCCCACCAGGAAAAGCAGAAATACTACGATTCGTTTCACAAGAGCCTCCTTGGAACTGTCTCGATCCCCGCAGTCTACCACCGCGGCTATCGTCCCAATTTCGCCTCTGTCCAAGCGCTCGGCCTACTCGTCCCACTGTCGCCTAACCTGACCGCTGACCACGAATCACCGATCAATGGGCAATCAGCACTCGGGTCCCCAGGCCGCCGTCCTGTTGATCCCTTGGCCCATGTTTTATTCGCCCTTGATCCGCTATTCCCCGTGAGGTGCTTCCTGTTCTACCCTCGTAACATGGAATTCAAAATTGCCGAGCTGGAGCACGAGCCGGTCGAATTCGACTTGCAGCTCAAACCGGGCGCAGTCGATTTCGGCGATGAAGCCGAGCAGAGGGGCGATCTGGCCACATCGGGACGCGCCGAAGTCATTCATGAGCACCGCGGCCCAAAAGAGATCGTTCCGGATATCCGCCTGAAAGGCCGTTTTGCCGGCAAATTCCAGGTTCCCTGCGCCCGCTGCATTGAGCCGGTCGAAATCCCTCTATCCGCGGAATTCGACCTCATCTTTCGCCCCATCGGCGCTGATGCCGGAGCCCCCGAGCGCTCCATTACGGCGTCAGAGACCGAAATCGGTTATTATCAAAAAGACAGTCTGCTGCTTGAAGATGTGCTGCGTGAGCAGGTGCTTTTGTCCCTGCCGGTCAGGACGCTGTGCAAGCCCGACTGTAAGGGACTTTGCCCGCACTGCGGAGCCGATCGCAACACTCAGCCCTGCTCCTGCGGTGAGGGACAAAACGATCCGCGCTGGGAGGCACTAACCGGGCTGCGTGGCCGGATTAAGTCCTGAAAATTCAATCTCTTGAGACGGGGTACCCCACCTTTGGCGCGTCTTTGTCTTTTGCGCCTTAGGTGGGAAGTTGAACCGGTCGAGCGGGCAAGAATCGAAAGGAATTGCATCATGCCGAATCCAAAGAGGCGTCATTCCGTGCGCCGCACCTCGAACCGCCGCGCCCACGACGCGCTTTCCGGCGTCGGGCTCAGCGAGTGCCCGAGCTGCCACGAAAAAAAGCTGCCGCATCGTGCCTGTCCCCATTGCGGAACCTATAAGGGCCGTGCCGTTCTGGACGTGAAGGAACAGAAGTAGCTGCCACCCACTCTGATGCTGACCGACATCGCGCTTGACGCCGTTGGTTCCGACAAGGCTCCCGAGCCTGAGATTCGCGGAGCCATCCTTGCCTGCCGCGCACTGCCCGTGCGCGTCCATCTCATCGGACCTGAGCACGAACTCCGCGACCTGCTCGACGAGCATCTCGAAGACGAGGACCTGCCCATCGTCATCCACCATGCGTCAGAACGAATCGGAATGGATGAGAAGGCGGCTCACGCGGTGCGTTCCAAGCGCGACAGCTCATTGCGTGTGGGCCTCAAGCTCGTCCGCGAAGGCAAGGCCGCCGGCTTCGTTACCGCCGGCAACACCGGTGCGGCCATGGCCACCGCCAAAATGGTGCTCGGCGCGCTGCCCGGCGTCGACCGCCCTGCCCTGGCCACCCCCATGCCCACGTCAAAAGGCAATCCCTGCGTTCTGCTCGATGTTGGCGCCAATGTCGACTGCAAAGCGCAGAATCTCGAGCAGTTCGCCGTCATGGGTGAAATGTATGCCCGCAGCGTGCTCAAGATCGTCCGGCCCCGCGTGGGCCTACTCTCCATCGGCGAAGAAGAAAGCAAGGGCAACGAACTGACGCGCGAGGCTCTGCCCCTGCTCAAGGCGCTGCCCATCCACTTCATCGGCAACGTCGAAGGCCGTGACATCTTCAACGGGCACGCCGACGTAATTGTCTGCGACGGGTTTGTGGGCAACGTGGCGCTAAAGGCCAGCGAAGGCATCGGCCGCTTTGTGCGCGACGTGCTTCGCGAATCCCTCACCCGCACCGTGACGGCACAAGTGGGTGCGCTGCTCTCTCGCCGTGCCTTCAATGACTTTCGTCGCCGCCTCGACTACACCGAATATGGCGGCGCGCCTCTGCTCGGCGTGCGCGGCGTGTGCATCATCGGCCACGGCTCCTCGAATGACGTGGCAATTTATAACGGCATTCGCGTGGCCCACGAGTTTTCCCGCTCCGGCACCAACGAGCGCATCGAGCAGGCCTTCGCCGGCCGTCCAAAACATCGCACGGACCACAGCGACCAAACAGACGCGACAATTCAGTAATATTCCGCCAGGCCAGCATGCTCGAAAAGCAGTTGCCACCGCCCGTCTTCGACCCAGCCTTGCTCCCGCAACTGGCTTGTCCTGCATGCCACAGCGATCTTCATCTCAATGCTTCTCGGCTGATTTGCGCAGAATGCCGCCGCGCCTACCCTGTCATCGACGGTATTCCGGTCCTCATCGTCGAGCGCGCGGAAAATCTCGTCGATCAGAGCAAAGGGGAAGATCCCGCTCCACGGAATCCGTGAGAGGCAAGTGTTTCGGCCTGAAATGCGGCGGTCTAACGGCCCTTGTAAAAGGGATATACGATCAGTGCCGCGATCGCTGAGGCTGCGAGCAGAGCCAGCACAATCAGGCTGTAGAGCAGCGTCAGGCTCGGTCCCGTGGAAGGCTTGTCGTCCGGATCTTCCTTCTCATCCGGTCGCGGGCTCCCGGAATCATTCATACTTCAGCGCCTCTACGGGATCCAATTGCGCGGCGCGCGTGGCGGGCACCGTGCCGAACACCACGCCAACCAGCGTGGCCGCGGTGAGGGCGATCAACACCGACCACCAGGAGAAGGGAAAGGCATAGTCCGTAAAGAAGCGGATCGAGAAGGGAAGAGCGAGACCAACAATGCTGCCCACGATGCCGCCGGTCAGCGAAATGAGCACAGCCTCGGTGAGGAACTGCAGCTTGATCTCGCGGTAGGTGGCCCCCAGGGCCTTGCGAATTCCGATCTCGCGAATGCGGGAGCGCACGTTTGCCAGCATGATGTTCATAATGCCGACGCCGCCCACCGCCAGGGTCACCGCTGCCACCAGCAGCAACACCGCCGTCAGCTCGTCCGAGATTTGCGCCGCAGTTACCAGCAGATCGGTCAGCGTTTGCGGTTTGTAAACGGAGTTTGCCCGGTGCCGCGAGCTCACAAGCTGCTGAATCTGCTTGGCAGCGTCGGATACTTCATGCATGTTTTGCATGGAGAAGTAGATCTGGCTCACGCGATCTTGTCCTGTAAAGTAGCGAGCCACGGTATAGGGAATCAGGACCGTCTGCTCCGTAATCTCTGACTGGCCAAAGTCGCTCACGCTTTCTTTGAAGACTCCGATGATGGTAAACGGCAGGCCGACGATCTCAAACGTCTGCCCCACCGCGGCATCGTCGCTGCCGTAGCGTTCTCTGGCAAAGGGCTGCGTCACCACCGCGCATCTGGCGTCAATGTTTTGGTCGATGTCGTCAAAAAATCGCCCCTCGGTGACAATCAGATTGCGAATCTGCTGATACGGGGGACTCACGCCCAGTACCGTCGTATCCTTCTGCGTCCCGCCAGGGAAAGTGAGGCGGTTGTGCATCTCAAGCACGGGCGAAGAATACATCACCCCGGGCACTTCCCGATCTACGGCCTTTTCGTCTTCAATTGTCAGGTAGTCGTTGTATCGGGCGCGCTCCGCCTGCGAGGCTCCTCCGCCTGCGTATTCCAGCTCCACTGAGTTGGTGCCGATTTTCTGAATCAGTTCAAGGATGTACTGCTTGCCGGTCATTCCGATGGTGACGACCAGGATCACCGACGCCGTTCCGATCACCATTCCCAAAGCCGTCAACATAAAGCGCGTCTTGCTCGCGCGAAAGCTGTCCATGGAGATTTGGAGTATCTCGCTCATCATCATGGTTCGGCGTGCACTGAGCAGCGTCTGCTCGAAGCTGCGGGGCCGGGCCTGTTGGGTGACGGGATTCATCGTTTCCTTGAGGATTAGACTCCGGATGCGGATCATGGGTTCCGGAATTTGCGAACCAACCCGTTTCGATGCCGGGTTCGGAGTGATCCCCTCCAGATAGATTACGCGCCCATGGGTTCGCTGCAAACCAATTGTTGGACCCGCGCCTCAAGAGAAAAACGGCGTCTCCCAGGTCACTTCCAATCGAACCATGAATGATCGGACCGCAAAGGGCGAAGGCACTTGCTCCCGCTGCGAACCATTCAGTGAAGCCGGCGCCAGAGCGAGGCCAGAGCTTCTATCGACACAGCTTCGGCGCGAGCCTGGGCGTCAATGCCCGTGCTCGCAAGCGCCGCCGCCGCGTCCCCGGGCGTCGCCCCGGCCGCGCGCAGGTTGTTGGCCAGGGTCTTTCGTTTTTGCGCAAAAGCTTGCCGCAGGAAGCGCAGAAAACCGGCCTCATCGATGCCCAACTCCGCAAAGCGCGGCGCAAAACGCCAGCGAAAGACCGTGGATTCCACTTGCGGCCTGGGCGAAAAGGCCGATGGTGGCAGCGTAAACAAAGATTCGACTGCTCCGTACATCTGCGCCGTCACTGAGAGCAGGCCATAATCCCGCGAACCGGGAGCGGCCGTGATCCGCTCCGCCACCTCCCGCTGCACCATCAGGACCGCCAAGTCGAGTGCCGCGTGACTTTTGGCCAGTTTCAGCACGATCGGCGACGTGATGTAATACGGCAGATTGCCCGCCACGCACAGCCGCTGACCGGCCCGCTCCGCGGCCTCGGCGAAATCGAACTGCAGAACATCCTGCTCGACCACTGTCACCCGTTCCGTCTCGAATCTCTCGAACAAACCGGCGGCAAGGTCGCGGTCGAATTCAATGGCAAACACACGCGCAGCCCGCGCCGCCAGTGCTCCGGTGATGGCGCCGCGGCCCGGGCCGATCTCCACCACCGTGCGGCTTGAAAGATCGCCCAGACCCGCCACAATTCTTTGTGCAGCCTGCGCGTCAACCAGAAAGTTCTGACCGAGCTTGGGTTTTGCCGGCATGTTCTGCTTCGATGTTAGATGAGCCGAGGCCCCAGCGGCCGAGCGCCTGCGCAATGGTTCCGTATTACCGGACTGCACTAAACTAGACGAGTTGCCGCCAGATCCCCATGATGTCGATGAGGCTCGTTTGCTGATCGATTCCCACGCTCACCTTGACAGTCCGCGTTACGATGCCGACCGTGAGGCCATGCTCAGCCGCGCGTGGAGTGCAGGCGTGCGTACCATCCTCTCCATCGGCATTGGCGAAGGCCCTGCCGAGATGCACCAGGCGCTCGACATCTGCCGCGAGTTCAGCGGCCGCCCCAACCTTCCCACGATTTACGCGAGCGCGGGAATCTATCCCCACAGCAGCACCGAGGCCGATGACGACGCCTTGGCCAGACTGGATGCTTTGCTGGCCATGCCCGAGGTGATTGCATGCGGCGAAATCGGCTTCGACTACTACCACGAAGGCGCCCCGCGCGACGTCCAGAGGAAAGTGCTCATCCGCCAGCTCGAAATCGCTGCGGCGCGCAAACGGCCCATCCTGATCCATTGCCGCGGTACCAATGAGTCGGCCGACGCGTGGGACGATCTTTTCCTGGTTCTGGAAGAGCACTGGCGGTCGACTAGCCTCGGCGGCATCATGCACTGCTTTGGCGGCGGATGGGAGCAGGCACGCCACTCGCTCGAACTTGGATTCCTGGTCTCCTTTGCCGGAAATCTCACTTACCCCAAGGCGCAACCGCTCCGCGACGTGGCCGCTCGAGTGCCCATGAACGCTGTCCTGGTTGAAACGGACGCGCCCTGGCTTGCGCCCGGACCCAGTCGAGGCCAGCGCAATGAGCCGGCATTCGTGGTCCAAACCGCGCAGACCCTCGCGCAATTGCTCAACGTCTCCAGCGACGAAATCGCCACCGCAACCACGGAAAACTTCTTTCGGCTGTTTCCCGTCCGGCAGAACATGGGAAACTATTAGATGGACAACGTGCGGCAGCCCCCGGCCGTTTGAGGATCGGTAAGCCATGGCTCAGGACAATTCATTCGACGTCGTAAGCAAGGTCGATATCCAGGAAGTTCGCAACGCCATCGACCAGGCGATCAAGGAGATTCGCCAGCGCTTCGACCTGAAAGATAGCCACTCCGAAGTCAATCTGGAGGGCAACGAGAGCATCCAGTTATCTTCGGCCAACGAATACAAACTCGAGGCTGTGAAAGACATCCTTTCGCAGAAGCTGGTCAAGCGCGGTGTCTCGCTCAAGAACCTGACCTACGACAAAATCGAGCCCGCGGCCGGCCAGCGCGTGCGGCAAAAGATCAGCCTTCAGCAGGGCATTCCCGTCGAAAAGGCCAAGGAGATTGTGCGCCTGGTGAAAGACTCGAAAAGGAAGGCCCAGGCCAGCATCCAGGGCGATACTGTGAGAATCTCCAGCAAGGATCGTGATGAATTGCAGGCCATCATTGCCATCCTGCGAGGCAAGGATTTAGGACTGGAGTTGCAGTTTACGAATTACCGCACCAACTAGGTGGGACGCGTCGATCTCCCCCGAGAGCAAGCAAACAAGGGCCAACGCAAACTGGCCGCACGGCACAGAGGGTCGCCTTTTGCACCGCAGATGCATTAAAATCGGAGAACTTTGAGCACACTCAGCATAGCGACGGCCAGAGAGGTCTTTGAGCTGCTCCGGGAAGATCTTGTCGCTGTGGAGCAGGAGCTCGGCCGCGACGCAGCATCGAGCGTCAGCACCATTACTGAGATTGCAGAATACCTGCGCGAGGGCGGCGGTAAGCGCATCCGGCCTTCGCTCTTGCTGCTCGCCGCGCACCAGCTCAACTTCTTTGGCCAGGGCGCCATCCGCCTTGGCGCCGTCGTCGAAATGTTGCACACTGCCACGCTGGTTCACGATGACATCATCGACGGGGCCGACATGCGCCGTGGCCGCCCCTCCGCAAATACCAATTGGGGGAACGAGAAGTGTGTTCTGGCAGGTGATTGGCTTTATATGCAGGCTTTCAGGGTGTCGCTCGAAGAGCGGAACCTGCGCGTGCTCGACCTGCTGATCAGCCTCACGCAGCAAATGGTCGAGGGCGAGCTGCTACAGATTCAGAAACTCGGCAAATTGGTCTCTGAAGCCGAATACTACGATCTGATTTTCCGCAAGACCGCCTGCCTATTCTCGGTATCCATGCGCCTGGGCTCCGTCTTGTCGGGAGCCACCGAGGCTGAAGAAACCGGCCTGGCCACCTTCGGCAGGGCAGTGGGTCTGGCCTTCCAGATCGTTGATGATGTGCTCGACCTGACTGCCACCGAAGAGGTGCTGGGCAAGCCCGTGGCCAGCGATCTGCGCGAGGGCAAGGCTACGCTGGCAGTGATTCATGCCGCCGATCATGGCACGGCCGCCGATCGCAAAGCCATCCGCCGCGTTCTCGACGACCGCAGCTTTGAAAACGTGAGCCGCCAGCAGATCCGCGAGATCCTGGTGCGCAACGGATCTGTCGAATACGCCATGGCCGCCGCCGACCGCTACGCTGAGCAATCACGCCAGGCCCTCGCGCCGCTCGCTGATACGGAATACAAGCGCGCCATGCTCTGGGTCCCCGATTTCGTTGTCGCGCGGGAGAAGTGAGAGAGAAGCCAGTCGCCGGTAGGTAGTGGCCAGTAGCTGGTTGTCCACAGCGAATAGCCGGCAGTAAAGCAGCTACGAGCTGCAGGCTACCGGCTTCAAGCAATCGTTTTAATCCCATGAGAAAAAACTCGAAACTGCTTTGGGCCGCCGTCGATCGCTATTTTGGCGATCTGCTTGCTCCCCACGACGAAGCCCTCAACGCCGCGATCCGCGCCAATCGCGACGCCCGGCTCCCCGCAATCGACGTGACTCCACTCCAGGGCAAGTTTCTTCACGTTCTTGTGCAGATCACGCAGGCCAGGCGCATTCTTGAGATCGGCACCCTCGGTGGCTACTCCACCATCTGGATGGCGCGCGCTTTGCATAAAGGCGGCCGTATCGTTTCGCTCGAATTCGAGCCTCGCCACGCCGAAATCGCTCGCGCCAATCTCCGATGCGCCGGCATGCTTCGCCGCGTCGACATTCGCGTAGGCCACGCGCTCGCAAGCCTCGCGGAATTGAAGCGATCCGGCGCCGGCCCATTCGATCTGATCTTCATTGACGCAGACAAGGAGAACAACCCGCAGTATCTGAAGTGGGCTCTGAAGCTTTCGCGCCGGGGCACCGTCATCGTCGTCGATAATGTCGCCCGCCACGGAACGGTGATCGACGCTAAGAGCAAAGAATCTGACATCGTGGGCACGCGCCGATGCCTCGAGATGATGGCTGCCGAGCCTCGCCTCAGCGCCGCAGCTCTCCAGACTGTCGGCATGAAGGGCCTCGACGGCTTCGCCATCGCCGTCGTCTTGCGCTGATTCGCGCCTCAGGCGTCCTGCACAATCGTCCCCTGGTGATACACGGCCTTCCACCCTTCCGCACCGCTCTGCCATATTGTTGCCCGCCGCGTCAGTCGCTGCTTGTACTGCAGCAGCGTATATGTCAGCAGATACGTATCCAGCCCCAGTCTGCGGCAATAGAAGTCTCTGGTCTCCCAAACATCTTCGTGCGGAGTGAAAGACCGTCTCTCCAGTTCGTCCAGCACAAACTGCCTGGAGTAGTGTCGCCCTGAAGCGCCGGTCTCCCAGAAGTCCTCTACCGTCATGCGCTCGAAGTCCGCCCGCGAAGTTCCGAACTCAGGTCGATGCAAGATGGGCTCACGCGCGGAGAGTTCGGCGAGCACATCGTGCAATTCCAGTGGAGTCACAAGCAACGGTTCCGTCAGGTGGGGTTCCATGGCGACCAGCATAATCTCTCCCCCACCGGAATTCCCTTTGGAAATTCCGGGCGATCAGGCTAAATGCGCTGCCCGCCGCCATTTGGGCGTAGAATTCTCACCAAGATGAACGAGCGTCTTGAGCAGATACGAAAGCTCCTGGGCGAACTTGAACTTGAGATGCGATCTGGCGCTCCGGCGGGGGATCGCGATTTCTCCGCCCTTGAATTGCCCCTCATCATCCAGCAGATCGTCGACGATCTGCAGCCGCAGCTCACGCCTTACGTCGCTGCTTTTTACTGGTTCCTCTTCCGGCATTCCATCGCCAAAGACGGAGATCCTCATCTGCGCGTCAGCACCCGCCACTTGCGCACTGCCGTCGTCAAATCCTCCTACTCTCAGCTTGAAGAAAATCCCGTTTCGCTGGGAAAGGTGCAGGAGACGCTGCGTGCCCTTGAGAGCATCGGCGCCATTCGCAAAGAAGGCGAACCCAATCGCGACGGCACGTTGTACCGCGTCATGATCCCGGACGAGATTGAAGCATGCCGCCGCTACCGGGCCGAGCAGGTATCGGCAGAGCCTGAGCTCAAGTTCCATTTTTCCGGTCACGATGAGGACCTAAAGCGCGAAAACCGTATCAAAGTCTTCGAGCGCGACAGCTACATTTGCCACTTTTGCTCGAAACAGCTCACACGCTTGACGGCCACCGTGCACCCAGTGAAACCAATCGCCAAAGGCGGCGATAACAACCTCGAAAATCTGGTCACGGCATGCCTGGAGTGCAACGCGACAAGAAACAAACGCACATTGCAGAGTTCGCAGAAGTAGTCACCCGTGAGGTACCCACGGACTCGTCCGCTGCGCGGATGAGAACTTCGCACTTCAGATCTAAAAGAAGAGACTCAAGCGATCCGACACCTAGCCGTCTGCCATCAGCGCCTTGATCGCCGCGGAATACTTCGGCGGTAACGGCTTGCGATTCAACTGGTCGTCGCAGACAACGTGCACAGTTTCGCCTTCGGCCAGCAGCGTGGGTTCTCGTCCCTCGCCCTCCTTGCGCAGGATGCTGTAAGCGAACTTCAGCACCGAACCGCGCAGCATCGCGGGCCGTGTCTCGATCAGAATCTCATCATCGTAGCGCGCTGGCGCCCGGTAACGGCATCTGGCCGATACCACCGGAAGAATGCAGCCATGATCGGTCTCCAACCGGCTATAAGCGAGCCCCAGCGAGCGCAGCAACTCCACCCTTCCCAGCTCAAACCAGACAAAGTAGTTGGCATAGTAGACGATGCCCATCTGGTCGGTCTCGGCATACCGCACGCGCAATTCAGTCGTCACCGGCATAACGCGCTCCAGGGTTCAGAAAAAAGAGATGAGAGATCATAGATTAGAGAAAAGAGATCAGCGAACAGGAGGTAATTCATGATCTTGCAGAATTCCACCGGTCTCTGATCTCTGTTCTCTAATCTCTTGTTTTCAAGGCTTGACATGCGTGAACAGCGATAGCTTGCTCACATCGTTGAACACGGTGAACGCAATGAAGGCCACAATGACCACAAAGGCTGCCGTATAAATCCGCTCCTTGACTGCAAGACTAATGTTGTGGCGCAAGCCGCTCTCAATCAGAAGAAGCAAAATCATGCCGCCATCGAGAATGGGGAAGGGGAACAGATTGAGGATGCCCAACTGGAGGCTGATCTGGGCAGCCAACCCGAACTTGGGATACCATCCATCCATCTCAGCCGCTTCACCCGCCGCTTGCGCAATGCCCACAGGCCCCATCATCTGCGTGACCGAAATCTTGTGTGTAAATAGCCGTTGCAGCACTTCGCCCACGAGCAGCGAATTGTTCTCGAAGAAACCGACAGAACTGCTGAAAGCCGCGGGCAGAGACATGGGCTGTTCGCGGATGGGAATCCCCGCCGCCGCAAAACCCAGCTTCCACTTCGTATCGAGCTTGGTCGGCGTCACGTGAATCTGCACGGTCGCACCGTTCCGAAGCACTTCCAGCGTCATGGGCTTGCCCTGCGCCCATTGCATGTAGGCCAGCAGTGTGCTCACGTAATGGAATGCGTGGCCGTCGACGGATTCGATCTGGTCACCGGCCAGCAATCCGGCGCGCGCGGCGGGCGTGTCTGGTTGTATCTCCGCCACTCCGATCGGGCCTTCCCTGTATTGCGGCGAAATCCCCGTATCGCTGAAATCAAAATTGGCGCTCTTGGCGCTGCTCGGTATATGCAGGCTCAGCTGGATTGGCCTTCCTTCGCGTTCGACCGTCACCGGCACCACCTGATTTGCATTCACCAGCGCGTGGTCATACACAATGTCCCAATTGGGGTTCGTAACGTTGTCGAATCGCGTGATCACGTCCCTTGGTTCGAACCCAGCCACTGCTGCCGCCGACCCTGGCGTCACCCATTCCATGGTTGTGGTTTTCATCACGGATGCCGGGACCTCGTTGATCCAGGCATAGTAGATGGTCATCAGCACCAGGGTGAGTGCAAAGTTGGCCATGGGTCCGGCCAGCCCGATCAGGATTCGCTGCCAGCGCGGATGCGAGGTAAAGGCGCCAGGGTCTTCCGACAGATCCGCGGCAGCGGCGCCGGGCGCCTCGAGATTCTGCTCGGGGCTTTCGCCCGTCATCTTCACAAAGCCGCCCAATGGCAACAGGCAGACCTTGTAGTCCGTATCCCCGTACTTGAATCCGAACAGGCGTGGGCCAAAGCCAAAGGAGAACGCCTCAACGCGTACCCCGCACAGCTTGGCCATGACAAAGTGTCCCGCCTCGTGCACCACGACCATGACGCCGATGAGGACGATGAATGCTGCGGCTGATACCAGAAACGCGTGCATAGTTGTGTGGTTTTTCCCTCGGCGATAGCAGTTCCAAGGTACCTGTACCCCGGAGCAGCCCAATTCAAGTTGCCACGATCAGTAAGGAGCGGCGACCTTGAAAAAATCCAAAATCGATTCAGCTACCTTGGTACCGCCGTAAGCGCGATCTTGCGCCCTTCAAACTTAGGTGAGCATTGCCTTGGCCCGTTCTCGCGCTTCCCGGTCGGCGTTCAGCACCTCAGCAATCGTTGCGGGATGCGCCTCCGGGGTCGACTCGAGCACTTTCTCAATTGTACGCGGGATGCCGGTGAAAGAAATACGACGTTCGAGGAAGGCTCCCACGGCTACCTCGTCAGCCGCGTTCAAAGCAATACAGTGCGCTCCACCCTTTTCGGCTGCTTGAAACGCCAGCCGCAGGCAAGGGAAACGCTTGAAGTCCGGCCGCTCAAATTCCAGGTGGCGCAATGCCGCCAGATCGAAAGTGAGTGTTGATGGCGGCCGCTCCGGCCATGCCAGGGCGTACAGGATCGGCAACCGCATATCCGTCACCGATATCTGCGCCAGGATCGACCCGTCTACGTATTCAACCATCGAGTGTACCGTCGATTGCGGATGGATGATCACCCGCACCTGGGCCGGGGTCACGTCGAAAAGCCGGCATGCCTCGATCACTTCGAGCCCTTTGTTCAGCATCGTGGCCGAATCGATCGTGATGCGCCGCCCCATCACCCACGTTGGATGCTTGAGAGCCTGCTCGGGGGTGATTGCCTCGAACTGGTCCAGCGGCAGTTGACGGAACGGCCCGCCCGAAGCCGTCAGCCAAATAAATTTCACTTCGTTGTGCGCGCCCACGCGCAGGCACTGGTGCACGGCGTTGTGCTCGCTGTCGATCGGCAAAATCGGCACCTTGCGCTCGCGCGCGGCAGCCGTCAGGATCTCGCCGGCTGCCACCATGCACTCCTTGTTGGCCAAGCCCACCGGCTTTCCGGCCAGGATTGCCGCGTGCGTCGCCTCCAGCCCCGCCACGCCCACAATGGCCGAAACCACAAAATCCGCTTCATGCAGCGTTGAGCAGGCGATGGTGCCCCCGGTGCCATGCACCGCTTCGATCCCGCTCACTCCGTCTTGGCGCAACCGCCTGGCCAGTTCCCCGGCCAATTCCTCCGTTGCCAGAGAAATCATCTTCGGCCGCCAGCGCTGCGCTTGCGCAAACGCTTCGTCCACATTGCGCCCCGCCGCCAATGCAGCCACGCCGTAGCGCTCAGGGAACTGCTCGACGATGGAGAGGGTGCTCTGTCCGATGGAACCTGTCGAACCGAGAATGGCGAGTCGTTTCAAAACAGCTTCTAGCCTCTAGCTTCTAGCCACTAGCTTTTGGAGGTGCTGAAGAATAGGATTTCACATTCTGCGCCGGTCCATCCCATTGAGCGGCATCAGTCCGCGGCTCACCAGGCGCTTCAGGCCTTTAGCTACAAGCTAGGAGCTAATAGCTGGAAGCTGCTTTTCAAAACCTCTGATGAATCACCTGCGCATACCACAGCACCGGGGCGGCCAGCAGCAAAGCATCGATGCGGTCCAGCACGCCGCCGTGTCCGGGTAGCAGGCTGCCTGAATCCTTCATTCCCGCCGACCTTTTCAGCGCCGACTCCGCCAGGTCGCCCACCTGTCCGGCCAGGTTGATGATCACCGCCAACAGCAGCCAGTACCAAAGCTCGTTCGGATACGAAATCACCGCCGAGGGGCACACGCGCTCCATCCAGGCAAATACACCCGAGTTCCACGGCGCCTGCAGCAGATTGGCCAGCCCGACAAGTGCCCAGGCCATCAGCACGCTCCCGACCACTGAGGCAACTGCTCCCTCCCAGCTCTTTCCGGGGCTCAGCTTCGGCGCCATCTTATGGCGGCCCCATGCCCGGCCGAAATAATATGCCGAGGTGTCGCCGGCCCACACCGCGAATAGCAGCAGCAACAGGAGCGAAGGGCCGTTCTCCTGAGCGCGTAACGTGGGCAGGGCAAGCAGCGCCAGGCCGGTGTAAAGCAGGCAGAAGATCGCCGCCGCGGCAGACGCAATCACCGCCTCAACCGGCTTGAAGAACGTGCAGTACACGAGCAGGCCCAGTCCCAGAATCCCGAAGAGTCCCGGAATCAAATCGGGCCATTGAAAGTTCACGACAAACAGTGCCGCAAGCGCCACCAGCGTCGCAACCCGCGGCGGATTCGCCCCGCAGCGCTGTGTCAGGCTCATGTACTCCCACCCGGCAAGCAGCGAAACCACGGCAACGGCCAGCGAGAACATCCACTGCCATCGCGGTCCCAGAAACACCAGAACCAGGACGACTGGAATCAGGACGACTGCCGTAAGTACTCGTTTCATTCAGGGTTGAGAATACACTGCCGGGGCGAAACGACACAGGTTACAACGGATCAGGAGTATTGATGAGGAGGTAAACACGTTGGTCCCTCTTGCAGGCCCGAGCGCGGCCGCTGCGGATGAATGGGAATGTTTCCAGTCTCGCACGTTCTCCGCGTCACTAGCTCGCGGCAATCTTTATGCTCTCGAAATCTTCTTCCACCTCGCCGCTGTCTTCGCCAATCCCGCCATAGCGGCGCTCCCGGCGCTGGAAGTCGGCGATTGCCTCAAGCAAATGAACGCCGCGGAAATCGGGCCAGTATCGATCCGTAACAAAAATCTCGGTGTACGCGATCTGCCACAGCAGAAAATTGGAGATTCTCTGCTCACCTGAAGTACGAATCAGCAGGTCGGGATCGGGCATCTGTGCCGTGTAGAGATGGCGGTGAACATCTTCCTCAGTGATGTGGTCGAGGCTCAGGTGCTTGTTCTTCATCTCGGCTGCAAGACCGCGAAATGCGTCCACCAGCTCAGACCGCCCGCCATAGTTCAGCGCCAGCGTCAGTGTTGTGCCGGTATTGCGCGCCGTTGCCTCTTCTGCCCAGCGCATCTTGTCCTGGACTTCAGGCGGCAAATCGTGGGTGCGGCCGATATATCGCATGCGGACGTTGTTTTTCCTCATCCGTTCCAGATTGCTGTCCAGATAGGTCTTCAGCAGGCGCATCAGAAAGTTGACCTCTGCGCGCGGCCGCCGCAGGTTGTTTTCCAGTGAAAATGCGTAGAGCGTCAACCAGGGTAAATTGATCCGCGACGCGGTCTCCGTCACCAACTGCACGGCCTTGGCGCCCTGCTGGTGGCCCACAAAGCGCTTGAGCGACCGGCGCCCGGCCCAGCGGCCGTTCCCGTCCATGATGATGGCCACATGCTGAGGCAGGCGCTCCGGCTTCAGCGCAGCGTATACAGCCCGCTCCTCCGCCGACAGCTCATTGACGCGCGACGCTGGAGATGGAGATAAGGACTCGCCTCTAGGTTGCATTTACGGTTTCCACGCGGGAGCCCACAGGGCATCCCCAAGTGGCGCCGACGGCGTTCACGCTCGATAGGACCGAAGGGTTCGAAAACGCGCGAACGAAACTCCGGCCGGTATAAAACCTGCCCGCGGCCGGATCCGAGGAGTCACACCATCGACCGTAGCACAAGCCACCAAGGGCCGCAATTACCCTGGGCGCCGCTGGAAAGACCCGGCCGCCGGCGCGCTGAATTGCCGTTGTCCGGGACGAGATTCTGTGTGTTTGCCGCCCTATGCTGAACGCCGCCGGCCCATCGCCGAATCTCGCACCGCACCCAGCAGGAGCGTCCGGTGCAATGAGTCCAGATGCGGCAGCAGCGAGGCGATCTCTCCAAGGAACGGATCGTTCAGGATGGACGTAACTTCTTCTTCGCGCCGGCTGCGAGCGTCGCGAACCAGCATGCGCACATCGACGCCGAGGGCCCCGGCCAGCCGTTCCAGCGATCCCAGCGTGGGAATTGCCTTGCCATTCTCGATTTTGGAGATGTAGGTCCGCGGCACCTGCATCCGCCCAGCCAACTGGCGCTGGCTCAAATGGCGCGCGCGGCGCATCTCGCGCACCTGCACGGCAACCTGCAGGCCGGCCCGCTCGCCATCCGGCGCCGGCTGGCTGCTCACCAGTTGCGGCGCCAAAGGCAGAGGCTCCTCGTTATCGAGGGGACGCCGGCACTTTCTGCATAGGGAATTGCTGGTTCTATACTGCATCAGTCTGCAGTAATCACACCGCACCACTTCGCGTGTTTCCACGCTGACCAAGGTAGTCGCCATCGGGATGCGCGGAGTGCCAGAGCTTGGACCCCGAGGGTGCATGGTTGCACCACATCTGGTGCTACTGTCGAGGATGTGAACCATAACTGTCAAGTAGAAATTTAGGGACAAACCGAACAAAGCCCCACGAGTCCCCAGAAAACCCTACAGAAAACGAACCAGAATCGTCAACAGGAGATTTCAATGAATGGATCTCAACCGCAATTCAGGCGCGAACAGGCCTGGCAACTGCTCACCGAGTGGACCCAAAGCGAGAGCCTGCGCAAGCACGCTCTCGCCGTGGAGGCCTGCGTAGTGGCATGCGGCGAGCGGGAGGCTGAGAGGCTTGCGCTTGACGGCCAGGCCCGCGCCTCGCTTCTGGAGTTGTATTCCACCACGGCGCTGCTCCACGACTTCGACTACGAGCGCCACCCCACGGCCGAGGAACACCCATTCGTCGGCGTCCGCGAGCTGGAGCGACTTGCGTGGCCCGAGGAGCTGCGCACCGCCATTCTCGGCCACGCGCAATACTCCGGCGTTCCACGCGCATCACACCTGGCCAGGGCCCTCTTCGCGTGCGATGAGCTGGCCGGCTTCCTCACCGCCTGCGCGCTCGTCAAACCGTCAAAGTCGATCGTGGATGTCGAGGTTCCAAGCGTGAAGAAAAAGATGAAGGACAAAGCCTTCGCCCGTGGCGTGCACCGCGAAGACATCGTGCAGGGCGCTGCCGAACTTGGCGTCGACCTCGACGCTCATATTGCGTTCTGCATTGAAGCAATGAAGAAGAAGGCAGGGAAACTGGGATTGTGACCAGAAGCACGATGATAGCGCGCTGCCTCACCTATACTGCTGCACATGAAAAAGCTTGTGACCTGTCTGTTATCGGTCGAGCTTTTGTCTCCGGCACTTGCTAAAGGTCCTCCGCCAGCAGCCGTGCCTGAAAGCACTCCAAAGATCATCAAGTTGCCATCGGCCTCTTACCCCCCGATCGCTTTGGCGGCGCGCGTCTCCGGGCGTGTTGAATTGAGTATTAAGCTAGGGTCGGACGGCACCGTTGAATCTGTGGAAGTCGTCGGCGGCCCAGCAATGCTCAGATCGGCTGCAATCGAGAGTGCTCGTCAGATGCAATTCGAGTGCAACGGCTGCACGCCTGGTGCCAGACAATTCAAACTCTCTTTCAGCTATGAACTCATCGGCGGGTATTTTTGCGACGCGCCTGACAAGTCCTACCCAAGAGTCTCCGAGGCAAGTGGAATTGTTACGTTCACCGGCCAACCTTCCGGAACTTGCGACCCAGTTGCGACGCGGGTTCGCGCTGCGAAATGTCTCTATTTGTGGAGGTGTGGCTGGCGATAGCCCTCGGGCTGGTTCTAATCATCTGGCATGCAAACTACCTCCGCCAGTGGCCATCCCCGATGATCTTTTTGGCCCCAATTCTTCCGTTGTACCGGTAAAGCCAGCACTCCAACCTGCGCCCGTCGCTCAACTCCACCATTTGCCGCTCGCGGACAAACTCGCTCGAACCATGCGCTTTTGGATCAAAACCCTCATAGCCATCAAGCAGCCCCAGGAAGTTCTTATCCTCCGGCAACTCCATCACCGTGCCGGCAATTCGGCTCTTCGCGCGAGAATCAGGCACCGCGCCGGGATAGCGGCCCAGATCGTACAGCGCGCCGCGCACGAAACCCTCCCCCACCGGCCGCAGCTTTGCGGCTAGTGCCGCGACTCCCGCCGGTGCGCGCCCCGGCTGCAATGTGCCGTACGCAAAGAGATATTCGCTCATTTTAGCGGTATGCTTGACAAGGGTCGCTTCCCGGCCCCCAATATCGTCCAAATCCATGGAGGTCCCTGCGTATGAGATCCCCCGTTTCGCTCGCAGGCGTTCTTTGCGTCGTCGCTATTCTGTCCGCGCTACTCTCGTTTCAGCCAGCTCACGCGCAGGATGTCATCACAGTCAATCAATGCCCGAATTCGCCACCGCCTCCGGTCACGCTCCAGATCGACTGCACCCACGTCACCGATCCTTCAGCTAAAGCACTCTGCCGCCCCTTTGCCGAGAACCAGGCCTGCAAGGTCTTCTTCGCCTACCGCAAAATTACAGGGATCAACCTCGAAGATTACTGCCCCACTTTTACCTACACGCTTTACGACAAGAATCAGTGGCCGAAGGAGCTCGGCGACGCAGGTGGTTTTTCACGGCGGTGTGGCGCCGATCTCATGACGGATGGCATCATCCAATCCAGCATCGGTCCTTACGACGTGCACGAGATCCTGCACGTGTATCAGGATAATGTGCTCGGCGCGCTGCCCGACGGGCATATTCTCTTTGGTCCCGCGATGGCCGAAGCGCAGCGCCTGATCGGCGACAGCAAGAGCTACTGGAACACGATGGGGCGCATGAAGGTTCAAGTTGCCCGCACGACTGACGCACAGTACGCAGGACTTTCGCCGGATGCAAGCTGCGTCAAGGCCGAGTTTTATATCGAAGACAGCCTGTATGTGAAAGACATCCACAACGTGGAGCTGTTCTACCGCAAGCTTGAGCGTGGTGGCACCAAAGACACGGCCGGCCGCCAGGCGCGCTTCAATCGCATGTTCGACGCCGTGTCAGGAGGAACGGCGCGGCCCTACCTTCTCGCCCACGGCTGTGCTCCGTTTTAGTCCGCCGAGCGGATTTCCGCGGTCCTCCAGCCCTAGGTCCCTGCCTTTTCGTTCCCGTGTTCGCGTGTTCCCTCGATCCCCGTCTTTCGCAATTCGGCAACGATTTCCCTCGCCGCCGCTCGCGCGTCCGCTTCTTTGTCCGGCGGAAAGCTGATTGCGCCTACCCGCGCGTGCCCGCCTCCACCATAGCGCTCGCAGACCTGCGCCAGGTTCACCATCTTCACCGGGTCGGCTTTCGTCCACGGATTCGATCCCACCGCGACCTTCGTCCGAAAACTCGACTTCGACAACCCGATCGAATAGGTTGCATTGGGATACAGGTAGTACGGGATAAACTTGTTGAACCCTTCCAGCGGGTGGTCCGTGATATCGAAGAAGATCGTCCCGTCGCGCTCTTGCGCACGGCTGCGGATGAGTTCGATCGCCTGCCCGTGGCGCTCGAGCAGCGGCGGCAGCAAGGGCGCCACAAAGGGCTGATTCAAAATCTCCGCGAGCGGCATCTCCGTCAGCAGCGGAATCAGTCGCGGGATGAATGCCGGATCCTGCGTGGCCTCGATGATCAGCGTGAGCTTCATCGCCGGCGCAGCCATCTCCACCGCAGCTTCAGGGCTTTCGTACTGCGCTCCGTCCACAATATCGGCCCAGTGAATCAGCTCCGCGACGGGTGCGGTGTCGAAGCCGTAGCGCGTCGAGGCAATGTGCGCCAGAAAGCTTGTGCACGAAGTGTAAGTTGGGTCAAAGAATTTACGCGCAGCGCACTTCGGATCGCGCTGGCACGCAAGGAAATTCTCGTGATCCTGCGGCGTCAGGAACGCTGATTGGTGGTGATCGAACCACCACGTAATCCGCGGCGAGGCCGAGTATTTGAAATCCACAATCGCATTCTCGTCACCGGTAAACTGCGCCTCGTCAAAGAGTGCGCCCGCACGATGCACGAGCCCGTGGTTGTCGTAGCTTGCCTCCGGCGCAATGCACTCCCGATGAAATCGCGTAAACAGCGATGCCGAGCAAGCGCCGTCAAAACATTTGTCGTGATAGAAGACGCGAACCCGCAAAATCGGCATCCTCCTGCCGCCAAGACTTGAAAAAGTGGAACTGTACAGCATCAAGGCCCCGGCCCATTGTGTCAAGGCGCGCGTCCCATGCGGGACGTCCATGCCTCTCATCTATTGAACAGTGCAGGCTTTGCAAATCAAACGCGGTGCTCCCGACCACAGGTCTGCGTGCGGCCCATCGTGTACCCTCAAAAAAGCCACCCCGAATGACCACGGCCGATGCTCATGCTCGTTACCCGCTGACCCAGGGCGTCAACCCGTGGCTAGTCACGCTATCAGTCATGCTTCCGACATTCATGGAAGTACTCGATACAGCGATTGCGTCGGTGGCCTTGCCCTACATCGCCGGCTCGCTTTCGGCCTCCAACTCCGAGGCAACGTGGGTCCTCACCAGCTATCTCGTCGCCAACGCCGTCATTCTGCCCGCCTCGAATTGGTTTGCCCGGCGCTTTGGCCGCAAGCGCTTCTTGCTCACCTGCGTCATCATCTTCACGGTCGCTTCGTTCTTCTGCGGTGCGGCCCCGTCTCTTGCTGTCATTCTGCTGGCCCGCGTGATGCAGGGCGCGGGCGGCGGTGCGTTGCAGCCGCTGTCTCAATCCATCCTGCTTGAAAGCTTCCCCATCCAAAAGCGGTCAATGTCCATGGCCGCATACGGCCTGGGCATCGTCATGGCTCCCGTGCTTGGCCCCACGCTCGGCGGCTGGCTCACCGATACCTTCAGTTGGCGCTACGCCTTTTACATCAATATTCCCGTCGGCATCCTCGCCGTCATCATGATCACCCGCTTCGTTCACGATCCGCCCTACATCAAGCACGCCAAGGTCAGCGCGTTCGACAACATCGGATTCGGTCTCCTCATTGTCTGGACCGGCTGCCTCCAGGTCGTCCTCGACAAAGGCCAGGAGGATGACTGGTTCGGCGCCATCTGGGTCCGCTGGGCGGTCGCCGCGCTCATCATCGCCTTCCTCCTTTGGGTCTGGCGGTCGTGGGCGAACCCCAAAGGCCTCGTCAACTTGCACGCACTCAAAGATCACAACCTCCGTACCGGCTGCATCATGATCGCCCTCCTGGGCATGTGTCTCTACATCACCATCGCCATCCTGCCCCTCTACTACCAGGAGATTCTCGGCTACACCGCGTTCACCGCGGGCCTGGTTGTCTTTCCTCGCGGCGTCGGGTCATTCATTGGCTCGCCGGTCATCGGCATCCTCGGCTCGCGCATTGACAACCGCAAGCTCCTCTGCGCCGGTTTTATTGGCTTCGCTGTCTGTGCCTATATCTTCAGTACGGTCGACCTCGACATCGGCCCCTACACGCTCTTGTTTCCCATCACCCTCACTGGTTTCGCGCTCAGCTTCGTCTTTGTTCCGCTCGCCACCATGACCACAGCGACCATCCCCAACCGGGAAATGGGAAACGCGACAGGCATCTTCAACATGCTGCGCAACATCGGTGGATCTGTCGGCATCGCCATGGCGACCACTGCGCTCATTCGCCGCGCCGCCTTCCACCAGAGCTACCTCGCCGCCAATCTCGTCCCTTCCGGCGCCGTCCTGCAGCAGAAATCCTCGATGATTGCCGCCTACCTCAGTCACCAAATCGGGCCGCCCGGCGCGCGTCCCGGATCCTTCGGCTTGCTCTATGGGCTCATGCAGCAGCAAGCCGCCATGCTCGCCTATGTCGACGTCTTCCGCTGGACTGCCGTTCTCGCCCTCGTTTGCGCCGCCTGTACCTGGATGTTCAAAAAGCCACAGAAGCACTCCAGCCCGCCGCCCGGCGCGCACTAATTTCAGTCGGTATAAGGATGCGTGTGACCTGCGTATATCGGTGCCCCCTCGTGCACTTCATCCCCGCTCAAGCACCTTTTGTCACTATCCCCCGTCCAATTTGCTAACAACAACTTCGAGCCGCCGTATCATTCCCCACAGAGGTCGCCATGCAATCCCTGCTTCAGGACATCCGCTACGGCATCCGGTCGCTGGCTCACTCTCGCCGGTTCACCATCGCCGCCATCCTCACCCTCGCCCTCGGCATCGGCGCCAACACCGCCATGTTCAGCGTCATCCACTCCGTGCTTCTCGAGCCGTGGCAAATCAAGGATCCCTCGCGCGTCCTCATCGTTTTTGAGCGCCAGGCAAACGGCAACATCAACAACTTTTCCACGCAGGATTTTCTCGACTGGAAACAGCAGGGCGGTCTGCTTGCACAAATGGCCGCGCACGTTGCGTGGCAATTCAACCTGAGCGCAGCCGGCCAGCAGCCTGAGCGCATCAACGGTGTCAAAGTTTCGCAGGATTTTCTCCCCGTACTCGGCGTCCGTCCCTTCAGGGGACGCTTTTTTTCTCCGGAAGAGGACACAGCCGGCGGTCCTCACGCCGTCATCATCAGTTACACGCTTTGGAAGAATCGCTACAAATCCAATCCTGCCATTGTTGGCACGGCCATCTCGCTCGACAGTACTCCCTATACGGTTGTCGGAGTCATGCCGCAAGGCTTCAATGGTTACGCCGGCCAGGATCTGTTGTGGACACCTCTGCAATTGAGCCGCGATGGCGGCATCGGCTCCTCATCGAACATTCACTGGCTTCTCGGATTCATACGCCTGCCCGCTGGCCTGAGCCAAAAGCAGGCGCAGGTCGAACTCAACGCCATCGCCGATCGTCTGCACCACGACAACCCGACCGCCGGCCTCGGCTTTGGTGTCGACCTTGAAACCATCACCAGCGCGTTTTCCGGCAATGTTCAGCCCGCCCTGGTCATGCTCATGAGCTGCGTTGGCTTGGTCCTGCTCATCGCCTGCGCCAACGTGGCCAACCTCCTCCTCGCTCGCGGCGCGGCTCGCCGGCGCGAGATCGCGGTCCGTACCTCACTCGGCGCATCCACTGTTCGCATCATGCGCCAACTCCTTACCGAGAGTATTTTGCTCGGGCTTATCGGCGGCCTGGCCGGCATCGGCGTTGGCTTCGCGGCGCTGCGCCTGGTTCTCGCACTTCATCCGCCTGCCGTCCCCCGCATGGACGCCGTCTATATCGACCTCACCGTCCTCGGCTGCGCGCTGCTTGCCTCGCTGTTCGTCGGGGTTCTCTTCGGTCTTGCGCCGGCCATCAGCGCCGTGCGTGGCAACGTGAATGATGGCCTTCGCGAGCGCGCCGGATCTTTTTCACGCGGATTTGCGATTCAGCGCGCTCTGCTCGTCATCGTCGAAACCGCGCTAGCCTGCATCCTTCTCACCGGTACCGGCCTCGCCCTATCCAGCCTCTGGTCTATCCGCAACGTCGATCTCGGCTTCAATCCCGCCAGCGTCCTCACCTTCCGCATCGCTGTGCCCGGCACTCTCACCGGTCCGCAAATCACCGAGTTCTATCGTCAAATCGCCGACCGCGTTCGTACCATTCCTGGCGTCGACTCGACGGTCATCGCGCGCAATCTGCCCTTCAGCGGCGGAGATCCATCCATGCCCATCACCGTCGATGGCAGGAATCCTGCGCCCGTCCAGGGCGAACTCGTCACTCGTTATCGCGCCGTCGGTGAGGGCTACTTCCATACCCTCCAGATTCCCCTCATCCAGGGACGCGACTTCGACAATGGCGACAGCGCTTCTTCCCCCTTCGTGGCCATCGTCAGCCAGTCGCTTGCCCAAAAATACTGGCCCGGCGAAAGCCCCATCGGCAAACGTCTCAAACCCAACTTCAAGGGCAGTTCCTGGTGCACCGTCGTTGGCGTTGTGGCCGACGTCCGCCACTGGGGCGCTGATGTTGCCATTGAACCCACGGCCTACTACCCCTACACGCAGATTCCCGACAGCATTCGCTCGCTGCTCGAGGCCAACATGAGTCTCGCCGTCCGCAGCAGCCTTCCGGAGCGCTCCGTGCTGCCATCGATCCGCGCCGCCGTCTCCCAGGTCAGCAGCACCACGCCCATCTACAG
This sequence comes from Candidatus Sulfuritelmatomonas gaucii, assembly GCA_900290245.1. GTDB lineage: Bacteria > Acidobacteriota > Terriglobia > Terriglobales > Acidobacteriaceae > Telmatobacter > Telmatobacter gaucii. Next base: position 114,428 of record OKRB01000086.1, on the reverse strand, counting down.
CGTCGAATCGATGTCCGGGTTGGTCGCCGACGCCGGTGCACTGCGGCGCTTCGATCTTTCTCTACTCGACATCTTCTCCGTGCTTGCGGTCCTGCTCGCCGCGGTGGGCGTTTACGGTGTTACCGCGTACTCGGTATCGCAACGCACGCGAGAGATCGGCGTTCGCATGGCGCTTGGCGCGCTCCGCCGCGACGTCCTCCGCCTCATTCTTGGCCAATCCGCGCGTCTCGCTCTCGCCGGTGTCCTCATCGGCGTTCCTGCTGCCATTCTGCTGCGCCGCCTGATGGCGAGCCTGCTTTACGGCATCGGCGAAAATAACCCGCTGGTTCTTGCCGCGGTTCCCATTGTCATGATGCTCGTCGTCCTGCTTGCCTGCTACGTTCCCGCGCGCCGGGCCGCAGGCATCGATCCCCTCCGTGCCCTCCGCGAAGAATAGATCCACCCTGCCGGGGAGACTACCGTTACTGGACGCACACTGAGACTCGCTGTGTCAGTTCACAGCGGTTGGGACTCGCTCCCACCTCTCAGCCTGGGCCCACGAAGATTCTCCGCGAGACAACTGACCACAATCCCCTTGCCTCCAACCCTGCGAGCGCTTATCTGCTGTTGCAGGTTCCCGCGTTTAAAAATCAGGCAGGGGCGGGAGGTTTTCGCGATTTCCCTCCCTTGCCGGCGGCGAAGGAGAATCGCACTGGCAGCCGTCGGACCCTGCCTGTAACCCTGAGCTTACGCGGCTTTCCCATCGTCTTCGCGTCCACGCGCGCACATGCGGAACTCGCAGTACCGAATCCGTAACAGGCCGTAAACCCACTGTTGTCGCAGCGCCCTTTTTCAAAGCAACCAGCCGCCTGCATCTTGCCTCAAATCTTGCAAGGGCACGCGTGTGCCGACCCCGGCCACACGATATTTCCAAAATATCTATTTCTGGTAAAGAGTCATGCCACAGCCGTCTCGTGATCTACAGCAAACCGAATCCGCCATCCATACTGTGCTTGAAAGCCTGATCGACAGCCAGGAGGCTCTCGTCGCCATCGGTGAAAAGCTTGAAGACCGAAATCTGAAGTGCTTTTTCCTCACAGAATCGCTCACCCGCGCTCAGTTTCGCGGCGAACTGGAATCGGTCCTCAACCAGGAGGGCATCAGCAACCTGCGCGAAAGCGGCACAACTGCGGGAGCTTTGCACCGCGTCTGGGCCAGGCTGAAATTCAAGTTAGGCGGGGGCGATCACACTTTGCTTGTCACCGCCGAGCAGGGCGAAGATGCGGCCAGAGAGGTCTACGATAACGCCATCCAGGCAACGCTTCCGCTCCCATTGCGTCAGGTGCTTACCTCGCAAGCCGCGCACATCCAGGAAACGCACAACTTCATGAAGGCCGCACTCGACCGCATCCAATAGCGCGGCAACAGCCGGGCCGTCGCGCGTTCCAGCCAACTCGCGTGCATCCCGCGCTGAATTCTGAACACGGCAGGTCCCATCACCAAACCAGGGGCGCAAACCTCTTCTGCTCTTCGTCGTATTCCTCAACCCGCCCCGTGAGAATGTCGTAGTACCAGCCGTGAACCGTAAGCCGTCCCTCCGCTATGGCCCGCACCACGGCAGGTTGCGCGAGCAGGTTTTTGCGTTGCGCTACCACGTTGCCGCGGATCAGCGCTGCCAGCTCAGCGCCGTCGCCATCGGCCGCATTCAGCGGCTGCTTGTGCGCAAATGCCGACTCCACGTGCTCCAGCCACCGCCGCGCTTTGGGCAGATTCTCCAGGCTCTTCGTGTCGAGCGCTGCTTTCATGGCACCGCAGTCCGAGTGTCCACACACGATCGCGTGCCTCACTTTCAGCACATCCACTGCGTACTCGATGGTCGCCGTTACTCCGTCCACATCCTGGTTGCTGACGGGCACCACGTTTCCAATGCTGCGCGAAATGAAGAGATCGCCCGGCTCGGTTCCCAGAATCAGGTCCGGCAAAACGCGAGAGTCCGCACAGGTAATGAACAGCCACTGGGGCGACTGTCCTTCCGCCAAAAGATGAAAGTGACTCTTCTTTGCCGGAAATACATCGGCCAAAAAGCGCTTGTGCCCCTCAATCAGTCTTTTCATTTTCGCCCAACGTCTCCCATGCGCTTCCGGCAACCCGCATGCCCATCTTGCTCATGCGCAGCGCGTCCTTCGACAGCCTAACGCACCGGGCGGGCTCATCGCGTCACTGGTCCAGGTGCGACAATCCTTGTCAAGAGGAATCAGCCACAATGCTTCGTTCAGAAAGTCTCTTGCGTCCCGCCATTCTGTTGCTTCTGCTGCTGGCCGCTTCGGCCGCATCCGCGCAAACTGTGGATTCGATCTCGCCCGATCTGCGCGGCCAGGTGGATCGCATCGCCTCGCAAGTCCTTCAAGAAACCGGCGTCCCCTCGGCCTCCGTCGCCGTCGTCCAGCATGGCAAGCTCGTTTACACCCATGCCTACGGGCTTGCGCGCCTGGCCACCGATTCCTCACCAGCCGTTCCAGCCACGCCCGACATGCGCTACTCCATCGGGTCCATCTCCAAGCAATTCACAGCCACGGCGATTCTGCTTCTTCAGGAGCAAGGCAGGCTCTCCCTCGACGATCCCGTCGGCAAATATGTTCCCGGCCTCACGCGCGGCGACGAGGTGACGATTCGCGAGATTCTCTCCCACACTTCCGGTTACCAGGACTACTGGCCCGAAGACTACGTCATGACCACGATGAATCATCCTGAGACTGCGGAGCAGATCATCGACACATGGGCCAAAAAGCCGCTCGACTTCGATCCGGGCACGCAGTGGCAATACTCCAACACCAACTTCGTCATCGCCGGACGCATCGTCGAGGTTGTCTCAGGCGAGCCCTATTGGAATTTCCTCACCGAGCACATCTTCCGACCGCTCGGCATGAAGTCCGCATGGAACTCCGACCAGATCAAGCTCACTCCACCCGACGCGACGCCATATTACCGTCATGCCCTTGGCCCCTTGCGCGTCGCGCCCAACGAGGGCATCGGCTGGATGTTTGCCGCAGGCGAATTGGCAATGACACCGCACGACCTGGCCCTCTGGGATGAAAGCCTGATTGCGCAATCGATCCTCAAGCCTGAGAGCTACAAAGAAATGTTCACCGAAGTAAAGCTGAAAAACGGAAAGGGCACACACTACGGCCTCGGCGTTGAGGTGCGCGATCGCGATGGCCACCGCTCCATCGAGCACGGCGGCGAAGTCTCCGGCTTCGTCTCCGAAAATGAAGTTCTCATTGACTCAGGCGCCGCCGTGGCCGTCCTCACCAACCAAGACGCTGTCAGCGCAGCCAGCACCATCGCTCATCTCGCTGCGCCGCTCGTCGCCGGCTACCCGCTCAGCGCACCCGAACAACAGGCCCTGGATATCTTCCGTGGACTCCGACAGGGCCGCATCGACCGCTCCCTGCTCGCGCCCAACCTCAGCGATTACTTCACGCCCCAGGCCATCGCCGACTTTCAGTCGAGCCTCGCGCCGCTGGGCGAGCCGCTCAGCCTGCACCAGACCCAGGAAGTGCTCCGCGGCGGCATGACCTTTCGCAGCTTTGACATCGTCTATCCAGGGAAGCGGCTGCGGCTCACGACGTATACATATCCCGACGGCAAGCTCGAACAGTATCTGATTGCGCCGGAAGAGTAGGCGGGTCGCACGATCGGAGGGATCTGACAAGCGTGTGATCCCTAGTGACTTTCTGTGTATTATCTGATATAATACTAAAGTACCATTCACTTCCGGAGGCGCCTGTGCGCCTCTCTCACTGGAGAACTCATGGAAAACCAGCTCCGCTCTGTCGAGACTTTTCTTCGAGATTACGAACGCAACGTCATTGCCGGGAATATGCCGGCCCTGCTCGCCCAGTTTGCCGATCCATTTCTGGCGGCTACTCCTCAAGGGACGAAAACCGTAAGCGCCGCTGATTTCGCTCAGGGTCTGCCCGCGCGCAAGCAGCTCTTCGATCGCGTGGGCCGGAACTCCTCGACCCTCGCGGATATTCATACGATTCCTCTGGGTGCGCGATACACGCTGGCGCTTACAAAATGGCGCTTCAGTTTCGCTCAAACTCAAGACAATCCGCAGGACATTCTTGTCGACTCGGCATTCATAGTCGACACCGGCGCCGGAGAATTCAAAATCATCCTCTATATTGCCGGCGATGACGTCATGGCGCTGATGAAGGAGCGTGGCATCCTAAAGAGCTGAGCTGACTTAGAAAAAAGGGTAAGGCCGCGGATTGCCTCCTGGCCTTGCCCTCTTTTTCTGCGCGTAATTTGCGCTCTATCGCGGATCGACGTGCAAGGGGCCGGTGAGCGTCATCATGTCGGCAAACGGTCCAGCCACGCGATCGCCGCTGACCGGTTTTCCGAAGAAATCCGAGTCGATTCCCTTGAACTGGGGCAGCGGTTTCACATCGCCTTTTACTGTGAACGTAAGCTGCAGCGTGTCGGGATCGAGCGATGCCGCAATCTGAGCCATAGTTCCGTTCATATCCCAGCCGCGCTGCTCGCGCCACGATTGCAGATCGTCCCACTCGGGAGGCTCGGGAAACTTCACGCGCAGAATCGGCTGGCCGAAGCCACGCATCCCGCCGAAGCCTGCGGGACTGGGATAGATGTTGCCATCGGCGTCATTCTTGCCGTTATTGAACTCGATCGCCGAGCGGCCAATGCCGAAGAACACGTTTTCGTGTACCTGGAGGTTGTGCACATCGTTGGTGTGGCCGCCGACGGGCCGCGGGCCGTTGATGCCGGAAACCGTGTCGACGCACACCTCGTGACAATTGAGAAAGAGGTTGTAGGCGATGATCACGTTGTTGGTGTCGCGGATGAGGATGCCACCGGTGAGGTCAGAGAAAATGTTGTTGTCAATCTCGTTAGGCACCTCGCTGCCTTCGATGTGAATCGCATGCGGATTCACGTCCCCGGGAATGTCGGCGAAGACATTGCCAGTGAGCCGGTCATTGGCGTTGCCGATATCGAGCCAGATGCCGTTGGCGTGCCGAATATGCCGTACGACGTTGTTGCGGAAGAGCAGATTGTGCGCGGTATGCATCTTGGTGCCGCCCGATTCGGACATCATGGCCGCGCTCTGCCAGCCGACCCACTCGAACAGATTTTTCTCGACGAGCATATTCTGCGGACCACCGGTACCCCCGAGGCCCTCGATGCCACAATAGCGGAAGGTGTTTCCACGCACGATGTCGAAACCGACCGGCTGCGGCGGCCGTGAAGCGCCCCAGTCTTCGTTGCCGACATCGAGGCCCACGCTGTTGGCCCAATCGAAAGTGTCGTCTTCAAAAATGAAGTGATTGCCGCGGTTGACTGAGACCATTCCCCGCTGCGGAACCGGGAAGCCGTTGCCCGCGTGCTCAAACGCGATGCCCTTGACGCGAATGTACGACTGATAGCGCTCGGCCGGGGAATAAACCTGCTCCTCGGTGGTGATCTCGATAGTGTGCTTCGACGGGTCGTCGTCGTTGGCCAGGCGGATGTGCAGCGTCATTCCGTTCATCTCGATCCATACCTTGCCTGCTTCGGGCTGGAACTCTTTGAAGAGCGGCGTCCAGTGGACTTCGGTGAAGTAGTTCATCGAGCGTGGCGAGGGGCCGGCCAATTCCTGCGGCGTCTCTACCGGCTCCAGCGGATGGCCATCGACGAAGACAAGGCCGCGACGCCGGAAGTAGGTGCTCATGTTGTCCTGGGCGTAGCGCAGCCAGGTCTTGTTCCCGAGAACGTTGTCCACCTCGAACGGGTTGTAGCCGGTAGGGAACCACGACGGATCGAGTTTGAGCTCCCACGCCTTCACCGGCTGGTGCGTCGCGGGATCGAAGCCGAAGTTCCAGCCCTCGCTGGGCTTCCAGTCGGTCACAACACGCGAGCCTTTCACCACGACCTTTGCTCCCGGCGCGGCCTCGTAGCTGATCATTGCGTCGGGGCCGGTGCCGCCGCGCGCCGGCTGGATGAACTCGCGATAGACGCCTTCGGCAATCACTACGCGCTCGCCCGGCTGGAGCACCTGCGCAGCATGGTTGATGGTCTTGAAGGGATGATCCTGCGTTCCCGGCCCGTTATCGTCGGCGTTCTTCGCGTTGCAATCAACGTAGTACGTCTTGCTGAAATGCAACGGCTTTTCCCACATGGGAAACTCCGTGCCGTCAGGCAGCGTGGAATTCGAACCCCATCCTGCAGCAGTGAAAAAGCAAAAGAAGGTCAGGCAAATCAGAACCCGTTTCAAAACAGCCTCCCGCCACCCAATGAGTTGAACAAGATCGGCCGGGCGGAGCACAGTCGACTACGCGGTGATGAATTTCCCGGCTGCAAATTTGCGCATTTTCCCGGCGCGCCCATGCTAAATCGGTTTTTCGAGAGTTGTCGAGAGACGGTTGCTAAGTTGTTGGCCACAATCATGCCCGGCGAGGAAAACAAAGGACTGCGAATCGAGGAGCGAGTCTGCGGCCCTGCGACAAAGGCGCACCTCCGGTAAACTGGAACTGTACCCATGTTTGAGAACCTCACCGACAAATTACAGCGAGTCTTCAAGAACCTCCGCGGCCAGGGCACGCTTACTGAAGAGAACATCGCCGAAGCCCTGAAGGAGATCCGCGTCGCCCTGCTCGAGGCCGACGTCAACCTCAAGGTCGTCAACGAGCTCATCGAGCACATCCGCGAGAAGGCCGTTGGAACTGAAGTACTCACCGCGCTCTCGCCCTCCGAGCAGGTCGTCAAAATTGTCCACGACGAACTCGTCGCCCTCCTCGGCAAAGACACCGCGCGATTCAACTTCGCATCCAAGCCGCCGACCGTGATTCTGATGGCCGGCTTGCAAGGCTCCGGTAAAACGACCACCAGCGGCAAGCTCGCCGCGTGGCTCAAGAAGGGTGGTCACCGTCCCATGCTCGTTTCGGTCGACGTGTACCGCCCCGCCGCCCGCGAGCAGCTCAAGGTCGTGGCCAAACAGGTGGAAACCCGCCTCTATGAAGGCGACCAGAAGGGCGAGTCCGCCGGCCCCGCTCTTGTCGAGCGCCTTGCGAAAGAAGCTCGCCGCGAAGCCGTCATCATGGGCTGCGATACGCTCATCGTCGACACCGCAGGCCGCCTGCACATCGATGAAGAACTGATGGCCGAAATGGAGCAGCTCAAAAAGCTCCTCACCCCGCAGGAGATTCTCTTCGTGGCCGACTCCATGACCGGCCAGGACGCTGTGAACTCCGCGCAGGATTTTCATGCTCGTCTCGGACTGACCGGGGTGGTCTTAACGAAGATGGATGGCGACGCCCGCGGCGGCGCGGCCCTGTCTATCCGGCACGTGACCGGCCAGCCCATCAAGTTCATCGGCGTGGGCGAAAAACCCGACGCCTTCGAGCCCTTTCATCCTGACCGCATCGTCGGTCGCATCCTGGGCATGGGCGACATGCTCTCGCTCATTGAAAAGGCCCAGGAAAAGCTCGACCACAGGAAATCCGAAGATCTCGCAAAGAAAGCTCTCCTCGGCGATACGTTCACGCTTGAAGACTTCCGAGAACAGATCGGGCAGATCAAAAAGCTCGGCTCGATGGAAAGTATTTTGAAGATGCTGCCCAACGTTGGTCCCTTCGCCAACATGCAGCAGGCCGCAAGCCAGGTCGACGAGAAGCAGTTCGTCCGTCTCGAGGCCATCATCAACTCCATGACGCCCCGGGAGCGCCGCAATCATGAAATCATCTCTGGCTCGCGCCGCAAGCGCATCGCCACCGGCTCGGGCACCAGCGTGCAGGACGTGAACCAGCTGCTCCGCCAGTACGCGCAAATGGCCAGGATGTTCAAGCAGGTGGGCAAAGGCGGCCTCGCGAAAAGCATGATGCGCGGTGGCTTGACCGGCATGGGCATGGGGCGCCAGCGCTTCGGACGATAGCGGCAGGTGTCAGGGGACGAGTGGTAGGTCGGGGTTTCAACCCCGACACTCTGAGACAATCAATTCTGAATCGTCATCCTGAGCGAGTCGCAGTGGCGACGCGAAGGATATGCGGTTGTCTTTCCAAACTAAGAAACGATTCCATGACCCCCCTCCAGGACCAGCTCGACGAGATCACCGCTAACACGCGCCACCTCGTCCAGCCGGAACGCATGGCCCTGAGCGACCGCGCCGTCGCCGAACTCTTCGCCTCCGGAATCGAGCAGAAAATCCTCCCCGTCGGCGCCACCGCACCCGAATTTACTCTCGCTGACGCCTCCGGCCGCCCGATCAATTCTGCCGACCTGCTGTCCTTCGGGCCCCTCGTCCTCGACTTCTTCCGCGGCCGCTGGTGCCCCTACTGCGTCACAGAGCTCGAGGCCTGGCGCGCCCTGCATTCACGCCTTCGCGAAGCCGGCGTGCTTCTCGCCGCCATCAGCCCGCAAACCAGCCGCCAGAGCGACTTCATGGTCGGGCAGCACTCGCTCCCGTTCCCCGTCCTCAGCGACCCCGGCTGCGCCCTTGCCGAAAAGTTTGGCCTCGCCTACACCGTACCCGACTACCACCGCGCCTACTACCGCTCCATCCTCGTCAACATTCCGTTCCTCAACGGCGACGACTCCTGGCGCCTGATCCTGCCTGCCACCTACGTCCTTGCCCGCGACCGCCGGGTCCTCTACGCCCAGGCCTTCGCCGACTTCCGCGTCCGCCCCGAGCCTGAAGAGGTCCTCGAAGCAGCCCTGGCAGCTGTCAAGCATTAGCTGCCGGACCTGGTCTCCCGCAAAAAACGCCCGAATAGGCCCAAAATTGCATCCCATTTAGGGCATTTGCATCAAACAAGTTGACAGTATCTCACTCAATCTGGCATTCTGCCTCGTTGAGTCCATTTCTTTAACCAGGTAGGAAACCACTATGTCCAAAATGATCGGTATTGACCTCGGCACCACCAATTCGTGCGTTGCCGTCCTCGAGGGCGGAGAGCCCAAAGTCATTGCAAATGAAGAAGGTGCGCGCACAACCCCCTCCGTCGTCGGCTTCACCAAGAGCGGCGAGCGGCTCGTGGGCCAAGTCGCCAAGCGTCAGGCGATTACCAACCCCGAGAACACCATCTTCTCCATCAAGCGCTTTATGGGCCGCCGTTACGACGAAGTGACGGACGAGATGAAGATGGTCCCGTTCCGGGTGGTTAAGCAGGGCGATCACGTGGCCGTTGTAGCCCAGGGCAGGGAATACACCCCACCCGAAATCTCCGCCATGATTCTGCAAAAGCTCAAAAAGTCTGCGGAATCCTATCTTGGCGAGTCGGTCAACGAGGCCGTGATTACCGTCCCGGCCTACTTCAACGACGCGCAGCGCCAGGCCACCAAGGACGCGGGCAAGATTGCCGGTCTCGACGTGAAACGTATTGTCAACGAGCCCACGGCGGCTGCCTTGGCCTACGGCCTCGACAAAAAGAAGGACGAGACCATTGCCGTCTATGACTTCGGCGGCGGCACATTCGATATTTCCATCCTCGAGGTAGGCGAGGGCGTCATTGAGGTCAAGGCGACCAACGGCGACACCCACCTGGGCGGCGATAACCTCGACCAGCGCATCGTGGACTGGCTCATCACTGAGTTCAAGCAGGAGCACGGTCTCGATCTCACCTCGAAAGGCAATGAGATGGCTCTGCAGCGCCTGAAGGACGCCGCGGAGAAGGCCAAAATCGAGCTCTCGACCACCCTTGAAACCGAAATTAACCTGCCCTTCATCACCGCCGACGCGTCCGGTCCCAAGCACCTGGTCCGCAAGCTCACTCGGGCCAAGCTCGAGCAGTTGGTTGAAGACCTGATCGAGCGTTCGGTCGATCCCTGCAAGCGCTGTATGACCGATGCAGGCATCACGGCGAGCCAGATCAACGAGGTGGTGCTCGTGGGCGGCCAGACCCGCATGCCCAAGATTCAGGATCTTGTGAAGAAGCTCTTCGGCAAAGAACCGCACCGCGGCGTCAATCCCGATGAGGTCGTTGCCGTGGGCGCGGCCGTGCAGGCAGGCGTGCTCTCCGGGGACGTCAAGGATCTGCTGCTGCTCGACGTCACTCCGCTCACCCTGTCAATCGAGACGCTGGGCGGCGTGGCCACGCCGATGATTCCGCGCAACACAACCATCCCGACCAAGAAGACTGAAACCTTTTCCACGGCAGCCGATTCGCAGACCGAGGTTGAGGTCCATGTGCTGCAGGGCGAGCGGCCGATGGCAGGGCAGAACCGCACCCTGGGCAAGTTCAAGCTGGGCGGCATTCCGCCGGCGCCGCGCGGCATCCCGCAAATCGAGGTCACCTTCGACATCGATGCCAACGGCATTCTCAACGTGACCGCCAAGGATATGGCCACCGGCAAGGACACGCGCATCACCATCACCTCCAGCTCCGGCCTCTCGAAGGAAGAGGTGGAGAAGATGGCGAAGGAAGCCGATGCCCACGCCGCCGAGGACAAGGAGCAGCGCGAGCAGATCGAAGCCCGCAACTCTCTCGACAGCCTCGTCTACAACATCGAGAAGATGCTGAAGGAGAGCGGCGACAAGGTGGCTGGGGCCGATAAGACCGATGTCGAAGCGGCGCTGGCTGACGCCAAAAAAACGATCGAGGGTTCGCCCACCACGGCGCAACTGAAGTCGGCGAACGAACGGCTCACCCTCGCCAGCCACAAGTTGGCCGAGGCTCTCTACAAAGCCAGCACGCCGCAAACAGGCCCTGCACCCGGTCCAACAACCGCGGACGCGCCGCCCGCCGGCGAGCAGAAGAAGGATGGCGAAGTCATCGACGCCGAATACGTCGACGTCGACGAGAAGAAGTAAGGACGGCATTATCAAGAAATGGGGTGCCCCATCCTGAACGCGCTCTTTGCGTTTAGTGTGGGAGAGCAAGAAGGCGGAAACCTTCGGGGTGGGCGACTTCAAGTCGCCCACCCCAACTCGTAGCTCTCCACAGTCGCTGTCATCCTGAGCGACGAGCGAAGCGAGGAGTCGAAGAAATCCGAGGTTGTGGTTCTCGACGATCAGAAGGTAGTCGAATGGGTCTGACAGGCAACGGATGTGATTCTACGAGTGCCTTCAGAAAATTGACGAGAAATTGGAATTGAAAATGCGGTGAGTCTGTCTTTAGGCAGTAGAGGAGTGGGAATATAGAAGGAAGAAATGCCGACCACCACCAACAAAGACTATTACGCCACGCTCGGCGTCAAGAGAACAGCCACGCCGGAGGAAATCCGCAAGGCCTTCAGGAAAGCTGCGCGCAAATACCACCCCGACGTGAATCCGGGCGACAAAAAAGCCGAGGAGAAGTTTAAAGAGATCTCCGAGGCCAATGACGTCCTGAGTGACGAAAAGAAACGCAAGGTCTACGACCAGGTCGGCTTTTACTCTGACCAGATTGACCCCGCGCAGGCCGAAGCCTACGCGCGCCAGCAGCGCTCGGGTGGCCAGCAGCCCCCCATCGACTTTGGCGGTTTCGACTTCAATGGTTTCTCCGGTGGCGGCTATCCCGGCCAGCAGGAGAGCGCGGGCGGCTCCGGCTGGGGCAGCTTCAAAGACATCTTCTCCGGCATCTTTACCGGTGCGCAGCATCCCCAGGCGCCGCGCGGTCCGCAGTCCGGGAGCGATCTCGAGTATCAGGCCACGGTCGATTTCTGGTCGGCCATCCGCGGCGGCCAGGCGCGCATCCAGATCAACCGCCAGGAGACTTGCCCCGCCTGCCACGGACAGGCTCACGTCGGCGGCACCATCACCTGCCCGGAATGCAACGGCACCGGCAAGGTGACGCAAATGGGCGGTCGCATGAAATTTAACATCACCTGCCCACGCTGCAACGGAACAGGGAAGATCGAGAACGATTGCCCCAGCTGCCACGGTGAAGGTACCGTCACGCGCACGGAGACCGTGGAATTTCGCATCAAACCCGGCACGCGCGACGGCCAGCGCATCCGCCTGCAGGGGAAAGGTAACGCCGGCGTCAATGGCGGCTCGCCGGGCGACCTGTTTCTCATCGTGCGCACCGGCACGCACCCGGTCTTCACGCGCCAGGGCGACGATATTCTCCTCACCGTGCCGGTCACTGTGGCTGAAGCTTCGCTGGGCGCCAAGGTTGAGGTGCCCACTATTGACGGCCGTGCGCAGTTGAAGATTCCGCCGGGAACGCAAAACGGCCAAAAGCTGCGTATGCGCGAACGCGGCGTTGAGAACGCGCAGCATCCCGGCCAGCGTGGCGACGAGATTGTCACAGTTTCGGTTGCGGTGCCGCATTTGAATGACGAGCGCAGCCGCGAGATCATGCGCGAACTCGGCCGCCTCAACCCCGACGACCCGCGCAAGGCTCTGTTCGACAAGATGTGAAGAGCAGGGACCAAGGGGCCAGGGGAAAAAGGGATCAAGAAGACCAAATGGACTGGCGCGAGCTTTCAGTTGGTTCGAACCGCGCATGATTGCTTTGGAACACGACGATGGCGACAAAACGCAAATCCAAAGGCGCCTACATGATCTCGGCCGTAGCCGAGATGTACGAAATCCACCCGCAAACCCTGCGCCTCTACGAGCGTGAGGGGCTGCTCAAGCCCTCGCGTACCGAGGGCAACACGCGCCTCTACACCGATGAAGACCTCGAGCGCCTGGAATTCATTCTCAACCTTGCCCGCGACCTCGGCGTCAACATCGCCGGTATCGCCATCATCCTGCAAATGCGCGAGCGCATGGAAGAGATGAACCGCCAGATGCAGAGTTTCGTGGAGCACGTGCGCAGCGAAATGCTTTCCCGCTTCCAGCAGGCCGCGCCCAATGCCTCCGCCGCCATCGTCCCCATCCGCAAGCCCGTCACTCCGCCCCGCAACGCGTCGCCGCGCAAACCGTAGCTTAACTGCATCCGCCAACTCGCCGACTTTCGAGGTGCCCCATCCGAGCTCCGCTTGAGTGGGGTAAGCAAACTTGCTCCCTGCTCCCTTGCTCCCCGCTCCCTTGCTCCCTCATTCCTCCGCTCCCTCGTTATCCTGTTACCAGCATGCCCTACGTCCTCCTAGGCCTGGCCGTCTTCGGCCTCATCACCTCCACGGTCTTTGCCGGCATTGTGCTGTGGGCGGTTCCGGGCTACCTGCGCGAGCGTCGCAATGCCCTCGTCCAGCTGGCGGCTCGTCCCAGCTTCACGCCGCCGCTTTCGCTCTTCAAGCCCCTGCGCGGAACCGACCCCGGCCTCGAATCCTACCTCGAAACCTTCTTCACCCAGGACTACCCTGAATACGAAATCCTCTTCTGCGCCCGCGACGAAAACGATCCCGGCCTCGCCACCGCCCACCGCGTCGCCGCTCGTCATCCGCGCATATCCGTTAAGTTTCTTTCCACCGGCGGGCAGCCCGACTACATCAACGACAAAGTCATCTCTATGGAGAAAATGGAGGCCGAAGCGGCGCACGGCATCATTGTCATCAGCGACAGCGATGTTCGCGTCTCGCCGGATTATCTTCGCGCCGTGGCCCTCCCCTTCGCTGACGCTCGCGTTGGCGCCATGTGCTGTCTCTATCGCGGCGTCGCCGCAGAAGGTGGCCTCTGGGCGCGCCTTGAAGCGGTCGGCATGTCCGTCGAGATGTCAGCAGGGGTCCTCGCCGCCCGCGCCATGGAAGGCATGCAGTTTACGCTTGGCCCCACTATGGCTTTCCGTCGCGAAACCATCCGGCGTATGGGCGGCTTCCGCGTCACTGCCGATTACTGCGCCGACGATTTTGTTCTCGGCAACGAAACCTTCAAGCTGGGCCAGGCCGTGGCGCTGAGCCATCATGCCATCGATCACATGGTGCTCAACTCCAGTTTCATCTCCTCGCTCAAGCACCAGGTTCGCTGGATGAAGTCCACGCGCTTTTCGCGGCCCAAGGGGCACTTTGGCACCGCCCTCACCTTCAGCATGCCGTTCGGGCTGCTCGGCTGGGCGGCTGCGGCATGGCTCGGCCATCCCTGGTGCGGCTTGGCGTTGTTTGCTTTGGCAGTTGCCGCCCGGCTCGCGCTTTCAGTTGCCGTCGGCCGCCTCGTCGTGCGCGACACGAGTTGGTTCGGCCTGCTCATTCTCTATCCCATCCGCGACCTGATGGGCTTCTGTATCTGGGCAGCCAGCTATGCCGGCCGCCGCATTCTATGGCGCGGGCGAGTCTATTCGCTGCTGCCCGGTGGCAAAATGCGTGCCGAGCAGTGAAACCCCCAAGCGTAGCGCATGCCTCAACCCGCGAGCTTCAAACTGCAAATAGAAAGCTGGAAGCTGTCTTACTCCACCGGCCGGTCCGTCCATAGCGTTTTGTCCGCGATGGTCTGCGCCGGGTATAGCCGCCCCGCCAGCACCTGTTCCACTTTGTCGCGATCCGGATCTTCCGCAAAAATCCACTTGCGTTCGCCCCTACCCCATATCGCCTCGAGCTTCTCGTTGCTCAGGAAGATATCGGGCGCGTCAGGATAACAGGAGCCCCACAGCAGCGTCGTTCCTTCACCGTGCTGCCCGCATCGCGGCAGAACCAGCAGCGCTGGTCTCCAGTGAAAGTACGTGTGTGTATAGAAGATGACCGACGACCCCGACGACTGCTCTCCGTAGATGATGAACGTATCGTTCGGCGTGCCGTCTTTCATAATCGTGTCGGCCAGTTGCTTGCTGCTCAGCATCGGCTCATAACGCGCGAACGCAATGTGCGCTGCGACAAAAAACACAGCCATGGTTAACGCCACGCTGATCGTAGACGCCAGATGCTTCCTCTTCAGCCGCAGCAGCCATCCCGCCGCGGGCCCGATCAACAGGACGATCGCCGCGATCACCGCCGGCAGCCGCAACGCTGCGAACGACGGTCCCGTCAAATCAAACAGGTGCGACATCGACAGCGTGTAATCGCCCACGCCGCGACGCGCCAGCAATGTCCCCACGTCGGAAACAAAAGGCAGATTCCGCGACGTCCAAAGTCCCCATGCCAGCGCCGCGGCCGCGAATACGCCGATCGCCGCAAAACCTCCCTGCGCGCCCGTCAGCCATGCGGTCGAGAGCACCGGCGCTCCATTGCTCGCGCTTCTTCGCTCTTCAATCTCCGCCATGACTCCTGAAATCAGAATCACGAGCGGCGGCCACACCGGAAACGTGTAGTACTCCTGGTTCGTCGAGATCGAGAAGAACAGCATCGTCCACGCCGAGAACAGGCTCAGCAGCCAGATAGTGCGCGCGCGGAACTTCACGCGCAGCACATACGTCGCCACGTCTTCGCGCATCGCGTGGTCCAGGTAAAAGTCCACGGTCTGCCCGGCCTCCTGGCGCAAGTGCTTCAGCCACGTGTGGCGAGTCTTCCAGGCTACGGCGGCCGCAGCCGGCAGGAACAGGCTCCAGGGAAAGATCCACGCCAGGTGAGCCAGCCAGTACAACCACCCCGGCATCTTGTTGTAATCATCTGGGTAGCGCAGGTGGAAGAACCGCAGTACGTGCTCGTTGATGAAATAGAAGTAAAAGAAGCCGTGCACATTTCCGAGAGTGGGGTGGTTGCCCACGGGATGTCCCTGGTCCGGATTCGCCAACCCGCATAGGATTTCCCATGGCGCGCCGATCGCAAGGAACACGAGCAGCCCACTCACCGGCTTCAACGCGCGCCAGCGCCGCCATTGCCCGGTCAGCAGCAGGTAGGGAATCGCCGCTCCGCCAAAAAACACAGGCGCAATCAGCCCTTTGGTCAACAGCGCGAGCGCCACGCAGGCCCATGCCCAGTAGATGCGCAGCGGCCGGCCGTCTTCCAGGCTCGAAATCATCGCGTAGAGCGCAGCCAAAAGAAAAAAGGCGAGAATCGACTCGGGAATGATAAAGCGCGTGAAAAGAAAACACCCAACCGAAGTCAGAACGCCCAGCCCGGCGTAGAGCCCTGCGCGATCGCCCCACGCCCGCCGCGCCCACAGCCACGAGAGCCACGCCAGCCCAAGAATCGCCAGCGCATTCGGCAAATGCGTCGCAAAAGTATTCTGGCCGAAAATCTTGTACATCCCCGCAACAACCCAATAGGGCAGCGGAGGCTTTTCAATATAGCGGATGCCGTCGATCTTCGACGTGATCAAGTCGCCCGTCTCGGCCATGCTCTGCGCCGCCTGCGCGTGCGCTGCATCCACGTCGTCCAGCAGCGGCGGAGAAAACAGCGATGCAAAATACACCGCCAGGAAGACGGCTGCAAAGAGCAGCCATACCCTTCCTGTCGACAGCGCACGCCGGGTGCCATCGAGAACGATGCCTCTCCGCGAATCGATATTCACGGCCATGTTCCTGTCTGGACTCATGATGACTTTGGCGATCCAATCCAGAATACCAGCCGGATTCGCGCGCTGCGTAGACCCGCTCGCGTCGCCTTCGTGTATCTTGGCTACGAGGTCGATTCTCTCCCACGGAGCGCCCCGCAATCCACGATGCCTACCTTCGCCGCCATCGACATCGGGTCCAACTCGTGCAGGTTGAAGATCGCCAGGGTGCAGGCACACCAGCTCAAGACCTTGGCCGAAGACCGCGAGGTGACGCGCCTCGGCGGCAGCGTCTTCGATACCGGGCTGATCTCTCCTGAGGCCATGGCCGCAACGCTCCGTACGCTCAAGCGTTTTCAGCGCACGGTGCAGCCTCACGGAGTGGACCGCATTCGCGTTGTTGCTACCTCGGCCATGCGCGATGCCCGTAATTCTGCGGCCTTTCAAGCGTGGGTCAAAGCGGAAACCGGCTGGAATATGGAGATTATCTCCGGCCTGGAAGAAGGCCGCCTGATTCACCTCGGAGTCACCGGTGCGGAGCCGGGAGCCGGTGGCCGCGTGCTGCTTCTCGATCTGGGTGGCGGAAGCTGCGAGCTCACGCTCTCCGAGCATAAGCACATCAAGGAGACGATGAGCCTGCCGCTCGGCGCCGTCAGGCTCACTGAGCAATTCCTCTCGACGGATCCGCCGCCTGCCGATGGCCTGGCGCGCATGGGTCAGTTGATCGCGCGCGAACTGCGCCGCGCCCATCGCCGCCTTCAGACTGGCCGCGCTCCCCTGGTCATCGCTACCTCTGGCACTGCCGCCGCTCTCTCCGCGGCTTACCTGGCCAGCGCGAAAAATGGCAAGGGCAGCAGCAAAAAAGCCGGCAAGAGCCGCTCCGGCCGTGATCATGCTGCGCATCGCTCCGCCATTCTCGCCGGCATGGTGACTACGCGCGCGGTGCGCAAGCTGGCCGGCAAGCTGGCCAAAATGTCTCTGCCCCAGCGCGAAGCCGTTCCCGGCATCGGCCCGCGCCGAGCGGAGATTATCGTCGCCGGTGCACAGGTCTATGCCGAGGTTCTTGAGACCTTCGGCCTGCAGGGCTTTCGCTATTCTCCGCTTGGTTTGCGCGACGGCATTCTAGCGCAGATGCTCGCCGAGCAGGATGCACGCGCCAAAGCGCATCGCGAGTTTGAGCATGAGCGCTGGGAGAGCGTGCTGGCAACGGCGCGTCGTTACGGCGTCGATCCCCGCCACACCGAACCGGTGCGCGACCACGCCGTGCAGCTCTTTCGCGAGCTCAAGTCCCTCCACGGGCTGCCCGCCGAATACGAAAGCTGGCTTGCCACCGCGGCCATGCTCCGCGACACCGGCAAGTTCATCAATCACCAGGGCCATCACCGGCATACGCAGTACATTATTTCCAGCTCCGAGATCTACGGCTATACCCAGCTGCAGCGAACGCTGGTCTCAGCCATCGCCCGCTATCTTGGCAAAAGCCGCCCCCAGCCCGGCGATCGCGCCCTGCGCAACATTCCTTCTGAAGAGCACAAGAACGTGCAACGCGCCGTGGTGTTGTTGCGCATGGCCGTAGCATTAAATCAGGACCGCGCCTCCGACGTTCTCCGCGTCGGCACAAGGCTCTACCCGAAGCGCGTCTACCTGGAGTTGTATCCGGGGCGCACCGGCGCGGAACTGGAGTTGTGGTCGCTGCGCAAAGAGTCAGGCTACTTTCGCGAAGTCTTCGGACGCGAGCTCTTTGTCACGGTGGCGTAAACCGCTCGCGCCGTGCGCGGATCCAGAAGCCACTGCAACCGCGGCGGATGACGATCTGCGCGAACGCATGCGATCGAACCTTTCCTCATGCGGATCGCCGCGCCGCCGTTGCCGGTAATCAGGCGGCCGAGAAACTGAAAAATGTTGGGATTGTGTCCGACCACCAGCACCCCCTCGCGGTCGGCATATTTCTCCAGCAGCCGCTGGAAGTCCGCATAGCTCGCATTCAATCCCAGCGCCGGACTCACTTCCACCTGGGCCTCGTACCCCAACTCAGTTCCCACCAGTTGCGCCGTCTGCCGGGCGCGCTTCAACGGGCTCGAGACAATCACGTCAATGGGGACCTTGAGGGCCCCCAGCAGCCGCGCCATCAGCATGCACTGTTCCTTCCCCTCCTTTACGAGACCCCGTTTGGTATCCAATTCGAGGTTTTCGCGGACGGTTCCGGCGTTGGCGTGGCGCATCAGGAAGAGCATCATGGGGATCGTTTCGGCGGGACTTAAGCAACTGGACCGAAATCCTTGCATTTCAATTTTAACAGATTTGTAACATCCAGAATTTCGACGCCCCGTCCTTGTTGTCGCCCCGGTTGCCCCATCCTTTCGCGCCTTTTGCGAAAGCGTGGGTTACGCAGCGCTCCAGTTGCCCCATCCATTCGCGCTTTTCGCGAATGGGTGGGATACGCGGCCCCCTGAGCCTTATTACGCGCCGCAGCCGCAACATTCATTAGCCCCGCCCTTCACAGCAGGGAAAGCCAACGCAAAACCGATCGCGGTCCCGCAGGAACGATGCTCAACCGCAGCACGGCGCGGCTTCAGCCCCGTCACTTCCCCAACAGCCCCTTCAGCTTGTTGACCGTGTTGTTTTGCTTTCCGTCGGAGCTTCCAAACAATCCGCCCGCCTGTTGCTTCACCATGGCTCCGATGTTCGCGCGGATTGACGGACTCGACGCTTTCCCTGTGACCGTCAGCGGAATGCCGCTGTTTGCCGCGGTATTGGAGCGATTGCCGAGCAGGCTGGCAACGGTGTTCAACCCCGCGTTGGCAGCCGACCCCAACGCGGATGCATTGTTGAACTTGGCGACCAGTTGAAAGTTCAGCGCCTCTGAGGGAGAAATGGTGCCGCTTCCGGTTGCAGTCCCGATGGCCGGAACAGACGCAACGATGTTGTTAAAGCTGGTCATCTGCGGCGAAGAGTTCACGTCCGTGCTCACCTTCTCGATTTGCGTGCCGCCGCCTGTTCCTCCCAGCGGATTCAAGCCTTGGATTTTCGATCCGAGGTCGAAGCCCGCAAGTTGCGTGTTGTCGACCTCGACCGGTCCGGCAATCGTCATTGCGCTTGCCGGACCCGTGATGGTGAGGTTTGCCGTGAGCGAGCCGCCTTTCAGTTTGGAGCCGCTTGGCAGATTGATGCCCGCGGCCGGCAGCAACTGCTCTATTTGATCAATCGCTAGATTGGGCGCCGACAGTCGCAGGTTCAGCGTGACGCCCCCCATGGCCGCCTGGTAGCTTCCGTTGATCTGGACGGCGGCCGTGCCCGAGTGAATTGCCAGGTCCGATACCTTTCCCGCGCGCGTGTCGAGGTTGTCGGAGATTGCGAAGTCGATGTCCACCGGCTGCGGAGCGGGGGATCCGTTACGCGCCAGCTTCAATTGCGATGCCGTGATCTTTCCCGTGCTCGACAGGTTTCCGCCGTCTGACGCGATCTTCGCGTCCAGGTCCGCGACCATGGCAATTCCATCGCTGGCCTGAACCGCATTGGCTGCGACCGGATCAAAATGCTTGATCTCGAGCGTCGCCTGAAAGGGCGTTTTCGAAGCGTCTTGCTGCGCAATGGGCCCTGCCGTCCCGCTCAGTTTCACGGTTCCATCTCCAGGCAGCTTGACCGAAAGATCGAAAGGAAATGCGTTCGTAAACGAGAAATGCTTCACGTCGAGGTTGATTGCGCTGCATGTGAATGGATTGCCGGCCGCAGGGACCGAAGCGACCGTTGCGCTTCCATCCTTGATCTTCAGTTCATCCACCGAAAGGGCAGGCATGCTGCTGGTTGCGGACGACGGCTGACCGCCTGAATTCCCCATGCTGGAGAAGTTCCAGGTGCCATTTTCGAGGTGGATCAAATCAATTGCCGGCGTATCGATGGTGAGCTTCGTGATCTGCACCGAGTGATGAAAGAGGAATTGTCCCAATTCAATGCCGAGGTCGAGCTTTTTCGCCTCAAGAAATGGAGTTGAAGAAAGCGACGGATCATCCGCAATCGAGATGTTTTCCGCCACCAGGCTGCCGCTGATGAGGGAAAGACTCAGATGCCCGAGCGTGACTTTCCTGTTGAGTGCGCTGGACAATTGGCTCTCGATGGCCGGCCGGAAGGTGTCGGCGTTGATGAAGAAAGGGACCAGCCCGAACACGATGACGAGCAGTGCCACGACGGCAATCACGATCTTTACCCAGTGCTTCCGCATAAGACTCTCCCTCGCGAGCAGTGATCCGCAGAAATTTTATCGCTCTCAGTAACCGCCTTGCTTGAACAGATGGTGGTTCACTTTGCGATGCGTTACACTGGGCGCGCCCGCGGCCGCATCCCGGAGCCCCGCCCCAGCGCCGCACGATCTCAACCAAAGGTGCAAGAAGACCATGGCTAGAAATCCGTCGATTCAGATCGGTCCGCTTCGTGAGAACGAGCTTGAAGAAGCAGGCCGCATTGTCCGGATGGCATTCGGTACGTTCCTGGGTCTCCCCAATCCGCTGGAATTCATGGGCGACCGCGACTTCCTCACGCCACGCTGGCGCTCGCGCAACACCGTCGTGCTGGCGGCGCGCGAAGACGGCAGGCTCCTCGGATCGAACGCCATCACGCGGTGGGGATCCTTTGGTTTCTTCGGTCCGCTCACCGTTTCGCCCGATTGCTGGAGCCGCGGCGTCGCCCAGCAGTTGCTCTCAGCCACCATGAAGGTTTTCAGCCGATGGCGCGTGCGGCACAGCGGGCTATTCACATTTGCGAGCAGTCCCAAGCACGTCGGCCTGTATCAGAAATTTGGCTATTGGCCCGGCTCTCTTACCGCGCTCATGAAACGCACGCCGCAGCCTCCTGCGTGGACATTGAAAAGCGGTGTCAAGGTGCCGGTGTTGCTCTCGGCGCTCAGTGACCGCGAAAAATCGCAGGCGATTGGCGCCTGCGCGAAGCTCACAAGCAGCATGGAGAAAGGCCTCGATCTAGGCGAGGAGATCCGCGCCGTCCTCAAGCAGCGCATCGGCGAGGTGCCGCTGGTTTATGGTCAACGATCGCTCGACGCCTTCGCCGTCTGCATGAACGGCCCCGGATCTGAGGGTGGCGCAAACACCTGCTACGTCAAATTCGCTGCGGCGCGCGGCGGCCCGGGCAGCGGAGAGAGATTTGATCGCCTCCTCGACGCCATTGAAGCGCTTGCCTTGGCGCGGGGAGCCGAACTGGAAGCCGGTGTGAGTCTCGCCTGCGACGATCCGTTCCACCGCATGCGCTCACGCGGCTATCGCATGACCGCTCTGGGTATCGCCATGCAGCGTCCGCGCGGCGAGGGCTTCAACCGGCCCGGCAACTATGTGCTGGGTGACTGGCGCTAAAAACCTGACACGCGCCTGTCCTGACAAGTTGGCACTGTGCCCCCGGTTGCGGCTCCAGGTGTCCGCCGGATCCGCACCGATCCATGTCCAATCGAAGTCGGGGAACGGCAACGACAGCAATAACTTGCCGCCTATCTTACCAAAGTTCAAATAGGCTGGTTACTTTTACGCTTTCGGGGCTAAGATGTTTCTTATATTTGGATTGGATTGGCGATTGCCATGAGCGCAACAGCAATTCACGGTGATTTTGTCGGACGTGTCGTCAGCGGCCGATTCACCCTTCTCCGATGGCTGAGCAGCTCCCGCGGGGTGGAAACCTACCTGACCGAATTCGGCGATCCATCGCAAAAAGCCACCGTCAAGCTCGTTCCCGCCAGCTCGGGCGACGCGGAAACACGCATGTCAGGCTGGCTGGCTGCCGCGAACCTCTCCCATCCCCATCTCATCAAGGTATTTGCCAGCGGGCGTTGCGAGATCGACTCCTCGCCCATGCTCTACGTTGTCACCGAGTACGCCGACGAAGTCCTCGCCGAGATTATTCCGGAACGCGCTTTGACTCCCGAGGAGGCGAGAGAAATGCTCGGCCCTGCGGTGGATGCCCTCGCATATCTCCACGCCAAGGGCTTTGTCCACGGCCGCCTCAAACCTTCAAACATCATGGCTGTCGGCGACCGGTTAAAGCTCTCCGCAGACGGTCTGATTCTCGCGGGCGCAATCGGCAAGCCCTCCATCGAGCGAACCATCTACGATGCGCCGGAGACGATCCAGGGACGCATCGGCACATCGGCCGACGTGTGGGCGCTCGGCGCCACGTTGGTTGAGATTCTCACGCAGCGCCCGCCCGCATGGTACGGAGCGGCAGCGGCTGAACCTGCCGTGTCTGATTCTGTCCCCGAACCCTTTGCGACCGTCGCGCAAGAATGTCTCCGCAAAGATCCCGCGCGGCGCTGCACTCTTGACCAGATCAGAATGCGGCTGGACCCCGGCGCAGTTCTTCCGCCCGTGAAGAAGAAAGCGGTCCTCGAATTCAAAACCAGGCCCGAAGAACCCGCCGAGCCCGCCAGCCCTCCCCTCGCGTCGGTGAAGCCCGCTATCGCCGCCGCACTGAAGCCCGCCATCGCCGCTGCACTGGCTGCTCCCAGGCGTCGCGTGGTGGTTTCGACGGCCGTTGTGACCCTCCTGATTCTGACATTGGTCGTGTGGGCAATCCGCTCGAACCACAAGCCACCGTCGCAGCCTGCGCCGCAAGCTCAGAATGCTTTGCCCACATCGCAGGCCGCGGCTCCCGCTCCACAAGCGGCTCCCCCGCAATCTTCCGCCGAGACATCAAAGCGGGATCAGTCCGCTGCTTCGGCTGCGGTACCTGCGCCCGTCCCGGCATCGCAGGATTCAGCCGCCGCGTCGATAGCACCGCCGTCGCAATCGTCAGCTACTGCCGCACCCGCAGCGTCAACGCCGACTGTGCCGCCCTCTCAACCTCAGCCAGCAGCATCGCAGCCGTCAGGCAGCGGAGCTTCGAAAGGTGCCGTGGCGCAGCAGGTTGAGCCGGACGTGTTGGCCGGCGCCCTGCGAACCATCTCGGGCACCGTGAAAGTGGCAGTGCGCGTTTCAGTCGATGCCACGGGCAGAGTGACTGACGCCGGGTTTGAATCCGCAGGACCCAGCAAATACTTCGGCGGCAAGGCCATCGACGCCGCACGGCATTGGACCTTCAAACCCGCCCAGGTCGAGGGCCAGGCCGTCGCCAGCGTCTGGATCCTGCACTTTGACTTCAAGCAAAGCGGAGTGACCGTGAGCCCGGTGGAAACGGCTCCCTGAGCCGGAGGGGAGTGCAGCGCACTACTTTTTGTGCAGCTTTTCAGCCTGGAGGCGATAAAGCGCCTCGAATCATCGCAAATGTTCGCTCAAGTGGTGCGTTACCCCCTCAAATGTTCAATGAAATGGTTACATTTTGGGCCAAAATGTAACCACCATAGGTTGCATTTTTACGACGCAATGACCTCTCCAGGTTCCGTTTTAAGCGATTTATAACCACCTGAGGTTACGAATCAGAGCAAAGCGCACCCAACAATTTCGCGAAAGAGCAATTAAATGCAATTTTTTGGCCTCTAAAACACTGATTTGAGCCTCATTTTGGCGCGTTTTTGCGCGATTTTGCGCATGTAACGCGAGCTTTCACATCCCCATCCTAGCGACAAAGGGAAAAACGCCGCGAGGGCGGGCACCCAGCTAGTCCGCCGCCGTCGCCGCCGGTTGCGCAGCCTTTGGTCCGCGCTTGGAATCCAGCGCGGGAATCGCATCCAGATCCGCCTTCCCTTCGGCCAGGCACATCAGGAAATCCTGGCTCGAAAAAAGCAGCGTGTCCTTCATCAGCTTGTTCGCGCGAACATAGCTGCCGTCTGGCTGCTGGATGCGCGCTTTCACGCTGTCGGCCATATAAGCTGGCAGAATCTCGCCGTGAATGCGGGCCATCACCGCCGGGTCGCGGACGGGGAAGACGACTTCGCACCGTTCGAAGAGGTTGCGCGGCATCCAGTCGGCCGAGCCCAGGTAGATTTCGTCGTTGCCCCCGTTGGCAAAGTGGAAGATGCGCGAGTGCTCCAGAAAGCGTCCCACAATCGAGCGCACGCGGATCCGGTCCGACAGTCCTTTGACGCCTGGCCGCAACGTGCACAAGCCGCGGATGATCAGGTCGATCTCAACTCCGGCTTGCGAGGCCTGGTAAAGCGCCTGGATAATCGAAGGCTCGAGCAGCGCATTCATCTTGGCCACGATGTGCGCCGGGCGTCCGGCCTGCGCGTGCTCCTGCTCGCGCCGGATCAGCCGCAAAAAACTCTCCGCCATCGTCAGCGGCGCCACCAGCAGCGGGCTGTAGTCATCAAGCTCCGCGTGCGCGGTCAGGTAATTGAACACCATGTGCACGCGTTCGCCAATCTGCGGGTCGCTGGTCAGCAGGCTCAAATCCGTGTAGAAGCGCGCAGTCTCCGGGTTGTAATTGCCAGTGCCCAGGTGGCAGTAGCGGCGAGTGACGCCGTCCTCGTCGTGGCGCACCAGCATGGCCAGTTTGCAATGCGTTTTCAGCCCCACCACGCCGTGAAACACCTGCACGCCCGCGTCTTCCATGCTGCGCGCCCAGCGGATATTCGAAGCCTCGTCGAAGCGTGCCATCAACTCCACCACCACCGTGGCTTCCTTGGTTGCTCCCGCCTCGGTCAGCGCCTGGAACATCGGCGAGTCGTGGCTGGTGCGGTAGAGCGTCTGCTTCATGGTCACCACTGCCGGATCCTGCGCGCCCTGCTGGATGAAATCGACCACCGGGTCGTAAGCATCGTAAGGGTGGTGCAGCAGAATATCGCGGTGGCGAAGCTCATCGAAGATTCCCGTTGACTTGCGGCTCAGGATCAGCGGTTTCGGCGTGAACGGCAGGAATTTCAGATCGGGCCGCTGCACATCGCTGTAGAAGAACATCAGGCGCGAGAGATTCACCGGCCCTTCGCAAAGGAACACCTGGTCCTCTTCAAGCTCGAAGTTCACGCGCAGGCGCTCCACAATCTCGGGATCCGCGCCGGTTTCAATCTCCAGTCGCACCGCATCGCCCTTGCGCCGGTTGTGCAGCTCCACGCGGATCGTCTCCAGCAGCGACCGCGCCTCTTCCTCCTCGAAGTAGAGGTTTGAGTTGCGCGTCACGCGGAACGCCGCAGAGGCGAGCACCTCGTATCCCCGGTACATGCCGGCCAGTTGCTGCGCGATCAGGTCCTGCAGCAGCAGGTAATCGTGGCGGCCGTGGTTCGAGGGCAGGCGGACAAATCGCGGCAGCGCGCGCGGCACCGTGACCACGCCGAGCACGTGCGGGCCAGAGCTGCGCCGCTTGGCGCGGAGCAACAACGCCAGGCACAGCGCCTTGTTGAGCACGCGCGGAAAGGGATGGGCCGGATCGATCGAGATCGGAGTCAGCAGCGGATCGACCTCGCGCTGAAAGTAACCGCGGGCGAAATCGCGCGCGTCTTCGTCCAGTTCATCCCACTCCAGCAGCCGAATGCCCTGCTTGCACAGCTCGGGCAGCAGCAGCATGTTCCAGCATTGATACTGCGCAGCCACAAAGCTGTGAATCTCGTGGGTGAGGGTGCCAAGCGATTCGCCGGGGCGCTGGCCGTCGTAGCCCGGCTCGCGGTAGCCGTCCTCAATCCGCTGCATCAGGCCGGCCTGCCGGATTTCGACGTATTCGTCAAGATTCGAGCCCGTGATGGCCAGAAATTTCACGCGCTCCAACAGCGGGTTCGCCGGGTCTTCAGCCTCTTCCAGGACACGGCGATTGAACTGCATCCAGGAGTAGTCCCGCCCGTTGAAAAGCGTGATTTTCTTTGGACTTCTGGCCATTTCTTCTTCTCAGGCGCTGCGTTTGGAAGTCTACGCCGTTTTGGCTCGCCGGCGATACCCCAGCTTCGCCTTCCCAGCCTACAACGTTCCGGCTATGGGCCGGGCATCCAGCGGTCTCGTTGCATGCCCGATCCAACAGAGTCATCCATACAGGAATCGGCCTTTCAGAATCGTTAAACAGCGAAGAAAAGCGCATGGCTTCACACGGCGGCCCAGCGACCCCGTGCCCTCGGAGAGAGTTACAAATTTGTCGCTTGGCGCATAACTCCAGGGATTTTAGGGCGCGCAGTGCTTTGTATCGGGGCACGATTCAAAGGCCCATTGAAAACAAATAACTTGCTGATTCAGCAATGCTCCGGATGTCGCAGATGTCCAGAATGTCCAAATCGCTGGCACAAAATAGCACAAATTCACGCACAGAACGGCTGCCTGCCTCGGTCGATACTTCCGGATTAGCGACCATCCACTCCCAATCACCATCCGGTGCGCAATTCGGCTTCACGTCGCACTGTCATCCTGACGCGAAGCGGAAGGATCTGCGGTTGCTTCTCATCGATCCAACGCACGGCGATAATCGGCAGGCTCGTAGTCGTACCAATCGCGACTCAAGTCCGTCCAGACCGGGTTGATCGACTCAATCAGCGCAACCTTCTTTGCTCGTCTCCAGCCCTTCAGTTCCTTCTCGCGGGCGATCGCTCGCGCAATATCCTGGTGTCCTTCGAACCACACGAGTCGATCGCAGTTGTACTTTGCCGTGAAGCCTTCATGCTCTTTCCATTTGTGCTGGAACACACGTCTGTGAAGGTCGCCTGTGACGCCGGTGTAGAGAGTGTGGCTGCGGCTGTCCATCATGTACGTAGCACAGAATTAGCACAAAACTTTTGCCAGATTCTCTAACCTTCTGATCCTTAAGCCGCTCCTGTCCTGCCCTTGTATCAGGGCACGAGTTTACTCGGGCCGCAAACAGGGGATCACAGGCACCCGGCTTTAGCCGCTGAGGGCCTTTTTCCTCAGCGCCTCCGAGCATTCGGTCTTTTCCGGCGGGCTCCTCGCTTCAACTGCGCCAGCATCGAATCCCCAACCCGACCCAGAGTAGAATGGTCTGACCACGCTTCCCACCCCTCGCACCTCAGGAGGCCGCACGTTGCAACCCATCAATCGCCGCACTGTTCTTCGTTATTCCGGAATCGCCGCTGCCTCGCTCACCCTGCACAAAAGCTTCTTAGCGTTCGCCGACGCGCAGTCTTCTCCGACTGAAACCTCGATCGCAAGAACCGAATACGGAAAGATCAGCGGCACCGTCGAGGACGGCATCAACGTCTTTCGTTCAGTCCCCTACGGCGCCGACATTGCTCCGGTGCGCTTCCAGGCCCCATTGCCACCCACCCCGTGGACCGATGTGAAAGCGTGCGACACCTTCACCACCCGCGCCCCGCAGTTAACCGTGCTTCGCGGCCTCGAGGGCGTTACCTCCGCTCCGAGCCTCGGCGCGGCCGGAATGACGCCGGTCGGATCGCGTCCGCGCGTTGCGCCTGAAGCCGGCATCCAAAGCGAAGATTGCCTCCACCTGAATGTCTTCACTCCCGGGCTACGCGACCGCCGCAAACGCCCGGTGCTCGTCTACTTCCACGGCGGCGCCTACAACAACGGATCGGTGAACAGCCCGCTCTATGACGGCAAACGGCTATGCCACCGCGGCGACGTTGTGGTGGTCACCGTCAACCACCGGCTCAATGCTTTTGGCTTTCTCTATCTCGCCGCAATCGATCCCAAACAGTATCCCGATTCCGGCAACGTGAGCATGCTCGACCTGGTTCTGGCGCTCAAATGGGTGCGGAACAACATCGCCGAATTCGGCGGCGACCCTTCTCGCGTTCTGATCTTCGGCCAATCCGGCGGCGGCGCCAAATGCGCCACGCTGATGGCCATGCCCGCAGGCCACGGCCTCTTTCATCGCGTCATGACCATGAGCGGCCAGCAGGTCATGGGCGCATCCATTGAGATCGCCTCCAAGCGCACCGAAGTGATGCTCGACAAGCTCGGCATCACGAAGGCGAATCTCGCCGACCTGAAAACCATGCCGTGGGAAAAAATTCAGGCAGCCGCCGCCGCAACAAGTTCCGACTGGCTGCCCGTCGTGGACCATGTCGTGCTCCCGCGCGATCCGTTCACTCCCGATGCGCCGCCGCTCTCTGCGCATGTGCCCATGATCCTCGGCAACACCCACGACGAAACCGCCGTTCCCTCGCGCGGCACGCTCACGTGGGAAGACGCACCAACTGCCCTGCACAACGCCGTCGCCATCTACCTCGGCCCGTACACCGCGGAAGAGGTCATCGCCAAATACCGCACGATCTATCCCGACAAATCTCCCATCGACATTGTCGTCGCAGCCGCCACCGCCTTCCGCGCGTGGCCCGGACAGGTGATGGAAGCTGAGCGCCGCGCGAGCAATCCGCAGAGCCAGCCGCTCACCTGGGTCTATCAAATGAATTGGCACCGCAACGCTCCCGGCGCTCGCGCCATGCACACCATCGACATTCCTTTCATGTTCGATAACCTTGACGCCGCGCCTGGTCAGATCGGCACCGCGCCTGAAGATCTTGCCGCCGCGCAGCCTCTGGCCGACGCCATGTCAGGCATGCTCATCCATTACGCTGCCACGGGGAATCCCAATCATCCCGGTCTGCCCGTCTGGCCGGCCTACGACCTGAATGGACGCAACACGATGATCTGGGACAATCCGCCGCACATTGAGAAGGATCCTCGCGGCGAGGAGCGACGTTACGCGGCGGGTTCGCCCTACCGCCAGCCCGGGACCTACTAGCTTCCTGGTCGCTCATCTAATTCGAGGCGCACGAAGGAGATGCCCCAAGCGGCGGCAGTTCGATACACTACATTAAAGAACCGCGCGGCGCCTGCTGTGCATCCATTTGTCGTACAGCCATTTTGGTGCGACTGCGTTCGCCGTTCTTGAGTTTTAGGTTCAAATTGCCAAATCATTCCAGCAAAAGCACAGATCGATTCTGTGCTTCCGGTTTTCTATTGGGCTTTGCGCTTTCGGTTTCCGCCGTCGTCGCCGCGCAAACGGCCGTCATTCCACCTCCGCCTGCGCCAACCGCTCCCTCGGCCGGCAACTTTCAAGGCAGCGTCACCCAGGGCACTGCGTCGGCGCAGGCAATCGATCTCTCGCTCGACGACGCAATCCAGCGCGGTTTGCAGGCTAACCTGGGCATCATTCTCAGCAACACGCAAACTGCCGGAGCCCGCGCCCAGCGATTGAGCCAGCTGCAATCGCTGCTGCCTTCGGTCGACTTCGCCGCCAAAGAAACGGTGATGCAAACCGATCTGCCCGCCGAGGGCCTGCGCATCTCCGGTTTTCCGGTCATTATCGGACCCTTCGGATTCACCGACCTTCGCGCTTCGCTGAGCTGGTCGCTGGTCGATGTGGCTTCGCTGCGCAACTACCTGGCGGCGCGCCACAACTTTGCTGCCTCGCAACTCTCCGCGCAGGATGCGCGTGACCTCGTCGTGCTCACCGTGGGCAACGCCTATCTGCTTGTGCTGGCCGATCAAACCGAGCTCAGCAGCGTTCAGGCGCAGGTGGCCACGTCGAAGATTTCGCTCGACCAGGCCGTCGACAATCATCAGGCGGGCACCGCCCCGCTGCTCGACGAACTTCGCGCGCGCGTGGATTACCAATCACTGGAGCAGCAGTTGATCGTCGCGCAAAACGCGCTCGAGAAAGACAAGCTGTCGCTAGCGCGTACCATCGGGTTGCCGCTGGCGCAGAGCTACAACCTGACCGAAGACGTTCCCTACGCGCCCTTCGACCAGTTGGACGCGGATGCGCTGATCAAACAGGCCCAGGCGAATCGCAAGGATCTTGCGGCACTCGTTGAAGTCAACGCGGCCGCGGCCGAGCAGCGCAAGGCGGCCACCGCCGCGCGCCTGCCTGCCGTCGCAGCTAATGCTGACTACGGCGACATCGGCCCCACGCTGGCGCATTCGCACGGCACCGTGGATGCGACAGCATCGTTGACGGTTCCCGTTTTTGCCGAGTTCGCTTTGCGCGGATTGGCCCAGCAGGCGCAGGCACAGCTCGATACAACGCAGGCGCAGCTCAGCGACAAGCAGGCGCAGATTGAAGCCGATGTGCGCGACGCTCTGCTCGACATCGCCGCCGCGCAAAAGCAGGTGGAAGTGGCGCGCTCGAGCAGTGACCTTGCCAACGAAGCGCTCAAAGAGGCGCAGGAGCGCTACGCCAACGGAGTGAGCGACAACCTGGCGGTGAGCCAGGCGCAGCAATCCGTGGCCCAGGCCGACAGTCAATACGTGGCCAGCCTCTATCGCGACAACATTGCCAAACTAAGCCTGGCCCGCGCGCTCGGAGACGGGCTGAACTACAGGAAATACCTAGGAGGGAAGTGAACGTGGCAGATCCAACCACACCACCTGAACCCAACGAGTCGGTTTCCGAAACCGAAATTGAAGCGCCGCGGTCCCGCCGCAGGGGCATTCTTGTTGCCGCTGTCGTCGCAGTGGTGCTCATCGGCCTCGGCGTCTGGTGGCACTCCACCTACAGCGAAGACACTGACGACGCGCAGGTGAACGGCCACCTCATCCAGGTCAGCTCGCGTATAGCCGGTCACGTCGCCAAGGTGTACGTGGACGAAAACCAGCTGGTCAAAGCCGGCGATCCGATTGTCGATCTCGATCCCAGCGACTACCAGGTCGCGGTCGAGAATGCTGAGGCTGCGCTGGCCAGCGCCAAAGCCAACGCGGCGGCTGCCAGGGTGAACGTGCCCATCATCACCATCAACACCGGCAGCAACCTGCGCTCGGCCGATGCCGATGTCACGGGCGCGCGCGCTACCGTGGCGCAGGCCGAGGAGCAACTGGATGCGGCCAAAGCGCGCGTGGAGCAGGCCGAGGCCAACAACGTCAAGGCGCAATCGGATCTCGAGCGCTACAAGCCGCTGGTCGAAAAGGACGTGATCAGCAAACAGCAGTTTGACGCAGCCGTGGCTGCTGCAGCCTCTTCAAAGGCCGCGCTCGCCGATTCGCGCGCCAGCGAGCAGGCCGCAGAAGACGCCATCCGCGTGGCCCGCGAGCGCGAAACGCAGGCGCAAGCCATGCAGAAGTATGCCCAGACCGCTCCGCAGCAGATCGCCGCGCAGGACGCCAAAGCCAAGCAGGCCGAGGCCCAGGTCGAACAGGCCCAGGCGCAGCTCGATCAGGCGAAGCTCAACCTCGGCTACACAAAGATCGTCGCGCCCGCCGACGGCATTGTCACTCGGAAGAGCGTGGAGATCGATCAGAACGTCTCCTCCGGCCAGAACCTGATGACGCTGGTTTCTCTTCAGGACCTGTGGATCACCGCAAACTTCAAAGAGACGCAACTGCGCCGCATGCAGGCCGGCCAGGCGGTCGTGGTTCACATCGATTCCACGGGCAAGGACTACAGCGGCCGCATCACCCAGATCGGCGGCGCCACGGGCTCCGTCCTGTCGCTCTTCCCACCCGAAAACGCCACCGGCAACTACGTCAAGGTGGTGCAGCGCGTTCCCGTGCGCGTCGATTTCACCAACCTCGCCAAAGAGGACCCGAACCACCAGCTTCGCCCCGGCCTCTCTGTCGAGCCCAAAGTCCGCGTGAAGTGACAACACTTCGAACTCGCTGAAATCGAAGTGCTGTCATCCTGAGCGAAGGTCGTCCGCCGCGGCGAACCACGGGAGTCGAAGGATCTGCATTTTCATTTTCCCGTGTTGCCCCCACGTCTCGTTCGCGGCGGCGAACGAAACGTAGGATCGCTCTCAGCCGAGTTGATTCGTCATGCCTCGTTGACCCGATTGTCTGCCGCTTACTTTGCCAGAGCCTCTTTCGCCTGCTTTCTCACCATCGCGTATTCCAGCGTTGGCAGAATGTTGGCGTCAGCCGCCTTGTGATAGTAGTCGGCGGCTTTTTCCGCATCCTTCTTGCCGGTATACGCTTTGGCAAACTGAAACATGACGTAGGGCGACTGCAGATTCGCGTGGGTCAGATGTGAGATTGCCTCATCGTAGTGTTTTTGATCGAGGGCAATGATCCCCATGATCTGATGAGCCGCCTGCACCTGGGTCGGATTACCCATCGCCTTGAACCCGGTTCTCACCGCCTCGGCTTGCTTTTTTGCATTCTCAAAGTCCCCCTTGGCGCTGGCCACTAATGCCATGCGCCCGTCGATTCCCAATGCAAAGGACTTCTTTGTCGCTTCGGGAACAGCCGATTGATTCGCCAGTTCGAGAGATTTTGCAAAGGCCCCCCTGGCCTCATCAATTTTTCCCGTATTGAACAGCAGATAGCCACGGGTGTCCTCATCCACAGCCATCGCAGCCTTATCGCCTTGCCGTTCGGACATCGCCGACAATTTGGAAATCTGCTCCAGCGCTTCGGGGACCTTACCCTCGTCCACGTAGCAGTACGCCATGTTCAACAGCGCATCCTGGCGATCGCCGTCGCCGAGCGCATGATCATATTCCTTCTGCAGCTCCTCCAGCGCCTCCTTATGCTTGTCCTGGTACATAAGGTCCGCCGCAATGCCGCGGTAAGAGCTGGAAAAGTGAGGATCGAGCGAGAGCGCCTTGCCGTAATTCTCGATGGATTCGTCGAACCGGCCCATCTTCATCAACAGCTCGGCCAGCGAATCATATGGATTGGGCTCATCTGAGATGAGCTGAATGTATTTGCGGAAAGCGGCCTCTGCCTCCTTGTTCTTCTGAGCATCCCGGAAGGTGTAGCCAAGCAGGTTGTAGGCCGGTGCAAAATCCGGGTTCAGTTCAACAGCCTTCTGCTGCTCCGCGATGGCTTTATCGTATTGCTGCATGTTTTGGTAATAACCGCCGAGCGTCTCGTGGGCGCGTTCGTCTCCGGGGTAGGCGGCCACTAGTTTCTGCAGGTCCTCACCGCCCTCCAACGACTTACTGCTGGCGAAGGCCTCGGATGCCCGGATCATCAACCGTTCACCCTCCGAGACCTTGCCGGATGCTGCCCCGGCAGATTTCAGATCGGAGAAGAACTCCTTGGCCGTGGTCGCTGTCTGCGCTCGCAGCAAGTAGGCCGCGGCGAAGTTGGGATCTTTACTGATTGCCTGGTCCAACAGCGACCGAGCCTCATTCGTACGAAGTTTGTCGAGGAGGTCCTGACCCTTGAGGTAGGCGTTTCGGGCTTCCATGGAAGACGTGGTGATGGGGATTTTCCTGGCAGACTCAGAGGTCTGGCCAAAGGCCATTCCCCCGAGCAACGCAGCGATCAAAAGTGCAGCAGCGTGTCTCATTTTTTCTCTCCTGAAACGGGGGATTTTGATTTTGGATTGGGGGCCGCCAAGAGTGTACACCCAACTGGCTTCGTTGCCGTCTCTTTCTAAATCCCGTTCTGAGCCGGCTGCCACACCCCGGGGTCCCCAGGGACAGGTCTCCGTCCGTGAGGTGGACACTCGAGGCTTCTGTTCTTGCCGCGAGCGTGGGCCTGACCCCTGACCCCAGATCTCTGTTCTCTAATCTCTGTTCTCTGCTCTCTGCCTTCTGCTTTATAGTGGACCCCATGTCGATAACCCGCAGAGAATTCGCCAAACTGGGCGCGCTGGGACTCGCCGCGCGCTTCGCCCCGCCCCTCTTTGCTCAGCCTGCCGAGCACCAGACCGGCTACGCCATCATCGGCCTGGGGCGCATCGCCTCGCACTTCATGCCCGGCATCCGCGCCACCACCAACTCCAAAGTGACGGCGCTGGTCAGCGGCCATCGCGACAAGGCCCTGCGCATCGCCGCAGACTACGGTGTGCCCGAGAGCTCCGTTTACAGCTACGAGAACTTCGACTCCATCGCGTCGAACAAGCAAGTCGACGCGGTCTACGTGGCGCTGCCCAACTCCATGCACGCCGAGTACACCATTCGCGCGGCCAAGGGGGGCAAGCATGTTCTCTGCGAAAAGCCCATGGCCACCAGCGTCGCCGACTGCGAATCGATGATCGCCGCCTGCAAATCCGCCGGCGTCAAGCTCATGATTGCCTACCGCTGCCACTACGAGCCCACTAATCTAAAGGCGGTCAGCCTCATTCGCTCCGGCGCCCTCGGCCAAGTGCAGGCCATCGAAAGTGCCTTCGGCTTCAACAGCGATCCCGGCGAGTGGCGCCTCGACAAGAAGATGTCAGGCGGCGGCCCGCTCGTGGACGTCGGCATCTACTCGCTCAACGCCACCCGGTATCTCACCGGCGAGGAGCCCGAGCACTTCGCTGCGTTCACCTCCGTCATTGACCACGACGGCCGTTTCAACACGGTCGAAGAAAATATTTCCTGGACCATGCGCTTCCCCTCCGGCATTGTGGCCGCGTGCAACACTACCTACGGAGCGCAGATGAACGGCTCCTTCAAGGTGCACGGGTCCAAGGGATGGATCGAGGCCGAACCCGCGTTCAACTACGACGGCCTGCATCTCCGCGCCGAGTACTCCGGCACGCGGCTCGACGAGCCCAACCCCGCCCGCGATCCTTACCAGTTCCAGGCCCAGGCCGAGCACTTCTCGCACTGCGTGCAGAACGGCCTTGAACCTAAAACGCCCGGCGAAGAGGGCCTGCGCGATATGCGCTACATCGCCGAAATCTATCGAGCCGCCGGCCTCTCGCTCTGACGACGCCACTGCCGTTGCCCCATCCTTTCGGCGCTTCCTGCCGGAAGGGTGGAAAGGGTTGCGCACTCTTCCAACCGTCATCCTGAGCGAGCTCGCCGCCAGGCTTTCCTCGGCGACAGCTCTTCGTCCCTGGGCAAACGGAGCGAGCCGAAATTGCCTGTGCATCGCTGACAATCAAATGACAGCCGCATGACATCTCCAGCTGCGTAGCTCGGTACCATCCGAGGCGACGAGCAGCCACTCACAGGCAATCGCCAGGAGGTCATCATGCAAACAACTCTGCCCCGTATTTGCCGCCTCACCGCCATCGCACTCAGCCTTGGCGCGTTCCCTCTGTTCACCGCCGCGCAACAATACAAAGTCACAGGTCTGGTTGCCGACCAATCCGGAGTCGACACCGCAACCGATCCCAACCTGGTCAATCCCTGGGGACTCTCCCGCAGCTCTACCAGCCCGTGGTGGGTCTCTGACAACGGCACCGGCCTTGCGACGCTTTATGATGGCACCGGCGCCGCCAAGAGTCTCGTCGTCACCATCCCCACCGGCGATCCCAACACCAGCAGCACCGGCACGCCCACCGGCACCGTCTATAACGGCGGGCCGGGATTTGTTCTCGCCAACGGAAAGCCGGCCCCCTTCCTGTTTGTTACAGAAGACGGTACCGTCTCAGCCTGGAACTCCGGCGCCAGCGCCGTCATCAAGGTCAACACCAAGAGCGCATCGGTGTTTAAAGGAGCGGCGCTCGCAACCCTCCCCAACCCCTTCGGCAGCAGCTTGACCTTCCTCTATGTCGCCGACTTTCGCAAAGGCCGCATCCAGGTCTACGATTCCTCGTTCAACCAGGTCCCCTTCTTCGATAGGTTCTTTCGCGATGAGTTCCTTCCGCGAGGCTACGCTCCGTTCAACATCCAGAACATCGGTGGCGAGCTTTATGTCGCCTTCGCCAAGCAGGATGATCAGAAGCACGACGAAGTTGACGGCGCCGGCAAAGGTTACGTCGATGTCTTCTCGCCCTTCGGCTTCCTTCTGCGCCGGCTCCAACACGGCTCGTGGCTCAACGGTCCCTGGGGAATGGCGATGGCTCCGGGAGACTTCGGCATCTACAGCCACGATCTGCTCGTAGGCCAGTTCGGCTCCGGTAACATCGCCGTCTATGACCCGGTAACCGGCATTTTCATCGATCTGCTCCGCGACGCAAGTAATAATCCCATTAGCATCGACGGCCTTTGGGACATCTCCTTTGGCAGCGACAGCACAACCGGCTCCGGCCCGGCCACCTCGCTTTACTTCTCCGCCGGCTCCGATGGTGAGCAACACGGCATGTTCGGCACGATCACGCCCATGCAGAACACATTGGGCAATTCACAGTAGGCAGCGGTCCCATCCTTCGCTCTGACATCCAATCGCCGCCACGAAACGGGGCGAATCACCCCAGCGCTTCTTTCCAGCGCAAGGGTGGGAAAGCCTGATCAAGAATTCGGTGGGTAGAAGAGTGGAGAATGCAACGCTGGTGGGCGCATCCTCCTCTCAGGGATCTTTGTGGCTCTGAATTCGCGGTGCTTCTGTATGCTGCCGGTTCAGGTTTGGCGGGAAGATCCTTGCCGTGCTCCGGGTCATAGTTGTTCGCGTCCATCCACTGCTTGAACGTGGCGCGTAGAATGATCGCATGATGCTCCGGGCCGCGATCGCCCTGCTCGCGCTTGTCGTGCCTGCCTTTGCACAACATGGCGGCGCTCACGCTGGATCCTCCGGCGGTCGAGGATTCTCAGGGCACGCCGCGTCTTCAAGCCATGCCGGTTTCTCGCAGCCTGGCGGCTTTGTCCGATCTGCGCCGCCGATTCGGAATGGCGCTCCGAGCAGCGCCGGATTTCGCGGCATTGGCACCGCAAACTACGCAAGCCGTCGATTCGCCGCCAACGGAAATGGATTCTCGGCGCGTCGCGCTCCGTATCGTTCCGGTGCGGCCGGCCCATCGCGCGCCTGGGACCGCAGACCGGATCGCGATCGTTTCGACGCGCGAAGACGTTCGTTCGCAAATTGGTATATCTACAACTATCCGGCATGGCCCGGATACGGATACCCATTTGTCATCGATCCCGGGTTCTACGCTTGGGGGGATTCCGACGACTCTGCGAATGACCAGGGCGGCGTCGCTCCGAATGACGAGGCGCCATACCCCGATTACGCCGCTCCGTATCCCGACTACGTAGCACGGTGCCCCGAGCAGGGTTATGGCGCGCCGGATATGCCCCTACAGCAAAGCGTCGCCGATGAAATTCCGCCCCGGAGCGCGCCAGGTAAGCGACCCGAGTACGCAGGACAATCCGTCGCTGCCGCGCCCGCAGACGAGCCCGCTCTCACCGTGATTTTTAAAAGCGACCGCGCTCCGCTGAAAATGCAGAACTACATCATGTCCGGAAAGGTCCTCACCGATCTTGACCCTCGCCACTACGAACAGATTCCGCTGGACGAGGTTGATGTAGCCGCGACCGAGCGCTTCAACACCGCCGCAGGCGTGGAGTTCCAGATTCCGGGCGCAGCGCGCGATTGACGCCGGCAGATTAGCCGGCCCCTGAAAACTCCTGTGCAGTGAACCCACATGCATTCCCGCGCAAATCTCTGATCGTTAATCCTGGCTACTCGGTCCCGCCTTCAGCGTCAGTGATTCCTCCGATCCTTCCGCCCTGACAAGAATTAGACTGATCTGAGCACAAGAATGAAAGACTCGATCAACGTCTCGAAAGAAAATTACCTCAAGGCCGTTCTTGAGGCGGAAGCCGAAGGACGTCAGGTGATTCCCGCCATGCTGGCGCACTGGCTTGAGGTGTCGGCGCCGGCGGTGACCATGGCGCTGAAGCGGCTGAAGCGCGACCGGCTAGTGAAAGTGGGCGAGGACGGCATCGTGCGCCTGACGGCCGCCGGGCGCGAGACGGCATACCACACAGCTCTGCGCCACCACCTCATCGAGCGCATGCTGAGCGAGGTCTTCGGCATGGAGTGGCACGAGATCCATGAAGAGGCGGAGCGGCTGGAGCATGCGGTTTCACCGGCGTTCGAAGCCAAGCTGCGCGAGAAACTGGGCGAAGGCGGCGCATGCCCGCATGGCAATTCCGTGCTGCCCGTGAATCCCTCCGAGCGGAAGAAGCGGGGAGAAACCCGACTGAGTGAGGCGGCAGAAGGCAAACGCTACGTCGTCAGCAGCCTGCAGGAGCGCGACCCGAAGCTGCTGGGGTTCCTGCACGGCGCCGGTGTGGGACCAGGCAAGAGCCTGCGCGTGATGAGCCAGAACTACGATCAAACCGTTTTGATTGAGCTACCTACGGGGAACTCGATCCTGGGACGGCCGGCTGCCGAGGCAGTATGGCTGAGGCCGGAAAAGCAGGGAACAGGGAGCAGGGAATAGGGACCAGGGAAAAACGCCTGATCTTGCCCGCCGAACCCTGTAAACCCATGCCAAATGTTTACTGTAATGTAACATAAAATTCTTTATTAACCATAATTAACAACCTGTGGCATACTGGAGTTGAGGGAAACTTGCGGTCTCTCAATTCCACCGATTCATGTCCACAAACGTCGTAACTCGAACCGTGCTCACCGAGCCCTCGCTACCCGAGGTGCATTCGAGCGTGCGCGTGTCGCGCTCGCCGCTTTACTGGCGGCGGCTGCTGGCGTTTGCGGGTCCGGGATTTCTGATCTCGGTCGGCTACATGGATCCTGGCAACTGGGCCACCGACATCGCCGGCGGCTCGCGTTTCGGTTACACGCTGCTGTTCGTCATCATGCTCTCGAACCTGATGGCGATTCTGCTGCAGAGCCTGTCGCTCAAGCTCGGCGTGGCCACAGAGCGCGACCTGGCGCAGCTTTGCAATGAGAGCTACGGCCGCAGGACGAGCTTTGCGCTTTGGGTCCTGGCCGAAGTGAGCATTGCGGCATGCGACCTGGCCGAGGTGATCGGCTCGGCGATCGCGCTGCAACTGCTCTTCCACATTCCGCTGTTTTATGGCGTGCTCATTACGGGCGCCGACGTCCTCGTGATCCTCTTCCTGCAGCGATGGGGATTCCGCTACGTTGAAGCGCTGGTCATCACGCTCATCGGCACCATCATCGTGCTCTTCGGCATGCAGATGTTTCTTTCGCGGCCGGATTATCTGCCGATATTGCGCAATCTCGTCGTGCCTTCGCCCTCCATCGTGACCAACGGCGCCATGCTGTACATTGCCATCGGGATCCTGGGCGCGACGGTGATGCCGCACAATCTTTACCTGCACTCTTCGATCGTGCAGAGCCGCAACTACCAGCGCACCTCCGAGGGCAAGCGCGAAGCCATTCACATGGCCAACATGGATTCCGGCGTTGCGCTGATGATTGCGCTGTTTGTGAACGCGGCAATTCTGATTGTGGCTGCGGCGGTCTTCCATCGCAGCGGGCACTATGACGTGGCCGCCATCCAGGACGCGTACAAACTGCTCAGCCCGATGGTGGGCGCGGCCGGCGCGAGCACGCTGTTCGCAATTGCGCTGCTGGCCAGCGGCCAGAACTCTTCCATCACCGGCACACTGGCCGGGCAGGTTGTGATGGAGGGATTCGTACACATTCGCGTGTCGCCGTGGCTGCGCCGGCTCATCACCCGCTCGCTGGCCATCATTCCGACCGTTATCGTGGTCGCCTTGATGGGTGAGCAGGGAACGGAGAAGCTGCTCATTCTGAGCCAGGTGATCCTGTCGTTCCAGTTGGCCTTTGCCGTAGTTCCGCTGGTGATGTTTACGGGCGACCGCAAGAAGATGGGCGAATTTGTGAACGGCCGCGGCCTGCAGGCGCTGGCATGGTCCACCGCCGTGCTGATCGCCGGCCTGAACGGCTGGCTGCTCGTTGAAACCTTTATGGGCCGCTGATTTTTCGGCCATTGATTTCTCGGAGGCTTCTCCAGTTTCCCCGGAGGTTGTTTTTCCGCGCCCCTCGGCGCTTCCTCTGTACCGGTGTTGCGAGATGGGCAGACGGCTCGATCGCCCGGCCTTGCTTTCTGCCGGAGCTTTTTTGCCTGAGCGCTTGGCTGTTGTTGACTCGGCGCCGCGCAGGTTGGTATTTCCTTTAAGGCTGATTCTGAAGCTAAGCGTATGAAAATAATTAGCTTATAAAAACTTTGCCGACTCGATGCGTGTCTGGCTCAGGGCGATGGGGCTCCATCCCGCGCGAGTAACCTGGTTACCAAATGACACAGAGTGGTTATTGCAGTACCGTGCGACGCATGATTCAATGGCTAAGATTGCCCGGGCTTGCTCTCCAGCTGCAGAGCCGGAGCGGAGCTTCGGGGGAATCAACTGTCAGGTACGGCGGCCCTGAAAGATGCGTATTGGCAGAAGCACACTGACCTTGATATAAACCGCGGAATTGGGGACTTGCTTGGCGAGCGGAGCAGTTCAACTCGATCCCAATATCGGCGCATCCGGCGGCTCGCAAGCAGGTGCGCCTGTCAGCAGCTACAGGATCGTCTCCAATGCCCAGGCGGACAAGGCCCGAAACGACGAGCTTTACGCTTTCCGCAGTGCGGTGGCGGCAGCCGAGGCCCAGCCAGGCCAGCAGTCCGCAAAGCCAGCTCCGCCCCCCTTGCTGCGCATTGTGACGATCGGCGCCATCGCCCTGGCGGCCATAGCGCTTTTGGTGCTCGCTTTTTTCGCTCTTCCCAGCCTCCCCACGCTCGGCAAACAGAAGCCCACGGCTCTCTACATCGATCTGGGAAATCGCCGATTTGATCAGGCTGGTCTGAGCGGCCGCCTTATCGTTCGCTGGCAAGACAAGGCCGCGTACGATCTTTATCTCGATCCGGTCGACCAGCAAGATGCCGGCGGCTTTCAGGCCCTCGCCGAAAACCCGTCACATCCTCTTTCTGTTGTGATCCGCCTGCTCGACGCCTCAGGTGTGGTCGCCTGCGACAAGGAGATCGACTTCCCTGGTCCCACGCAGCCTGGCTCTCGCCCCGATGCAACGCAGGTACTGATGCCAAAGACCACGGCAGCGGGAGACACGATCCGCGACATGGCAGGCTCAGATGGCCAGATTGCTGAGATCAACACGTCGGGCCCGTTGCCCTGTCCGCTCAAGGCGTACCAGCGCATTGCCGCTTGGGATTTCGCCACCAACTTCCCCACCTCGGCCGAACAGGAAAAGGAGGCGAGAGAAGGAATTGCAAGAGGTTCCGCAACCGGCTCCCGGAGTTCCCGTTTCGCCTCCGGCTGGCGCTTGTCAGCCGTCCATTTCCAGCATTTGTCTGCAGCCATTGAGGGAGACGACGTGATCGTTGGCGATAATCCCGGGCGCGGAACCGTAGACACTAACAGTGGCCACGAGTTTCAGATGGGAGCCGGCGGAGCACTGTCATCGGAGTGGCAGATCTTTCCTTCCGCCATTCATTTCCGCTGCGAAAAGACCGGCATCTGCACCCTCACCCGTTACAGCTCCCACTCCATTCTGCAGGCGCGGTTGGTGCGGTAAGCCGGAATTGGCTCACGCTTTCCGGCGCGCGCGCGATGCCTCTCTCTCTGTCCATTGTTGACTGAAACCTGATCCCTGACCCCTCGCCCGTCTTGTACCATGTAGGCGATGCACGTCCTCTCCGCAGCCGAGATGCAGGCCTGCGACCGCGCCACCACGGAGCGGTTTGGCGTTCCGTCGATTCTGTTGATGCGCGCGGCCTCTTCTGCCGTGGCAACCTTCGCTCAGCAATACTTCCCGCATGAGCGGCGCGTCACAGTGCTGTGCGGCCGCGGCAACAACGGCGGCGACGGCATGATGACCGCGCGCCTGCTCGTCGAAGCCGGCCTCGATGTGACCACCCTGCTTCTGGGCGCGCCTGAAGAACTGAAGGGCGACGCGGCGCACGCCTGGCGCGAGCTGACGAGCCCCATGCAGGGCCGCGCTCACGTCATCGCTGCGCCTGCGGATCTCGTTCGGCACAACGACGCGCTCGATACCGATCTGATTGTGGATGCGGTGCTGGGCACAGGATTCAAACCGCCGATGAAAGGGCTGGCGGTAGCGGCGCTCGAGTGGTTGCGTCCGAGCCGTGCGCCCGTTCTGGCGGTCGATCTGCCTTCCGGTTGGCCGGCCGACGAAACCAGCGCCACAGTGGACGGGCCGGTCTTTCCTGCCGATGCTGTCGTCACTTTCACTGCGCCCAAGCCGGCGCATGTCTTCGGGCAACTGACCCGCCGCTGGGATCAGCCCATCGTCGTCGCCCCCATCGGCTCGCCGGCATCGGCTCGCCGGATGCGGCGATCGTGTCGACTCTCGGAATTGATTGGGCCGGCTCCTCGCTCGAGCTTGCGCAAGCTCCGCGCGCGGCTGCCGCGAACAAGGGGAACTTCGGGCACGTGCTGGTAGTGGGCGGAACCTTCGGCACTGCCGGTGGCAAAGCCGGCGCGCCCGCCATGACGTCTCTGGCAGCCTTGCGTTCGGGAGCAGGTCTGGTGACCGCTGCGGTTCCCGCGCCTGCGCTGCCCATCGTCGCGCAATTTGCGCCTGAGCTGATGACATGGCCGCTCGCCGCTTCGGCGGCCGGCGAGATCTCTGCGAACAATTTTGCTCCCAAAAAGATTGCTGCGCTGACCGCGGGAATAACTGTGCTCGCCATCGGCCCCGGCATCGGGCAAAGCCGTGGCACAGTCCAATTCACTACTGAATTTTTGTCTTGCACCCAGATTCCGGCTGTGATTGACGCCGATGCCTTGAACATTCTTGCCCGCAAGCAGGCGTTGCTGGCCAAGTTGTCGCGCAAAGGCGGGCGTACCGTCGTGCTCACGCCCCACCCGGGCGAAATGGCGCGGCTGGTTGGAGCCACCGTTGCCGAAGTCCAGGCCAATCGCCTCGAAACGGCACGCATTTTCGCCCAGCGCTTCGGCGTGACGCTCGTGCTGAAGGGCGCACTCACGCTGATAGCGCATCCCGATGGCCGGGTCGCCGTCAATACAACCGGCAACCCCGGCATGGCCAAGGGCGGCAGCGGCGATTTGCTTACCGGGCTCATCGCAGGGCTGCTGGCGCAGTATCCAGACGACGTGCCGCGCGCTGTAGAGGCGGCCGTTTATCTGCACGGGCTGGCCGCGGATCTGGCGGTACGCGATGGCGATGAACACACGCTTCTGGCTACGGATTGCCTGGCAAAGCTCGCGCAGGCGTTTTCTTCGCATGCCCACCGCTTTTCGAGCGGTGCCCAAAAGGGTTATGTTTGGTTGCAGGGGGCATTGCACGCGGCAGGCGAGTTTCCGCGTTCAGCGGGCTCGAACTGCGTGCGACAATCCTCGATGAGGGCCGAGCAATGACCAGTTCCACGGCGACTGCGGAAGGCAGGATCCGCGAGTTCACGACGCAAAGTGGCGCCGACACCGTTGCCGTCGGCCGCAAGCTCGTCAAATTGCTTGAGCCGCCGCAGTTTTTACTGTTGAGCGGCGAGCTCGGCACCGGCAAGACGACACTGGTGAAAGGCATCGCGCAGGCGCTTGACGCGGCCGAGCCCGACGAGGTCACCAGCCCCACGTTCACGCTGATGCACGAGTATTTGGGCTCGCGCAACGGCAAGCCTGTCAAGCTCTATCACCTGGATGTCTATCGCCTGGAAAGCGAGCGCCAGCTGGAAACGCTGGGCCTCGACGATCTGCTCACACCCGACGCGCTGGT
Source organism: Candidatus Sulfuritelmatomonas gaucii (assembly GCA_900290245.1). Taxonomy (GTDB): domain Bacteria; phylum Acidobacteriota; class Terriglobia; order Terriglobales; family Acidobacteriaceae; genus Telmatobacter; species Telmatobacter gaucii. The sequence continues at coordinate 71,156 of OKRB01000086.1, read as the reverse complement.
CATTGTGGAGTGGGGCGAGAAGTTCAAGAGCATCCGCAAGCGGGCGACAGGCGAAATTGTGATCGCCTCAGAGGGCGGCGATGCGCGCAAGATCACGGTGACGCTGAAAGAATAGCGGCGTTCGCGGGGCTGGCGGAGTTAGCGGAGCTAGAGATTCTGCAGGTCGATCACCATCAAGACTCACCAGGCACGCTGCTTTAATCTCATTGCAGAGCCAATGAATCGCATTCCATTCGAAGAAGTGCAGCAAACGCTCGCCGCCGTTCTGCGCAAGCTCGGCTTCGCTGCCCATCGCGCGGATACTTGCGCGCGGCTCTTTGCCGAGACCACGCGCGACAGCGTCTACACGCACGGCATTAATCGTTTCCCTCGGTTTGTGACCACCATTCGCAATGGGCGCGTCGATCCCGCTGCGGAGCCCGAAGTTGTGGCACGCTTTGGAGCGCTGGAGCGCTGGGACGGCCATCGAGGCCCGGGCAATCTGAACGCGCTGGCCGCGATGGAGCGGGCGATCGCACTTAGCCGCGAGCACGGAATCGGCTGCGTCGCGCTGGCCAACACCAACCACTGGATGCGCGCCGGAACCTACGGCTGGCAGGCCGCCGAGGCCGGTGTGATCGGCATCTGCTGGACGAACACCATGCCCAACCTGCCGCCGTGGGGTGGAGCAGAGCCGGTGATCGGCAACAATCCGCTGGTGATCGCCGTGCCGCGCGCCACAGGCCCTGTCGTGCTCGATATGGCCATGTCGCAGTTCTCCTACGGCACGCTCGAAAGCTATAAGAAGCGCGGCCAGATGCTGCCCGTCGATGGAGGATTCGACGCCGACGGCAACCTCACGCGCGACCCTGCCGCCATTGAACAATCGTGGCGGCCGCTGCCCATCGGCTACTGGAAGGGATCGGGGCTTTCTGTCGTGCTCGACATGATCGCCGCCATGATGTCGCTGGGCGAGGCCACGCACCAGATTCCCGCCGACCCGTTGCTCGAAACGAGCGTGTCACAGATGTTTGTGACCTTGAACCCCGAGGCATTCGGGCCGGCACCACGAGCCGCGCAGATCGCCGATGAGATCGTGGCTTCGCTCGAGAACTGCCCGGCTGCCGCGCACCAGGTGAAAGTGCGCTATCCCGGCGAGCAAACGCTGCGCACACGCGCGGAGAACGTGAAGCTCGGCCTGCCGGTAGAGGCTGCGGTGTGGGCGGAAATCCACGCCATGTGACCGCAGCGGCCAGGGCGAATCGGCCGCGATTCTACGGGCGCATTCCGCACGCCAATTGCCGTTCCAATTGGAAACCCGCTACAGCGTGTTTCGAAAATGGCCCCGTGATCAAAAAGAATTTTCTGCCGATACATCGGGGGACGAAGGTGAATCCCTGCCGAATCGCGTCACGAAATGGATTACGGGACTTTTTTCTTTACGAATATCGCCTCGGTCACCGTGTTCACGGTATGCATCGGCATCCTTGCCTGTTACAACCGCCGCGTGACCGGAATGCGCTGGTTCGCCGGCGCGCAGGCTGTGGGATTAGCCAAGCTCATCCTGCAAGGGCTCGAGGGCAAAGTGCCTGCGGTGTTGGGCAGCTTCACCGTCAGCGAGCTTTATCTCGTCTCGATCATGCTGCAGTGGATGGGCCTGCGCTGGTTTCTCGTGCGCACATCGATGCGCAACCGCTGGCCGTGGATCGGGATTGGGGTGGTTTTGGCGGTTTACGGGGTGATGTTTCCATTCAAGATCCAATGCTCGGCCAACATCGCCAACATCCCGTTTGTGGTCGTGTGCGGCGTCTCTTCGTGGATGCTGTGGAAGCATGGCAGGGCGCCATTCCTCGCGGTGTCGCGCGTTTCGGCTGCGGTTGTCGCATCGCAAATGACCGTGGCGGCGTACCGCGCAGTCCTCACCAACCTGCGGTACATGCACCCGCATGAAACGGTCAACGCCCACTCTGATCCGCAATGGGTTTATTCCCTTGCTACTGCGGCGTTCTTCGCCACCGTAATGGTGATGTGCGAGCTGTGGTTCCTGGTCACGGAGCTGCAACGTGAGCTTGCCGAGCAGGCGCGCACCGACCCGTTGACCGGAGCCCTCAATCGCAGGTCGATGGAAGAAGCGGCTCAGCGCGAAACCGCGCGCAGCGTGCGTTACGGCCACGCGCTGTGCATGATTGTGATCGACATCGACAACTTCAAGAAATTGAACGACACGCGCGGCCACGCGGCAGGTGATCGTGCCTTGCAGGCGCTCGTTTGCCGGGTCAGATCCCTGCTGCGCAAGCAGGACTCGCTCGCGCGCACCGGGGGCGAACAGTTCGGCGTACTGTTGCCGGACACAAGCGAGCTGCCGGCTCTGATGATCGCCGACCGGGTGCGCCAGGCTGTAGAGGACCTCGAAGTGCCGTTTGAGGGCGGGCCGATCCGGATCACCGTCTGCGCGGGCGTAGCTCAACTTGACACGGCCTGCGGCTGGGAAAACATGTTGCAGCGGGCAGATGCAGCCATGTACGCGGCCAAGAAACATGGCCGGAACCTGATCTCGTCGCGGTTGGCCCTCCCCGAAATCAGTAGAGGATTCAGGCGGACAAACGGGAAAAGCGACTGCCGGTACGTGCAGACCATCTGCGGCGAGGCCTGAGCGTATCAGTACCCCATGATGTTGTAGCCGCAATCCACGTACAACGTCTCGCCGGTCACTGCGCTGGCCAGATCGCTGGCCAGGTAAAGCGCAGTGCCGCCCACTTCCAGCTGATCCACGTTACGGTGCAGCGGTGAGCGTTCGGCGTGCGATTTGAGCATTTCGCCCAGCGCGCCCACGCCGCGAGCCGCCAGCGTTTTGATCGGACCGGCGGAGATGGCGTTGACGCGAATGTTTTTTGGCCCGAGCTCAAATGCCAGATAGCGCACGGCCGATTCAAGCGAAGCTTTGGCCAGCGCCATCACGTTGTAGTGGGGAACCACTTTTTCGGCAGCATAGTACGTCAGCGTGATGATGCTGCCGCCCTCGGTCATCAACGGGACGGCGCCGCGCGCAACTGCAATGAGCGAGTAGACGCTCACGTCGTGAGCGATGCGGAATCCCTCGCGGCTGGTGTTGATGAACTCCCCTTTCAGGTCTTCAGGGGGCGCGTAGGCGATGGCATGCACCAGGATGTGGATCGTGCCGTACTTTTCTTTCAGCGCGGCGAAGAGGGCTGCAATCTCCTGGTCGTTGGAGACGTCGCACTGGAAGCCGCTGGCGCCGGAGAGATCGTTGATCAGGTCCTCGGCCTCGGCCTTCATGCGTTCGTTCTGGTAACAGATGGCAAGGGTGGCGCCGGCTTCGTGGAGTTTTTGCGCGATGCCCCAGGCGATCGACCGCTTATTGGCCAGCCCGAAGACCACGGCCGTTTTGCCCGCCAAATTGATCATGCTGTGTTGGTTCCTCCGAAGCTCTGGTTCAAAAGGGAAGACGGCGGAGCCGCGCCATTTTTCAGAATAACAGAGCGATTTTCGACGAATCCCAGGGCCGTAAAGCGAATGTATCCTCCTTCCCACCCTTTCTGAAACAGGAAGCAAGGGAGCGAGGGACGATAAGCAAATGCAGGTCCCTCGACTTCGGGGGTCGCGAATTACGCGGCCCGCTGCGCTCAGCATGACATCCTGGGGCGGGGCACGCTTTTCAGCCGCCGAGGTCGACCAACTCTACATGCCCAACGGGGCGCCCAAGGAATCGTGAGCCGAGCCGCTCGAATTTTTCCACGGAATCCGTGGCGAAGCAGCGAATCTCGGTCGGTCTTCCGGGAGGTCCGCCCGGTGCCGAACCATGCGTGCGCCCGTTGAAAAGCTCAGCCGCAGCCTTGGCTGTCGATTCGGCCGAGTCGATCACTGTTCGTCCCGGCCGCACAGCGCGCTCAATCAGCGGCCTCAGCAGCGGATAGTGTGTGCAACCGAGGACCAACGTATCAGGATTCATGCCCTGCGCAGCAGCCTCGGCGCGCAACTCGTTCAGATAAATCTCGATCACTTCTTCCGTGATGGGATGATCGGTCCATCCTTCCTCAACCAGCGGCACCAGCAGCGGGCAGGCCTTCTCCATGGCGCGCAGGCCGCGGGCCTGGCAGGCAGCGGCGTAAGCATGGCTCTGGACCGTTGCCTCAGTTGCGATCACGAGCACATCACCGGTGCGCGATGCCGCGCGCGCGGCGGCGGCGCCGGGCTCAATCACGCCCAGCACGGGAACCGTGACGGCTTCCTGAATCGCGTCAAGCGCCAGCGCGCTGGCCGTGTTGCAAGCGATGACGAGGAACTCCGCCCCCTGCTCGCGGACCAGGAACTGGGCGCTTTGCGCGGCGTAGCGCGCAATGGTGCGGCGCGACTTGGAGCCGTAGGGCAGTCGCGCCGTATCGCCCAGGAAAGCGAACCGTGCGCTCGGCAGGCGTTCGATGAGCGCGCGCAGGACAGTGAGCCCGCCAAAGCCGGAATCGAAGACGCCGATGGTTGGAGCTGAGGTTGGTGTTTCTGTCGTCACGAGTGCGCTCCCTCCGTGGGCACGGTTTCGCTGGTCAGATAAGTGCGGGTCAGATCGGCGTGCCCGGCAAGCGTGGCGCGTTGCTGGCCGTCGACAAGAAACCTGACCTCGGTGACATTGGGAAAGTTGGCGTGAAGCGTAGCGCAAATTGAAAGAATCGTGAGCGTCTCGGTTTCAAGGCCGGAGGGATGGCCGGAGACAAAAGCGCCGGCTAGGTTCACGACCGCGAGTTCATCACCGCCGGCCGAGTTGCCTCCTGCCGCGCGGCTTGAGCCTGTAGCAGCCCGGCCCGCGCCAGCAGTCGAGCTCGCGCTGACCGCCGTAACGGGAAGAAGAAACACCTGGCTGACCGAACTTGCCCCGTCGGGCACGGGATGACCCGAACCGGGAGCGCAGTAAAGGTCGAGCAGCTTGCCCAGCACGGCGCGCGCGCGGGCTTCCGGGTTCTGCGGCAGAGGCAACGAAAACACACGCGGCGCTACGGAGTTATCCGCGTCATTGGCCACCATGAGCGTCGCCTGCTCCGACGGCGCCACCTGCGGAGCCTGGGTTGGCGCTGATTCCTCGCTGGCGAGCAAGCGCTTGTGGGCGCGATCCAGTGTGGTCCACAGCACGGCGCCCAGCGTGATGGATGCGACGAGCAGAACAACGAACAGAATCGTCTGGTGGCGCGGGATCACGGCTGTCTGCCTCCGCGTTCTTCTGATCGCCATTCGACCAGCGCAGCGGCCAGCGCATCGGCCACGCGAGCCTGGTAGTCCGGATCGTCCAGGCTGCCGGTCCCGGCCCCGTCCGACGACTGCCCCGGCGCAACTTCAATTGCGACAGCCGGACAAGTCATGCTGTCAATCGCCGGCAGCGCGATGCGCCCCAGCGTCACCGTCATGCCGGCGTGAGTCAGCGCCGAATTAATCACCCCGGCCAATGCCACGCTGCGCTGAGTCCACGCGGCCTGCGCGGTCTTCCACGGCAGCATGGCTGCCTGCTGCGCAGGCGCAAGTGAAGAGACAAAGACATGTGCGCCGGAGCCGCTTTCAGACGCGTGCAAAGTCAGGCAGGCCTGGGCATTGGCGTGATCGGCGATCGCCGCGCGCTGGGCTGGATCAACAGTCGTGTCGGATTCGCGTGTGGTGACGACGTCGATTCCACGGGCCATCAGCAGGGAACGCAACCTCACGCCGAGAGCAAGTGTGTATGCCTTCTCCGATTGACCATTGATGCTCGCGCCGGAGTCGGCGCCGCCGTGCGCTGCATCCAATACCACTACGAATCGTTCCGCTGGCGGGGCCTGCGCGAAAACGATTGGGGCGCTCAGTGCGAGCAGTGCGGCGATCGCGGAGGTCAGATTTCCCGTTCTCCTCATCCGCTCGAGTGACAACGCAGAGAAGAAAAGTCGCGGAATGCGCTTCCGTCCACGCATTTACTCAATCCAGCACATAGATGGTCAGGCCGCTCAGCAGCTTGGGATAGAAATCGGTGGACTTCTGCGGCATGACCTCGCCGGCGAAGGCCACCTCCTTCAACTGCTCCATGGTGACCGGGTTGGTGAGGAAGGCCACGTCGGCCTGGCCTTTGCGCACTTGCTCCACCGCGTCCTGCGCATCGCGCAGATAGCGAAGATTGGTTTGCTCGCGGACCTTCTCGGCATCCAGGCCGAGCAAACGCTCCAGCACAACGGAGTGCAATTGCGCCAGGTCGAGCCGGCGCTGGCGCTCCGGCAGGCTGGATAGAGCCTTCGCTATCGCATCGGGCTTCGCGCGCAGCAGGAAATCGTCGCCACGCGTGACGGCCACAAACGCTGTACCTTTCTGGCGGCCCAGCGTGTCGATGAGCCGGCCGGCGTCGCGATCGGAGAGAGATTCAACCGTGAAGTATTCCCCGGCTGCAGCGGCAAACTTCGCCGGGTCGAAGCCCTCAAGGCTGTGCACCACGCGATGCGTCGGCAGAATCACCAGTCCGTCGGAATCCATATTCACGAAGGTCATCATCGCAGCGGCTTCAGACGCCTCGGGATTCGCCAGTGGCTGGCTCCGAAACTCACCCTTGGCCGTATGCCCGTCCCCGTGCTTCTTCGCGTAAGTCAGCGCCGTTTCGTAGCGGTGATGACCGTCGGCAATGATGAGCTTCTTGTCGTCCATGGCAGTCGCCAGCAGGCCAATCGCCGCAGGGCTGTTGATGCGCCATAGCCGGTGCAGCACGCCGTATTCGTCGGTCACTTCAGCATCGGGCGCGCCTGCTCCTTCGTAGAGAATCTTGTCCACGCTGCCTGCCGGGTCGGAGTACAGCATGAAGATCTGACCAAAATGCGCGTGCGTGGCTTCAAGCAGGTTCAGCCGGTCGCTCTTCGGTTTTGAAAGCGTTTGCTCATGCCGGAAGACAACCTGGTCGGCATAGTCGTGCAGCTTGCCCAGGGCGATAAATCCCCGCCGCTCTTTCACGGCGCCGGTTCCGGGCACATTGAAGCGCTGCGCGTAAGCAAACACGCATGGCTCATGTTCCTGGATTAACACGCCTTGTTCGCGCCAGGAGCGGAAATCACGAGCCGCGCGGGTATAGACGTTTTCGCCTTTTTCCGCGTCAAAGAGTTCAGGCAGTCCCAGAATGATGCGGACCAGGTTGAACGGGCTGCGCTGGTAATAAGCCTGCTGCATCGATGGGGAGATCTTGTCGTAAGGTTGTGTGACCACATCTTGCAGGCTCACGGCAGAAGGATTGTAGCGCCAGGCGCGAAAAGGATAGATACGAGCCATGAGGAAGGTCTTGCTCTCCGTTGGGGAGGATTGAATGGGAGCGCCTGCCATTTTGGCAGGAAAATTCGCATCCCACGGACGATTGTATCCCAGTGCACGCAATGGGGTGGCGACCAAGGTGCGCCGGCCGTGAATCGGAATTACAATCTGCTTACACCAGAGATTTACGAAAGGTGCTACTATCGCGTTCTACTCCAGGGTGCAGCATGACGTCGCTTCCCCATGAGCGTAAGAAAAAGAGCAGGGACGGGAACAGTGCGTGGCTCCGCCGGGTGTGGATTTGCGCACTGGCGATCGCCTTTTCCATGGCTGGCGCCCATGCCCAGGAGGATCCTCTTAACAAGGTCCACGTGCAGCCTCCCGGCAGCGCGACCACCCCTGCCACTGAGCCCACGGGCGCCGAAGCACCTGCCGAAACCGGCCCATCATCGCTGAGAATTCACCCTGGCTCCTTCATCCGCATGAATGTGGACATGGTGCTGGTGCCGGTCACGGTCACCGACCCTCTGAATCGTCTCGTCACCGGGCTCGAAAAAGAGGATTTCTCGATCTTCGAAAACAACAACCAGCAACTGATCGCGAGCTTCGCCTCTGAAGACGCCCCGGTCTCGATCGGAATTATCTTCGACCTCTCCGGCTCCATGACTTCAAAGCTGGTGCGCGCCAAGGAAGCGATTCTTCAGTTCATCAAGACCGCCAATCCGCAGGACGAGTTCTTTGTGATCGGATTCAACGACCGCCCTGAGCTGATTGAGGACTTCACCGGCTCGGTTGAAGATATCGAGGCGCGCCTGGCGAGCGTTCACGCCGGCCATCGCACCGCGCTGCTTGACGCAATCTACTACGGCGTCGCCAAGATGAAGAGTGCCCACCATGAGCGCAAGGCTTTGCTGGTGGTCTCAGACGGAGGCGACAACCGCTCGCGCTTCACCGAAGGCGAGGTGCGGGCGGCCGTGCGAGAAGCCGATGTGGAGATCTATTCCATCGGCATCTTCGACCCTTATGCGCCGACACCCGAGGAGCGCACCGGCCCGCAGCTCCTTGATGACATCAGCTCCTCCACCGGCGGGAGGCTCTTCCGCGTCGATGACGTTGACGAGATGAGCGATATCGCCGAAAAAATTTCAACCGAGCTGCGCAATCAATATGTAATCGGCTACAAACCCAAGGATCTGAACCGAGACGGCAAGTGGCGTAAAGTGAGGGTGAAGGTCAATCCTCCTCCAGGACTGCCTCCGCTTACGGTTTATGCTCGCACCGGGTACTATGCGCCTTTGCAATAACGCGGCTCTCGCCGCTCTGCTGATCACGTCCGGACTTTTGCTGCGCGCGCAACCGGCCCCTGCGCCGACCCAGGCGCAACAAGGTTCTGCGCCGCCTCTCACGGTCGACACTGACCCGGTGCGCTCGCCTGATGTGGTCACGCCGGCGCCCTCTACCGGCCCATTACGCAAGCAGGGCGAAGGGTATCTTCTCCATACTGACGTGGAAGAGGTGGTGCTCAATGCCACCGTGCTCGACGGATCGCAGCTTGTGCAGAATCTCACCAGGAACGATTTCCAGGTCTTCGAAGACGGCGTCAAGCAGAACATCATCAGCTTTCAACACACCGATCTTCCCGTGTCCATGGGGCTGGTGATCGACAACTCCGGCTCGATGTATCGCAAGCGCCCCTCGGTCAACAAAAGCGCGCTCGACCTGGTTTCGGCGTCGAATCCGCAGGACGAGGCCTTCGTGGTGAACTTTTCCGATGAAGCTTTTATAGATGCCGACTTGACTTCGAATATCAACAACCTGCGCGAAGGCTTGTCGCACATTGATTCGAGAGGCGGCACCGCGCTGTATGACGCGGTGGTGGCGTCGGCAGACAAGCTCGCAGCCGATGCCAAGCGGCCGAAGCAGGTTCTCATCCTCATCACCGACGGCGAAGACAATGCATCCAGCCTCAACCTGGAGCAGACCATCCACCGCGTGCAGGAGCTCTCCGGGCCGGAGATCTACACCATTGGATTGCTCTTTGGCGACGAAATGAGCCGTGCGGAAGCGCGTCACGCGCGGCGCGCTCTGGAGATGCTCTCCACCGAAACCGGCGGCATGGCGTTCTTCCCCAAGTCGATTGAAGAGGTGGATCAGATTGCCGCCGAGGTGGCGCGCGATATTCGCAGCCAGTACACGATCGGCTACCACTCCACCAAGCCCACCACCGTGCCCGGCTTTCGAAAGATCGAAGTGACGGCCGAGTCCCAGGGTAAGGGCAAGCTGACCGTTCGCACGCGCACCGGCTACTTTCCCACGGTACGCCAGACGAAACAAACGGCGGAAGTGACGAAGTAGGGCGCCCGGATCGGCCGTATGCGGCGCGCCGCGATTCCCAAAGAACGCCCGTCGCACCGATCTTGAGATGCGCTCCCCGCTCGCCACGATAAGCTAGTAGCTAGAAGCCAGGAGCTAGCAGCTAACTCATGTCCCAGTACAAATACTCGACTCTTGCCGTTCACGCCGGCCAGCACTGTGACCCGCTCACAGGCGCGGTAAATGTCCCCGTTTACCTTTCTTCCACCTTTCAACTTACCGGCATCGGCAGCGACCGCGGATGGGACTACTCCCGCGCTGGCAACCCCACGCGCGACCGGCTTGAGATGGCCGTGGCTGCGCTGGAAGGCGGCACAAGCGGCCACGCGTTCACCACCGGGATGGCCGCCATCTCGGCGCTGGTGGCGATGCTCCACGCCGGCGATCATGTCGTCTGTTCGCGCGACGTCTATGCGGGCACCGTGCGGCTTTTCGACCAGATCGTGAGCGGCTACGGCATCCAGATCGAATATGTGGATAGCAGCAACCTGGCCGCCGTGGCAGCGGCGATCAAGCCCAATACAAAGCTTGTCCACATCGAGACGCCGAGCAATCCGCTGATGGTGCTCACCGACATTGCAGGCGTGGTGAAGATTGCCCATGCGCGCGGCATCGAAGTCAGCGTCGACAACACGTTTTTGTCTCCCGCGCTGCAGCGCCCGCTTGAGCTGGGCGCCGATATCGTGATGCACTCCACAACCAAGTACCTCAACGGCCACTCTGACGGCCTCGGCGGGGTGCTCGTCGGCTCCAGGCCCGAGCACAAGGAGCGCTTCCTCTTTGTGCAGAAAGCGGCTGGCGGTGTCATGTCGCCCTTCGAGTGCTTCCTGGTTCTGCGCGGCATCAAGACGCTGCCGCTCCGCATCCAGCAGCACGAAGAAAATGGCCGCGCGGTGGCTGAGTTTCTTTCCACGCACCCCAAGGTCCGCAAGCTGGCCTACCCGGGCCTCAAGAGTCATCCGCAATACGATCTCGCGGTGAAGCAGCAGAAAGGCTTTGGCTCGATGATGAGCTTCGAGCTCAAGAATCGCGAAGAAGCTGCGCGATTCCTTACGGCCATCAAGATCTTCACCAACGCAGAATCGCTGGGCGGCGTGGAGTCGCTCGCTTCCCACTCGGCCACGACGACGCACGGCTCGGTCAGCGAGGAGGTGCGCCGGTCGATGGGCATCAACGAGGGTCGCATCCGCTTGTCCATCGGAATCGAGGACAAGGAAGACCTGATCGCCGACCTCGACCAGGCGCTGGCCGCGGTGTAAGAGGATGTCGTGCAAGAGCCAAGCCTGATTCTCGCCATCGATACCTGCGGGCCCTCGGGCTCGGTGGCGCTGGGGCAGCTCGCGGGTCCACACCTCGAAATCCTCGGGCAAATCGAGCTGAAAGGCCGAACCTATTCGGCGACGCTGGTCTCCGCGGTTGACGATCTGCTCCAGGCGGCCGACATCGAAGTCCGCGACCTCGGCGGCATTGTGGTGGTCAACGGACCCGGAAGCTTCACCGGCGTGCGCGTGGGCGTCAGCGCCGTAAAGGGGCTCGCCGAGGGTGCGGCAGTCCCTGTTATTGCGGTTTCGCGGCTTGAAGTGCTGGCGAAAAAGTCGGGAGTCTCCTCAGCGGCGCTCGATGCGCATCGCGGCGAAGTTTTTCTGCGGCTTGAGCGTCCGGGCTCGGGACCAGATGAATTGCTTGCAGGCGCCCCAGAACTTGCGGCTGTCATCCCGAAGCCGGATCGCGTGGCCGTCTGTGACGAGGCTGCCGGGGTTCTGGCGGCTGCGTGGCCGGAGGCACGGCTCGTTGCCACAGCCCCCCCCCTCGCATCGGATGCGCTCGCCTTGGCCGGCCCCCGGCTGCTTGCCGGCGAGCGGGTTGACCTGGCCCAGCTCGACGGCCACTACCTGCGCCGCTCCGACGCCGAAATCTTTGGCAAGGATGTCATTGCGCAGCAGGCCGCGGCGGAATTGAAGGGTGCGTGAGTCTTCCAAAGCAAGACGTGCAGATTCGGCCCATGACCGCGGCTGACCTCGCTCGCGTGATGGAAATCGCCGCCAGCCTGCCCGATGCGCCCCATTGGCAGCAATCCGCTTACCTGGCTGCGCTTGATCCCGCCTCCACTCCGCGCCGCATTGCTCTAGTCGTTGCCAATCCGCAAACAAAAGATTCGCAAGGGTTTACTATCGCCCATGTCTTGCCGCCACAGGCCGAACTGGAGACGATTGCCGTGGATGCCGCTTACCAGAGGCGAGACCTCGGCCGCCGGCTCTTTGACGCGCTTGCCTCCGAGTTGCAGGCAGCAGGCGTACACGAGGTCGTTCTGGAGGTGCGCGCCTCAAACCATGCCGCTCTCGGATTTTACCGCTCGCTGGGTTTCGGCAAAACGGGCCTAAGGAGGGGCTATTACACCGATCCGGTGGATGACGCGGTCCTGATGAAGCTCAGGCTCGGCTGATTCGGGGCCGCCTTAATGCTCCGCGCGGCACCGGCTGCCGCGGTTCACGTCACGGGGCCGCAGGCAGAAGTTCACCGCCATCCCTGCCACTGCATTGGTAACTAAAATCCACAGGCTCTGATTACTTTTGGCAGAATTCCAACTTGCCGATTGCCCTGCACTGGCGATATATGTAAATGTTCTAAGAAATTCGGCGGCTTCATATCGGCTAACTCGAAACCGCCGCACCGGGAGGTGCTTGATGGACGAAATACAGGGCTCGACGCTGGGCGAAGAAATTGATCGCCTGCACGCAGAACATCGCCGCTACGCTCAGCGTTTGGAAGAGTTGCTTCAAAAGCCCTACCTCACCGAGGATGAACAACTCGAAGAGGTGCGCTTGAAGAAGCTCAAGCTGCACGCCAAGGACCTGATCTTTGCGTTGGAGCGCCGCGTGGCGCCCGCCGTCGCCTAGATCCGAACCCACAGTTTCTCCTTGGCAGCTTGCCGCAAAGAACGCCCGGCCGGCGTTTGCTAGTCGAGTGTGCCCACCGTAACCCGCTACCTGCCTGTTCAATCCTTAAATCACCGTATAATCGTTGGGGACGATGGTTCGCGACGGTTACATTTACGGCTTCAGTCTGCTTCTGGTAGCCATTGTGTTGGTATGGCTTACAGGCGGATGGGCCTGGGGCATCATTCCCGTCCTTCTGGCCCTGTTCTTTCTATGGTTCTTCCGCGATCCGCGGCGCGCGATTCCCGCCGGCAGCGGTCTTGTCGTCTCTCCGGGCGACGGGCATGTCACTGAAACGGCTTCTGTGATCACTCCGGACGGCCCCCGCCAGCGTATCAGCATCTTCCTGAGTGTGTTTGACGTGCACGTGAACCGCTCGCCGATCAACGGAGTGCTCAGTCACGTTCAGTATCAGAAGGGCAAATTCCTCAACGCTATGAACCCTACCTCAGCGGAACGGAACGAGCAGAATACGGTAACGGTGCGGGGCCAGGGTGCCGATGCGGGATTCGAGGTCACCTTCAAGCAGATCGCCGGCCTGCTGGCGCGGCGCATCGTGTTTTGCTTGAAGGAGGGTGATGCTGTGGAGCGCGGCCAGCGCGTGGGCCTCATCAAATTCGGTTCGCGCGTGGATGTGCTGCTGCCGGCATCAGCGGAGCTTCGCGTCAACGTGGGGCAGCGCGTGCGCGGCGGCGCCAGTGTGCTGGCTGCCGTGGCCCAGCCGGTTGCGGCGGGGCGAGCGACGCC
>OKRB01000086.1:55920-57857 GCA_900290245.1 Candidatus Sulfuritelmatomonas gaucii | reverse complement strand
CCCGCCGGCGGAATGGTGACTGCATCCGCTGAGCCGGATCACGTGGGTGGCGGAGTGAATGGAGGCCGCAAATGAATCATTCCGATCCCACCCGGCCAAAAGGCAAACCGCACCCCCGGTTGCGCCGCGGAATGTATCTGCTGCCTTCGCTGTTTACCGCCGGCAGCATGGGCGCAGGGTACTTTTCGATTTTCGAGACAATCAAAGCCATCGGCGACAGCGGCAATTCGGCGTTCCATCTGGACTGGGCCGCGATTGCCATCCTCTTCGCAATCCCGTTCGACGGGCTCGACGGCCGTGTCGCCCGGATCACCAATACCGCGACCGACTTCGGCAAGGAACTGGATTCGCTGGCGGATGTGATCACGTTTGGCGTGGCTCCCAGCCTGCTCGCATTCGTCTGGGGATTTCATTTCCTGCCCGACTCGATGAATCCCGGGCTGCGGACGCACCTCATCCAGGCCGGTGCGTTTATCAGCTTCCTGTTTCTGCTTGGCGGGGCTTCGCGGCTGGCGCGCTTCAACATCAGCCACGACGCACAGCCGCGAAACCCGGGCCGGCCTGACCGGAAATATTTTGTGGGCATGCCGATTCCTGCCGCGGCCTGGCTGGTTGCGGCAAGCGTGCATCTTTGCTATGGCATTCCCAATTCCTACTGGTACATTGCGGTTCCGTGGCTCATCCTCGTCGGGCTCACGGGCTTCCTGATGGTCAGTACCTGGCGATTCTGGTCGGCCAAGGAGATTAACTTCACGCGAAGACATCCCTTCCAGTTGCTGGTGTTGCTGGCGGTGATCGGATATATCGCGCTGCGGTATTCGAACGTGGTGATGTTCGTCTGCGCACTTGTCTACATGTTCTCGGGAATCTGGGCGCGCGCAGCCTACGGCTGGTCGAGGCGCAGGCGCAAACGTCCCACAAATTCGCCCGATCCTTGTCATGTGGCGCCCCAGCCCGATCCCTGGAGACCGTAGACAAATTTCCAGCCACGAACAAGGAGACCTGTGTACAAGATTGCCATCGCCGGGGCCTCGAGCCTGATTGGCCGCGAGCTGAAGGATGTCCTTTCCGACTCGCCGCTTGAATCGGCCAGCTTTTCTTTGCTCGACGAGGAAGACGCGCAGGGCCAGTTGGACCAGGTGGGCGACGAAGTCACCTTCATCAAGGCCCTCAGCTCCGACGCCTTTGAGCACGCCGACTTTTCCTTTTTCTGCGGCACCGAAAGCCTGACGCGCAGGTATTGGCGGCAGGCACTCCACTCGGGCTCCACGGTGCTCGACCTTTCAGGAGCGCTCGACCAGGAGACGGGCGTTCTGGTGCGCGCTCCGTGGCTCGGAACTGAGGCTGCGGCCGTCGATCTGTTTACGCCGGCGGTGGTGCCTGCCCACCCCGCGGTCATTGCCCTGGCGTTGCTCTTCGATCGGATGCACCATGCCGCTCCCATCCGCTTTGCCGCGGCCACGGTGCTTGAGCCCGCCAGCGAATTCGGCCGAGCCGCCATGGATGAATTGCACCAGCAGACAGTGAACCTGCTGAGCTTTCAATCCCTGCCGCAGGCCGTCTTCGATGCGCAGGCGGCCTACAATCTGCTCAGCGGCATGGGTGAAAGCGCCAAGGTCAGCCTGCCTGCCGTGGAGGCCCGGATTCGCCGTCAGTACGAAGCGCTCACCGCAGGCCGAGGCCCGTCGTTCGCCCTCCAGGTAATTCAAGCGCCGGTCTTTCACGGGCTTACCTTTTCCATCGCCGTGGAGCTGGAGCGGCCCGTAGAAATCGCGACACTCGAAGAGGCTCTGAGCGGCGAGCACATCGACTTGATCCTTGAAGACACGGATTCGCCCTCGAACCTGGCAGCCACCGGGCAGGATAACGTCCTGGTGCGGCTGCGTCCGGAATTTACGGCTCGCAAGTCCGGTTCGACCTCGCGTTGGTGGTTGTGG
>OKRB01000086.1:0-55910 GCA_900290245.1 Candidatus Sulfuritelmatomonas gaucii | reverse complement strand
CCGGTTCGACCTCGCGTTGGTGGTTGTGGGCGGCCGCCGATAATCTGCGCCTGCACGCGCAAAACGCCGTGCAGTGCGCCCTCGATTTGCGGCGTCTGCGGCCGAAGGGGACCGTGCAGTAGTTCAGCGGCCTCCGCACCGCTCCCACAACTGCACAATGTAGCGGTCTGTCATGCCGGCAATGTAGTCGGCCACCGTGCGCGCCAACCCCTCGGTTGGAATCTGCGCCTGGTGATCTTCCGGCATCAAGCCTGGATCGGCCATCAGGATCGCAAATAGCTGCGCGACCACCTCTTCTGCGCGCTCGTGCTCGTGTTCCTGCCCGGGCGAGTTGTAAAGGCTCGCATAGAGGAATTTCTTGATCGCGAGACGCTCGCCCTCCATCGGCGTGCTCAGTGCGGCCAGTCTTTGTGGAGCACGCCTGACCTCCGTGAGCGTTGTCGCACCGATGGCATTCACGCGCGCGTGCACTTCGCCAATCATGTCCGAGACAAAAGCGTTCAGAACTCGCCGCAGGGTCTCGTACACCACCAGCTTGCCCGCCGCTTTGGGATACCTGGCCAGCGCGACATCGTGCAACTGGCGAAAAAGCGGTGACGCTTCGCGCGCCTGATCGAGCGCCAGGATTCCTGAATCGAGCCCGTCATCAAGATCGGCGGTCAGGTAAGCGATTTCATCGGCCAGGTCGATCAACTGCGCTTCCAGCGGCGGAAACTCGTCAAGAAAATACTCCGCGAGCTCTGGATGATCCGCAAAGCTATAGTCGCGCGAGTGCTTCACAATTCCTTCGCGAACGGCGAGGGTGAGATTCAGCCCGCGAAACCCGGGATAACGCTCCTCAAACCACGTGACGATGCGCAGCGCGTGAAGGTTATGGTCAAAGCTGAGGTCGTGCGTGCGGAGCGCGCGGTCCAGAGCCTTCTCGCCAGCGTGGCCAAAGGGCGGATGCCCGATATCGTGCGAGAGGGCCAGTGCTTCGGCAAGTTCCGCATTCAGGCCCAGGGCCGCTGCAACCGTGCGCGAGATCTGGGTTACTTCGAGGGTATGTGTGAGACGGCTGCGAAAGTGGTCGGAAAGCCCCTCCGCAGGCAGGCGTGTGAAGACCTGCGTCTTGCCGGCCAGGCGGCGAAAGGCGCGAGCATGCAGAACGCGCGCAGTGTCACGAGCAAACGGCGTGCGATAGGCGTGCGGAGGCTGTGAGTGCACCCGGCTTGCCAGTTCGCTTTCCGCGCCGCCGCAAACGGCAATTCCTGCGGGTAATTTCGCTCCGGATTCTTGTTTTTCCAAACTCATGAATGCGGCTGTGATTCCCGAAACCGCTCGAACAGCTCACGTCTGGTTATACCGCAAATGGGGATGACTCGCGCCGGCGGCCGCATTTCTGTGTTCGCAATCACCGGCTCATGCCGGCCGGCACTGCTATAAAAGCAATTTTGTGCCGGAGGATGGACAAGCCCGACGCTCTGGGAGTACTATCCTGCCGGATTTTTTGAGGGACTGGCGCAGGCGTCAAATCGGACGCGTCGCCTGCGGTGGATTCGGAATTCAAGCGGAGGGTCAAATGAAACCGGTCAAAGGTATTTCGGGAATTTCGCTCGCGCTGGCGGCGCTGGCCATGGTGTTGATCTCGGGGTGCGAAAGGCACTCAGTGAAAGAGGTGTACTACCTCGTTGGGTCAAACATGGCGTCTTCTTACTGGAAGACGGCCGTCGCAGGATTCAAGAAGGCTGCCGCCGACTATGGTGTGACCGCTAAGGTGGCCGGGCCCGACAACTACGATCCGCAGAGTGAACGAACTGAACTTCAGAACGCGGTTGCCGCCAAACCGAATGGCATCCTGGTTTCGGTCTCTGACGTGGGCGTGCTGCAACCGGAGATCGACGCGGCGGTGGCCGCCGGCATTCCGGTGATCACATTTGACTCCGATGCCGCTGCGAGCAAGCGGCTCTATTTTATCGGCACCAATAACCTTGAGGCTGGCAGGCTGGGCGGCCGCCGCGTGGCTGAGAAGCTCGCGGGCAAAGGCAATGTCGTCTTCTTCACGATTGCCGGACAGCCCAACACCGAGGAGCGCCTGAAGGGCTTCAAGGATGTCTTTTCCGCGCAGCCCGGAATCAAGATTGCTGAAGTGGTCGACATCAAGGGTGCGGCGGTGACCGCTTTCGACAGAACCCAGCAACTGATGGCGCAGACGGGCGACAAGAAAATCAACGCATTTGTCTGCCTTGACTCGGTGTCGGGCAAAATGGTGGCCGACGCCATCAAGCGCACCAGCGACACCACCCGCGAACTCGTGGCGTGGGATGTGAACCCGGATACGCTGCAGGCAATCAAGGACGGAGTGATCGACGCCACGATTGCGCAAAAGCCCTTCACGATGGGCTATGTGGGCCTCAAGGCGCTCGACGAGGTCTTTCACTCTCCGCCGTCGCAGCTCAACAAGGACTTCAGCACCGACGCCTTCGCGCCCTATCCGGTTTTTGTCGATACCGGCACGGCATTGGTCGATAAGGGGAACGTGGACGGCTACCTGGCTGCTGCCCAGGCGCACGCCGAATAGGCCTGTTTCGAATGGCGTTGCGCGCGAGTCACAGGAACTTTTTCAGGGTCCAGTCTTTCTTGGCCGCCTCGACTAATTGCCCGAGCTGCTCAAGCAGTTCGGGCTCAGGGGCGGTCTTGAAGTTAAAGCAGGTTTTCCCCTGCATTCGCTTCTTTAAGCCAGGCGGAACAGCGCTCATGAGCGGCGGATTCATGTAGAGCGGCATCAGGTGGAAGCTCACATAGGCCTTGCCCTTTTTCACCGAACCGAACCACATGGCGTGGCCTTTGTGCTGCGGGAATGGCGAAGGCGTCCTGCACGAGACGGAATAGATCGACGGCGTATCTTCGCTTACCGCCAGGTGGCCCAGGCGCCGGGCGAAGACATTCTTCAATTGGGCAAAAGCCTGATCAAAATCGGAGGCCATTGCCGGAAGTCTATTCCTGACAGCCTCTTGTGTCGATCAGAAAACCTTACAGCAATTCCTGAGTTGCTTTGACCTCTTGAATTCGGTGCAAGGTCGCCGCTCCCTTCCACCCCACGGACGAAGACCTGTCCGCGGGGACCCCGGCTCCCTGGGGGTTGCGTCGACTTGGGTGTAGCACCTTCGGGATACAGTGACTCAGGAATTGCGATAGCCCGCGTCAACGGGCTGAGGATTATTCCTGCTTGACCTGTCCAACGGAACTGTCTTCTTTGGCGAGCCGCATGCGGGCGCTTTCCAGCTTCTTCTGTACCTTGGCAACATCGCTTTGTTCAATGTCGGCGGGCGACGACTTGGCAAAATCGGCAAGCGACAGTTCCCACTGCGCTGCGGCGAGCCGGATGCGCCCGGTTTTCTCGTACAGATCGCCAAGGTGCATGTGCACGGTGGGATCGGTCTGATCGCGGCTGACGGCAGAGCGCAGGTTATCTTCGGCCAGCTCGTACTCGCCCATCTTGAAGTAGACCCAGCCCAGCGAATCCAGATAGGCGCCGTTCATCGGCTCGATATCAACCGCCTTGCGAATCATCTTGAGCGCTTCGGGCAGCTTTTCTCCTTTGTCGGCCCACATGTACCCCAGGTAGTTGAGAGTCATGGCGTTCTCGGGGTCCAGGGTCAGAGCCTGCTGGAAGTACTGCTCGGCTTGCTCGCTGTGCTTCTGCCGTTCCGCCAGCTCGCCTTTTAGGAAGAAGAGATAGGTGCGGTCTTCCTTCTTCACAGCCAGCGGCTCAGCCTTGTCCAACGCATCCTCGGCATCTTTCCAGCGATGAAGACGCACATTGATCTGGCCAATCGCCAGCCACACGCCGCGCTGCTGGTCCGGAGTGGCTCCATTCAACTGGTTTTTCGCCATGGCCAATCCGTCATCGGGATGACCCTGGTCGGCGATTTCGCCTGCCAGCATTAACTGCAGGTCGGGATCCTTGGGATTGGAGGCCGCAGCCTTTCGCGCAACCTCCAGCGACTTATCAAATTGGTGAGCGTTGCGATAGACGTCTACCTCTTCCTGGTAACCGCGCACGGCATAACTGCCGCCCAGGTCAATCATCTTCTGGTAAATACTAATCGCTTCGTCGGTCTTGCTCTGTTCCTCGTAAACTCCGCCCAGCCGCTCGAGGAAGATGCTGCGATTGTTCTTCTCCTCGTCGGTGTAGGCGCCGTTGGCGTGGGTGAGCGTGTTCTGGTCGAGCAAGCTCTGGTAGGTCTGGGCGGCTTCATCCAGCCGGCCCAGTATGTCGAGCACAAGCCCCTCGTTGAAGCCCGCTTCGAGTGAGGTCGGATCGAACTTCCGCGCCTTGCGGATGGTAGCCAGGGCCTCATCGTACTTACCCTGCCGGCGCTGGATTTCGCCGATATGGACCAGGGCGTCGAGCGAGTTGTCGGGATCCGCTTCGGCCAGAGCCTTGTACTCCTTGAGAGCTTCGTCGAGCTGGTTGTCACTCAGCAGGGCCTGAGCCAACGCGTCCATGGTCTGAAGATCACCCGGCTCCATCTGTTCTGCGCGCTGATACGCAGTGATGGCGTCGTTTGACTTCTTCATCTGTTCATAGAGGGCGCCAAGGGTGAACTCCATCTTCGGCGAGCGCCCGTCCATGGGCACATCCTCGATCGCCTTCGCTGCCTGCTTCAGGTTCCCGCTCTCGGCGTAGAGCTGCGCCATGTTCAGCACAACTTCTTCTGACTCAGGCTCGATGGCCTGCGCGGTCTTCAGCTCGGCCTCCGCCTTATCGGGCTGGTGCTTGACCCTGTAAAGCTGACCCAGCACCATGTGGTCTTCCACGCTCTTCGGTTGCAGGGCCACAATCTTCTCAAATTCGGCAATCGCTTCATCGAGCACGTTGCCCGGCTGCGACGTGGAGGAAACGCCGTTTTCTCCCTGGCCGAGCTCGCGCAAATAAATCCGGCCCAGCAGACGGTGGGCGTCAATGTCACTGGGATCGCGCTTGACCTCCGCGCGCGCCGCCACCTCGGCGTCATGCTCATGGCCCGGTATGTGGAAGTAGAGATCGGCGAGCCCGTCGTTCAGTTCCGTTGAATCCGGGTCGTCGTTGAGCGCCATCTTGTACTCTTCAATCGCCTTATTTGCCTCGTCGGTTCGGCCTTCCGAGGTTGCATCATCTGCATAAATGCTGGCCAGCCCCAGGTGATAGTAGGCCTGCGCGCGCTTTGACTCCGTTGCCGTCATCGGCGCCAGGCTGTTTTGATTCAACGCGGGGGCCGTCTGCGCGGGCTTGGCTGAAGCGGCTTGTGCCGGCGCAGCAACCGGCTGTTTCGCCTGACCTTCGGTCGAGGTGGCCGCGGCTCCGCTGGCGGGGGCGTTTTGGGCGCTGAGGGGCAGAAGTGGCGTCAACACAAGGAGGGCGGCGGCAAACTTGACCCCAATGGTCGGCAATGCAAGGTTTTTCTTCATCATGTAGGGAATTCCCCACGCTCCCAGCCAGAGAACCGTCAAAATGTTCTCAAGAAACTGTAACGCGGCGCAGGCAGCCGTCCTGAGCAACTCTGCCTGCTGTTACAGACGATTTTACGCGTCATTCGTCGCAAATGCGCGGGCGAATCCGGGATTTTCGCGAAGGTGAGCAGAGTCGTAACGGCTCGGAAAGTATATGCCCGCCGGATTCCGTAGCAGCCGCATATTACTTCAGTGCCGGAAGTGCCGTATCCCCGTAAAGACCATGGCCAAATTCAGCTTGTCCGCAGCCGCAATCACTTCCTCATCGCGGACCGAGCCTCCCGGCTGGATGACGGCTGTCGCGCCCGCCTGGGCCACTGCTTCAAGCCCATCGGGGAAGGGAAAGAATGCGTCCGATGCCGCCACGCAGCCTTTCAGCGGCAGTACGGCTTTCATCGCCCCGAATCGTGCCGCATCCACGCGGCTCATCTGACCCGCTCCCACGCCCAGTGTCTGGCCGTCGCGCGCATAGACGATGGCATTGGACTTCACATGCTTGCACACGCGCCACGCAAAGAGCAGCGAGCGCAATTCTTCGGCGGTGGGCGGACGCCAGGTGACCACCTTCAGCTCCGACTCGGTCACGCGCCCGGTGTCGGCACCCTGCACCAGCAATCCACCCGACACATGCTTTACCACCGGTTTCGCCGGCGCGGATTTCACTTCCACCAGCCGCAGGTTTTTCTTCGTGGCAAATCGTTCACGCGCCTCTGCTGAAAATGCCGGCGCTGCGATGGCCTCGACAAACAGCTTTGCAATCTCTTCCGCTGCGGCTCCGTCCACTTTGCGATTGATTCCGATGACGCCGCCAAAGGCCGAGACCGGATCGGATGCAAGTGCTTTCTGATAGGCTTCGAGAATCGTCGCGCCGGTTGCCGCGCCGCAGGGATTGGTATGTTTCACAATGATGATGGCAGGCTCGTCAAACTCCTGCTCGAGCTCCCAGCAGGCGTCCAGGTCCACGAGGTTGTTGAAGCTCAACGCCTTGCCCTGCAATTGCGTGGCGCCCGCGATCCCCAGGCCGCTGCCATCGGCATAGAGCGCAGCGCGTTGATGCGGATTCTCGCCGTAGCGCAATGCCTGGGCCAGCGGCAGATTGATGCGCAGTGTAGCAGGCGGCTCCGCATCGCTGATTGCCGCGGGAGCCTCGGCCGCAGCCGGCTCGGCAATCCGCTCCAGCGTACTTGCAATGGCCGCATCGTACGCTGAGGTCAGCGCGAACGCCTGTTTCGCCAGCCGCCAGCGTGTGGCGCGGCTCAGCCCGCCGCCGTTGGCCTTCAGCTCCTCAATCAGCGCCGGGTAATCCGCCACGCGCGTCACAATCGCGACATCCTCAAAATTCTTTGCCGCCGACCGCACCATCGACGGCCCGCCAATATCGATGTTCTCGATCAGGTGACCGAAGGCCACACCCGGCTGTGCCGCAGTTTTCTCAAACGCGTACAGGTTCACCACAACTATGTCGATGGGCTGAATGCCGTGTTCCGCCATGGCGGCCTCGTGCTGCTCATTGCTGCGGATGTAAAGCAGGCCGCCATGCACGCGCGGGTGCAGCGTCTTCACACGGCCGTCGAGCACCTCAGGGAATCCGGTCAGCTCACTGATGTCCTTTACCGCGAGTCCGGCTTCGCGCAGCGCTTTCGCCGTTCCTCCGGTTGAAACCAGCTCAACCCCAAAGCTCTTGAGCGCGCGCGCAAAATCGACCAGGCCCGTCTTGTCGGTCACACTCAACAGCGCTCTTCGAATCGGCTTGACACCCGTTCCGCTTGCTTTATCCTCCAAACTCACCATTTCGCTCCCGAATTTATGGATTGGCTTGGCCTCACGACGCACCCGCGCCGCGACTCTGACCAAATTCCAGATTAAACGGTGAGCCCGTCAACGAATCCGCGCGTTCTGTTGGAGATCACTTCGTCGCGTAACCCGGGTACACCGTGTCGAGCAGCACGCCGCGCAGCGTCGTCCGCAAATCAGCGCCCGGTTCCGGTTCGGTATTCGATTTGGGATGCAGTTCCGGCGTCGGCGCCTGCTCGCCGCTGTCAGTCGTGTTGACAGCGAGAATACTCGCGCTGTGCCCGTCAGGATCGACGAGCAGTTCCGACGAAAATCCACCCTGGTCGCCGTCGTGATAAATGTAGCGGCGGCCAGCGGCTTCCATCACAAAGAATCCCAGGCCCATCTTCGCCTGCGCTCCATTCGCTCCGGAAGTGTAGGCGGTGGGCGCTTGCCCTGGCTCGACCGCCGGCAGCACTCCCGTCCACGCCTCCTCGAGCGAGCTGCGCTTGAGCACAATGTCGTAAATCGGATTCGCGGGGTCGCCGATCAGAAAACGCAAATACTTCACCATATCGGGGATCGGGGCCTTGAGCCCACTGTTCGCCGCGGTGATTCCGGTATCAAAATCGAAAGGCTGCGCAACCAGCTTGCCGCCCGTCCGGACGTAGCTGGCCGATACGTGATCGGCGAGAAAGTACGGCGAGCGATCGAAGTAGCTCGCGGTCATCCCCAGCGGCTTCAGGATGTTCTTGTCGATGTAGACCTCGATGTCTTCGCCGCTGAGCCGTTCAATGATCTGGCCGAGGAATACATAGCCAAGATTCGAATAGCTCCAGCGGCTGCCAGGCGCGAACGCGATGTGCGTGTAGGGCAGCATGGCAACAACCTGGCTCCAGCGCGTGGGCTCAAAGGGCTGCCAATCGCAATTGGAGCTGTCGTCGCAGTCCCACGGCCAGGTCGCATTCCGGAAGCCGGCGCTGTGCGTCAGCAGTTCGCGGATGGTGATGGCATCGACGGGGCCGTAGGCATCGTGGACCTCGCGCAGTTCGGGCACGTAACTAACCGCCGGATCGTCGAGCGACAGCCGGCCGCGGTCGCGCAACTGCAGAATGGCGATGGCGGTAAAGGTCTTGGTGATGGATGCCCAGTTGTAACTCGTTTCTGCATCCACAGGCTGGTGAGTCGCAACGTTGGCTTCGCCCTGGAAGAACTGCGTTGCCGAACCCGCGCCATGAACGAACGCGAATCCACCGCCAGCAATTCCGTGCCGGCTCAGCTCTGCGTCGAAACGTGAGTGGAAGGCGTCGATCGGAGCGGCTGAAACATGCTCATTCGATACGGTGTTCTGGCCGATCGCCCAGTTGGCGCCAACAGCCGGCCACGCCAGCACAGCGGCGATAAGCGCAAGATGCGAATGTTTCATGGGGTTCATCATAGCCCGGGAGCGCGCGATTGCTGCCGAAACGCTGCTGCGATGGAACATTTCCTCAGCGTTCATGGGGAAAACCCGGAAATGCTTTAGAGTGATGATATGGGCTTGAATCCGTCGCCTCCCCAGCCGGAGGTTCTTCCGCCGGAGGGCCAATATGTGTCGCCGCCTGTGCCGCCTCCCCGGCCGCGCCGCAGATGGGCCTCTGCGCCAGCCACATACACGCTGGTCGGCATCAACTGCGCGGTATTTCTGGCAATGGTGTCGCACGGAGTCAGTGCCTTCAGTCCTTCCGTCGATCAGATCATGCACTGGGGCGCGGACAACGCCGGCAATGTGCTCATCTACGGCGAATGGTGGCGCATCGTCACGGCCATGTTCGTCCACGTCGGCATTCTGCACCTGGCCACGAACATGTGGTGCCTGTGGAACCTGGGATTGCTGGCCGAGCCCCTGATGGGGTCGTTTGGCCTGTTTGCCGCGTACATTCTTACCGGCGCGGCCGGCAACCTGCTTTCCACCCTCTACAACTGGCTGCGGCCCATTCACGACGGCAGCAACATACTTTTCCCGGCCGGCGCGGGAGCCTCGGGCGCCGTCTTCGGCATTGCCGGCGTCCTGATTATTCTTCTCAAGTCGAAGCGCCTGCCCGTGCCGCAGTTCGAACTGAAAAGACTGCGCAAGTCCGTCATATACTTTGCCGCGATCAACCTGGCCATCGGCTTTTCCATCAATATCGGGACGAATGTGATCGGTTCGGGATTGCGCATCGACAACTGGGCGCACCTGGGAGGCTTCAGCTACGGGCTGCTCTTCGCCACTCCGCTGGTGCCGCGCATCGGATCGTCGCGCAGCGTGTTTCAAATGCGCATGCGGCTGGCTATCGCGGCAATGGTCATGCTTCTCGTGCTCTTCGGGTTCTACATCTCCCACCTTCTTCCGCCGCAAAGCTGACCTCGCCCACCCACAGAGCTCCGTGCGAAAATACCAGCGGATACCGTTCGTCTGATTCCACTGAAGGAGGCAGACCATGGAACGCCGCGATTTCCTGAAACAAGCCGCCATCACTGCTGCAGCCATGGCATCGGCGCAAGGCATGCGTGCATCCGATGCAAAACCCTCAACGCCCTCAAAGCCGATCGCGCGCCGCCCACTTGGAAAGACCGGCGAACATCTCTCCATCATCGGCTTCGGCGGGATCGTGGTGATGAATGAGGATCCCCAGGCCGCCGTCAACATTGTCTCGGAAGCCGTCGATCGCGGAATCAACTATCTCGACGTGGCGCCGAGCTACGGCAACGCGCAGCAGCGGCTGGGTCCGGCGCTCAAGCCCTACCGCGACAAATGCTTTCTGGCGTGCAAAACCGATGGCCGCTTGAAAGACGACTCGCGCGCCGACCTTGAAAACTCGCTCAAGCTGCTTGAGACTGACCACCTCGACCTCTACCAGTTCCACGCCCTCACCAAGATGACCGATCTCGACAAGGTGCTCGGGCCGGGCGGAGCCATGGAAACATTTGAGGCGGCTAAGAAAGAGGGCAAGATCCGCTTCATCGGCTTCTCCGTGCACTCCGTTGAGACGGCGCTTGCTGCGCTGGACCGCTACGACTTCGACACGGTTCTTTTTCCGCTGAACTGGGTGCTTGTGAGCCAGGCGAACTTCGGATTACAGATCCTCGAGCGCGCGCAGGAAAAACAGATGGGCATTCTTTGCCTGAAAAGCATGGCCAAATCCGTTTGGCCGGCCGGCGAACAGAAAAATCATCCCGAACCCAAGTGCTGGTACCAGCCCGCGGGATTTCCCGATGAAGCATCGATGGGCTTGCGCTGGACGCTCGGCCATCCCATTACCGCGGCCATCCCGCCCGGCGATGAGCGCTATTTCCGACTGGCAATGGACGTGGCGCAGAATTACAAGCCGCTCGAGCCGCACGAAGAGCAGGCGTTACTCTCCGGCGGCAAAGGCGTCGAGCCGATTTTTCACTTGGGCAATGATGTGTAAGCGCATCTGAGCTAGCGGTATTAGCGCACCGCTGTCGCGGCGAACTTCTTCACCATGGCGAGCAGCAGCTTGCGGTCGCTTTCATTCAAATTCGAGGAGTAGCGGCGAAGCTGTGTGAGGAACCGCAATTCGTCATCGGAAAGATTTTGCGCGTTCATCTGCCGCGCCAGCGTGTCGCTGGCAAAGAACTGCGCGATGGGCAGGTCGAGGGCGTGAGCGATCTTCGCGAGCGTATCCAGCGAGGGAACGGTGTGGCCGTTCTCCACGCGCGAAAGATAGCAGCGCAACAAACCGGTTTTCTTTTCAATGTCGCCTTGCGACAATCCCTTTTGCAGCCGGTATGCGCGAATCGTCGTGCCGATCTTGATCACCGCTGACGTCCTCTCCGATGCGTGCCACCGTTTACTGGCATGGTAGCTATCAGGAAACTATTAGCTTAAGAGTTAACATGGTGCGACCCGGATTGCAAGCGACGGGTTACCTTTCCGGTCAACTCATCCACCAACACCTTCGCCGCTCCGCAGTCGAGCCCGGCCGCGCTGCATTCGTAAACCTCCAGGGCGCCTGATCCGTCAGACTGAATGCAGTAAAAAATAAGAACAAACGATGGCAGGGAGTTTGAATGCAGGCGGCGGGAGTGAGGCGTGCGTGTGCACCAGGGGTTCTTGTGGCTCTTGTGGCTGGAGGCTTGGCGGGGTGGCCGCAGTCTCCGACGCAAGGCGGGGCGCCGACTGCGCCTTCGAGCGTGCAGTCGGCTGCCCCGCCGGCCGCGACGACTGGACCAGCGGCGAATTCGGCTGCCGCAAACCCGGCTCCCAATGAGCAGCTTCCCGCAAGTCAGACTCCGGCGCAGCCATCATCACCAGCGGCAACACCATCCACTCAACCCGCGGCCGGCGGTAAATTACATGGATTCGTAAAGAGCGGCAACATTCCGCTTCCCGGCGTCACCGTCACTGCGCAAAACACTCTGACCGGAAAGCGCTACTCAACCACCACCGACATCACCGGCGCGTGGCAACTGAATATTCCGCAAAATGGCCGCTATGTCATCCGCACCCAATTCGCTGCCTTCGCACAGGGAGACCAGGAAGCCGTTCTCAACGCTACGAGTCACGACCAGTTGGTGAACTTCCAACTCATCCTGGCCTCGCGCCAGGCGGAGCAGGAGCAGAAGGCTGCGCAAGCTGAAGCCCGGCAAAGCGCGCAAGGACAGGATCTGCAGCAGTTGGCCGGAAATGCGCCGGAGACCGTGGGCCTGATGAACTCACTCAGTGCCGATACGGATACCGGAGCGGGCACGGTGGGCGCCAGCGGCGCGGCGCTGCCATCCATCGCCCAAAACTCCGACTTCAGCGACGAGTCGGTTTCGATCACCGGCCAGGCGGGCCAGGTGAGCGCAATCGCGGGACTCGATATGGACCGGGTGCGCGATGCGGCGGACTCGATCCGGGTGCAAGGCGGATTGACCGGGCAAGGTCCGCAGGGCGCTGACAGCGCAGTTGCCGGGCAGGGTGGATTGTTTGGCGGCTTCGGTGGCGGCGGATTCGGCGGAGCCTTCGGCGGCGGTGGTTTTGGCGGGGGAGGCGGATTTGGCGGCCCCGGTGGTGGTGGTGGCGGTGGTGGATTCGGCGGTCGTGGAGGTGGCGGAGGCGGCGGCGGTCGCGGCAACTTCCGCGGCTTCAATCCCGCACAGCCGCACGGCGCAGTCTTTTGGGATGGCAGCAACTCGGCGATCAATGCGCTGCCGTTCTCGCTGCAGGGCCAACAGCAGCAGCAGCCGGCCAACGGTTCCAACCGCTTCGGCCTTACTTTCATGACCGCGCCCTATATTCCGCACTTCACCAAGCCCAGCGGCAAAGACACGATGTTTCTCACGCTCTCCGGCACGCGCTCGTCCACTCCTGATGATTTTTATGCCATCGTTCCCACCGACGCGGAGCGCGCCGGCAATTTTTCCGCAGCGGGATTGTCGCCCATCTTCGACCCGACCACGTCGCAGCAATTCACTTATAACGGCACGCCCAACGTGATTCTGCCGCTGCGCATCACGTCGCAGGCCAAGGCGCTGCTCGGGTATTACCCTGAGCCGAATCTTCCAGCGGGCAACGCGCTCAACAACAACTACCACCTGCTCACCACCGGGCAATCGAACACCACGCAGGCCGGCGTCCGTTACATGCGCAGCCTGGGCGCCAACGCCACGCAACCAGGCGGCCGCGGCGGAATGGGCGGCTTCGGGCGTCGCGGTGGTTCGCAGAACCAGGGCCTGCGCCAGAGCATCAACCTGAATTACAACTGGGCCCACTCTGCCTTGGATCGAGTGAACATCTTTCCGCAGTTGGGCGGCAAGAGCGCTTCCGATTCCGATTCAGTGCAGGCCGGTTATACCGTCGGCTATCACCGGCTCACCAGCATCTCCAACGTCAGTTGGAATCGCAGCAACGCGCATGTCATCAATTTTTTTACCAACACTTCCATTGATCCTGCTGCTGCCGGCGGCATCACCGTTCCCAACAACGTCGCCCTCAACTACGGCGTGCCATCCATTTCGCTCAGCAACATTCAAGGTCTCAGCGACACGCAGCCCAGCTTCTCCATCTCGCAAACGATCTCTGTCTCCGAAGTCCTGAGCTGGATTCACGGCAAGCACAATATGCGCTACGGCTTCGATTACCGCCGCATTCACCGCGATTTCCTTGCCGGCGGCAACGCTACGGGAAGCTTCACCTTTACCGGCCTGTTCACGCAACAAATCGAGATGACGCCGAATGGCCCGCAGCCAGTGCATGGCACAGGCTCTTCGCTGGCTGATTTTCTTCTTGGCCTCCCGCAAGCTACCTCGTTGAATTCTTCGGTGGCCAAAAGCTATCTGCGCGACAACGTCTACGACGCATATGCCATGGATGACTGGCGCGTGCTCCCCTCGCTTACGCTCAACTATGGCGTGCGCTGGGAGTTCTTCGCACCCTACACCGAAAAGAACGGACGCCTAGCCGAGGTTCTCACCAATCCTGACCAGGGTTTCACCAGCGAAACTGAAGTCGCGTCGGGCGCTTCCGGCCTGCCCGATTCGCTTGTGTATCCCTGGCATAAGGCTTTCGCGCCGCGTGTGGGGCTCGCCTGGCGCGTGCCGAAGGTCAAGAGCACGGTAGTGCGCGCCGGGTTCGGCATGAACTACACCGTCGGTGAGTACGCGGGCTTTGCCACCACCATGGCGCACCAGCCGCCTTTCACCAATGAGCAGACCAACGAGGAGGCAGTCGGCAACACGCCGTCTACGGCCTGCATTCAAACGGCAACCTGCTTCACGCTTGCCAACGGATTTCCCGCCCCTGCCACCGTCGGCAACTATGCGCTCAACCCGCACTATGGGCTGCCTTACGTGATGGCCTGGAATCTCGACATTCAAAAATCGCTGCCGCTGGGCATCGTGATGAATCTCGGCTACAACGGCGCGCGCTCCAACCACCTCGACGTGAAGCTTGCGCCGCGCGCATTGCCGAACAGTATCGGCACCGACCCGTCGGCCCTGGTCTTCAATTACGACGAGGCCGAAGCCTTTTACAAAATGAACGCCGCAACGGTGCGCGTGAATAAGCGCGTGGAACATGGCGTATCGCTTGGCGCAAATTACCAGTACTCGCACGCCATCGACGATGCCACCTCGGTGAACGGGAGCGGCGGATCGGTGGTGCAGGACTGGCAGGATCTTGCGGCCGAGGCAGGAAATTCGGTGCTCGACCGGCGCCACCAGGTGACCGGCACGTATCATTTCGAGTTGCCCTTCGGCCCTGACAAGCACTGGGTCACCACTGGCGTGGGCGCGCACATTCTTGAGGGATTCTCCGTTTCCGGCAGTTTTGACTTCGCGACCGGTGCGTGGCTCACGCCGACCTATACGTTCAACACCACCAACGTGGAGTGCGGCACAGCGGGCTCGCTGCGCCTCAATCGCACACCGGGAGCATCCATCACCGCCGGCGGCGGCACGCTGCACCAGTGGTTCAATACCGCGGCGTACACAGAGCCGTCGCCCACCCAGGGATTTTGCAACGGCTTCGGCAACGCGCCGCGCAATTCAATCGAGGGGCCGGGGACGATCTCGAGCAACATGGCGCTTTCCAAAACTATGCAGTTGGGCGAAACCCGCAGCATGGAGTTTCGCGCCACCATCAGCAACGTGTTCAACACTGTGCAGTACAACGGCGTGAGCACCTCGGAAGGCACGCCGCAATTCGGCGAAATCACGTCAGTGGGACAGATGCGGGCAATTCAGTTCATGGCGAGGTTCAGATTTTGAAGAGCAGCTTTTAGCTGTTAGCTCTCAGCTTTTAGCTTGTTGGCGGGTTGGATAAGGCTGGGTGGCCACGGAAAGGATTTTATGAAGGGTTGGCGAAAAAGGTCGAGCGCAATGCTTGCGTTGCTGGCGCTGAACACTGCCGGCGCGCTGCCGATCTCCGCGCAAACCCCCGGCCAGGTCACGTCCACTCCGCAGGGCGGCTTCGTGCTCAAAGCCAACGCCGAACTCGTGTTGACCAATGTCGTTGCGCGCGACGCCAAGACCGGCGAGCTCGTGAAGGGCCTCAAGCAAAGCGACTTCAAAATCTACGAAAACGGCAAAGAGCAAGCCATCGACACCTTCGACTTTGAGAGCGTCGACATGGCCGCGCCGCTTCAAGAAGCCACGGTGAGCGGGCTCGCCGCGGGCCCCACCGGCAGCAAGGCCGTCGTGGTCGCCAAGCCGGAGGAACTGCGCAATCATCGCCTCATCGTGATGTTTTTCGACCTCACATCGATGCAGCCTGAGGACATCGAGCGCAGCGTTGACGCCGCGAAAGACTTTCTCCGCACCAAAATGCAGCCCGCCGACCTGGTCGCGCTCGTTTCGCTCGGCGACACGCTCACCGTCGACCAGGATTTTACTGCCGACAAGAACGCATTGATCAACGAAGTAGGCGCCTACAACGGAACCGAGGGCCAGGGGTTCGCGCAGGGCACCAATTCCAACACCAACCAGGCGGAAGACACCACCGCCTACACGCCCGACGAGAGCGAGTACAACGACCTCAACACCGACCGCGAGCTCTTCGCCTTGCGCGCCGTTTCGCAATCGCTGGCCAAGATCAACGAGAAAAAATCCCTGCTTTACTTTTCGGGCGGAATTTCGCGCGACGGCATCGAAAACGAAGCTTCACTGCGCGCGGCCATCAACGCCGCGGTCCGCGCCGACCTGGCCATCTACAGCGTCGACACGCGCGGGCTGCAGGCCATCGGGCCGCTGGGCGACGCCTCCACCGGCAGCATGCGTGGGCAGGGAGCCTTCAACGGCGGCGCGCTCCTCAACAACATGAACCAGAACTTCGACACGCAGGAAGTGATGGACAGGCTCTCCAGCGACACCGGCGGAAAAGCGTTCTTCGACTCCAACGACTTTATGCCTGCCTTCCTTCAGGTGCAGAAAGACACCTCAGCCTATTACGCTATCGGATTCCATTCTTCGAATCTGGCGCGTGACGGAAAATATCGCAAGCTGGTGGTCAAAATCGATCGCCCCGGCATCAAGCTTGAATTCCGGCCCGGCTATTACGCGCCCGCCGACTTCAAGCACTCCGGCAAGGAAGACCGCGAGCAGGAATTGCAGGATGAACTGGCCAGCGATCTGCCCGCGACGGATATCGCTGTCTACATGGACGCCATGTACTTCCGCCTCGACGCCAACCGCTACTACATGCCGGTGTCGCTCGTCGTGCCCGGCTCGCAAATTCCATTTGTGAATGGCGGCGATAAAGACAAGGCCACGCTCGACATCATCGGCGCAGTCATTGATGAGGCAAAGCGCCCGGTCGGCCGCGTGCGTCAAACCGTACCGCTTAAGCTCGACGCATCGCTGCAGGCGCGGCAGAAGAATATCCAGTACAACACCAGCTTTAACCTGCCGCCGGGCAAATACGAGATCAAATTCCTGGTGCGCGAAAACGAAACCGGGCGCATGGGCTCGTTCATTGCCGACGTCACGCTGCCCGACCTCAAGAAGTCTCCACTCAAGATGAGCTCTGTCGTGCTTGCCTCGCAGCGCGAACCGAGCAAAAAGGATGATCCGCTTGTGCACAACGGCCAGGAGTACGTGCCCAACATCAGCCACGTCTTCCGCCAGGACCAGCACATGTACCTGCTCTACGAGGTCTATGACCCGTCGCGCGAGAAGGCCGCGGAAAATGAGCCCAAAGGAAGTAAACTCGGCGTTGACCTGCTCAGCAGCCTCGAATTGATTCAGGGCTCGACTAAGGTCTACGAAACGCCGATCGTCCAGGCCAAATCGGTCAACGTTGAAGGCCGCGATGCTGTCTCCATTGAGCTCGATGTGCCGCTCAGCGGCCTTAAGCCGGGGCAATATGTGTGCCAGTTGAACGTCATCGACGATGCCGGGGGCAGCTTCGCTTTTCCGCGCTTTGCAGTGCTCGTGCGTGAGCCTGCTGCGCAGCCCGCTGCCGCGCCGGCCGCCACGCCGGCGGCAGTGCAGCCGTCTTCAACCGGCGGTTCCGAGTAAGATCGGTGGCGCCCGCCCAGTTCGCAATGGAGCTGCAAAAGGGGCGGGCTGCTCTCAAGCTCGCTTCAGCAATCGAACAATCACCACCAGGATGATCGCACCGCCTATCGCGATCAGGGTGCTGTAAATGAATCCTCCGCTCGGGTCAAGTCCGAGATGCCGCGCGATGAATCCGCCCACAATAGCGCCGGCAATGCCCAGCAAGATGTCCACAAAAAAACCATAGCCGGAGCCCTTCATGATTTTGCCAGTGAGCCAGCCCGCGATCAGGCCGGCCACAATCCATGCAATGATCCCCATCTGTCCCTCCTCTAAGGTTCAATTCCTGCGTCGCCAGGCACGGGGGAAGCCTCCATTTTTCAGGAAGCCGGGGGGCCCGATTGCCGCAGAGGTGGATTTATACCATGCTCGGCGCGCCTCCGGCCATAGGGAATTGGCTCCCGTTACGAGGACTTCGGTGCGTTCTGGTCCGCGGCGCAGTTCTCCGTATACGGGCAGTGCCGGCACCCCGACCCGCAGCAATAGCCACGCTTCAGGTGGTATGCGGCAGTAAAAACCATCAGCGGACCCTCGAAATAATAGTCCTCGGGATCGAGACCGGGAGGGTTTTGAGGGCGCGCGCCAGCGGGGATGTCGTCCATGTGCTCATTGTCTCGCAGGCGGTACAGGAACCATTCGTCACACCGTGGTGTCTAAAGCAAATGAAGTCGCAATTTCAGTCGCTGTGAAATCTCCAAAGGTTCTTCGGGACCTGAGGAAGCGAGGAGGGATTGTCCTATGGCGTTCGAGAATGATCACGCTTCAGGTCAATTGTGGGGCGACATCAATGTGACTCCGATGATCGACGTTCTCCTGGTGCTGCTGGTCATCTTCATGGTGATTGCTCCGGTCATGCCTCACGGCCTGGAAGCGGCGTTGCCTCAGCGGTCAATGAACCCGAATGTGAAACCCGAGAACCCCATCGTGGTGCAGATCATCAGCGCTCGCGATGGATTCGTGAGCTACAAGATCAATCAGGAGAGTGTGAGCATCGAAGAACTGGGGAGCCGCCTCAGCTCCATTTTCTCGGTTCGGGCTGAAAGAGTGATGTTTGTCAAAGCGGACGATCACCTTTCTTTCGCAACGATCGCAAGGGTCGTGGATATCGGAAAGGGCGCGGGGGCGAACCAAATTGGACTGCTTACATCCAGGGACAAGCTATAGGTGCCTTGCCGTCCGGGTCATCGCGCATTCGAGCAAGTTTCGAGCAGACTGCCGACAGTGCGGAGGCCGCCGACTTTTGAATTCCGAAAGGCAACCGCGGATCCTTCACTCTGTCCGCCGCGGCGGACTCCGTTCAGAATGACAATGCGTTGGGAGGCGCAAATGTGCGCTGCGCTATTGAAGCAACAACACCGCGGAGCCGCTCGATACAATCGAACCATGGCCCTCACCGCGCCCCAATCTGTAATCGACCGCGCCCGTAAGATCAAAATCATCCTTTTTGATGTCGATGGTGTTCTCACTGACGGCACCATTTGGCTCGTCCCGGGGCGTCCTGCGGACGGCAGCCTTTTGGAGGAGATTGGCAGCAAAGAAACGATCGGCTTAGGCGTCCAATCCACGACCATGGTCGAGGCCAAGGGCTACAGCGCGCACGACGGCACCGCCATCTCGCTCGCGCGCCTCGGTGGGCTCAAGTGCGGCGTCATTACCAAGCGCATCAGCGAGACCGTGGCCACGCGCGCCCGCGATCTCAAGCTCGAGTTCATCTACCAGGGTTGCGCGTTCAAGATGCAGGCCATCCGCGAGATCGTGCAGAAGGAGGGCACCGCGCTCGACGAGATCTGCTACGTCGGCGACGATGTGATCGATCTGCCCGCCATGCGCGAAGTGGGCCTTGCCATTGCGGTGGCCAATGCACGCCCGCAGGTGAAAGCGGAGGCGCATTACGTCACGCCCAACTCCGGCGGCTACGGCGCGGGGCGCGATGCAGTCGAGTTCATTCTCGAGGCCCAAGGCGTTCTCGACCAGTGCATCAATTCCTACATCGACGAGCGCAACCCGATTCCACCTTCGATGGATATTGGCCGTGGCGGGGACATGAAGTAATAGCGGGGTTTGCGGAGTTGGCTGAGTTAGCGGAGCTAGACGCAGTGAATCGCCGCCGTTACAAAGAGAATTTCGGATGACGACTGCAGTAAAAAAAGCGGTGGTACTTCTCAGCGGCGGTCTCGACTCCGCCACCGTCCTCGCAGTCGCCAAATCCGAGGGCTACGAGCTTTACGCGCTCTCTTTCTCGTATGGCCAGCGCCACGCGTGGGAACTTGAAGCCGCCAAGCGCGTCGCCGCATCCATCGGCGTGGCCGAGCACCGCATCGCCGCCATCGATCTTCGCGCCTTCGGCGGCTCGGCCCTCACCGCCGACATCGCTGTTCCCAAGGGCCGCGCAACCGAGGAGATGTCCCGCGGCATTCCAATTACCTATGTTCCCGCGCGAAATACGATCTTCCTAGCCTTCGCCCTTGCCTGGGCTGAAGTGTCAGGCGCAAACGATATTTTTCTCGGCGTAAATGCGCTAGACTATTCCGGCTATCCTGACTGCCGTCCTGAATTCATCGTTGCCTTTGAGAAGATGGCCAACCTGGCGACCAAGGCTGGCGTGGAGGGCCGCCAGTCGCTGAAGATTCACACGCCGCTCATCGCTCTCTCAAAAGCGGAAATCATTCGCATGGGGCTCGGATTGGGCGTCGATTACGGCTTCACCAGCAGTTGCTACGATCCCTCCCCTGTCGGCGTACCGTGCGGCCAGTGCGACTCGTGCCTCCTTCGTCAAAAGGGCTTCGAAGAAAACGGGATCGATGATCCGCTGTTGAAATTCAGCTCCTAGCCTCTGGCAGCGAGCTTTTGTGCCCAGGCCGACGCCTCAGCCGATTGCGCTTTGAGCTAGGAGCTAGACGCTAGCAGCTAGAAGCTGTTTTTATGAGCTACGCCGTCAAAGAGATCTACTACACCCTGCAGGGCGAGGGCGCGCAAACGGGCCGCCCGGCGGTCTTCTGCCGCTTTGCCGGGTGCAATCTCTGGTCAGGACGCGAGCAGGATCGCGCGTCGGCAATCTGCAAATTCTGTGACACTGATTTTGCCGATACCAACGGAATTGGCGGCGGGCACTTTGCCGTGGCTGAAGCGCTTGCAGCAGCCATCGAGCGAAAATGGCCTGCTGATGCAGGAGTCCCCGAACGATTCGTCGTCTGCACCGGTGGCGAGCCTCTTTTGCAGCTCGACGCCGACCTGATTGTCGCTCTCCATAAGCGCGGATTTGAAATTGCCATCGAGACCAACGGAACCATCGAGGCTCCCGAAGGTCTCGACTGGATCTGCGTGAGTCCCAAGGCCGGCGCGGAATTCAGGCAGCGCAGTGGCGACGAGCTGAAGCTGATCTATCCGCAACCCGGCGCCGACCCAACTGAATTTGAGGGTCTCCCGTTCCGTCACTTCTTCCTGCAGCCGATGGATGGACCCCATCGCGACGAAAATACAACCCTCGCGCTCAACTATTGCCTTGAGCATCCGCGCTGGCGGCTGAGCCTGCAGACGCACAAGATCATCGGCATCCCGTAATTCGGACAATCGAAGTGGATTGATTCGCTACTCTATGTTGTCGCGCTTCTCGAGGTTGTGGCGCCCACAGAGGATTTGGATATTCGCAGGGTCTTTCGAAGATCCGCCCTTTGAATTGGGAATGATGTGATCAAAATGAAGTCCGGTATTTGACCCGCATTTGCGACACCTTCCCTGATTGCGCTTCCAAACCTCAAGCTTTACCCAAGACGGTATAAGGCGATCGTCCTCTAGCTTTATCGCAACAGCAGAGGGGCTCGGATGATCGGTCGTGGCCGAGAGTCGAAGCTTGAACTTGAATACCTTTCGTTCTCCTGAACTCTCCATCCAGTAATCGATCAAATCGAACACGCCGTTAAAGACCCAGATGCCGGACCTATCTTTTCATAGACGCAGACTCTTTCCGGTGGCGCTTGCTTCTCCTTGAAGCGCTGCGCTGACTCCGCGAAGAGACCGTTCTGCGTCAGCGATCCACCGGGATTTAACCTCGGCTGGTCGATTCTCTTTGGATTGGGTACATCGATGGTCTTGGCGCAGTCATGCCCCTCATGAATCAGGGTCCTGCCCTCATCTTCAACCTGGTCTGCATATGGAGCCCCAGGTCGGATGCTCATCAGGATGACACTCTAACTGCCGTGCAACCGAAAATTCATTCCGCGCTGCAGGTTCACTCCGACAGCTGAGCACATCTCCATATACGAGATGACATCGCCGGCAATGATTTTGTCTGGCAAATCGAGTCGATTATACGACCAAACGCACGACTGGCCCGCTTAGGCCTAACTCTGTTGTGCTGCGCCTGGCAGAGTTTTCTACTCCCTATTCCCTACTGGCTACTCCCCGTGTTTCTCCGCCTCTGCCAGCCATCCCCGCTTGATT
The DNA here is from genome assembly GCA_900290245.1 of Candidatus Sulfuritelmatomonas gaucii. Classification (GTDB taxonomy): domain Bacteria; phylum Acidobacteriota; class Terriglobia; order Terriglobales; family Acidobacteriaceae; genus Telmatobacter; species Telmatobacter gaucii. The sequence goes on along the minus strand of OKRB01000086.1, from coordinate 34,199 downwards.
TTTTCCGCCGGAATGCTCGACAGATACGGCTTGATGTCGAGCACCGGCGTTCCGTCCAGCATGTCCACGCCGCGCACGCGGAGCGATGAGCCGTCGCGGCCGAGCAATTCCACAACCGTGAGCCCGATCGGATTCGGCCGCCGCGGCGAGCGCGTCGCAAACACTCCATGGGGCCGTTTCTCGTCGGTCGGCGGATGGGCAACCAGGTCGAACCCGTCGGCGCGGTCGAATTGCCAAATCACATACAAGTGCGAGAATCCGTCAATGTCCATCAAACCCGGTTCGTAGTCGCGAAGCAGCTCGATCGCGCCTTCGGCCTCGTGTTTGGCGCCAATGCCTTTCGGAATGGCTGACGTTTCCCGGTAAGGGCTATGGATAAAGCCGATCGGGTGTGCGGTAAACATTTGCATATTCTCTCCGGATTTCATCCTAAGCGTGCCAGCCCCGGAATCGAATGCCCGGGTCGACGTGGCTGGAAGCCCCTCTCATTCATTTCATCAACAAAATTTCAATGAGCCGAAAAACGCGATCCCGTCCACCCGGGAACACTCCAAGGGGCTATGGTGTCTAACAAAGAGAGAAGTTGTGCGGGCGGGGCGTGCCTTGAAGCAATGTGATAAGGGCACATGCCAACGATGGCTGAATTGCGGTAACGTGGGAGGGCAAGGAATTGCAGGCAGACCTCACCATGGGCAATGTCGCGGGTACGCTGACGATCCAGTCGGAAGAGGCGGCTCTCGTTGAAGAGCTGCGGGCAGGCTCTGAGCAGGCGTTTGCGTGGCTGATCGCACACTACCATCAGCCCATCTTCTCCCTGCTTGCGCGCACAGTGCGCAATCGCGCCGACGCCGCCGATCTCACCCAGGAAGTTTTCGTGAAAGTTTTTCGCGGCATTCGCGGGTTTCACGGCGAATCGTCGCTTCGAACCTGGATCTATCGCATTGCGTTGCGCGAGGCGTCGAACCAGCGGCGCTGGTGGATGCGCCATCAGCAGCGGGAGTTTCCCATGGAGCAGGAGATCACGGTAGCAGAGGGTAGAACGCCAGTGTGCCTGAAAGACATGCTGGTCGATCCCTCCGAGTCGCCGTATGATCTGGCCCTGCACGAGGAGAATCGGGCACAGGTCGAGCGCGCGCTCGGCCATGTGCCGGAACCCTATCGCACCACGGTGATTCTGCGCGACATCGAAGGATTTCAATACGACGAAATTGCCGCCATGCAGGGCGTGAATTTAGGAACGGTCAAGTCGCGGCTGGTGCGCGGTCGAGCAAGCCTGAAGGCGCTGCTCGCTCCGCATCAACCCGGCTCGCGGCCCACAGCGCTGGCAGGGATGGAATTGTCTCTGCGAGAGGAGGCGCGATGAACGGCTGCAATGAGATGCAGGCTGGCTTTACGGAATACCTGGATGGCCGGTTGAGCGGACGTGAGATGCAGGAGATCGATGCGCACCTCGGCGATTGCCCGGAGTGTGCGCTCGAGTGGAAGTCATTGCGCGCTTTGCAGGTGACGCTGGCGGAACTCGGCCCCGTGCCCGAGCCTGCCGACCTGCCGCTGCGGATTCGCGTTGCCGTGAGCCGCGAACGCGCCCGTAGCCGCCGCAGCATCTTCATTGCGTGGGAGCTGGCCTGGAAGAACACGCTGGGGCCGTTCCTGCTTCAGGCGGGCGCCGGCTTTGCCAGCGCGGTTCTGCTATTGGGGTCGGTGATCACGCTTGTCACCATGTTTGCCCAGCCGCAAACCGCTGCGGCCACGCCCGACGAGCCCCTGGGGAACGCGACCGCGCCGCGTCTGCTTTATTACTCCAATGCTCCGGGCGACAACGCGACAAACGCCCTCTCCGGCCCCATGGTGGTGGAAGCCTACATCAACGATCAGGGCGAGGTCTACGACTACCGCATCGTCTCCGGGCCCAACGATGCCACCACACGCTCCCAGGTAATGGATCTTCTGCTCTTCAGCCGCTTTGCGCCGGCCCGCTTCTTCGGCCAGCCCGTCCGCGGCCTCGCGGTGCTGTCGTTTGCGGGCGTCTCCGTGCGGGGATAAAGCAGGGCGCAGCCAAGGAGAGCAGGGAACAGAAAAACCTCTGCAGGCGAAGAAGCACGAACAGCCATTCGGGGGACGCAATGAAGATCCTTCGTACCGTGACGCGCAGGGGCGACACCGTTCGGATCGCCGGGTATTTTACGGTTTTGAGTCCAAACAGGTGGTTTGCCGCATCGAAGCTGCCGGAAGGCTACCGTTTCCTCGACGGCCAACCCAAAGAAACTACTGCGCAGGTTGCGGCTGAACTAGCGGCCGTGGATCGCTCGCATAGCCAGGAAACGACAGCACCGCAGATCATGATCCCAAGCGCGCAGAATCATCATCTGATGCGTCTCGCGTTGAGCGCTTTGGCAGCAATTGCGATCACGTTCTTTATGCTCTGGTGGATCGAGCGGGCTTAACCCCGGAAGGCGGCTTCCTCGCCGCGGCTTCCATCACTATTTGGAGTTTTCCGGACGTGTCAGCAAAGTTAATGGTAGGCACGATTGGATTCGAACCAACGACCTCTTCCGTGTCAAAGCCTCTATATTCCATACTTTCAACAACTTACAGGCCGCTGGGGACTGCCAAAGCACGCTGAAATACTTAGAAGACGAGATTCTAGCAGGTGATTTTTACAGGCGAGAACGAGGGCAATAGTTGCTTCTTAGACCAGTGACGGAATAGGCGCTTATCGTTACCAAACCTCTGGGCATGTTGACCTCTGCCGCGAAAGCCGAATTTGCAACCGCTGCGCCAACCCGTGCTTCCTCTATAACCCTCAATCTTCCTCCGCAAAAGAGACAAGTGTAATTACGAATCTACAAAGTCACGGTACTAGATGCTTAAAAGCAGATGACGCAGTTTCAGATGCGTTCCGTAAGGCTGACGCGATATCTTTGCGCAAGACGTCGTTACCAACGATACGGGACTTGGGCATTGAGATACTGATGCCCGCAACGACATGATCCAACTTATCAGTAATGGGGACGGCGAGACAGTATGCGTCTGCAATGCTTTCTTCATCATCCTGCGCCAAGCGGTTCTTGCGAATCTCTGTGTACTCGTTCTGCAGCTTCAACTCATCTGTGATTGTGGAATTGGTAATTCGCAAAAGGCCGTAGTTAGCAAGTAGTCTTTGCTGTGCATCGGGCAGCTGGAAAGCCGCAATGACTTTGCCTAACGAGCTTGCGTGCGGTGGCAGAATGCGCCCCACACGGTTGGTCATGCAGACCAATTGAGGACTGTCCAAAACCTCGAGAACTTCGATACGATTTCCGAGCGTAGCTGCCAAACTAACGGTCTCGCGAAACTGCATTTGTAGTTTCCGCATCGGATCACGTGCCGATTGGACCAAGCCTTCCGTTAGTTTCTTTGTTGACGAGAAGTCGTCAGCAGGAACAGTGAATAGATTCACAGGTAACCGTTGCACCTGCCGCAACGTTTCCAACGTCCGAAGCAGTCGATAGGCAAAACTCTTTGTCAGTCCGGTGCGCGCTGCCACCTCAGGCAAGGATAAGGGCGATGGGGAGCTGCCCAGCAGAGCAATTATTTCGAATGCCTTGCTGACTGATCGTGAAAAATAAACATCTTGCTTCGGAGAAGCAATGCTTATGTTTGGCTTTAATGCACTTCGAGTCATAGACTCCTCAGATTTTCACCAGTGTGCCGGTACGGCTGAAGGTCTCCAGCAGCACTTCTTGGAAACGCTCGAGTCTCAAGGCAACCTCTGCTATCTCTTCCGGTGTTGCCGATACATAAGGTGGCGCCATGGTGGCACTACAGATGCCCAAATGGGAAGCGGCGGCTTTGATCCCGCGAATCAGTGAGGACTCGCCCTCGCCAACTCGATAAAAGTCCCGCTCCACCCGAAGCACGAGCTGATGCAGGGCCTCGACGGTCTCCCAGTCATCTAGAGTACTTGCCTTGTACAGTTCAGTATAAAGCTGAGGAAAGAGATTGGCCCCTCCCGACACTCCGCCGTCACCCCCGGCACGCAAGGCTTCAACCAACAGCGGCTCCGGCCCAACAAGGACTGAGGTTTCAGGTCGTTTTTCAAAAAGCTGAATGGCGGCGATAAGAAAATCGCGAGAGCCGCCGCTGTCCTTGAACCCGAGAACATTTTCAAGCTCGCACAGCTGTTCTAACGTATCCAATGTGAAGCGCGGAAGATTCGCGTTCGGCACGTTATAGAGGTAAACCGGGAGAGGACTTGCATCTGCGATTGCTCTGCCGTAGCGAACGAGATCGGACTGACTTACAGACATGTAGAAAGGAGGAGCGATCGCGACCGCTGCAGCCCCCACATCCGACGCATGGATAATCATGTTCATGGTTTCCGCTGGTGAGCTGTCCATGGCTGCCATGACTACCGGGACACGTTGTTTAACCTGGTTGCAGACGCGCGCGATCATCTTTTTCCGGATTTCATGACTCAGCGCGGGTCCTTCCCCTGTCGTGCCTGCCAGGAAAAGAGCGTTGACTTCGCCTCGGAGAATGTGCTCCACGAGCCGTTCCAATCCTTCAATATCCAATGCCCCGTCAAGAGTGAGAGGTGTGATCATTGGAACGATGATGCCCTGTAAGAGTTTTGACATAGTAAGCCTCATCTCTTCTGTTCAAAAATGAGCATTGCGTCTCACAGTATACATTGAACAAACATATTTTGATACAATTAATCGCAAATTGATTTATGAATGCTGGTTGACCGGGACTGCAGGTTGACGTACAACCTCTTACAGCCCTTGAGGCGGACTCACTCCTTCGAACTCGTCGAGGATGGCACGGGCCGTATGTAAGCTGACAGCTCGATAGGTTTCGTACGTTTCTGCTGCAGTGTGCGGGGTTGTTACGGTGTTCTTCAACCGGAAAAGTGGATTATCGACCGAGACGGGTTCCACCTCATAGACGTCGATAGCTGCTGCCGTCAATTTACCCGATCTCAGCGCATCACACAGAGCTTTCTCGTCAACCAAGGCTCCCCGCGCCGTGTTGACGAAATAGGCGCCGTCCTTCATTTGCGTGAAGGTGTCCTTGTTCATGAAGTGATAGGTCTCCTTAAGGCTCGGCAGAAGCAGGCACACGACGTCCGATTCCTGCAACACCCGGTCCGCCGAAACTATCGTGACCTTAAGCTGTCTGGCCATTTCGAGGTTGGGATATTTGTCGTAGGCAGCGACCTCGACTTCGAAACCGGTTAGCTTCCGAGCCACTTTTTGGGCGATGACGCCAAAGCCCAGCATCCCCACTTTCCTGCCGATCAATTCGTCACCGATGAACCGGTCCCAATGCCCTTGCCGGGTCGCCTGATGGAGCGAGGGAATGCTTCTCATGGCGGAAAGCAGCAGACCAATGGTCAATTCAGCGACGGCATTGGCGTTCTTGCCGGGGGCATTGGTCACTTTGATGCCGAACCGCCGGGCCATCTCCACATCGATATTGTCGACGCCGACGCCGAATCGGGAAATGATCCTCAGTTTTGGCGCGAGCTTGTAAACCGCCGCATTCCATGTATCCACCCCGGCGACGACGGCATCGACGTCACCAACCCGTTGCTTCAACTCGTCGAAGGTCATTGGTCTGCCGAAAGAGTTCTCGATGATTTGGCAGCCATTGGACTCAAGCAGAGCTTTCGCTTCCGTGCACAGCTGTGAGTAGTTCGTTGCGGTGACTAGAATTTTCTTTACCGACTTCACGATCTTCAATTTCCTCCAGATGCGTTCTCGCACCGATGCTTGCGAACTGCACGCAGTGGCGAGGTCTTGGCTCAATCGCTCAATTCGATGGTTGAACTTTTATAGACGGACTCCAAGCTAAACGACTGTTGGCGCGAATTGGCCAGATTGACAAGGCATACTGCTTTCTCGCACTGTGCCACGCAAACGAGGCGGAGGAGAAAGAGGAGAGCTGCTGGAGGACGCGAGAATTTCAGTACGTCACTTATTGCGTCGTCAGCCAGCCTCCATCGACATAGATGATCTGGCCGGTGACATAACTTGAAGCGGAGGAAGCAAGGTAAACCACCGTACCGGCCAGCTCTTCCGGCTCACCCCACCGCCCAGCCGGGTTACTGCTCTTTACCCAGGCATTCAATTCTGGATTATTGATCACTGGCTCGTTCATCTCGGTCAGGAACCACCCCGGCCCGATTGAATTTGTCTGAATGTTAAACTTTGCCCATTCAGCCGACATGACCCGCGCGAGCATCATGATGCCACCCTTTGAAGAAGCATACGGGGCCACGTTGGGGCGCGCCGAATGACTGGTCAGCGAACCGATGTTGATGATCTTGCCACCACGACCGCGAGCAAGCATTCGCCTGGCCGCTTCTTTGCCGACGATAAAGGCACCAGTGAGGTTGGCGTCGATCACGCGTTTCCAGTCCTTCAGATCCAGTTCGATTATGGGCTTTCGGAACTGAATGCCGGCGTTGTTGACCAGGATGCCGATTTCAACGCCGTCCTGGTCAAACTTGGCAAACGCTGCCGCTACCGCAGCTTCGTCGGAGACATCGAAAACCGCGCCGCGTACCGAACAACCCTTGGCTTTCAGCTTGGCGACCGCTTCGTCCACTGCACTTTGGTGGCGGCTATTTACGATGATGGTGGCTCCGGCATCGGACAATCCCTGGGCCATCGCAAAACCAAGTCCGCGCGTAGAACCGGTAATAAGTGCGGTGCGACCAGTGAGATCAAACAATGAGGACATATCTAATTCTCCTTGATTCAGTTGTTTAGATCGACAGTCACGCGAATTCTGCCATAATAGGCATTGTCGTATCAGAAAAATAATATCATAAAACCGTTCTGATTTCTATTGACATTTCTTGATACATGAGCCAATCTTTTTGGATAGCGTGATCTGTTTGGTTTCCAGGGGTTCGTAGGGAACTCTGCGGTTTTGATTTGCAGGCCACGTGATGCCAGTTCCGAGGGACTCGATCCGAAACACTGCCATAGGAGCCGAATTTGCAGCGAAAATGGCTTCTGCGATTCCACGGATCGAAAGCACCGGTGGAGCGAAGACCTGAGAGCGACTGAATGGGCTTGTGCAGGAAAGTCGCTAAAGGCCAGGAGATGTCATGAAAGGAATTGACCAGTTGCTTTCCAACACTTTCCCCAAGAAGGGGCGTTCAATCCCGAAGGAGCGAGGTGACGTAGCTATGAAACATAGGATCTCAATCGCGTTAGGGTTGCTGCTGCTCATCGCGCCAGCCGCGCTGGTTTCCCAGGTGAATACAGCAACGGTTTCGGGCACGGTGACGGATACTTCCGGTGCTGTCGTACCAAATGCGAATCTGACATTGGAGAATCCCGCTACAGGTGTGGTGCGTAGTGCGAAAAGCGATGTTGATGGCAGATTTTCATTCACATTTGTTCCCATCGGTAAATACAAACTCACGACGGCACTGGCTAATTTTCAGGCGAACACGATTACAGGCATAGAACTGACTGCAGACGCGTCTCTGGACCTGCCGATCAAGATGAATGTGCAAAATGTCGAGAGCTCGGTCGAGGTAAACGCTAGCGAGGAGATACTGCAGACTACCACTTCTGAGCAGGAGTCAACACTGCCCGAGATTCAACTAAATGTGCTTCCGGTTGCCCGTCAGAACTGGGTCAATTTAATCGCGCTCGATGCGTCCGTCGCTCCCCAAGGCGCCAACGGCATTGCCATCAATGGCCTGCCTCCGAACGGTGGATACAACGTCACGGTGGACGGAACCAACGCGACATCGAATCCCGAGTATAACTCCTATAACGTGTATGGAGCGCCGAACGTTATCAATACCGTCGGGAACGACGCCATAGCCGAGGTGAGTGTCGTGAAGGGAGTGGCCCCGGCCACCGTCGGCGGCACACTGTCGGGCAATATCAATATCATCACCAAGACCGGAACCAACCAGTTTCATGGCGGCGCATACGAGATAAACCAGCTGAATGATTACAACGCCCGCAATCAATTCCTGACAAAGAATCCGCACCTTACATTCAATCAATTCGGTGGCTCAATTGGGGGACCGATTTTTCGTCAAAAGCTATTCTTCTTCGGAAACTATGAAGGTGCCCAGGCCCGCAGCCTTGCTACAGTTTCAGGGACGGTTCCGACTCCATACCTGGCAAGCATCAGTCCCACCGTTTACCAGCCACTGCTAGCAATTTACCCAAGCATTTCTCAGCCGGCCTCCAATCCCACAGCGTTGACTACGAGCTACACAGGGTCTGCGTCACAGATCCAAAAGGATGGCAGTGGGTTGATTCGTCTGGACGGCAACATTAATTCTAACAATCAGGTCGCTGTGAGGTATATCCGGGCTCGCCCGCAATATCTCATTCCATCAATCATACCTGTCAACCCCCAAACGTATTCAGGGCACACGGATGCTGTGAATGCGAATTATATCCACATAGGACAGAGCTGGACGTCTAATGCGCGTTTCGGATTCAACCAAATCAAATTAACGCGAATCAACCCAGGATTCAACCTTGGACTGAACAGCTTAGACTTTTCGGGCTTCGGCGGTTCATTGAACTCCGCTCTGTACAAAGCATTCTATCAGCATGGCAATTACACGACTTACGAAGAGACAATTGGACTCATTCGCGGCCACCATAGCATGCAGTTCGGTGGTATCTTGCAGCGCCAAAATGCCAGCCGCTACCTCGTGCAGACACCATCGGTAATATACTCTACCCTGTCTGGATGGCTGGCAAACATTCCCTCAAACGTCATGCTTGCACTTTACTCCGTACCCTCAGGGCAAAAACCCTTCGGTTTCGACAACTATCAGTATGGAGGATATTTTCAAGACGACTGGAAGTTAACAAAGACTCTCACGTTGAACTTGGGCGCTCGCTATGATTACTTTACGGTGCCGCGTGAATATGAGGGGCGCGCCTACAATCGCGGCCCAGATCCTGCATATCCGACGCTCGGCGCTGGTTTTGGTCCCTTTCGTCCCGCAAATTCAATTTTTTTAGCAGATTATAAACATGGCGTACAGCCACGCATTGGATTCGCATGGCAAGTGTTTCCTAACACGGTCGTCCATGGCGGATTTGGAATTCTCACGATTGGGCATACGTACTTTGACGGAACCATCAACCTCAGTGAGCCTAGCCCGGGAGTTCCTTTTTACTTTGCCATAAACCAATCGCAGGCACAAGCAGTGGGAATCAATTACCCCGTCACTCCGTCAGGTTACGCCGCGCAGATCTCGGCTTTACAGAAAGCAGGCGTGCTTTCAAGCAGCCTGCCTAGCATCACAGATGTCCCAGCATATAACCCGAATCCATACAGCCTGCAGCAGTTCTTTGGTGTCCAACAAATGTTTCCCGGGGGAATTGATATCAGGCTGGATTACGTGGGAACCGAGGGCGTACAGTTGGCGGAATATGAGTATAAAAACCTTCCAAACCGGGTAACAGGCGTTGCACCTGATCCAACCTTCGGTGAGTTCACACAAAATATGGATGGTGACCATAGTCGTTACAATGCCATGCAGATGGAAGCAAAGCGAAGAACAAGCAAAGGATTGACACTTGGCGTCGCTTACGCTTGGTCACACGATCTTTCTTATAGTGATGTCGATATCAATCAGCCAAGTTATCCGCAAGATCCGGATGATTACAAAGCTGAATTCGGCCCGGCACTTTTCGATGTTAGGCAGCGGGTGAAAGTAAGTGGTATCTGGGAGATTCCCTTCGGTCGACTAAGTAAGAGCCAATCGTTGCTCAAACGCGACCTCTTGGACGGTTGGCAGATTTCTGCGATCTATTCCGGCAATACCGGGTTCCCGGCAAATGTAACTTACTCAAATTCATCATATCCGGCTGATCGTCCAGATCCAGTAGCAAGCGTGAATCTGTACGTCGGAGGGTACAAAACATTTCCTGGAACCCATCAATACGTTAGCCCTTCAGCATTTGCGGCCGTGCCAATAAGCAGTGCGAGCGGGGCGCAAATACGAGGCGGATACCTACGGCGAAACGCTGTTCGATCACCCGGTCTAGAGAATTGGGATGCGAGCCTCCTGAAGAACTTCTTTATAACAGAGAAGGTACAACTCCAACTGCGGGGAGATGCCTTCAATACGCTGAACCACACTAACCTTAGTGGCCTGCAAACAAACTTTGCAGCTTCCACCTTTGGACGTCTTACAACCGCAACACCGCGAACCTTGCAGATTCAGGGACGCATAACGTTTTAGCTGCTGTACTCTTTCCCCACACCCTTATGGCAATAGGGGTGTGGGTAAGATACAAATTATCGGCACCCCAGCTGAGCCGCTGCATCGAGAAGAGAAAGATGCTCCTTGTAGTGCGATGTCTCGCCCAAGTGAAACGCTATGTGGAGACGAAATGCTACACTCACGCGCGCTCCATTCGATGGTATCGCGTGGGTTCGATATGAATCATGACGAGTGCCTCTCTTTGATAACTTGCGTCAAATCCCCGAAAATAGACATTGATTCTGTCGACGCGATGCGAGCCAAGGTCCTAACGTCTGGTCAGAGCGAAAACGTTTTGAAAAGCAGCTCAATTCTCAGGGGGCGATGTCGTGAAAATTAAACGGCGCAGTTTTATCAGGAACTCTTTTGTCGCGGGCGCGGCCTTAGCGGTTCCGAATACCTTTATCAAGTTGGCACCTGCTGCCGAGGGCGATGGAAAGACGAATTCCGTCGGTATGCGCATGATCACTCTTCCCTCCGGCAGTTTTGAGATGGGTCAGCACGATGGTGGATGGGACGAGCGTCCAGTCCACATGGTGACCCTCACCCATAGTTTTGCCATCGGTGCTACAGAAGTCACGAACGCACAGTACGAACAGTTCGACCCGGATCACAAGCGTGGCGAACACATCTCAACCGGTGACGATGATGCTGTTGTCAATGTCTCCTACAACGATGCGGTTCGATTTACAGAGTGGCTGAGCCGAAAGGAAGGCAGAAAGTACCGGCTGCCAACGGAAGCGGAATGGGAGTACGGGGCTCGGGCGGGCACGCAGACGGTTTACCCGACAGGCATTACGCTTCCGACTTCGTACTGGAAGTATCAGCAGGCCACTGCCCTGAGCGGCGATCGGTTTTGGGGCTTCACGCTCAAGGTCGCACAGACACCGCCAAACCAGTTCGGACTATTCGACATGCTGGGCAATGTCGAAGAGTGGTGTCTCGATTGGTACGGTCCCTATAATTCGGACCCGGTCACAGACCCAGCTGGCCCGCTGAGTGGATATGTTCGAGTGACGCGGGGAGGGAGCTTTGCTACGGAACTGCTAGACCTTCGTCCAGCAGGTCGAATGGCAGCACTGCCCGATGATAAGCATGAAAAGATTGGCTTCCGCGTCGTTCAGACGGACGCTCCTACGCAAGTGTCCGGAATCGCAATGTCGACGCCACTCTTTCAGCAGCATGTCCCACAGGTGACGATGCACTGGAAAGAAACGGGCAAGACGCCATCTTTCGCGAATCCACGTGTTTACGTCAAGATTCCGGAAGGGTCTAAGGGCCCCCTATATTCGGAACATAATCACTTTCCGAGCATTATCTATGCTGACAACGGGGACTTGCTAGCTACTTGGTATACCTGCGACTTTGAAGAAAGCCGCCATCTCTATATTGCTGCTTCGCGCCTCCGAGCCGGCGCGGAGGAGTGGGACGATGCGTCTTTATTCTTTGCGACTCCGGGTCGAAACGATCACTCGACAGCTTTGTTCCGAGCGAACGATGGAAAGCTATATCAGTTTCAGGGCGTCGGAAGTGACAGTTTCCAAACTAAACAGATCTTAGTTTCGCGAGAAAGCGCTGATAACGGCGCCTCGTGGTCCGCGCCGAAGATACGAGACTCGCAGCGCCGAATGCTTAATCCCCACCACGTGCTGGAGCACTCTAGCGGATGCTGGGTGATGACGTCGGACTTCAACCTGGACGAGCCGCTGTGGGGCGAGCTCCTTGTGAGTTGGGATCGCGGTGCGAGTTGGCATTCCGCGGGACCGCGCATTGTGGGTCAGCATCCGGCGATTGTGGAACTAAAGGACCACTCGCTAATGATCGCGGGTCGTACAAATGAGAAGACTGGAAGTTCCTATCCAGATGGAAAGGGTCTGCCGCTCAGTATCACACCCGACCTCGGAAAGACGTGGATTTACAGACGCACAAGTCTGCCAGAGGTAAGTTGGGGACAACGCTCGGTGCTAATGCGCCTTAAAGAAGGCGCAATCCTATACATCGGCTTCACCGACGGCAGCGGCTTTGTGATAAGCGAGACAGAAGCCAAATACGTGATGAACCCGCAAGGCGGAATGGACTTCACGGCGAAGGATCGTGCGCTTTTCAAAGGATATGGTCTCTTTGCTGCGGCGAGTTATGACGAAGGACGCACCTGGCCTGTGCGAAGACTGATCACAGCCGGTGGCAGTCCTAAGGCATACGACGGTGGTGGAAATACACACCTTTTCCTGATGGATGATACGCATGCTGAGCCGAGAGCATATCTGAATGCCGTTCAGACCCCTGATGGGGTGGTGCAGCTACTAAGCAGCAGACTTCATTATCAATTCAATCTCGCGTGGCTTGAAGAAGGAACTCATTATCAAAGCAAGTAGCGTGCGTTCCCGAATCGTCGTTGCAGGCAGTGCCAACGTGGATTACGTCGTGCAGATGGAGCGTTTTCCCTCACCCGGGGAAACGCTGTTGGGAGAGCCTCTTCAGTTGTTTCCCGGCGGCAAAGGGGCTAATCAGGCAGTGGCGGCCGCAATGCTCGCCCGCGGAACTAATACAGAAGTTTGCTTTATCGGTAATGTCGGGAATGACGATGCGGGCACCCGATTAGTAAAAAGTCTCTCGGACGCAGGAATAAGAGGGGACGGGATTAGAACCGTTCCTGATTTGGCCACCGGCACAGCTATGATCTGGCGTGATTCAAGGGGAAACAACTGCATTGTCGTCTCTCCAGCAGCCAACTTCTACTGGTCGGCAGAGCGGCTCGCATCCCTTGAAGCCCTCGTACACGGTGCAGCGCTCGTTCTGCTCCAAATGGAGATCCCTTTGGAAGCAAACCAGCGTGTTCTCGACGCAGCGCGCGCGGAGAAAGCATTCTGCATCGTGGACCCGGCGCCAGCCAGACGGTTACCCGAAGAGTTCTTGAGAGATGTCGATCTGCTGACGCCGAATGAAGTCGAGGCTTGCACGCTACTCGAAGAACCGTTCCATATTCTTGAACAAGATCAGTTGCCGGCCGTTGCAGAGGCACTTCTCGATATGGGACCAAGAGCAGTACTTCTGAAACTAGGTGAACGTGGTTCATTTTACAAAGACCGGAATCAAGAGATCTTTGAGTCAGCGCACAGAGTTCATGCGATAGATACAACCGCCGCAGGGGATGTCTTCAATGGAGCGTTTTCAGTAGCTTTCAGCATTGGCAGCTCAATCCGAGAGGCGATGCGATTTGCCAGTACTGCCGCTGCAATCTCTGTAACCCGGGCCGGCGCGCAAAGTTCAATCCCAACCCGATCGGAGATATTGAGCTTGGGAAATCTGGAGTCGAAAGTTTGAGATCGCAAGCGGTTCTGAAGCAGGCCGAAGCGGTGTCGGCTATTCGGGCAAGGGCCTGAGGAGAGAAGAGTGGGGCGCAATCGCTTGGTCTCCATGATGCCCGAAACATCTCCTTTTGAGCCGCGGGAGGAGGGACTTCGCCAGCGTCACGGGGGTTGATTCCAATACGTTCACATGCAGATTTCCCGAGTGTAGATACTCTGACGTACTTTGCAGATCCGGGGGCGCAGGAAATCTTTTTACGCCGGCGGGTCTAAGGAAAGGTCGGCTCCCCTGTAGACTTCATCTGTATTCCCAACCCAGGGGGGATGAGCTAACGGGATGGATGGGAAAATGGAGGGTATCTCCACGTTGTGACGCAGAAAAACTATAAGTGGTATGTCGTCGGACTGTTGTGGTTCGTCTGCTTTCTCTACTATGCGGATCGCCAGGCGGTCTTTACACTTTTCCCCTTGCTGCGCGTGGAATTTCACCTTTCAGACATGCAGTTGGGGCTCCTGGGATCCTCATTCATGTGGATGTACGCGGCCTTCGGCTTGGTCGCCGGCTGGCCAGGCGATAGATTTTCCAGAAAAGGATTGATCCTAGCTGGACTTCTCTTCTGGATCTGTATCTCAGCGGCTACTGTTTTCTCGCGCAATTATTGGCAGCTGACAGTTCTTCGCGCCTTCGGCGGAATTTCGGAGGCATTTTATTTCCCTGCCACCATGTCAATTATCAGCAGCTATCATGGCCCAGATACGCGCTCCCGCGCCATGTCTTTGCATCAGTCGGCTATATACGTAGGTACAGTAGGTGGCGGGTCATTGGCTTCCATCCTTGGGAAGCACTTTGGGTGGCGCTTGAATTTCGCTTTCTTCGGCGGTCTTGGTCTGCTTGTGTTTCTCTTTCTGCAGACATTCCTGAGGGAGCCAAAACGCGAAATTTATGTCCGGCGACAAGACGCTGGAAAGCAAAATTGGACTGGCAGTTCTCTGCGTGGCGCCATTACCGATGTCCTCGCCTCGCCTCTTGCGTTACGACTGATAATAGCCTTCATAGGAACGAACTCTGTGGCGATGATCTTTATGGTGTGGCTGCCCTCGTTCCTCTTCCGTAAATTCCACATGAGCCTCTTCATGGCTGGCACCAGCGCCACGGTCTATTTACAAGCCGCTTCAGTGGTGGGAGTGATTTGCGGCGGCATGCTGGCGGACAAACTGGCGCGGCGCGACTACGGCGGCAGAATGCGGACGCAGGCGTTCGGGGTGCTCGCAGGCGTGCCTTTTCTTTTGCTTATAGGCTGGACGCTTTCAGTCAAGGTTCTCATCATCGGAATGGTTGGGTTTGGCTTCTGCAAGGGCATCTACGATTCGAACACCTGGGCGTCCTTGCATGATGTGGTTCGCCCCGAGTACAGGGCCACTGCAGTAGGTGTAATGAACTCCCTCGGTTGGTTTGGAAGCGGCGTCGCCGCGGTTGCAATTGCAGCGGCATCTCAGCGTTTTGGTATGGGCCTCTGCCTGAGCGCTACGTCATTGATCTATGTAGCTGTCGCCGGAATCCTACTCTGGAACGCAAGCATGACAGTAAGGGCACACTCTGTGCATGCGGTGTAGTACAGTTGACCGCGAAGATTTGTGGTCGCCCAAGGGTGTGGCCAAGGGAAACCGCTTCCCGCACAGGGAAGAGGTCGTTAAAACAGGCTATTTTGCAGGCGTAAGTAATAAGGCTGACCCACGCAAGCCGTAGAAACATTTGGGCTTAGAGCAAACAAACTACGTGCAGTGTCAAAGCCTCTATATCCTCTACTTTCAATTACTTACAAGGCGCTGGAGACTGCCAAAGTACGCGGAAATACGTAGAAGTCGAGATTCAAGCAGGCGATTTTACAGGCGAGAGCGTGAGCAAGTCTCGCTTCTTAGGCGACTGACGGAATCGGCGTCTACCGGTAGGCTCGCCGATTGTTCACAGGTATCAGTCTTCAACCACTGGATTCCCAGATGCTGCGGCGTTTCCCAGCGACACTCAGGCGAACGTTTTGTCCCTCTCGCCATCTAGGATCATCACCCGTACCAATTTGTCTTAGTCACGCTCGTAGAGATTTTGCCGGGTACTTCATTGACTCTAAACGGTTGACCCGGAGAGGGTGGATTCTGCAGAGTGATTTTAAACATAAATAGGCCCACGAATCTTAGTAGATACGACACAGCATTTACCGAGGATATTGCCTGCACGCGTGGCCATATCCGGCGACACGGAGCCCGCGTTCAATCTGAGTACATTATGATGTCCTTGCGCAAGATAAAAGGGCTCACCTTCGGCCAGTTGCAGGCCTGATGCGGCGGCAAGCTCGATCACTTCACGTGCATCCCGGCCAGGCGGAAGGTGTACCCAAATATTCACGCCATCCATCCCTACCCAGGTACTTCCACCAGCGGGAATAAGGAAGCGATTTGCAGCCTGAGAAGCGTTATGGCGACGCATTTCATAAGCAGTTCGCGCTTCTTTGAGTGAGGGCTCAAACTCGTCATCTGCAAAGACATTGCTCAACACGTTTTGGATCAAACGAGAAGTCCATCCGTCGGATAAGCTCTTCGCTTCAAAAAATCTGTCAATCAACGGAGGCCGAGCGGCGATTGCTGCGATGCGAAGATCTGGAGCAACTGACTTGGAAAAAGATCGAACGTAGACGACATTGCTCTCCAATCGCGGATCCGCCAATAGAGAGCCGGGATGAGTGCCCGCTACTTCTGCGAACTGGTCATCTTCAAGAATGAGGACTCGCGGATGAACAGCCAATACATCTGCAAGTTCAATCCTTCGCTCTACAGACCATGATGCTCCAGTAGGATTCTGTGCCCGAGGCGTGAAGAAGACCGAGTGTGCACCCGCTCGGAGAGCTGCTCCAAGGGATTCGGGGACGACACCGAATTCATCCATGGCGAGACCAATCATTTGAAAGCCATAACGCTCGAGGGTGTCGAGCATCGTTGGATATGCAGGTTCTTCCACAGCGATCGTAATTTGTTCACGTCGAAATTGGCTGGCAAGGATTTCCATCGTCAATGTGAAGGCTTGCTGCGCCGAATTGCATATGAGCAGATCTTGACCTCGAACGGGTACTCCATCATTGGAGAGACGTTTCACTAAGTGTTCCCTCAGCGGCGCGATAGGTTCCGGACCTGTGTATTGCAGATCGCCCGCGGCAACTTTAGGCATGGTCCGATTCCAGGCTCGTTGAATGACCGAAAAGGGAAGCAACGCTGGGTCAGGACGCCCAGTGCTGCAATCGATGGTTGACGGAAATGTGGCACGAAGACGTGAACTCAGCGCCATAAGCGTACGGCGCCGCCAGGCCACCGCAGGCGAGGGAGAGACAAGTTGACCGCGAGAATGCATGGCATCACCGTCCGATCCCACCGAAGCGTCGCCATGCAAGGATTTACTCACAAAAGTGCCGCGCCCAACCTCGGCACTGATGATCTTCCGTTGCTCCAAGAGAAGGAAAGCTGATGCGACTGTAGTGGCACTCACGCTCAGAGTCCTTGAGAGTTCACGGACGGTTGGCAGACGCTCTCCCGGCATTACATTCCGTTCTCGAATGAGGCGCTCAATCCAGCTCGCAAGTTGTTCGTAGCGCGGCCCGCCACTTTTGCGAAAACAATTCTCTCTAATTCCCAAATCGATCCATTGCATAATGAGGATTGTACTGTAATTGTTATCCATTGATAAAGAAAAAAATGCGGAAAAGGCTTGACAATCCCACAAATCGGCGAGCATCATGCCGGTTGTCCTTCGATAGCAATTGTCCCATAATGACAATTGTTGGATAACATTTTGCTACTCTTGCAGAGTCTGGCACCTGCAAGTTCAGAGGAGGTAGGCCCGTGATAGTGAATTCTTCTGCAGTAAGTGGCAGCGCACATCGCTTACAGCAACAAGTGGACGAGCACATTAAGAATGGTGCCATTTCTCAACCGGGCCAAGTTTCTCGGGCCACTTACTGGTTAGTACTTCTCGGCGTGTTCGTCATGTCACTATTTTGCTCTTCGCCGCTGTTGCGCGCCCAGGTTGCTGTGGCGAGGATCAACGGCACAGTCACTGACTCCTCCGGGGCAGTGATAACCGGAGCGCTGGTGGTTCTGACCGACGTCAACAGTGGCGTCAAACACCAAACTATCACTGGCTCGACTGGCGATTATTCTCTCGTCGACATTACCCCGGGCCAATTCACGCTGGAAGCAAGCAAGTCGGGATTTGCGACGCAGAGGCAGGCTGCCGTTGTGCTGGGCGTGAATCAGACGGCCACTTACAATTTTGCTCTGCCGGTTGGAAACCCAGTGGAGGTAGTAAACGTTGAGGGGTCGTCGACGGCCACTTTGCAGACCGGCTCGGCAGAGTTGGGAACGGTAGTCGCCCCGACGGAAGTAAACAATTTGCCGCTAAACGGCCGGAACTTCACTCAAATCCTCAATCTAACGCCGGGCGTAAGCACAGTGAATGTCTCCCAGAATTTCGGCAATAGCCACACCGGCATAAATCCGATTGGCGAATATTCATTCCCGTCCGTCGGCGGCCAGACGAACCGCAGCAACGTTTTTCTGGTCGACGGATTAAATGACCAGGACCAATTCCAGAGTACCTACACGGTGGCGCCCATCCTGGACACCATCCAGGAATTCAAGTTGGATTCCCACAACGACCAGGCGCAGTTCGGTGGGGCGGTAGGCGGTGTTATCAACGTGGTGACGAAATCCGGCAGCAACCAGCTTCACGGCGCAGCCTGGGAGTTTCTTCGCAATGCAGCCCTCGACGCCCGCAATCCCCTTCTCACAAAAGTCACGCCCTATACTTGGAACCAGTTCGGGGGTGATATCGGAGGCCCGGTCGTCATCCCGCACATCTACCACGGGAAAAATAGGACCTTCTTCTTCGGGAGTTATGAAGGGTATCGGCTTCGTACAGCGAACAGCAGTCTTTATCTGGTACCAACTCCCGCCGAAATAAATAATGGAGATTTCAGCGGCCTTGTCAACTCCTCCGGTAAGCCTATCCAGATTTATAATCCTTTCAGTACGCGTCCCGATCCCAGTAACCCAAGTCTCCTGCTTCGCGACCCCTTCCCAAACAACCAAATTCCTTCGGGCCTCATCGATACGAACGCTAAGAAGCTCGCCGCAGCTATTTACCCTGCCCCGGTTGCCACCGGCGTGCCACAAACGAATGGCTTGAATACGCTTCGCACTTCCCTGGACAATGACGAATACGACATTCGGATCGACGAACAACTCGGCCAAAGAGATTCCTTTTGGTGGCGGCTAATTCATGCAAACACTCCGTCAATTACCCCCCAGAACTTAGCGAACGGAGTGAAGGATGATGATAATATCGCTCACAACTGGGGCGCGTCCTGGACCCATACGTTTCGGCCAACCACGGTCATGGCGATTGAGTTCGGCCGAAATTACGGTTTTATAAGCAATGCCACCGACAGTTCTCAGGGTATCGAAACAAACCTCCTAAGCCTTGCCAACTATGTCAACTCCTTTGCATGTGGCTATTCCTATACCTCGAGAAGTTGCTATCTCCCGGGCATTACCATCTCAGGATATGGTGGTTGGGGAGATATTGTTTTCACGACTGGTGCTTCAGACCTTTATCAATGGAATGGGAGTCTTACCCAGATCGCCGGCAAGCACACCTTCACCATGGGCGCGGACTTCAACAAGTATTACTTTCATCGTGCACGTACTAATTCTGGTATTACCTACGGCACTGCCCAGACTTCGAACTTGGAGACTTCTACGGGCGGCGACGCCTTCGCCTCTTTCCTGCTGGGCGTCCCGGTGAGCGCGAGTTATTCAAACCTACTGGAGAGCGAGCATGGAGGCTGGGAGGAGGGCTTTTATTTTCAAGACCAGTGGAGACCGAATCAGCGCTTGACGTTGAACCTTGGCGTCCGCTACGATTTGCCGATTTCCGGTATTTACGGGGCCGGCCCGAACGATCCTAATGCTCACGTCGGCGATTTGGACCTTAGCAACGGAACTTATATCGTCGAGTATCCAACAGCTTCCTGCGCCAGCACCAACAATGTTCCACCTTGCATTCCTGGTGGAGCGTTGCCGGCTAATGTAGTTTTAGGCCTTTCGAACGGTAAAATTTTTCACACGCCGGAGGACAACATCCAGCCCCGCTTCGGATTCGCCTATCAGGTGACCAAGAAGGATGTCATACGAGGATCCTACACCCGCGTGTTCGATGACTGGGCGGCGATCGAACAGACAACTCAGAACGTCGAAGGTGCTTGGCCCAGTACAGCCAATACTCTGGTAAATAACCTGAATACTGCAGTGCCGACTGTTACTTCCGAGAATCCGCTGTCCACCGCCACCAGCACCGCGCCCCCCGCCACGCCTTTTAACAATTCGACGAACTACGCGAATCCGCTCTTCAAAAATCCTTATTCATGGCAATGGAATTTTGGCATCCAGCATGCCTTCGAGGCGAACACAATTATGACTCTGAACTACGCCGGGGCGACGGATCTGCGGCTGGATGTGGGTGCTTACCAAAATGTTGCCACAACACCAGGGGCCGGATGCACCGCTCCCCCCAACTGTTCCCGCTTGCCTTATCCGTACATCCATCCCACCTACTACGATAATGGTATTGGCAAAGGCTACTACCACGCCTTTGAGTTTTCCATGAGGAAGGCGAGCGACCACCTCTCGTACATAATTTCTTACACTTGGTCCAAAATGGAGGACTTGGGTTCGGACGGCTGGTATGGGGCGGAAGGAACATCCGTCGAGAATCCTTACAATCTGAGGAACGATAAGAGCGTAGCGGGTTTCAGCCAGAAGCACATCTTTTCCGGATCTTGGGTTTACAAGCTGCCTTTTGGCACGGGGCAGAAGTTTGAGACGCACAATCGCGCACTCGACTACGTCTTGGGCCCATGGGCGTTGAACGGTATCCTGAGTTTGAGCTCGGGCATCCCTTTTACGCTTAGTGCCCCGGCGCAAATTCCGAATACGGGCAATATATGGGAGCGTCCGACTTATACCGGTCAGCCACTTGGTGTGGCAAACCGGAGCCACGCTGAATGGTTCAATACAGCCGCTTATGAGGCGCCGCCTCCGTACACGTTTGGCAATGTGGGGCGGAACTCGTTGGTAGCCGATTGGCCGCGTGATCTTGACTTGTCTATTTTCCGCACGTTCCCGATCAGAGAATCCACGAGCGTGGAATTTCGCGCGGAGGCCTTCAACTTGACTAACTCGGTCGTCTGGGGAACTCCAGACGCGAACGTTACTGACGCGAGTTTCGGCGCAGTTACTAGCACCGAAAATAATTCCCGGCAAATTCAGTTTGCTCTGAAAATTTATTTTTGATCGGCGCGGATTACAAGATTTTTGCCACCCATTCATTACCGAAGGGAGGACCTAAAGCTGATGAATCGTCGAGAGTTCGCTTATCTATTGGGTGCCTTAGCCTCCACTCCGGCCGCCTTCTCCTTCCCCGTGGGAAACGAAACTGGTAACAAGGCCGACCCAGCTGGCGACTCTCCATCTGCGGCTGGCTTCAACAAATATACCGAAGACTGGGCCCAGTTTTGCGCTGCACCGGAAAACGAGCGCGTCTTTTATGCTCTGGTCGATGGCCGCATTGTTTCCGAGCGCCTGGATAATGAAAACTGGCAGCCCACCGACTGGGGGCATTATGCTCCTAGCCATTGGTACCACGAGAGCACGCATCCACCAGAGTTGCCAGTACCAGGCGGCTCACATTACGGGGTGCCGATGATCTCGCCGATCCCAAATCTAGCCGGGCAAGGGCCATATAGACCCACCTGGGAATCGCTGCTTGAATATGACTGCCCCGAATGGTACCGAGATGCCAAGTTCGGCATTTGGAATCATTGGAGCCCGCAGTGCGTGCCGGAAGATGGCGATGTGTACGCGCATAACATGTATGTACAAGGCTCGGGCCAGAACAAGTTCCACCTTGCCCATTACGGGCACCCGTCGGTTGTCGGCTATAAGGACGTCAGTGCGCAGTGGACGCTCTTGAATTGGGATCCGTCGGAACTGATGGACCTGTATGTACGCGCCGGGGCCCGCATTTATCTCGCTCTGGCCAACCATCACGATAACTTCGATACCTGGAATTCCAAGTACCAGCCGTGGAATGCTATGAATGTTGGCCCCCACCGCGACGTCATCGGGACGTGGGCCGCTGAGGCGCGCAAGCGCAATTTACGCTTTGGAGTAACCACGCATTCCGCTATCAACTGGTGGGGATGCCAAGTGAGCCACGGGGCTGATGCCACGGGGCCTTTGGCCGGTATCCCCTACGATGGCCGTCTCACTTTGGCCGATGACCGCAACGAGTGGTGGCACGGCTTGGATCCGCAGCGACTTTACATCCCCAAGCACCCCGAGAATGCCTTGCCGGATATTTCGTACGTAAAGAACTATTACGACCGCACCTGCGACTTGATCGACCAGCACAATCCCGACCTGGTCTATTTCGACGAGACGCTCCTTCCGTTGGGGTGGGGAGGGATGAACATCGGCGCGTATTATTACAACCGAAGTTTGGCCGTGAACGGCGGCAAAATAGAGGCGGTCATCAACGTAAAGAATGTGCCATCGAATTTAGCAAAGGCAGTGGTGTACGACATTGAGCGCGGCGGAACCAGTGGCATCCAGACTTATCCGTTCCAGACGGAGACTTGCATAGGAGATTGGCATTACTTGCGCTCGCTGTATGAGTGGCCGGGGGAATACGGCCAATACCTACCGCCGCGCGCCATTATTCACTGGATGGTCGACGTGGTGAGCAAGAACGGAACATTCATCCTAAATGTCCCTGGCAAACCGGACGGCACAATCGACTCTAAGGAGCGCCGTATCCTTGAGGAAATTGGGGAATGGTTCAAAATCAACGGCGAAGCTATTTATGAAACGCGCCCATGGACGGTTTTCGGCGAAGGCCCGCACATGCTCCAGCTTGGCTCGTACCTGAGCAACCCCGTCGCCGAATTCGACGCCAGCGATATACGTTACACATGCAATAAGGCCGGGACAGTTGTTTACGCTATTGTGCTCGGCTGGCCCCAAAGCCAGCGGGGCGAAAGAGAAAGCGGTTTGCTCCTAAAATCGTTCGGGGCTTCGGCCGCCAAGCCAGTGAAAGTGGCGAACGTCGAGTTGTTAGGTTGCCAGCAAAGAATGCAGTTTAACCAGACGTCGGAGGGCCTCCACATCGAATGGCCGTCGTTCGCCTTCACGGAGAGGTCCCCGAGAGACACGGTGGTGATAGCACCTTCGGACATTGCCGTGGCCTTCAGGCTCAGCCTCGTTTAGAAGAAAATGCGCCCTGGCGAATTCGGTTTGCTCTGGAATTTTATTGAACGGCGGATTACAAGGTCATTTGCCACCGATTCAATACCCAAGGTAGGACCTATCGTTGATGAATCGTCGAGAGTTCGCTTATCTACTGGGTGCCCTTGCCTCCACCCCGGACGCCTTCTCCTTCCCCGTAGGAGACGAAACCGGTAACAAGGCCGACCCGGCAGGCGACTCCCCATCTGCAGCTGGCTTCAACAAATACACTGAAGACTGGGCCCAGTTTTGCGCTACACCGGAAAACGAGCGCGTCTTTTACGCTGTGATCGATGGCCGCATCGTTTCCGAGCGCCTGGATAGCCAAAGCTGGCAGCCTACCAACTGGCACAACGATCGACCGACGTCGCCGGTACCGGACTTGCCAGTCCCGGGCGGGTCATTCAACGGCGTGCCAATGAACTCGCCGATTCCTAATCTAGCCGGACAAGGACCCTACAAGCCCACTTGGGATTCTCTGCACCAGTACGAATGCCCCGAATGGTACCGCGATGCGAAATTCGGCATCTGGAATCACTGGAGCCCGGAGTGTGTGCCGGAAGATGGTGACGCGTATGCGGAGGGTTTGTATAGGGAAGGCTCCCCCAAGTACCAATTCCAACTTGCCCATTACGGCCATCCGTCGCGCTTCGGCTACAAAGACATTTGCCCCCAATGGACACTCTTGAATTGGGAACCTTCGGAACTTATGGACCTATACATACGGGCCGGGGCCCGCTTTTTTCTTGCTCTAGCCAACCATCACATCAACTATGACACTTGGAACTCCCAACACAATCCTTGGAACGCGATGAATATTGGGCCACACCGTGACGTAATCGGGACATGGGCGGCGGAAGCGCGCAAGCGCAATTTGCGTTTTGGCGTGACCGAGCACGCGGTGAATTGCTGGTGGCTTCTCCAGGTCGGTCACAGCGCCGATGCCACCGGGCCTTTCGCCGGCATTCCTTACGACGGCGACCTGACCTTGGCTGAAGGCCGCAACCAGTGGTGGCAGGGTTTCGATCCGCAGCAGCTTTACTGTCCAAAGCACCCCTTTAACGCCTTGCCTGATGTTTCCTACGTGAAGAACTTTTATGATCGCACCCGTGACCTGGTCGATCAGTTCAACCCTGACTTGCTTTATTTTGATTGTGCGCTCTTGCCCCTTGGCTGGGGAGGAATGAATATTGCGGCTTATTATTACAACCACAGTCTTGCTCTAAACAGCGGCAAGATGGAAGGCGTAATCAACGTTAAGCAGCTCCCACCGAATCTGACCAAGGCAGTGGTGTACGACATCGAAATGGGCGTGCCCGACAGCATCTTGCCCTATCCCTGGCAATCCGAGACTTGCTTAGGAGAGTGGCATTACGACCGCAAATTATTCGACCATCCGGGCGAGTACGGCGGCTATATGTCGCCGGACGCCGTAATCCATATGCTTGCCGATGCGGTCAGCAAAAACGGCACCTTCATCCTCAATATTCCTGGCAAGCCTGATGGGACAATTGACGCCAAGGAGCGGCTTATTCTGGAACGCATCGGGGCTTGGTTCCAGATCAATGGGGAAGCTATCTATGCGACCCGTCCGTGGACCGTCTTTGCCGAGGGACCGCACAGGATTAAAGCGGGCCAATTTAAAGGCCGCAGCGAGGATGATCATAGCATCCGCGATCTTGACGCGACCGACGTGCGCTATACACGCAGCAAGGACAGCAAGGTGGTTTACGCCATCGTGCTGGGGTGGCCGCAGCAGGCGTTGCTGTTGCGTTCGCTCGGCACTGAGGCTGATAACCGGCCAGGCAAGGTGACACACGTCGAATTGCTCGGATCGGCAGAACGCATTCGCTGGAAACAGACGGCTTCCGCCTTGCGGATAGAACCACCTCGAGAAAAGGTATCTTCTGATTACGCGGTCGCTTTCAAACTAAGCATTGCTTAACGGAACCAGAAATTATGGGGGACTACGAAGGGAGGCTTCCGTGAGGTTTATCAGAGACATCATGCTGGCCATCGCGTTCGCGGCGAGTTGGGCGAGTGTAGTAGCGGCGCAATCCCCAACCCCGCAGCCGGTTCACTACTGGCACGTCTGGGTTGATGGCGGGGGGACAACCCATCAGACCCAATGCGAGTTCAAGAATTTCAGCCCCCGCGAGGGCGTGGAGCCGACTTTCGTCAACAAACTGCAGGAAAAGCCAGATCACGTTGTGATCGTTCAATTCTCGAAGGGATGGGTCTCCACAGCATGGCATGAGAATCCTGTACCTCAATGGATCATTCCACTGTCGGGACGCTGGTTCGTAGAGACGATGGACGGACATCGGGTCGAGATGGGACCGGGCGATGTCTCCCTGGGCGAAGACCAGGGCTCGAAGCCGGATGCGGCCGGCCATATCGGCCACATGGCAGGAACGGTGGGCAACGCGCCCGCGACGTTGATGATCGTCCAGTTGGATCAGAAGGTGAATCCCAATGTCGGTTGCAGCGACAAGTGACACCGGCGATCGGTTTGTCGAGGAGCGGGAACATGTGCCGTAAGACCTGAGCAGTAAGCAGCTCGATTCGGTTTCGGTTCAGTTCTGAGGGTAAGCTCCGAGCAAGCCGGAGCCCACATTCTAATGAAGTAGGTGGAATAATGGATCTCGAAATAATGGATCTCCGGCGTGATGAGTATATGGCGCGGCTGCGGCAAGTGGTGAAATCGGGCCGACCGCTGATCGGTGCTGGCGCTGGAACGGGGATGTCCGCTAAGTGCGCGGAGGCGGGCGGAGCCGATCTGATAATCATTTACAACTCCGGCCGTTATCGCATGGCAGGACGCGGGTCTCTTGCCGGCCTTCTGGCTTACGGCGATGCTAATGCCATTGTGGAGGAGATGTCTCGTGAGGTGCTTCCGGTGGTCAAGCGGGTGCCAGTTCTTGCTGGCGTCAACGGCACTGACCCATTCCGATCGATGCCGCGCTTTCTCGCCAAACTCCGAGACATGGATTTTGCTGGAGTGCAGAACTTCCCAACGGTAGGCCTGATTGACGGGGTCTTTAGGGCCAATTTGGAGGAGACCGGAATGGGTTACGGTCTCGAAGTCGAGATGATCGAGCATGCAAGCAAGCTTGGTCTTTTGACCTGCCCTTACGTCTTTGATGAGGAGCAGGCGCGACAAATGGCCAGGGCGGGCGCAGACGTGATTGTCGCCCATGCAGGGTTGACCATTAACGGGTCTATTGGTGCGAGGACAGCACGGACCCTAGAGGAGACTGTACCGTTTGTCCAGTCAATCCGCGATGCCGCTGCTTCCGTCAACGACGACATATTGGTGCTTTGTCACGGAGGACCTCTGGCCGAGCCGGAAGACGTCGCGTTTGTTCTGTCTCGAACTTTCGGAATCGCCGGCTTCTTCGGCGCTTCGAGCATCGAGCGGCTGCCGACAGAGAGAGCTATTACGGAGCAGGTTCAGAAGTTCAAGACGCTTGTTGTCAGCGGATGATCTGGTCGATTTTCTTGCTGAGGAGAGAATATGGAAAGCTTACCGGGACGGCACTTCGTGCGGCCGTCGGACGTCGAGACGATGGTGTTGGACTGGGGAACGATCAAGTGGATGAGCGAGCCGCGAGTCACAGGCACGAATAGGTTCACTATGGGAGTCGTACTCCTGGATCCAGGCAAAGGCCACACGCGGCACAATCATCCCGGGTGCGAAGAAATTCTTTACATCGTTTCGGGAGTGGGAAAGCAGATGATCGACATCGGAGGTGAGCGATCGGAGCCCGTTGGTGCCGGAGACTTAATTGCTATCCCTCCCGATGTTTTCCACGCTACCGTAAACACAGGATGGGAACCCCTCAAGTTGCTGGCTGTGTACTCTCCTCCAGGACCGGAAGTGCTCCTGCGTGGCTTGCCGGATTGTAAGCTGGTCCCGCCCGGTGAGCTTCCCGCTCGCCCCACGAGCGATGACTCTTCCGGAAGAGCAAAGCAATGAAGCAGAAGACTGTCGCCATTCTCGGAACACTCGACACGAAGGGAGAGGAATTTGCCTATCTTCGCCGTCGAATCGAATCCTCGGGGGTGGGCACGATTGTCATTGATAGCGGTGTCTTGGGAACGCCGGCGTTTGCAGCGGACGTCAGCAGGGATGAGGTCGCTCGAGCAGGCGGGCACGCGATTGAGGAGCTGGTTTCTGCGCGGGACCGCGGCAAGAGCATTGCAGTTATGGCCGAAGGTGCCGCGGCCGTTGTCCGACGGCTGTTCGGCGAGGGGAAAATCGAAGGATTGATTTCTTTAGGCGGGACGGCAGGAACTAGTATTGCGGCATTGGCAATGCAAACGTTGCCCTCGGGCTTTCCAAAAGTGATAGTTTCCACGGTGGCCTCGGGTAACACTCGTCCTTACGTTGGGACTAAGGACATTGTGATGCTGCACTCGATCGTCGATATCGCCGGGCTGAACCGCCTCTCCCGTCGGATCCTAGCGAATGCCGCAGCCGCCATCAGTGGCATGGTGGTGCAGGACGAGATCGAAAACGGCGAAGGGAGGCCTTTGGTCGGAGCCACTATGTTCGGAGTCACCACTCCCTGCGTCACCGCGGCGCGACAGATTCTCGAGCAACGAGGTTTCGAAGTGCTAGTGTTTCACGCCACGGGCACTGGCGGGCAAGCACTGGAAGAGCTTGTAGATGATGATTACTTCGCCGGAGTTTTGGACATCACTACAACTGAGCTTGCGGACGAATTGGCAGGAGGGGTGCTGAGTGCCGGGCCGCATCGCTTGGAAGCCGCGGCAAGGAACGGTGTGCCGCAGGTGGTTTGTCCGGGTGCCATCGATATGGTCAACTTTGGCCCTCTCGATTCGGTGCCGGAGAGATACAAGCATCGGAAGTTATACGTCCACAACCCTAATGTGACCTTGATGCGCACGACGCCTGAAGAGTGCGCGGCTTTGGGCCGCATTACCGCCGAAAAACTCAATCTCTCGCGCGGCTCCGTACACGTGCTTATACCCTTGCGTGGTTTTTCTGCCATCGACTCGCCGGGCCAGCCGTTCTATTGGCCGGAAGCTGACAGGAGCTACCTTGAAGCGCTCAAGAACAGACTTGCCAGTAAGATTCAACTCATCGAGATTGACGCTCACATCAATGACGAGATATTCGCGCGCGAAGCCGCCAATACATTGCTCGAGGCGATCAAGAAGACGGAATCGCACCGTCTTGAGCGAACGCCTGAAGCTCGCCGTGCATTTCGTTGAAGCCTGAATTTTGCTTGAAGGACGATACACGGAATCCCAATCTCAATAACCGGGAGGGTAATTCTAAAATGAACACAGAACAGAAGCAGCCGCCAGAATCGACAAAAGAAGGCATCTCCACCGATCCGCATTCCCAAAGTTCAATGTCAAGGAGACGCCTGCTGATGAGCGCCGTAGCTTTAGCTGCGGGCAGCAAGGTCTTGGAAGGGGCCACGGCCAGACCTACCGGGTCGGATATTCCGGAGGATAAGCCTCCAATCCTCGCCCTGATCGGTGATAGATACCACAATTCTGATTACATTCATGTCGCCTTGGATCGGTTGTTCTCCGAATTGGGCCTGCAATGGGACTACACGATCCGGTACGATCAATTATCTGCAAATCTCCTAAGAGGGCGTCGCGTACTTATTGTCTTCAGGGGCGGCTCGGTATGGCCAGGGGGATACTTAGAGCCAAGCGGCTATTGTTACGGAAACGGCCTTGAAAATGTAGGAGCTTTCCCGCAGACAAAACCCCAAGGCTGGATTACAGAACAACAGGCAGAGGCCGTGCGGGATTTTGTCGCTGAAGGGAATGGCCTCTACGTAATCCATTCAGGTTGTGAAGTGGCGAATTTCGCTCCGGTATTCAAGGAACTCTTAGGAGGAGAATATGCGGATCACGCACCTCTGCGGCCCTTCAAGGTCAACGTGATGAACAAGACCCATCCGATTACTGAGGGTATTGAGGACTTTATGGTCACCGATGAGCAGTACTTCCCAAAATACTACGGTGACCCTGCGAACATCCTCCTTCAGGGTGACAATATCGACGGTCTAACGTTCAGCGACCGCGGTACGAAGTCCGTCTCGGGTTGGGCGCACGAGTACGAGAAGGGGAGGGTGGTTTTCACCGGCATCGGACATACGATTTCCGTGATGTGGGCTCCAGAGCACCTGAAACTCCAGAAGCGATCCGTAGAATGGCTGCTGAAAAGGATCTAATCCGACCCGATGGCGTCGGGGCAGACACGCCTTTATCATCGACGACTTTCAAAAGTGTCCTGAGGCAAAACCCAAAAGCTGTACCAGGTGCAAGTAGAGATAAATTGGCAGTTGAAGCCCTCGAAGGAAAACAACGAGGAGGATCAACATGCCGAAGAAGCAACACAGCGAAGAGCAGATCATCGCGGCCCTCAAGCAGTACGAGGCTGGGGACAAGACGGCTGACATTTGCCGCAAGCTGGGGGTCAGCCAGGCGACTTTTTACATGTGGCAAGCGTTCATCCCGAATGCCACTGATAGCGCACTGCTGGCTGGCAAAACAAACCTTACCGTCTGTTTCTCTGGCAAGTCCGCTGTGCCGTGCTGGACGCTCCGAGCAATGCCGGATTATCGAATGAGCAGGTAAACTCTGATGCTTGCGTGATGCTGGGAATCTCCGGTTTTTCCATGGCCGTGTGTCCATCATCTGTCGTCTGCCCTTGATTGTGGCTCCAAGGCCAACAAATCTCAACGGACATGTAAATCCGTTTCCTCGCTTCGAAAGCGAAAGCGCCTTCGGGGAGAAACGATGTCGATCTTCATTGGCTCAAAGGCGTAGTCAGACTCGTGCTTTGACTCACATTGTCCGTGTCTCGCGGATATCTGGAAGTCACTTTCAGGACAGACTTTCCCTAGTTTTCGACTGCGGACAGATTCACGGTGAATTAGACAACTTTTGCGACCCAAGTTCCGGGTTCCGGTTGTCTATTGGCCATTTCTATGGAGACCGCTTCCCGTACGGGGAACCGGTCGTCGCTTCAGGTCATTTTTCAGGTATAAATCATGGGGGTTAGCGCTTAAGTCGTTGAGGAAATGCGACTTGCGCTGACTATCACAATGCGGCTCCCAATTCGAATATCTCATTTATTTTCAATCACTTACTGGATTAAAGAAACCGATGGAAATCGTCTATGCTGAAGATCGAGCAGGCGATATTACAGGCGTGGGCAGGAAAGGAGAAGACCACAGTCAGCCTTCACGATGATCGAAAGCGTCTTCGAAGTAATGCCGTCATGAAAGCGATGTCGCTGATATTTGTCGCTGTTAGCAGTGGATGCTTGGGTCGAGTGTTAGTCGTTTTTCGGGGAGGTCGTCACTAGAAGCAATTCATCCTCCGTCTTCCCGTCGTAACTAAGAGAACAAATGCCACGTACAAATCTCCCACCGAAATGTCGGACCAGGCGACGGAGCGACGGAATTCTCTTTATCTTACGCTTTTTCAATAACTTAAGCTTCGTCTCTCAGCTCCGGCGCTTCCCGGCGAGACGGGTAGCCCCGACGGATTCATCTCTCGTTCTCTAATCCGGGGCGATCACGAATGGAATTCGATATTTTAGTTACTCGAATTGCACTTATATTTATCGGCAGACTCTCCTCTTGACGGTCATCTTGTCGGTGACTGGGACCACCGCCTTCAAAAAGGATTTCGATGTTCGGGAAGGTTAACAGCGTCCTCCGGAGCCTGTCAGTGGGGAGACCACATCCAAACCCTTATCATGCCGCCTGCAGAGCCTCTCCGCCCAATAGCGTGGGCCCGCCAGGTATCCTCGCGCGGGTCTAAATGCGTCTCGGGAACGCGCGGGACGCCGACCATGCGACGTCTCTCCAGAATTCGTGAGGTGGTAGCATCTATGCGTTGAAATAAGCGAATCCCAACACTACGTGGAATACGTGAAAATGCGCGGGAGCAGATCTCGCACCGCGCATACATTTCACGCAGGATGAGAATAAGGCAAGTGAGATACGACCCCAAACCCTACAAAGACGACCGTCTCGACAAGCTCGCTCAGCTCGGCCGCTGCGTAAAGTGCCGGAGCTCTGCACTCTATTGTGCTGCATGTGGAAAGCCAGTGAACCCTCGCGACATGATTGATCGACACTCGCGATGTCCGAATAAGGGCTGCTCTCACGCCGAAGTCAAGTACAAGAAGCTCTGCCCAAAGCATCAATCCGAAAAGCAGCTTAGAACAAGGCAAATCATTAATCAGGGTATATGCCCTCTTTGTCATCAGGCGCATCCCGGACCGGGCTGCTTGTATCGTAAGTTTCGCGAAATCGGAATTCGAAAGTTGACTCGAGAACAAATAGAGTGGGTATGGTTGCAGTTCATGAGAGAACCGCTAAAGGGGAAGAGCCAGAATTGGGAAATATTGAATAGCCTGCAACCCGAGCAAATCCTACAACTACAAAAGAGGCCTCCCCTCGAGCCCGAAGATCAGAGTATCAATGCCATTGTCTTGACCGACTCCCTAAGAACTAAACCCGATCGTGATTTCGCGTCGAAGGATATGCGACTCTACCTTCCTGGTGCGATCAGGGACGGGATGTCGCGGGCGAAGGCAGAAGGGAAACGTATCGGCCGCCCGAAGCGCCTCCGCGCTTAGACCCTTTTCATAGCCGCGAAAACACAGTGCTTTCTCCGGCGCATTGCATTAAGCAATTCCGGTCGCACAATCAATCCAGGTCAAATTCGCAATTTGGTGCAGCTGTGAGCCTATCAAAGTATGGGTTTTCGGCGTCATTGAGAAACGCAAGGATTTCGGATGCCGCCAAGTTGAAAAGAAGACAAAGTTAGGGTGCCTGTCGCCCTTATTTATTCCGCGGAATGGCTTTACTGGAAAGAAATCTTGGGGATTGGGAATGGCAATTTCAGAAAAAGCGAAAATTGAATCAAAAACAACATTGGCGATTAAGTCACCAACTTCTGCCCTCGATTCGGAGAATGGGAAGCACGCTTCTGCTTCGAATGCGAAGACTGAAGAGGACGCGCTCTGCGACCAGTTTTCAGCTCTTTTCTGCGGCTATGAAGACGCGCACGGGGAGCATGAACTGTCTGAACAACCGGACGAGAATGGGAAAATCAAAGGACGAGCGCAGACTATGAGGTCTGGTGCAACGCCGAGGGAATACCGAGCGCATCTCAACGGCGGCATTAAAAGTCTCGGGGTAATTTCTCTTCTTAGGGATAACACTTGCTGCTTTGGTGCAATCGATATTGATATTCAGGGCGAGCCTCATCTGAAAGAGAGCGTTGAGGACCTTGAAAAACGGATCCGCAAGCTTAATCTCCCGCTCGTAGTTTGTTTGAGTAAGAGCGGAGGAGTCCATCTCTATCTATTCTCCAAGACCCCTATTTCGGCTAAATTGATGCAGGCCAAGTTGACTGCATTCGCAGCTCGTCTCGGATACGGCGGATGCGAAGTGTTTCCGAAACAGGTTATGCGAGCCAATCAGAATGATGTTGGAAACTGGATCAATATTCCGTATCATGGAGCATTCTCCGCGAAAGGAACTCGGCGTTATGCCATTCGAAATGGAAAGCCAATTCGTGACCTGAAGGACTTTCTCGCTTATTGCAATATGATGCGCATCACCAGCAGCGATCTAGAAGAAGTTCAAGCTCCATTGTCCAACATGTTCGAGGATGGACCTCCTTGCCTTCAACACTTAGCAACGGTTGGCATCGAAGGATTTCGAAACAATGCTTTGATGAATGTTGCGATCTATTACAAGAAATCCCGTCCAGCAGATTGGGAAGATGCGTTAGCAGAGTTCAACTTTAACCATGTACAACCACCTTTGAAGCAAAGCGAATTAGATCAAATTCGCAAGAGCAACAGTCGAAAGGATTATTCCTACACTTGCAAGAATCCTCCAATATCAAACCATTGCGACAAGAAGACCTGTGTGAGGCGAAAGTTTGGCATTGGAATGAGAGGAAACGGTGAGACAGCCGTATTCCCCATTGACAACTTGACGAAATGCGTCAGTAAAGACTCCGTGCGATGGTATGCCGAGCATCAAGGGATGCGCGTCGAATTGACTACGGAAATGCTGTTAAGCCCTCGGTCGCTCCAGAGGGCTTTTGTGGACAAATTCAACGAGGTCATTATGCTTCCCAAGTCGACAGAGTGGCTTGAGAGGCTGAAGGATCTCATTGAGAGTTGCGACATCGTGGAAGATCCTGAAGATGCCAGTGAGCAGGGGCAATTCGAGAATCGTCTGGATAATTTCTTCAGCGGTAGCCGCCCTGCAAGAAATCGGGACGAGTTAATCAAAGGCAATTCGTATATCCAAAACGGGCGCGTCTATTTTCGCTCAGATGACTTGTTCCAATATCTAGCCATCCGGAGATTCCAATGCAAGCCACACCAAATCTGGCTTTGGTTAAAGCAAATGGGAGCCACATCGGAGCGTATGAGCGTGAAAGGCAAAGATGTGCGGGTATGGTCACTTCCTGAACCCACGCAATATGAGAATACTCCAATTGCCCTTCGGGTTGAAATGCTCGAGATGATGTGAAGATGAACGAGCGAACGAGGCAGCTAGTTCTTGCCAATTTCGGAGCAGATCTTCGTCACGGGTTGCACGTCGAGAGTACCTCAAGGCGAACACGGAGATGTTACGCGAGCTCAAAGTCGAAGCCCTGAACGCTTTGTCATGGAGTGAGATTGAATTCGAGAAGGATCAACTGGGCGGAGGAATTCCAATGTGTACCACGATTACTCCAGAACCATTTGTGGACGCTACGCGGGCTGCCAAGCTGTTAGGGATAAGGCCCCGCCGCGTCCTCGAGATGGCACGTGCCGGCCAGATTCCAGCCTATCCATTGGGAACCGGCGCTCGGCGGACCTGGCGGTTTCGGCTCAGTGAGATTTGCAAGGCAATTACGGCTCGGAGGTAGAGTTTTGCTGATTTTTGTGGGAATTCGATGGGGCCGGGAGCCCCGCCAGTGGCCGACGGGAAAAGCTGTTTCCATCCTCGGCGAATTGGCGAATAATCGAATTCAGGCAGTCTCCAGCGCCATGAAAGAAAGGATCTGAAATGGCGCAAAGGGGATGGATCACTAAACAAGAACGCAAGAAAGGGGACGTCTGGGTCTACCACTGGTACGTTCTGAAGCCAGAAAGCGGAAGGAAGGTCGAACACACCGTTGTAGTGGGTGCAGTTGCCAACTTCCCGCGTGAAAAGGACGCATGGCAAGAGATC